>NZ_JAULSI010000046.1 GCF_030711405.1 Massilia brevitalea
CGACACTCTACGGTGCGACCGCGTGGGCTCAAGAGCCCACCCTACCTGGCATCGTTCACGCGCCTGCCCAGGGCAGCCCGGCCTTGCACCAGCCACCCACCGTCTTGCGGTGGCCGTCGGCGTCGCGGTCACCCTCGAAGCCCTCCAGGATATCGAAGGAATTGGCGAAACCCAGCTCGGTCGCCACGCGCGCGCTGTGGCGCGAGCGCACGCCCGAGCGGCACAGGAACAGCAATACCTCGTCCTTGCCGGCCACGCTTTCCAGCTGCGGCCCAAAAGCGGGATTCGGCTGGCCGCCCGGATAGGTCGCCCACTGGACCGCCACGTGCTGGGGTTCCGGCACGGCCACGCGTCCTACCCAGTCGCGCTCGGCATTGGTGCGCACGTCGACGATCTTGACCTGCGGATCATTCTGCAGCAGCTCAAAGGCTTCCTGCGGGGTCACGGCGCCGGCATACGGCTGGCCGTTGGCGCGCTGGCGGGCAGCGGCGAGAATCGATTCGGTCTTGCTCATCGTGTTTCCTCAATTAAAGTGGTGCGCACCATCGCAGCGCGATCTTGCCGTGCAAAGACCAAAAGAGTGCAGCGTGCATCAAAACGGTGCGATCGAATAGCTATGCACTATTATGGTGCAATCGCTGGAATTGGCTGCACCACGGTGTTGTACGCTAACGCCGAAGATTTTATGGTTAAACTCACGGGTTTCCAAAGAACGATTGCGCATTTGTTCATGGCGGAGTGCTGGCATGGTTCCTGCATATGTTTCGCATGAGTATGTCGCACGTTGGCTGGACCGGTCGCACAGGATCACGACCCCGCCGCTTGACGGCACCACCCCTTTTCATTCAGGAGAAACGCATGGCAAAGACCGCCGCAGATGTGATGCAGATGGTGAAGGACAACGAAGTCAAGTTCGTGGATTTCCGCTTTGCGGATACCCGCGGCAAGGAGCAGCACGTCACCGTCCCCGTGTCGCACTTCGACCTGGATAAATTCGAGTCGGGCCACGCCTTCGACGGTTCGTCGATCGCCGGCTGGAAGGGCATCGAAGCGTCGGACATGCTGCTGATGCCGGACCCGAACACCGCGAACCTCGACCCGTTCATGGAAGAGACCACCCTGTTCATGCAGTGCGACGTGATCGAACCGTCGGACGGCAAGGGCTACGACCGCGACCCGCGCTCGATCGCCAAGCGCGCCGAAGCCTACCTGAAGTCGTCGGGCGTGGGCGACACCGCCTTCTTCGGCCCGGAACCGGAATTCTTCATCTTCGACTCGGTCCGCTGGAAGAGCGACATGTCGGGCAGCTCGGTGCAGATCGCATCCGAAGAAGCCTCGTGGTCGACCGACAAGGACTTCGAAGGCGGCAACAGCGGCCACCGTCCGACCGTCAAGGGCGGCTATTTCCCGGTCCCGCCGGTCGACAGCTTCCAGGACATGCGCTCGGAAATGTGCCTGATCCTCGAATCGCTCGGCATCCCGGTCGAAGTGCACCACCACGAAGTGGCCGGCGCCGGCCAGAACGAAATCGGCACCCGCTTCTCGACCCTGGTCGAGCGCGCCGACTGGACCCAGAACCTGAAGTACGTGGTCTGGAACGTGGCCCACAGCTACGGCAAGACCGCCACCTTCATGCCGAAGCCGATGAACGGCGATAACGGCTCGGGCATGCACGTGCACCAGTCGATCTGGAAAGACGGCAAGAACCTGTTCGCCGGCGACGGCTATGCCGGCCTGTCGGAAACGGCCCTGTACTACATCGGCGGCATCATCAAGCACGCCAAGGCCCTGAACGCGATCACCAACCCGGGCACCAACTCGTACAAGCGCCTGGTGCCTGGCTACGAAGCGCCGGTCAAGCTGGCCTACTCGGCCCGCAACCGCTCGGCCTCGATCCGCATCCCGCACGTGGCGAACCCGAAAGGCCGCCGCATCGAGGTGCGCTTCCCGGACCCGCTGGCCAACGTCTACCTGTGCTTCGCCGCGCTGCTGATGGCGGGCCTGGACGGCATCCAGAACAAGATCCACCCGGGCGAAGCGGCAACGAAAGACCTGTACCACCTGCCGCCGGAAGAAGACAAGCTGATCCCGACCGTCTGCGCTTCGCTGGAAGAAGCCCTGGAAGCCCTGGACAAGGACCGCGAGTTCCTGACCCGCGGCGGCGTGTTCAGCGACGGCATGATCGACGCCTACCTGGAACTGAAGATGGCCGAAGTGCAGCGCATGCGCATGACGCCGCACCCGATCGAATTCGACATGTACTACTCGTCGTAATTCGTCTACAAGCTAGCTGTTGCGCTACGGCATCAAAACCGTAAGCGAATGTAAAGGACGCGGGGCGAGCCGATGGCTTTCCCCGCGTTTTTCATTCTGATGCGGTATATTCGGCTGGACTTCCACCTTGCGCGCCCGGCGTGCTTTCTCTACCGATGCGAATGACAACCAGTGTGACCTGCCGCGGCCTGAAACTGGCGCTGGCAGCCGGATTGACGATGACTGGCGCGGCCCAGGCCCAGACCCCCGTCTACAAGTGCACCGATGCGCAGGGGCGGGTCGAATTCACCGACACGAACAAGAAGGGCTGCAAGATGCTCGACTTGCCGGGCTATATTCCAGCGCCGGTGGCGCGTACCGTCACGCCGGCCGTGCCGACCGCCGCGCGCCCCCTCAACCCGGCAGGCAATGCGAATGCGGCCGCGGCTCCTAGCCCGTCCGACTTCCCGCGCGTCGACACGGGCCAGCAGCGCGCGCGCGACAACGACCGCCGCGAGATCCTGAACGAGGAACTGCGCGCCGAAGAGCAGAAGCTGGCCGAGCAGCGCCGCGAATTCAACAACGGCGAACCGCCGCGCAATGGCAACGAGCGCAACTACGCCAAGTACCAGGAGCGCGTCGGCCAGATGCGCGAAGACATCGGCCGCACCGAGCGCAACATCGAAGCGCTGCGCCGGGAAATCGGCAACATCCGATGAACGAGCACGACGCATCGGCGCAATCCTCGCCGCCGTCGGCCCCGCAGTTGGCACGATTCTCCGGCCTGGAACTGCTGGCATCGAGCGTGCTGCTGGTCGACCCCGATGACCACGTCCGCTATGCCAATCCGGCGGCCGAGAACATGCTCGACGCTTCGCTGAAGTGGCTGTCGCGCCAGTCGATTGCCAGCTTGTTCACCAATGGCGACGAGCTGGCCGCCCTGTGCGACCAGACCCGCGCCCACCAGTATGCCGACCTGCGCCAGGACCTGGCGCTGGAACGCCCAGGCCGCGAAACCCTGCACGTGCACAGCATCGCCAGTGCGCTCGACAACGGCGAGGTGCTGATCGAGCTGCGCGAGAACGTGCAGCAGCTGAAACTCGACCGCGAGGAACGCTTCCTCGACCAGAGCCAGGCCAACAAGGAACTCATTCGCAACCTGGCCCACGAGATCAAGAACCCGCTGGGCGGCATCCGCGGCGCGGCCCAGCTGCTGGAGCTGGAGCTGCCGCCGCTGCACCTGGGTGAACTCAAGGAATACACCCAGGTCATCATCAAGGAAGCCGACCGCCTGCAAACCCTGGTCGACCGCCTGCTGGCGCCGCATCGCAAACCCCATATCGTCGGCGACGTCAACATTCACGAAGTCTGCGAGCGCGTGCGCTCGCTGGTGCTGGCCGAATTCCCGAATGGCTTGAGCATCCGGCGCGACTACGACGCCTCGATTCCCGAGTTCAGGGGCGACAAGGAGCAGCTGATCCAGGCGGTGCTGAACATCGTCCACAACGCCGCGCAGGCGCTCGCGCAACGCATCGCAGCGGGCGACGCCGAGATCGTTTTGCGCACCCGCGTGGCGCGCCAGGTGACCCTGGCCAAGGTCCGCTACGGCCTGGCATTAGACTTGCATATCATCGACAATGGACCGGGCATCGCACCCGAGATCCGCGACCGTATCTTCTACCCGCTGGTGTCGGGACGGGAGGGCGGCAGCGGCCTCGGGCTGACGCTGGCTCAGACCTTCGTGCAACAGCACCAGGGGATGATCGAGTGCGAAAGCCGGCCAGGACTGACGGATTTCAGGATCCTGCTGCCGCTGCCATAAGCCGCTGCGGCAGGACGCCGCGGTCGCTTATGAATCCACATTGCGGAAAGCCACGAACTACATGAAACCAATCTGGATTGTCGACGACGACGCATCGATCCGCTGGGTGCTGGAAAAAGCCCTGGCGCGCGAGAATCTCGAGACACGCAGCTTCGCCAATGCCCGCGACGCCCTGAACGCCTTCGAGCACGATACCCCGCAGGTGCTGGTGTCGGACATCCGCATGCCCGGCGAAACCGGCATCGAGCTGCTGCAGGAAGTCAAGGCGCGCCACCCGGGCCTGCCGGTGATCATCATCACCGCTTTTTCCGACCTCGATTCGGCCGTCGCTTCCTTCCAGGGCGGCGCCTTCGACTACCTGGCAAAACCCTTCGACATCGACAAGGCCGTCAGCCTGATCCGGCGCGCGCTCGAAGAAAGCCTGCGCGAAGCCAGCGTCGAGGCGCCGCCCGCCGAAACGCCCGAGATCCTGGGCCTGGCGCCGGCCATGCAGGAAGTGTTCCGCGCCATCGGCCGCCTGTCGCAGTCGAACGTCACCGTCTTGATTACCGGCGAATCCGGCACCGGCAAGGAGCTCGTCGCCAGCGCCCTGCACAAGCACAGCCCGCGCGCCCAGCAGCCCTTCATTGCCCTGAACACGGCGGCAATCCCGAAGGACCTGCTGGAGTCGGAACTCTTCGGTCACGAGCGCGGCGCGTTTACCGGGGCCCAGGCCATGCGGCGCGGCCGCTTCGAACAGGCCGAGAACGGCACCCTGTTCCTCGACGAGATCGGCGACATGCCATTCGATTTGCAGACGCGCCTGCTGCGCGTGCTGTCGGACGGCCACTTCTACCGCGTCGGCGGGCACCAGCCGGTGAAAGCCAATGTGCGCGTGATCGCGGCCACCCACCAGAACCTGGAACAGCGCGTGCGCGACGGCCTGTTCCGCGAAGACTTGTTCCACCGCCTGAACGTGATCCGCCTGCGCCTGCCGAGTTTGCGCGAGCGGCGCGAGGACATCCCGCTGCTGGCGCGCCACTTTTTGGTGCAGAGCGCACACCAGTTGGGCGTCGAACCGAAGCGCATGAGCGACAGCGCGATGCGTTTCCTCAGCGGCCTGGAACTGCCGGGCAACGTGCGCCAGCTGGAAAACCTGTGCAACTGGATCACGGTGATGGCGCCGGGGCAGACGGTCGAGATCAAGGATTTGCCGCGCGACTTGACCCAGGGCGGGCAGGGCGCCGCTGCGCCGCTGCAGCCAGCCTATGCCGACGGCGGCATGCCGGTTCCGGCCGCGCTGGCGACGCCACCCTCGCCGGACGGCTGGATCGGGCTGCTGGAACTGCAGGCCGCGAGCATGCTCAGCGCCGGCCAGTTCGAGGTGATGGACACGCTCGGCAAGCAGTTCGAATCGGCGCTGATCAAGACGGCGCTGAAGCACACGCACGGGCGCAAGAACGATGCGGCGATGCGGCTGGGGATAGGGCGGAACACGATCACGCGCAAGATCGTCGAGCTGGGAATCGACGGCGCGCGCGAGGAGTAGGGTGGTCGGCGCCAGGCCTGCGGCTGTGGGGTTGGGTTGATGGCCCGCGGCCTGTGATATGCGGCCTGCGGCCGTGACCGTACGGTGGGCACCCCGTGCCCACGCGAAAAGCGATACATTGTTGGCCAGGTTTGAATGTTGTGGCATGCCCTGGCACGCCGCGTCTTAATGCATGTTCCGCGGCTTCAAACCTGCCAACATGATGCGACGTTCCGCGTGGGCACGGAGTGCCCACCGTACGGGATACGCCGCCGTCCGCCATCGCGCTCATCGGCGGTGTAAGCTACGGCATTCCGCTTCACCGTCCATACTTCATGCTGATCAACTGCGTCGCCTACCAGGAAGGCAAGAAACTATCCGATATCCCGGTCGAGGATATCAGCGAATACCTGAAACAACCCGAATGCTTCGTCTGGGTCGCCCTGCGCGATCCCGACCCCGCCGAGCTGCTCACGATGCAGGAGGAGTTCGGCCTGCACGAGCTGGCCGTGGAAGACGCTTCGCGCGGCCACCAGCGCCCCAAGCTCGAGGAATACGGCGACTCGCTGTTCGTTGTCGTGCGCACCGTCTACCTCGACCACGAGGAGCTGTGCTCGGGCGAGGTGGCGATCTTCGTCGGCCCCAACTACGTGCTGTCGGTGCGGCGCGATTCGGCCCAGGGCTTCCTCGGCGTGCGCGCCCGCGCCGAGCGCGAACCGCACCTGCTGAAAAAGGGTTCCGGCTTCGTGCTGTACGCGCTGATGGACGCCGTGGTCGACCGCTACTTCCCGATCATCGACAAACTCGAATCCGACCTCGAATCGATCGAGGACCGCATCTTTGGCGGCAAGGGCGCCCAGCGCGACAACATCGAGCGCCTGTACGACCTGAAGCGCAACACCCTGGTGCTGCGCCACGCCGTGATGCCGCTGATGGACGCTGTCGGGCGCCTGCACGGCGGCCGCGTGCCGCAGGTGGCCTTCGAGGCCCAGGATTATTTCCGCGACATCCACGATCACTTGCTGCGCATCGCCGGACGCCTGGACACCATCCGCGACACCATCGCCACTGCGATCCAGGTGACCTTATCGATGGTCGCCATCGACGAGAACGAGATCAACAAGCAGCTGGCCGCCTACGCCGCCATCTTCGCCGTGTTCACGGCCTTTGCCGGTATCTGGGGCATGAACTTCGAATTCATGCCCGAGCTGAAATGGAAGTATGGGTATCCGGTCGCCATCGCGGTGATGGTGGCGGTAAGCTATTACATGTATCGTCGCTTCAAGAAAGCGGGATGGTTGTAACGCGCTAGCTGCGGCCCGCGGTCGCCGCGCTGCCGCCGGTCGCCACGACGATCAGCCCGATCGCCGCCCACTGCACCGCGGTCAGCACCTCGCCCAGCACGAAGAAGCCGGCCAGCGCACCCACCGCCGGCCCGGCGCTCACCAGGATGCCGAACACCCGGCGCGGCAGGCGCGACAGGGCCAGCATCTCGAGCGAGTAGGGCAGGATGCTCGACAGCACCGCCACCACCAGGCCGCCCAGCAAAATCTGCGGCGCGAACAGGGCAGGGCCGGCCTGGGCCAGCCCCACCGGCACCGTGCAGATCGCCGCCACCAGCATGCCCCAGGATACGACGTGGCCGCCTTTCAAAGTGGAGACGCGCTTGCCGAACACGATGTACATCGCCCAGCAGAAGGCGGCGCCGAGCGCGGCGGCCACGCCGAGCGGATCGAGCGCGGTTGAATGGGCCGTGGTAGGCGCCAGCAGGTACAGCCCGCCGGCCGCGCAGGCCACCCAGGCAAAGTCGCGCAGGTGGCGCGAGGACAGCACCACCACCGCCAGCGGCCCGATCACCTCGATGGCGATCGCAATCCCGATCGGGATGCGTGCAAACGCCGCGTAGATCAGCAAATTCATGAAGCCCAGCATCAGGCCGTAGATGGCGACGTTCGCCATGTCGGCCCGCGCCAGCGGCGCGCGCCAGGGCCGCCAGAAGGCCAGCAGCAGGATCGCCGCCAGGCCGACCCGCACGGCGGTGACGCCGGCGCTGCCGACCAGTGGGAACAGGCCCTTGGCATAGGCCGCGCCGAAGTTCACGGAAATGATGGAGCCGGCCACGGCCAGCAGCGGCGCCAGCGCGCCGCTGCTGGCCGTGGCCGGCGTGGCTTGGGTCACCTCGCTCAGTCCTGCAGGGCAGGAACCGGCACGCCCATGGCCAGGGCCACGGCTTCGGCCACGCGGATGCCGTCCACCGCCGCCGACATGATGCCGCCGGCGTAGCCCGCGCCTTCGCCGGCCGGGAACAGGCCGCGCGTGTTCAGGCTCTGCAGGTCGTCGTCGCGGCGCTTGATGCGGATCGGCGACGAGGTGCGGGTCTCGACGCCGGTCAGCACCGCGTCGTGCTTGTAGTAGCCCTTGATCTGCTTATCGAAGGCGACAAACGCTTCGCGCAGCGCCGTGATCGCATACTCCGGCAGCGACGGCGCCAGGTCGGTCAGGTGCACGGCCGGGCGGAACGACGGGATCACCGAACCGAATTCGGTGGACGGGATACCTTTCACGAAGTCGCCCATCAGCTGGCCCGGCGCGTCGTAGGTGCCGCCGCCCAGCACAAAGGCGCGCGACTCCAGTTCGCGCTGGAAGGCGATGCCCGCCAGCGGGTGTCCCGGATAGTCTTCCGGCGTGATGCCGACCACGATGGCGCTGTTGGCGTTGCGTTCGTTACGCGAATACTGGCTCATGCCGTTGGTGACCACGCGGCCTTCTTCCGACGAGGCGGCCACCACGGTGCCGCCCGGGCACATGCAGAAGCTGTACACCGAGCGCCCGTTCGAGGCGTGGTGCACGATCTTGTAGTCGGCGGCGCCGAGAATCTTGTTGCCGGCGTTCGGGCCGAAGCGGCAGACGTCGATCAGCGATTGCGGGTGCTCGACGCGGAAGCCGATCGAGAACGGTTTCGCTTCCACATACACGCCGCGCTTGTACAGCATCTCGAAGGTGTCGCGCGCACTGTGGCCGACCGCCATCACCAGGTGGTTGGTGGCGATGTGCTCGCCCGAGGCCAGCACCACGCCGCGCACCTGGCGCACGCCGTTGTCTTCGCTGACGATCACGTCGTCGACGCGGGTCTGGAAGCGGATCTCGCCGCCGAGCGACAAGATTTCGGCGCGCATCTGCTCGACCATCTTCACCAGGCGGAAGGTGCCGATGTGCGGCTTACTCACGTACATGATCTCTTCCGGTGCACCGGACTTCACGAATTCGGTGAGCACCTTGCGGCCGTAATGCTTGGGGTCCTTGATCTGGCTGTACAGCTTGCCGTCCGAGAAGGTGCCGGCGCCGCCTTCGCCGAACTGCACGTTCGACTCGGTATTCAGCTTGCGCTTGCGCCAGAAGCCGAAGGTGTCGACGGTGCGTTCGCGCACGATCTTGCCGCGTTCCAGCACCAGGGGATTGAATCCCATCTGGGCCAGGATCAGCGCCACGAACAGGCCGCAGGGGCCGGTGCCGACCACCACCGGGCGCGGGGTGCCGGCCGGCGGGCGCGCGGCGTCGACGAACTTGTAGCCGGTGTCCGGCGACGGCACGATGTACTGGTCTTTCTGCAGGCGCTGCAGCACCGCCGCTTCGTCCTTCACCTCGACGTCGATGGCGTAGATCAGCACGATGGCGGCCTTCTTGCGCGCGTCGTAGCTGCGTTTGAAGACGGTGAAGTCGACCAGGTCAAGCGTCTCGATGCCGAGGCGTGTGAGGATGGCGTCGCGCAGGGCGTGGTCGGGATGGTCGAGAGGAAGCTTGAGTTCGTTAATTCGCAGCATAGGTTTCGCGTAGGGCGCCAGCGGGGGCGGTCAAATCAATCCGCTATTTTACTTCAGCCGCGCCGGCCGATCAGCTGCCCGGGCCTTTCCGGCCCGGATAAGGCTTGCCGGTTTTGTGTCCGCGCCACACGCTTTAACTGGCGGTAGAAAAGCGGCGTGCACCTTTCTGGCATCGGGAATGCACTTTTCTGGTGCAACGCATTAATTCATTCTTTTTGCATAAGTGTTGTTTTTACACATTTCCCGTGGCGCGTTCCGTTGACACCCGGACTTTCCACATGGTTTTATGTGTGCACTGAGATAACGTTTCACTACGCATAACGCGGTTGATGAGGGTATCCATTCTCATTCGTTTTGCATATAGAAATAGTTACACCAAAGCGGTCGGTTCCAGTCGCAATGATTTTCAAACGTAGTACCGAAGCATCCTGAAGAAAAGTTGGTCACGCGTTTGCGTGAAGGCAGAGCGCGCGCCCAGGCGCGCAGGTTCGAAAGAGACATGCATTCCGTACACCTGTACGGGTGCCAATAAGAAATCAACCTTGAGAAAAGCCCGAAGGAGAAGCATTCATGACGTTTAAGTTGAAGTCGATGCCGTACGCAATCTCGGTCCTGGCCGCTACCGGCGCCCTGGCCAGCATGAGCCCCGCCATGGCCCAGGAAGCCCCGGCGCAAGCACAGCCCATCCAGCGCGTAGTGGTCACCGGCTCGCTGATCAGCCGCGCCGACACCGAAACCCCGACCCCGGTGCAGGTGCTGACCGCGGCCGACATCCAGAAGAGCGGCAAGACCTCGGTCGCCGAACTGCTGGTCGACCTCGCCGCCAACGGCGCAGGCACCCTCGGCACCGGCTTCTCCGGCGCCTTTGCCAACGGCGCCTCCGGCATCTCGCTGCGCGGCCTGACCGTCGGCGCGACCCTGGTGCTGATCGACGGCCACCGCATGGCCCCGTATCCGCTGTCGGACGACTCGCAGCGCTCCTTCGTCGACGTGTCCTCGATCCCATTCGACGCCATCGACAGCATCGAAGTCCTGAAGAGCGGCGCTTCCTCGCTGTACGGCTCCGACGCCATCGCCGGCGTCATCAACATCAAGCTGAAGAAGAACCTCACCGGCACCCGCCTCAGCGCCGAATACGGCGACACCGAGCACGGCGGCGGCAAGACCCGGCGCGGCTCCTTCAGCACCGGTATCGGCGACCTCGACGCCGACGGCTACAATGCCTTCATCACCACCGAATGGCGCATGCAGGACCCGATCATGGTGGCCGACCGCGACTCCTACGGCTGGGCCAACCGCGACTGGACCGGGCGCGGCGGCAACAACCTGACCCTGGGCCTGCCTACCAGCCTGAACAACTTCCTGACGGCAGCCAGCACCCCCTACCTGTTCAACACCGCCGGCGCCGGCGGCGCCAGCAATGCGGCGAACTTCCAGTTCCTGGACCCGAGCTGCAATTACACGCTGTACCGCGCCGGCGGCTGTACCGTGCGCGATACCGTCACCTACATCCAGCCGCCGACCCGCAACGTCAACGTCATGATCGGCATGACGAAGAAGCTGACCGAAGACTGGGAAATCGCCTTCAAGGGTTCGATGTTCAAGCGCGACAGCAAGAACAACCGCGGCGTGCCTTACACCTACTCGCCGGAATCGTTCGCCGGTAACACCACCCTGGTCAACGGCGTGCTGACCGGCGGCGTGAACGCCATCCCGAGCACCCTGTTCGCACCAGGCGCCACGGTCGGCCGCGGCGTCACCAACAACCTGGGCGGCGCGGCTTCGCTGTACGGCTACATCCCTGGCGCAGCGCCCGAGCGCACCACCGACAACAGCAGTACGTCCACCCGCTTCTCGGTCGACCTGACCGGCAGCGCCTACGGCTGGGACGTAAACGCCTCCGCCGGCGCCACCCGCGTCAAGACCAAGGCCGAATACAGCGGCTACATCAACCGCGTGGCCCTGTACAACGCCATCAATGCCGGCGTCTGGGACGTTCGCGGCGGCAACGCACAGGAGCTGGTGGACCAGGTGGCGCCGTACTTCCGCAATACGCTGGAATCGACGCTGAACTACGCCGACCTGGTCGGCTCGCGCGAACTGATGCAGCTGGGCGCCGGCCCGCTGGCCGTCGCGGCCGGCGTGCACTGGCACGAGCGCAAGCAGAATGCGCCGCCGTCGAGCCTGACCGCGAACGGCCTGGTGGCCAGCACCTCGGCCTTCACCATCGGCGACGAAACCAATACCGCCGCCTTCGCCGAACTGCGCGCCACCCCGATCAAGGATCTCGAGGTCACCCTGGCCGGCCGTTACGACCACTACGACACCTACGGCAACTCGTTCACGCCCTCGGCCGGCTTCATCTGGCGTCCGACGCAGCAGATCGGCGTGCGCGGCAACTTCGCGCGCGGCTTCCGTGCGCCGAACCCGGCCGAAGTGGGCAATGCCGGTTCCTTCTTTACCTTCAACGCGATCGACGACCCGATCCGTTGCGCGCAGGGCGGCGGCACCGAGACCACGATCCCGGCCGGCACCGTGCCGACCTCGTGCGGCATCAACCCGCCGTACGTGCAGACCACCAGCTCCGATTTGTCGCCGGAAAAATCGAAGTCCTACACCTTCGGCGTGATCATCGAGCCGGTACGCGGGCTGAACATGTCGCTGGACTACTACAACATCAAGATCAACAACCTGATCGTCACGCGCGCCGGCAACGATCCGAGCTTCGTGCCTGACTGGGTGCGCGGTGCCCCGGTGCCGGTCCAGATCGCCACCGGCAACGGCGACGAGACGGTACTCGGCACCCCGGCCGTCGGTCCTATCCTGTACGCGGCCTCGCCCTACATCAACGCGGGCAGCACCAAGACCCACGGCATCGAGGCGGACGTGCGTTACCGCTGGCGCCTGCCTAACGAGCTGGGGGCCATCACGGCCAACCTGAGCGCGGCCCACACCTTCGGCTATGAAACCGAAGTGGCAGGGGTGTCCTACCAGCTGGCCGGCACCCAGGGGCCATCCTCGGTCGGCGGCGCCACCGGCAATCCGAAGAACCGCGCCCAGTTCACCATCGGCTACAACCGCGGTCCGTTCGACGCCACCGCCACCGTGAACTACACCAGCGGCTTCTCGACCATCGACCCGGCCCTGGGCGCGACCGACTGCGCCTCGACCGCGCTCGACGTCGGCGGCCGTACCTACTTCCGCCGCCTGGTGCAGCCTGACTACTACTGCAACGTCTCCTCGTTCACCACCACGAACCTGAACCTGCAGTACAAGCTGAGCGACAACCTGACCCTGCGCGCGGCCATCCTGAACCTGTTCGACAAGGAACCGCCGTATGACGTCGCCACCTACGGCAACGCCAACGCCCAGACCTCGTACAACGCGTCGCTGCACCAGGCTGGTGCCATCGGCCGCTTCTACAGCCTGGGCCTGAACTACACCTTCTGATAAGGAAGGGCGGCGGCAGCGATGCCGCCGCAAACAACAAAGCCCCGGAGCAGATGCCTGCTCCGGGGCTTTTTACTATCTATATAGAGGGATGCCTTACATGCCGCCCCAGATCCCCGCCAGCATCGCCAGCGCCGCCAGCGCCGCCGTCTCGGTACGCAGCACGCGCGGGCCCATGCTCAGGGGCAGGGCGCCGGCCGCGATGGCCGCATCTTCTTCCTCAGGCGAAAAGCCGCCTTCCGGGCCGACCAGCAGGGTCAAGGGCTGCGGCCCCTGCGCGTGCGCCCAGCCAGCCAGCGACTGGGTGCCGCGCGGGCTGAGCAAAATACGCGGTTGCGGTGTCTGCGGCGCGGTGTCGATCCAGCGCCGGAACTCCGCCAGCGGCAGCAACTGCGCCAGTCGGTTGCGTCCGCTCTGTTCGGAAGCCGACTCGATCACGCCCTGCCAGTGGGCCTGGCGCTTTTCGAGCCGGTCGCCCGACAGGCGCACCACGCTGCGCTGGGCCGCCAGCGGCTGCACGGCGGCCACGCCCAGCTCGACCGCCTTTTCGACGATCCAGTCCATCTTGGCGCCCTCGGGCAAACCCTGGGCCAGGGTCACGGCGTAGGGCAGTTCGACATCGATGGCGTCAAAGGCGTCCACGGCCGCGCTCGCCCGCTTCTTGCCGGTTTCCAGCAGGGTGGCCCGGTACTGGCCGCCGCGGCCGTCGAACAGGGTCAGCGCCGCGCCCGGCTGCAGGCGCACCACGTGCAGGTGGTGGGCGACGGATTCGGGCAGGTCGACGGTGGCGCCGGCGGCGAGCGGCTGGGGGCAATAGAAGCGGGGCATGCGGTTCCTGTTAAAACTATATGAGCGGCAAAACCTGCATTTTAATTCGGCAGAGGTGGGCTCTGGTAAAATAACGGGCTACGGCCCGCCGCAGGCCCTCCGCTTCCCAATCCAGACTCACGCACTCCATGAAATCTACGCAAACCACCACCCTGATGGCCAACGCGATCCGCGCGCTGGCGATGGACGCTGTTCAAAAAGCGAATTCCGGCCACCCTGGCATGCCAATGGGCATGGCGGAAATCGGCGTCGCGCTGTGGGACAAGCACTACCGCCACAACCCGGCCAATCCGGGCTGGTTCAACCGCGACCGCTTCCTGCTGTCGAACGGCCACGGTTCGATGCTGCACTACGCGATGCTGCACCTGGCCGGCTACGACCTCTCCATGGACGACCTGCGCGACTTCCGCCAGCTGCACTCGAAGACCGCCGGCCACCCGGAAGTCGGCATCACGCCGGGCGTGGAAACCACCACCGGCCCGCTGGGCCAGGGCATCGCCAACTCGGTCGGCATGGCGCTGGCCGAATGGCTGCTGGGCTATGAATTCAACCGTCCAGGCTACGACGTGGTCGACCACTACACCTACGCCTTCCTGGGCGACGGCTGCCTGATGGAAGGCATCTCGCACGAGGTCGCGTCGCTGGCCGGCACCCTGCGCCTGAACAAGCTGATCTGGCTGTACGACGACAACGGCATCTCGATCGACGGCCGCGTCGAAGGCTGGTTCACCGACGACACCCGCAAGCGCTTCGAAGCCTACGGCTGGAACGTGATCGGCCAGATCGACGGCCACAGCGTCGCGGCCGTCTCGGAAGCGATCGCGCAGGCCAAGGAATCGGACCGTCCGACCCTGATCTGCTGCAAGACCATCATCGGCAAGGGCGCCCCGAACCTGGAAGGCGGCGATAAAGTCCACGGCGCCCCGCTGGGCGACAAGGAAATCGCGGCCGTGCGCCAGCACCTGCTGTGGGACCCGATCCCGTTCGACATTCCTGGCGAAATCTACGAAGCCTGGGACGCCAAGGAACGCGGCGCCGCCTTCGAAGCCGAATGGAACGCCAAGTTCGCCGAATACCGCGCCGCCCACCCGCAGCTGGCCGCCGAATTCGAGCGCCGCATGAAGGGTGAGCTGCCAGCCAACTTCAACGAGGTGCTGGACGCGGCGATCGCCGCCTGCATCGAGAAGAAGGAAACCATCGCCACCCGCAAGGCTTCGCAGAACGCGATCCAGGCCCTGGCCGCGACCCTGCCGGAATTCCTGGGCGGCTCGGCCGACCTGACCGGCTCGAACCTGACCAACTGGAAGGAATCGGTTGCCGTGCGCTCGGGCATCCCGGGCAACCACATCAACTACGGCGTGCGCGAGTTCGGCATGGCCGCGATCCAGAACGGCGTCGCCCTGCACGGCGGCTTCATCCCGTTCGGCGCGACCTTCCTGACCTTCTCGGACTACAGCCGCAATGCCCTGCGCATGGCCGCGCTGATGAAGATCCGCTCGCTGTTCGTGTTCACCCACGACTCGATCGGCCTGGGCGAAGACGGCCCGACCCACCAGTCGATCGAGCACGTCTCGTCGCTGCGCCTGATCCCGAACCTGGATAACTGGCGTCCTTGCGACACGACCGAATCGCAGGTCGCCTGGGGCGCAGCGGTCGCTCGCCGCGATGGCCCGTCGACCCTGATCTTCTCGCGCCAGAATCTGCCGTTCATGGAGCGCGACGCCGCCACCGTGGCAAACATCGCCAAGGGCGGCTACGTGCTGCGCGACGCCGCCGACGCCAAAGTGATCCTGATCGCCACCGGTTCCGAAGTCGAACTGGCGATGAAGGCCGCCGACGCGCTGGCAGGCGAGGGCGTTGCCGCTCGCGTGGTCTCGATGCCGTCGACCGACGTGTTCGAGCGCCAGGACGCCGCCTACAAGGCAAGCGTGCTGACCCGTGGCGTGCCGCGTGTCGCCATCGAAGCCGGCGTGACCGATTTCTGGTACAAGTATGTCGGCCTGGAAGGCGCGGTCGTCGGTATCGACACCTTCGGCGAATCGGCGCCGGCGCCGGTGCTGTTCAAGCACTTCGGCTTCACCGTCGAGAACGTTGTGGCGAAGGCCAAAGCGGTCATCGCAGGCTAATCAGTTTCAGCAGGGGCTGCCTTTTGGGGCAGCCCTTTTTCCATATTCAGCATGTGCGTTGTGAAAAAAGTTTTTTTCTAATCAGGAGCAAAGCATGACGATCAAAGTTGCAATCAATGGTTATGGCCGTATCGGCCGCAACATCCTGCGTGCCTTCTACGAAGGCGGCAAGAAACAAGACATCCAGATCGTGGCGATCAACGACCTCGGCAATGCCGAGTCGAACGCCCACCTGACCCGCTACGACACCGCCCACGGCAAGTTCCCGGGCACCGTGACGGTCGAAGGCGACAACATGATCGTGAATGGCGATCCGATCCGCGTGTTCGCACAGCGCAACCCTGCGGAAATCCCATGGGGCGAACTGGGCGTGGACGTGGTGCTCGAGTGCACCGGCTTCTTCACCACCAAGGAAAAGGCTTCGGCCCACCTGAAGGGCGGCGCCAAGAAAGTCATCATCTCGGCCCCGGGCGGCAAGGACGTCGACGCCACCATCGTCTATGGCGTGAACCAGGACGTGCTGAAAGCGTCGGACACCGTGATCTCGAACGCATCCTGCACCACCAACTGCCTGGCCCCGCTGGTCAAGCCGCTGAACGAAGCCATCGGCCTGGAAACCGGCCTGATGACCACCGTCCACGCCTACACCAATGACCAGGTGCTGACCGACGTGATGCACGAAGACCTGCGCCGCGCCCGTTCGGCCACCCAGTCGATGATCCCGACCAAGACCGGCGCCGCCGCCGCGGTCGGCCTGGTGCTGCCTGAGCTGAACGGCAAGCTGGACGGCTTCGCGATCCGCGTGCCGACCATCAACGTGTCGATCGTCGACCTGACCTTTATCGCCAAGCGCGACACCACGGTCGATGAAGTGAACCAGATCATGAAGGTGGCCTCGGAAGGCGCACTGAATGGCGTGCTGACCTACCAGACCGAACCGCTGGTCTCGGTCGACTTCAACCACAACCCGGCATCGTCGAACTTCGATTCGACCCTGACCAAGGTCTCGGGCCGCCTGGTGAAGGTGTCGTCGTGGTACGACAACGAGTGGGGCTTCTCGAACCGCATGATCGACACCACCGTCGCGCTGATGAACGCCAAGTAATATAGTGAACGCCCGGTCCGCGTGGCCTGGGCGTTCGGACAATAAAAAACC
This sequence comes from Massilia brevitalea, assembly GCF_030711405.1. Lineage (GTDB taxonomy): Bacteria > Pseudomonadota > Gammaproteobacteria > Burkholderiales > Burkholderiaceae_D > Telluria > Telluria brevitalea. The sequence goes on from NZ_JAULSI010000046.1 coordinate 16,964, forward strand.
CGTGCGGCGCGAGCCGCACGGGTTTTTTGTTGCCTGTACCTCGCTTAGAAGTTGTAGGTGCCGCGCACGTAGAAGGTGCGGCCCACGGCGTCGGTATAGCGCGGATCGTAGCCGGCCTGGAAGGTCTGCTGCTGGAAGCTCAGCGGCGGTTCGCGGTCGGCCAGGTTGCGCACGCCCAGGGTCAGGCCAAAGCCCTGCTTCTGGGTCCAGGACACATAGGTGTCCAGGGTCGTGTACGACGGCACGCGGTTTTCCGGATCTTCATCCACGTAGCCCGTCTTGTAGCGGGCCGAGAGGCCGGCGCCGAATTCGCCCAGGTTCCAGTTCAGCTGGGCCGAGTTCTGCCAGCGGAACACCGGACCCACGCCCGAGAACACGCCGACGTTCTCGATCCATTCGCCGCCTTCCGAGTTCTGGTAGTCGTACTTGTGGACCCAGGTGGTGTTCATCGCGAAGTTGAAGTTGCCGTAGCCGGCGGTGCGCATGCGGTAGGCCGCGCTGAGGTCGATGCCGTCGGTCTTCAGGCCGCCCAGGTTCTGGGTACGCAGGTCGACGTAGCCGCAGGTGGCCGGGTTCGGGCACTGCGAGCCGTCGGTCGACAGGTTGCCGGCGCCGTTGCGGTGGTACAGGGCCGCGTACTTGGCCGGGTCGTCGAAGACTTCGTTCTCGTTCAGCGAGCCGATCTGTTTTTCCAGTTCGATGCGGTAGAAGTCGAGGCCCAGGGTCAGGTTGTTGATCGGCTCGAACACCACACCCAGGGTCAGGTTCTTCGATTCTTCCGGATCGAGGTTTTGGTTGCCGCCGAACAGGGCCTGGAACTGCTGGGCGCAGCTGGTGGCGCGCGTCTTGCCAGGAATGACGACGCCGCCCGGGCAGTTGATCGGATCGTCATGCTGCGAGGTGTTGGTGTAGGTCTGGGCAGCGTTGATCTCGTACAGCGACGGGGCGCGGAAGCCGGTCGAGTAGGAGCCGCGTACCAGCACCGTCTGCGAGGGCTGGAAGCGGAAGCCGAACTTCGGATTCGTGGTGTTGCCGAAGTCGCTGTACTTGTCGTAGCGCACGGCGGCGGTCACGTCCAGGGTGCTCAGGATCGGCACGTTCAGTTCGGCGAACAGGGCGTACACCGAGCGCGAACCCTGGTTCAGCAGGTTCGGGTCGATGCCGGTGCTGGCCACGACTTTTTCCGCATACTCGGTATTCGCGCGGTTCAGGAACTTCTCGCGGCTGGCCTGGCCGCCAATTGCCAGTGCCGCGTTCTTGCCGGCGCCGACCCAGTCGCCGAACTCGCGGCTGGCGCTGAAGTCCAGGGTCTTGGTGGTGCCTTTCGCGGTCTGGATGGTGCCGTTCAGGGCCGCGCTTTCGATCAGCGTCATGCCTTCCGCGGTCTGCTCGCCGAAGGGATTGATGATGCCGTTCAGCACGCCTTGCGAGATGATGCCGCCGTCGCTGTAGCCCACCAGGTTTTCGGTAACCTTGTTCTGGTTGTAGCTCAGAGCCGCCGTGTAGTCCCAGCCGGCCATGGCGCCCGACAGTGAGGCGACGAAGCGGTGCTGGCGGTTGGTGTTCTGGTCGCCGCGCGAGCCGTTCGGCAGGTCGCGCCACTTGACGTTCAGGTAACCGGGCTGGACGCCGGCGGGCAGGCCGGTGGTGGCGAACAGCGGGTCGACGAAGGTGGGGTCGATCGCGAAGCCGGCCGGCACGGCGCCCGGGTTACCCGGGAAGAAAGGATTCAGGCTGCCGTTCGGGCGCAGGCGGTTCATGAACAGGCCGCCGTAGGGCACCGGCGCGATCAGGCTGGCCACCTTGCTGCGGCTGACCAGGTATTCCAGGCCCAGCTCGTGGTTCTGCGGCAGCTTTAGGGTGCCCTTGAACAGGCCGCTGGCGCGCTCGCTCTTCGGAATGTAGTCGACGAAGCTCGAGGTCGTCATGTAGCAGTCGGTGCCGGTATCGCCCGGGATCAGGTTCGGCGCCGAGGTGCAGTCCGGCGCGGCCGGGTTGAAGCTGTCGCCGTCCTGGAAGTAGTTGGCAGGGCTGGTGGTCGGCGACAGGCCGCCCGGGTAGCGCGTGTTGAACGGACGCTGCAGGCCGTTGATGTTGTTCTGCTTCTGGAAGTCGCCGATCGCGAAGAAGTTGAAGCCATCAGTGTCGAGGTCGCCGTAGCCGAAGCCGACGTTGGCGTTCTTGGCGATGCCGCCGTCGTGTTCCGGCTTGTCGTAACCCACGGTCACGGTGCCGCCGGTGAAGTCCTTGCGGGTGATGAAGTTGATCACGCCGCCGACCGCGTCGGAGCCGTACAGCGAGGAAGCGCCGTCGCGCAGCACTTCGACGCGCTCGAGCGCGGCGAACGGGATCATGTTCAGGTCGGGCGCCGAGCTGTCGAAGGCGTTGTTCGCCAGGCGGCGGCCGTTCAGCAGGACCAGAGTCTTGTTGGCGCCGATGCCGCGCATGTCGGCGAACGAAGCGCCGCCGGTGCTCAGGCCGACCACCTGGCTGGTGCCCTGCGAGGCCTGGACCGGGGCCAGGTTCGACATCACCTGCTCGACGGTGTTGATGCCTTGCTTCCTGAGGTCTTCCATCCGTACCACGGTGACTGGCACCACGGTTTCGGCGTCGATGCGCTTGATGGCCGAGCCGGTGACGATCACGCGCTGCATCGGCTGCTCGGTGGTCTCTTGGGCATGGGCGGGAACGGACAGCAGGGTGGCGCCCAGGGCGCCGGCGGAGCAAATCAGACGAACGGACTGCGATAACGCTCTTTCTTTGATCATGAACAAACTCCCGTATCGATTTCGTGGTTACTCGCGTCGTGCATCAACGCAAGACCTCCTCAATAAAACACAGGGAATGTAAATACGTCAATTTTGTATTGACGTACATACACAAAATCGCCCAGTTATATATCTTAAAAACAACACATGTTCAAAAATAAGCCATTTGTCACCTGCGACCTATTTGGAAATACAACAGTATTCATGCGGTGTCTTTCAGTCGGTCCCATTCACAACAAACGACGACAGCGCCATGAAAAAAACCGGCGTTTGCGCCGGTTTTCGTTTTGTGTGTGCCAACCAGACGGTTCAGCCCTTCGGCCAGGGCGTCAGGATCTCGAAACCGTTCGCGGTGACGGCGATCATGTGTTCCCACTGGGCCGAGAGCGAGCCGTCGGCTGTGACCACGGTCCAGCCGTCGTCGAGCTGGTCGACTTCCTCGCCGCCGATGTTGATCATCGGCTCGACCGTGAAGGTCATGCCTTCCTTCAGCAGCAGGCCGGTGTTCGGGCGGCCGTAGTGCAGCACCTGCGGGTCTTCGTGGTAGACGCGGCCGATGCCATGGCCGCAATAGTCGCGCACCACCGAATAGCCGGCGGCTTCGGCCATTTTCTGGATCGCGTGGCCGACGTCGCCCAGGCGCGAACCCGGACGCACGGTGCGGATGCCCGCCATCATGCACTCGAAGGTGGTGTCGACCAGGCGCTTCGCCTCAGGACTCGGGGTGCCGGCATAGTACATGCGGCTGGTATCGCCGTGCCAGCCGTCCTTGATCACGGTGACGTCGATATTGACGATGTCGCCGTCCTGCAGGATGTCCTTTTCGCTCGGGATGCCGTGGCAGACCACGCCGTTGACCGAGGTGCACAGGGTCTTCGGGAAGCCGTGGTAGCCGACGTTCGCCGGCGTCGCCTTCTGCACCTTGCGGATGTAGTCGTTGCAGCGCCGGTCGAGTTCCTCGGTGGAGACGCCGGGGACGACGTATTCCTTGATCATTTCCAGCACCTCGGCCGCCATGCGCCCGGCGACGCGCATCTTCGCGATGTCCTTGTCGTTCTTGAGTTTGATTGCCATGTTTGCAGTAGGGGTAGCCGCGGACGCGCCGCGCAATCCTTCATGATACCGCAGTGCATAAAAAAAATGCCCGCCAGGCTAACTGGCGGGCATCGATGACGTCTTCAACGCATCGGTTCTTCAGGAGAGGTCCTTGCGGACCTCAGCCATTAGAACGACTGGTTGTAGCGGACGTAGAAGAAGCGGTCGATCGGGAAGTCGGCATCGACGTACGACGACGAGGCTGCACCCGACACGGTCATGCGTGGCTTCTTGTCGAACAGGTTGTTGATACCAACCAGGACCTGGCCATTCCAGGCGGTCTTGTAGCCGACGCTGACGTCGTTATACGTGACACTGCCCAGTTTGTTGTAGTTCTTGCCCCAGCTTGCTTCGCCGCCGACGTTCGAGCATTCGCCAGGAATGGTCGTGCTGTAGCAACGGTCTTTCACGCCGCTGTAGTAGCGGGCGGTCCAGGTCGCATTCCAGTTGCCCAGGCTCCAGTCCAGCGACAGGTTCGACTTGACGCGGTTGTAGAAGTACTGGCCGGCGTAGTCGGTCCACTCTTCGCCAGCGGCTTCCTGGTCGCGGATCTTGTCGACGTAGCTGGTTTCCGAACGCACGCCGAACTGGCCGTAGGCGGTACGTTTCAGGCGGTAGGACAGCGACAGGTCGAGACCTTCGGTTTCCAGGATACCCTTGTTGGCGTTGCCGCGGTTCAGGGAGATGATCTGGCCGGTGATCGGGTCACGCTTCAGCGCATCGCAATAACCCTGGATGCCCTGCACGTAGCAGTACTCGGCAACGTCGGTCGCGCCAATGGCGGTGATGATGTTGCTGACCTTGATGTTGAACCAGTCGAGCGATGCCGAGAAGCCTGGCAGGAACGACGGGTTGTACACGAAGCCGACGGTCTTGGTCTTGGCCGTTTCCGGGGTCAGCGTGGCATTGCCGGCGCTGGCCATGAACGGGTACGGGCTCTGGCCGCCGCCGCCGCTGGCGATCGGGGTCGAGGTCTGGTCGAGCTGGCGGAAGTTCGCGCCTGCGCCAGCTGCCGTGCAACGTGCGGCGACTGCCGGGTTGTCACGCTGGCCATACACTGCATCGCAAGGATCCAGGTATTCGTCGAAGGACTGCTGGCCGCCGCCGAAGGTGTCGCCCAGTGCCGGAGCACGGAAGCCTTCAGCCCAGGTACCGCGGACCAGCACGTCTTTCACCGGTTTCCACATGAAGCTGGCTTTGCTGTTGGTCGTGTCGCCGACGTTGCTGTAGTCCGAGTAACGCGATGCCAGGTTGACGCTCAGCAGTTCGGCGAACGGCAGGTCTTTCAGGACCGGCACGTTCAGCTCGAGGTAGGCTTCCTTGACGGTGTAGCGGCCGAAGGTCGGGTTGCCGGCCAGGTCGCTCGAGTAGCCCGATTGCTCGAACTGGCCCGGACGGTCGTAGCCGCGCACTTCGCGGTGCTCCAGGCCGCCGGCGATGCCGACGTTACCTGCTGGCAGGGCGAAGATCTCGCCGCCGATGTCGGCGGTGGCGCTGTTGACGGTGCTGCCGTAGGTTGCCTGGCCGGTCGACATGACGTAGCGCAGTGCTTCCGGGGTCGAGGCCGATGGGCCGCCGGCGATGTTGAACGGCACGCATTCGGCCAGGGCGATCGGGTTGGCGGCGGTGCCGCACTGGACGACGCCCGAGCCGTTCATGAACGATGGGCCCAGGGCCTTCTTCAGGTTCAGCAGGTTGACGTTGCCGGTGCCCAGGGTCGAACCCTTGACCGAGCTGTGGTTGTAGCCAACGCTCCAGTTCCACGGCATGGCGCGCAGTTCGAAGTCGCCCGACAGGCTGGCGTCGACGTGGAAGGTATCGTTGCGGTTTTCGGTCAGGCGCGGCACTTCGACGGTGCGGCGCTGGAAGTACAGGTCCTGGGCGGCGGCGGCGCCGACGACCGAGCTGCCGACCGGGTTGTAGTAGCTGTCCTTGTCGATGTAGACCGGGTACGACGATTGGGTACCGGTTTGCAGTGGGTAGCCGGCGACCTGGGCGCTCGACTTACGCTGCGAGAACATCGCGGTGGTTTGGAACTGCACGCCGTACGGCAGTTCGACGGTGCCCTTGGTGAACAGGGTGTCGAGCTTGGTCGGCATCTGGAACATCATCTGCGACGCGCTGTTGAACTTGTCGTTGACGATGCTGTTGTCGAATGGGTGGTAGTTGGCCAGGTTGCGCGAATCGGCGCCCACGCCGTCGCCCTCAGGGCCACCGGTGTGGTTCAGCACGACGTCGATGCTGCCGTCTTCGTTCCAGATGTTGGCCCATGGGCCGCCGCCCAGGCCTACGGTCGGGTATTTGTTGGTGCGCGGGTAAGCGGTGATCGGGCGGTCCTTGGCCCAGACCACGCCTTGCTCGGTGTGCGACAGACCGAACATCAGCGAAACCTTGTCGCTGTTGGCGCCGGCGGTCAGCGAGAAGTCCTTGCTGCGGCCGTCGCCTTCCTGGTTGCGGCCGATGTAAACACTGGCCTGGCCGCCTTCGAGGCGTTTTTTCAGAATGATGTTGACCACGCCGGCGATCGCGTCCGAGCCGTAGATCGACGAGGCGCCGTCTTTCAGCACTTCGATGCGGTCGATCATGGCCGATGGAACGGTCGACATGTCGGTGAAGCCGTCGACGGTCTGCGACCAGCGCTTGCCATCGACCAGCACCAGCAGGCGTTGCGAGCCCAGGTTGCGCAGGTTGATGTACTGACCGCCGTTTTCACGGTTCGAGGTCAGCGAGCCGCCCTTGCTGAAGTCCGGCGAACCGGCCGACGACAGTTGATTCAGGATGTCGCCGACGGTCACGAGACCGGTCTTCTGAATCTGTTCCTGGGTCATCACCTGGACCGGCTGTGCCGTTTCCAGATCGACCTGGCGAATACGCGAACCCGTGACTTCGACGCGCTGCAGTGGCTGGGACGCTTCTTGGGCGAACGCAGCATGCATGCCGAGGGTCATGCCGCCCAGGCAGATCGCACGGACCGACCGGGACAAGATTTTTTCCATCATTTTGCAAAACTCCTAGGGTGAAAACGCAGCGCAGCCTTTGGCGGCGCCGCGACGGAAAGTGTCGCTCTGCGACCAACTGAAAGATGTCAACGAAGTCAAATTTGACGCTTGACAATCTTCCAACCCGTCAATGGAATCATCCACGAGATGTTCTTGTCAACAACTAGAAATTTAAATTTGTTAATGTTGTAAAGAGGCGTATTTACGATGGTGTTTTTTACAAGTGCATACTTGACGTACGGGAAATAATGATTCTTGGCGAAGCAATGAAGCCTATACACCACAGGATTTGGCCAAACAAAATTTTTTGTGCAGTGCAAAAACCGCGTTAAATCGCCGCAGGATTGCAAATTATTTTTCCCGCAATGTCAGCATATGCATGCTAAAAACTGCACCATTCAAGGGAAAACTGCCCCTGCATTGTAACCGAAAGTCACAAGGTACGAATGCGGGGATATGCGCGGACGGGCTTGTCCAGAAAGGCGATTGCCCGAAATGTGACAAGACGGTTACAAATTCGGATGAGGCGGCGATTCGCCTGTGCCGTTCGACATGCACCGCGGTAGTGCGCGATGCAGTGCAAAAAAAATGCCCGCCGAAGCGGGCATTCGTTTCAGGCAACTGGAATCAGAAAGCCTGGTTGTAACGCACGTAGATGAAGCGGTCGACCGGCATGTCCGGGTTCACCGCCGAACCCGACGAGTTGCCGCCGAAGTTGGATGCGGTGTTGTAGATGATCTGCGGCTTCTTGTCGAAGATGTTGTTGGCACCGATCATCAGCTTGCCTTTCCATGGCAGGGCGTAGCCGACCGACACGTCGTTATAGGTCAGCGAACCGGCCTTGTTGTAGCCGGTACCCCAGCTCACGCTCGCCTGTGGATTGCTGCACTCGGCGACCAGGGCCGCGGTGTTCGACCAGCAACGCGTCTTGGTGCCGCTGTAGTAACGCGCGGTCCAGGTAGCGCTCCAGTTACCCATGCTCCAGTCCAGCGAGACGTTCGACTTCACGCGGTTGTAGTAGTACTCGCCGGCGTAGTTGGTCCACTCTTCCGCGCTGCGGGTGCGGAAGGTGTCGACGTAGGTCGTGTCCGAACGCACGCCGAACTGGCCATAGGCGGTGCGCGGCAGGCGGTAGCCCAGGTTCAGGTCGATACCCTCGGTCTCCATCTGGCCCAGGTTGGCATTGCCGCGGGACAGGTTGACGATCTGGCCGGTGACCGGGTCACGCTTGATCGCGTCGCAGAAGCCGGTTTCGCCGTACACGTAGCAGCGTTCGACGACGTAGCCGGCGCTGACGCCGGTGATGCGGTTGTCGATCTTGATGTTGAACCAGTCCAGGCCCACGTTCAGGCCGGGCAGGAAGGACGGGTTGTAGACCAGGCCGATGGTGCGGGTCTTGGCCGTTTCCGGGGTTAGGTTGGCATTGCCGGCGCCGGTGTTGAACGGGGTCGGGGTCTGGCCGCCGCCGCTGCTGACAAAGGCGCCGGTCTGGTTAACCTGGCGGAAGTTCGCCGGTACGCCGCCCGCGATGCAGTTCGCGCGGGTGGTCGGGTTGATCGAGGCGTCGCCGTTGACCATGTCGCAGGCGTCCAGGTAGTTGTCGTAGGACTGCGAACCGCCGCCGAAGGTGTCGCCCACGGTCGGGGCGCGGAAGCCCTCGGCGTAGGTGCCGCGGAGCAGGACGTCCTTGATCGGCTTCCACATGAAGCTGGCCTTGCTGTTGGTGGTGTTGCCGAAGTTGCTGTAGTCCGAGTAACGCGAGGCCAGGTTGAAGCTCAGCAGTTCGGCGAACGGCATGCTCTTCAGGACCGGGATCTGCAGCTCGGCGTAGAATTCCTTGACGGTGTAGCGGCCGGTGGTGGCGTTGCCCGCCAGGTCGGTCGAGTAGCCGGACTGCTCGAACTGGCCCGGACGGTCGTAGCCGCGCACTTCGCGGTGCTCGAGGCCGGCAGCCATGCCGACCGCACCGGCCGGCAGCGAGAACAGTTCACCGGTAATGTCGGCGGTAGCGCTGTTGACAGTGCTGCCGTAGGTCGCCTGGCCGGTCGACATGACGTAGGCCAGNGAGGCCGGCAGCCATGCCGACCGCACCGGCCGGCAGCGAGAACAGTTCACCGGTAATGTCGGCGGTAGCGCTGTTGACAGTGCTGCCGTAGGTCGCCTGGCCGGTCGACATGACGTAGGCCAGTGCCGCCGGCGTCGACGCGCTCGGGCCGCCCAGGATGTCGAACGGCACGCATTCCGCCAGCGGGATCGGGCTGGCGGCGGTGCCGCACTGTACGCCGGAAGTACCCATGAACGACGGGCCGAGGGCGCGCTTCAGGTTCAGCAGGTTCAGGTTGCCGGTGGACAAGACGCTGCCGCTGACCTTGTTATGGCTGTAGCCGACATTCCAGTTCCACGCCAGGCCGCGCAGCGAGAACTCGCCTTCCAGCGCGGCATCGATGTGCAGGGTCTGGTTTTCGTTCTCGGTCACGCGCGGCACTTCGATGGTGCGGCGGTAGAAGAACAGGTCCTGGCCGGCGCCGGCGGCCACGTTCGGTGCGCCGTTGCCGTAGGGGTTGTAGTAGCTGTTCTTGTCGATGTACACCGGGTACTTGCTCTGCACCAGGGAGTTGACCGGGTAGCCTGCGTTCTGGCGCGAGGAATCGCGCTTCGCGAACATGGCCGTGCTGCTGAAGCGCATGTTGTACGGCAGCTCCAGCGAACCCTTCGTGAACATCGAGGTCAGGGTGTTCGGCGACTGGAACATCATCTGCGCCGTCGTGTTGAACAGGTCGGCCTCGGCATTGGTGAAGGCGTGGTAGTTGTTGCGGTCGCGCGAGCTCTGGCCGACGCCGGTGCCGTCGAAGCCGCCGGTGTGGTTCAGGTGCTGGTTGAAACCGGTCGCGGCGCCGGTGGCGCTGACCTGGCGGATACGGCCCCAGCCGCCACCGCCCAGGTTGGCGCTGTAGTGCGCAGGGCCGTAGCTGAATTCGGTTTCCGGACGGTCCTTGGCCCAGACCACGCCCGCTTCGGTGTGGGTCAGGCCGAACATCAGCGAGGCCTTGTCGCTGCCGGTGCCGAAGCTCAGCGAGTAGTCGCGGTTCTTGCCGTCGCCTTTTTCGTTCTGGCCGACGTACACGCTGGCCTGGCCGCCTTCCATCGAGGTTTTCAGGATGAAGTTGACCACGCCGGCGATCGCGTCGGAGCCGTAGATCGACGAGGCGCCGTCCTTCAGGATCTCGATGCGTTCGATCATCGAGGCCGGGATGGTCGAGGTGTCGGTGTAGCCGGCCACGGTGGTGGTCCAGCGCTTGCCGTTGACCAGCACCAGCAGGCGTTGCGAACCAAGATTGCGCAGGTTGATGAATTGGCCGCCCTGTTCGCGGTTCGAGGTCAGGGTCGAGCCCTTGCTGAACGCCGGGGTTCCGGCGACGGCCATCGAATTCAGGATGTCACCCACGGTGACCAGACCGGTTTTCTGAATCTGTTCCTGGGTCATGACCTGGACCGGCTGTGCGGTTTCCAGGTCGACCTGGCGAATGCGCGAGCCGGTGACTTCGACGCGCTGCATGGCTTCTTGTGCCTGCGCGAACGAGATCATGGATTGAAGGGCGACGGCGACGGCCAGCGCGATCTTGGTACGTTGTTGCATGTGCTCTCCGGATTTTTTGCCGCTTGTGGCGGCTGTTGTCTAATGATCCAACGTGTTGCGTAAAGTAAATACGCTTCTGTATGAAAACATTGATGATTGATCAATGTCAATACATATAAACAAACACGTTGTTGTTTAAAGACAACCCATTTCCTTCGCACAAATCCGGCGCTTTGTGCATGGAAAATGTTGCCGCAATGCACAAAAAAGCACGGTGAAGCACATAAAAAGTGCGTGCGTCGTACTCGACGCGCGGTGCTCATTCCAGGCAGTTTTTCCAGAGTTCGGTCACGCGCGCGGCGTGCGCAGCGACCAGGGCTGCATCGACCCGCGCTTCCTGGCCTTGCAGGCGGCGCTGGTGCTGCAGCTTGCGCATGACGCGGTAGGCGTCGGCCGCCGCCGACGCCAGCATACGGTCGATCAGGCCGAGTTCGCTGAAGCGGTGCAGCAGGGCGATGTTGCCGACATTGGCCGTCAATTGCGGATACAGATGGGCATGGCGCAGCACCAGGTACTGGACGATGAACTCGAGGTCGATCATGCCGCCCGCATCCTGCTTCAGGTCGAACAGCACGCCGTGCCCCGGGGCGGCATCGTGCATGCGCTGGCGCATCTTGACGACATCGGCCTTCAGTTCCGCGGCCTGCGCCTCCCTGTTGCGGCGCAATACTTCTTCGCGGATCGCCTCGAAACGCGCCCCGATGGCGGCGTCGCCGGCGCAAAAACGCGCGCGTGTCAGGGCCTGGTGTTCCCAGACCCAGGCCGACTGGCGCTGGTAGCGCTCGAAGGCCGCCACCGAACTGACCAGCATGCCGCTGGCGCCGTCAGGGCGCAGGGCGGTGTCGATGTCGAACAGGATGCCGGCCGGGGTATGCGCCGTCATCCAGGTGATGAAGCGCTGGGCCAGCCGGGCATAGTTCGAGGGCGCCATGTCGTCCTCGTCGTCGAACAGGAAGATCACGTCGAGGTCGGACACATAGCCCAGTTCCTTGCCGCCCAGCTTGCCGTAGGCGATGACGGCAAAGCGCGGTTCCTCGACGTGGCGCGAGGCCACCGTCTTCCAGGCCCAGCGCACGGTGGCCGCCACCACCACGTCGGCCAGCGCCGACAAATGGTCGGCCAGGCGCTCGACCGAGAGTTCGCCGGCCAGGTCCAGGGCCAGCAGGCGGAACTGCTGGGCATGATGGGTTTCGCGCAGGATGTCGAGCTGGCGCTCGGTATCGACTTCGGCTTCCTGCAGGCGGGCGTCGAGGCTGGCCGCCACCTGGGCCGGGTCGTCGATGCCGCCGCGGTCGTCGAGCAGTTCGTCGAGCAGGATCGGGTGCTGGGTCAGGAAGGTGGCGGCCCAGCCGCTGGCGTGCATCATGCGGATCACGCGCTCGAGCGTGTGCGGGTATTCGCTCAGCAGCGACAGGTAGGCCGAGCGGCGCGCCACCGCTTCCAGGAAGTCGAGCAGGCGCCCCAGGGTCGCGCCATGGCTGCCGACCCCGCTTTCCTTGACGGTCGCCGCGACCTGGGGCAGGGCCAGGTTCACCAGCGACAGCAGGCGTGCGCGGCTGGCGTCGGGCAGGCTCTGCAGGCGCGGCGCCTGCCAGGTGGCCACCAGGCGCCGTGCGCCATCCGCCGGGTCGCCGAAGCCGAGCGCCGCCAGGTGCGCCTCGATGGCGACCACCTGCTCGGGATCGGCAGCGATCGCTTCCAGTTCAGCGCGCTCCTCGTCGGGCGCGGCGCTCTTGTCGGCGAACATGTCGTCGAATTCGGCTGCCACGAAGGCGCGCTGTTCTTCCAGGCGCGCGAGCAGGGTGGGCACGTCGGGCAGGCCCATCATGTGCGCCACGAGCTCGCGCTCAGGATCGAGCGGGGGCAGGGTGTGGGTCTGGGCGTCGTCCAGGTATTGCAGGCGGTGCTCCAGGTTGCGCAGGAAGGTATAGGCTTCCAGCAGCCGTTCGACGGTGGCGGGCGGCATCAGTTCGCGCTCGGCCAGCAGGCGCAGGGTCTGGCGCGTCGAGCGTTCGCGCAGGGCCGGGTCGCGCCCGCCGCGGATGAGTTGGAAGACCTGGGCCAAAAATTCGATCTCGCGGATGCCGCCGCGCCCGAGCTTGACGTTGTTGCTGCGGTCCGGGTGCAGGCGTTCCTGGCGTTTGACTTCGGCGCGAATCTGGGCGTGCATGTTGCGGATCGCATCGATCACGCCGAAGTCGAGGTAGCGCCGGAACACGAAGGGCCGCACGATGGCGTCCAGCGCCTCGATGTCTTCCTCGACGCCGGTGACGGCGCGCGCCTTGACCCAGGCATAGCGTTCCCATTCGCGGCCCTGCACGATCAAATATTCTTCGACCATGTTCAGGCTGGCCGCCAGCGGTCCGGACTTGCCGTTCGGGCGCAGCGCCATGTCGACCCGGAAGGTGAACCCGTCCTCGATCACTTCCGACAGGGCGCCGATCAGCTTGCGCCCCAGGCGCACGAAGAATTCGTGGTTCGACAGCGCGCGCTGGCCGGGGCCGGCCGCGGTTTCGCCGTCTTCCGGATACACGAAGATCAGGTCGATGTCCGAGGAGACGTTCAGTTCGCCGCCGCCTTGCTTGCCCATCGCCAATACCATCATTTCCTGGGGCCGCCCGGAGTCGGCGCCGATCGGCATGCCGTGGGCCGCCACCTGCTCGGCCATCAGGTCGTGCAGATGGGTGCGGATCGCGAAGTCGGCCAGGCCGGTCATGGCGGTGACCACTTCGTCGAGGTCGGCCAGACCTTCCAGGTCGCGCCGGATCAAGCCTGCCAGCAAGAGATTGCGCAGGCGGCGCATGGCGCGCGGCAAGGGAATGCCGGCGGCCAGCTCAGTGTCCAATAACGCGCCGAAATCCGGCCGGGCCAGCGATAATTGGGCCAGCCTGGCGACGCGTTCGGGGCGGTCGGGCGCGGCGTCGATCCAGCGTTGGTACCAGCGCGAGGCGCAGGCGGCGGAAATGAGTGTCATCGGGCAGTCCTGCACATGAGTAAAAGCGTTCCGGGAAGCGTGCTTGCGGTAGAATTGGCCCCCCGTGCTGCCAGGGTCAGCAGGAGGGGGCGTGCACGCCCGATGGTAAGGTAGACGCCGCGCACCTAGCAAGCGCTCTGATATTTGAAGAAACAACCTACGGCGAGCCTTTGAGCACTTTGATGCACAACCCGGAACCGCAGGCGCCCGAGGCGTCTCAGGACCATCCGCCGCTGGCCGAGCGCTGGCGGCGGCTGCGTGCCGCCTACCGGTATGCCAACCTGGCTTCGCATCATGTGCTCGGGTTCACCATCAAGCTGGTGCTGGCGGTGTACTTCGGGCTGGCCCTGCTGTTCCTGGCGCTGCGCTACGCGATCCTGCCCAATATAGACATGTACAAGGGCGACATCGAGCGCCTGGCCAGCCGCGCGCTCGGCAACCAGGTCGCCATCGCCCGCATCTATGCCTCCTGGAGCGGCCTGCATCCCTCGCTGTTCCTGGGCGACGTCACCCTGAAGGACGGCGCCGGGCGCCAGGTGCTGGCGCTGCCGTCGGTCTCGGCCACCTTTTCCTGGTGGAGCGTATTTGCCGCCGAACCCCGTTTCGAGACCCTGGAACTGATCCGCCCGCGGCTGGACGTGCGGCGCGCCGGCGACGGCGTGTTCTACGTGGCCGGGGTGCGCATCGACCCCAGGGACGACAAGGGCGGCGCCGGCGGCGACTGGGTGTTTCGCCAGCGCGAGATCGTGATCCGCGAAGGGCAGGTGACCTGGACCGACGGCCTGCGCGGCGCCGCGCCGCTGGCCTTGCGCGACGTCTCGCTGGTGCTGCAGAACCGCTGGCGCACCCACCGCGTGGCCCTGAAGGCCACGCCCCCCAGCGCCCTGGCCCGGCCGCTCGACGTGCGCGCGCGCTTCACCCATCCGCGCTTCGGCGGACGCGCCTCGGACATCACGCGCTGGAAAGGCGAGCTGTATGCCGACCTGCGCGAAGCCGACCTGGCGGCCTGGAAACAATACATCGACTACCCCTTCCAGCTGAGCCAGGGCAAGGGCTCGCTGCGCGCCTGGATGAATCTGGACCGGGCGCGCCTGGCCGGCTTCACCGCCGACCTGGCCCTGGCCGGCGTGGCCGCGCGCATGGCGCCGGGACTGCCGCCGCTGCGGCTGGCGCGGGTGTCGGGCCGGCTCTCGGCGCACGAGGAACTGCTGCCCGACACCGAGGGCAAGCCGAGCTTCGGCGCCAACGGCCACAAGGTGGCCATCGAACATTTCACGGTGGCCCTGAACGACGGCCGCGTGCTGCCGCCCGCCACCGTCAGCGAAACCTTTACGCCTGCACGCGCCGGCAAGCCGCAGCGGGTCGCGGTCGAGGCCAGCCAGGTCGACCTGGCGGCCCTGGCCCAGCTGGCGGCGCAACTGCCGCTCTCGGACCTGCAGCGCCAGACGCTGGCCGACTTCGCCCCGCGCGGCCAGCTGCTCGACTTTTCCGCCTCCTGGGACGGCGCCTATCCGAAGTTGGCCGGCTACCGCGTGAAGGGCCGGGTGGCGGGCCTGGGCTTGCAGGCGCAGGCGGCGCGGCCGGCCACGGACGCCAGCGCTGCGGGCGCAGGTGCAGGGAGGCCGGCCCTGCCCGGCGTCGACAACCTGACGGGCAGCATCGACGCCACCCAGGACGGCGGCAGCATCAGCGTGGAGTCGACCAACCTGGCGCTGCGCATGCCGGCCTGGTTCCCGGAGCCGGCGATGCCGCTCGACAGCCTGGCCGTGCAGGCGCGCTGGCGCTACGAGCCGCACGAACAATTGCTGGTGGAAGTGGATAAGCTGGCCTTTGCGCAGGGCAGCCTGCGCGGCAGTTTGTCCGGGCGCCACCAGCTGCCGCTGGGGCCTGGCCACGGCCCCGGCGTGGCCGACTTCACCGGCAGTCTGGACGGCTTCCGCATCGCCGAAGTGGGGCGCTTCCTGCCGAACGCCACGCCGGAACACCTGCGCGAGTGGCTGGCCACGGCCCTGCAGGGCGGCATGCTGGAAGACGTGCGCCTGCGCCTGCGCGGCGACTTGTCGCAATTCCCTTTCCGTGCAGTGAATGCGGCCGAGCGCGCGCGCGGCGAATTCCGCGTTGCCGGGCGTCTGGCCGGCGCCGTGCTCGAATACGCGCCTGGCCACCGCACGCCGGACAACAAGCCGGCCTGGCCGCTGGCCGAGGCCATCGACGGCAGCATCGTGTTCGAGCGCGACCGCATGGAAATCCGCGGCGACACCCTGCGCAGCTTCGGCCTCGACTTGCGCAACGTGCGCGCCGT
Source organism: Massilia brevitalea (assembly GCF_030711405.1). GTDB lineage: Bacteria > Pseudomonadota > Gammaproteobacteria > Burkholderiales > Burkholderiaceae_D > Telluria > Telluria brevitalea. The sequence continues at coordinate 32,739 of NZ_JAULSI010000046.1, forward strand.
GATCCCCAACCTCGGTGCCCACGACTCGACCCTCGACATCGACGGCAGCGCCAGCGGGCCGCTGCAGGGCTTCCTCGGCTACGTGGCGGCCAGCCCGGTGCTGGGCTGGATCGGCCACTTCACCGAAGACACGCGTGGCAGCGGCAATGCCGGCCTCAGCCTCAAGTTGCAGATGCCGCTGGCCGATTTGCACCAGACCAGGGTGCAAGGCGCCCTGCAGCTGCAGAACAACGACGTCAATTTGCTCCCCGACTTGCCGCCGCTGCAGGCGGCGCTTGGCAAGGTCGAGTTCAACGAGCACGGTTTCAACCTGAACGGGGTTGGCGCCAGCTTCCTGGGCGGACCGCTGGCCTTGTCCGGCGGCAGCCAGAAGGACGGCGCGATCGCGATCCGCCTGGCCGGCACCCTGTCGGCCGACGGCATGCGCCGCAGCGCGCCGGCGCCGGCAGTGGCGCGCCTGGCCACGCGCCTGTCGGGCAGCACCCGCTACAGCGGCACGATCGGCGTGCGCGAGCATCGCCTGAACGTGGCGGTGGAATCCGAACTGGCCGGGCTCGGCCTGGAGTTCCCGGCGCCGCTGAACAAGGCGCAGGAGACGGCGCTGCCGCTGCGCTTCGTGCTGGAGGGCAAACCGACGGTCGAGGGCGTGGGCCGCGACCAATTGCGCCTGTCGCTCGGGAACACCGTCTTTGCGCGCTACCAGCGCAGCCACCAGCCGCGCGCACCCTGGATCGTGGAGCGTGGCGGCATCGGCGTGAACGTGCCGGCGCCCCAGCCCGACGAGGGCATGATGATCAACGTCGACATGAAGTCGGTGAACGTCGACGCCTGGCTGGCGGCGGCGCGCGCGATTGCGGGCGACGGCGAGGGCGAGGGCAGCACGGCCGGCAGTTCCGGACCGAACTTCTCGCAATACGTGGTGCCGACCACGATCGCCGCGCGCGCCACCGAACTCTTCGTTGCGGACCGCCGCATGGCCGACGTGGTGGTCGGCGCCACCCATCGCGGCAATGTCTGGCAAGCGAACCTGCAGTCGCGCCAGGCCTCCGGCTACCTCAGCTGGAGCGAGCAGCAGGGCGGCGTGGGCAAGGTGACGGCGCGCCTGGCCTTCCTCGATATTCCGGAATCCGCGGCGGCCGAGGTCAAGGACTTGCTCGAATCGAACACCGGCGCGGCCAGCATCCCGGCGCTCGACATCGTGGCCGAGCGCTTCGAGCTGTTCAACAAGCAGTTCGGGCGCCTGGACCTGCAGGCGAGCAACGTGCCTGCGCTGGCCGGCAAGGAATGGCGCATCGACCGCCTCAGCCTGGCCAATCCCGACGGCCAGCTGCGCGCCACCGGGCGCTGGCTGACCAAGGACGGCAAAAGCAATACCGGCATGAACTTCAACCTCGACATCCTGGATGCCGGGCGCCTGCTCGACCGCCTCGGCTTCCCGGAAACCCTGAGGCGAGGCAAGGGCAAGATCTCCGGAGACCTGTCCTGGAACGGCTTGCCGTATGCGCTGGACATTCCTTCGCTATCGGGCCAGATCGAGATGAACGTGGGCGGCGGCCAGTTCCTCAAGCAAGACCCGGGCGCGGCCAAGCTGCTCGGCGTGCTCAGCCTGCAGGCCCTGCCGCGCCTGCTGAAGCTCGACTTCCACGACGTGTTCTCGGAAGGCCTGGCGTTCGATGGCATCACGGCCAACGCCATGATCTCGAAGGGCGTGGTGCGTACCGAAAACCTCAAGATGCATGGCGTGGCCGCCACCGTGCTGATGGACGGCACGGCCGACATCGCCAACGAATCGACCAACCTGCGCGTGGTGGTGATTCCGGAATTTAACCTTGGCACCGGGCCGCTGGTGTATGGCCTGGCCGTGAATCCGGTGATCGGCCTCGGTTCTTATCTGGCGCAATTGTTCCTGCGCGCGCCGGTGATGAAGGCCCTGACTTATCAGATGCAGGTGACAGGACCATGGAAATCGCCGACGATTACCAAGATAGACAATCCGCCGGATCGCCCGCCCGGGCCGCCACGGGCGCCTACCGCAAAAAAGGAGTGACATGAACCGCGTAGCCGCAGTCCAGATGGTGTCCACGCCCGACGTGGCGCACAACCTTGCCACCGCCCGCCGCCTGGTCGGCGAAGCCGCCGCCGGCGGCGCCACGCTCGTGACCCTGCCCGAGTACTGGCCGATCATGGGCATGAGCGACGCCGATAAAGTGGCGAAAGCCGAGCGGCCGGGCGCTGGCCCGATCCAGGAATGCATGGCCGAACTGGCGCGCGAGCACGGCATCTGGCTGATCGGCGGCACGCTGCCGCTGGTGTCCGATGACGCCGGCAAGGTCATGAACACCACCCTGGTCTACGATCCGCAAGGGCAGGAAATCAGCCGCTACGACAAGATCCACCTGTTCGGCTTCACCAGGGGCAGCGAATCCTACGACGAGGCGCGCACCATCGTGCCGGGGCAGGCGGTGGGCAGCTTCGAGGCGCCGTTCGGGCGCGTCGGGCTGTCGGTCTGCTACGACTTGCGCTTCCCCGAGCTGTACCGCGCGATGGGCGAGTGCGCGCTGATCGTGGTGCCTGCCGCCTTTACCCACACCACGGGCAGTGCGCACTGGGAAGTGCTGCTGCGCGCGCGCGCCATCGAGAACCAGTGCTACGTGCTGGCCTCGGCCCAGGGCGGCACCCACCAGAACGGCCGCCGCACCTTCGGGCACAGCATGCTGGTCGACCCCTGGGGCGAAGTCAAGGCGGTGCTGCGCGAGGGCGAGGGCGTGGTCAGCGGCGAGCTCGACGCCGGTTTCCTGGCCGGCGTGCGCGAAAGCCTGCCGGCGCTGAAGCACCGCAAGCTGTAGGCGCTGGCACAGGTTTGCCCTGCGTTTTCCGCTCCGGTGCGTTTGGGGCGGATATGGCACAATGCCCCAATCCACACGAGAAACAGACGCAAAATGACCCCATTCGAACCGAATCTTTCCTCCCTGGCCGTGGCGCGCGACGTGCTGCTGACGCCTTTCGGCCTCGACGAAGCCAAGCTGCTGCGCACGCTGGGAACGATGTTCACCCACAAGGTCGACTATGCCGACCTGTATTTCCAGTTCACCAAGAGCGAGGGCTGGAGCCTGGAAGAGGGCATCGTCAAGACCGGCAGCTTCTCGATCGACCAGGGCGTGGGCGTGCGCGCCATTTCCGGCGAGAAGACCGCGTTTTCCTATTCCGACGAGATTTCCGAGTCGGCCCTGCTGGATGCGGCGGCAGCCACGCGCACCATCGCGCGTGCCGGCGCCGGCCGCATCAAGGTGGCGGGCATGACCCAGCCGACCGGCGGCCGCTCGCTCTACCTGCCGAACGACCCGCTCGCTTCGCTCGACGCCACCGCCAAGGTGAAATTGCTCGAGCGCGTAGAGAAAATGGCGCGCAAGAAGGACCCGCGCGTGGTGCAGGTGATGGCGGGCCTGGCCGGCGAATACGACGTGGTGCTGGTGGTGCGCAGCGACGGCGTGCTGGCGGCCGACATCCGTCCGCTGGTGCGTGTGTCCGTCACGGTGATCGCCGAGCAGAACGGCCGCCGCGAAACCGGTTCCTCGGGCGGCGGCGGGCGCTTCGACTACGGCTACTTCGACGACGAGGTCCTCGAACGCTATGCCGACGAAGCCGTGAAGGCGGCGCTGGTCAACCTGGAAGCGCGTCCGGCCCCGGCCGGCCCGATGACCATCGTGCTCGGACCGGGCTGGCCCGGCGTGCTGCTGCACGAAGCCGTGGGCCACGGCCTGGAAGGCGACTTCAACCGCAAGGGCTCGTCCTCGTACGCCGGCATGATCGGCCAGCGCGTGGCGGCCAAGGGCGTGACCGTGGTCGACGACGGCACCCTGAAGGACCGCCGCGGTTCGCTGAACATGGACGACGAGGGCAATGCCACCCAGTACACCACGCTGATCGAGGACGGCATCCTGAAGGGCTATATCCAGGACACCATGAACGCGCGCCTGATGAAGATGCCGATCACCGGCAACGCGCGCCGCGAATCCTTTGCCCACCTGCCGATGCCGCGCATGACCAACACCTACATGCTGGGCGGCGACAAGGACCCGGGCGAGATCCTGGCGTCGGTGAAAAACGGCCTGTACGCGGTGAACTTCGGCGGCGGCCAGGTCGACATCACCAACGGCAAGTTCGTGTTCTCGGCCAGCGAAGCCTACATGATCGAGGACGGCAAGGTCACCTACCCGGTGAAGGGCGCCACCCTGATCGGCAACGGCCCGGACGTGATGAACCGCATCTCCATGATCGGCAACGACATGCGCCTGGATTCGGGCGTGGGCGTGTGCGGCAAGGAAGGCCAGAGCGTGCCGGTGGGCGTGGGCCAGCCGACCTTGCGCATCGATGGCGTGACGGTGGGCGGGACGGCTTGATTCATCCCGGTTTTGTTTGCAAAAATGCCCGGTTAGCCCGTAATGCCGTTCAGTTAAGGTCCTTCTTCAGGACGCGGACGGT
>NZ_JAULSI010000047.1 GCF_030711405.1 Massilia brevitalea
CGGGCGACCGTACCGTGGGTTCGAATCCCACCCTCTCCGCCAGTAGTAAGAAAAAGGCTCCCGATGGGAGCCTTTTTCGTTTCCGCCCCCAACCGGCGCACGCCATGCACACCACGCTTCCCTTCATCCTCCTCAATACCGCCCTCGGCGCCGGCCTCGGTTTCGCCGGCGGCCTGCTCGGCATCGGCGGCGGCCTGATCGCCATTCCCACCCTGGCCTGGCTGTACGGCATGGACCAGCACCTGGCCCAGGGCACGGCCCTGGTCATGATCGTGCCGAACGTGCTGATCGGCTTTTTCCGCTACCACCAGAAGCACCGCATCGATCTGCGCGCGGTCGCCGCGATCAGCGTATTCTCGATGGTGGCCGCCTACGTCGCAGGGCGGCTGGCCAGCGGCATCGACTCCGGCGTGCTGCGGGTGGCGTTTGCCCTGTTCCTGGTTGCGCTTGCCCTCTACTTCGGCCAGGGCCTGTTGCGCAAGGGGAAGTTGCGCGCCGAGCTGGCCGCGCCGCGCCAGATGACGCGTTCGGCTTTGCCGCTGCTCGGGATCGTCAGCGGCGCCATGTCGGGCATCTTCACCATCGGCGGCGGGCTGGTGGTGGTGCCGGCCCTGGTCAGTCTGTTCCGCATGGAGCAGACCCGTGCGCAGGGCACGGCGCTGGCGCTGGTGGTGCCGAGTTCGGCGATTGCCTTGTTCGCCTATGCCCAGGGCCAGCACGTGGCCTGGGACGTGGGCGTGCCGATGGCTGTCGGCGGCATCCTCACCGTATCGGCGGGCGTGGCGCTGGCGCACAAGTTTCCGGCGGCGCGCCTGCGCATGCTGTTCTGCCTGGTGCTGCTGGTAACGGCGGGGGCGATGCTGGTTGCCGGCTAAGCGGACGCTGGCTTCGATATCAAGAGTGCGTTATCATTAAGGACGGCCCCACCCCCTGTGGCGTGGCGGCCTCCGTTCGCATGCCGGCCGCGCCGCCTGCTGTTCTTTAACCCAACGCTGCCGGCGCAGCCCAATCCCATGCAAGCACTCCAGGCCCATTCCACCGGGCGCCGCATCCTCGCCATCGACGCCCTGCGCGGCCTCGTCATGATCTTCATGCTGGTCGACCACGTGCGCGAGACTTTCCTCCTGCACCTGCAAGTGGCCGATCCGATGGTCGTGGCCGCCACGCCGCCCGCGCTGTTCGCCTCGCGCCTGGTCGCCCACCTGTGCGCGCCGGTGTTCGTGTTCCTGACCGGGCTGTCCGCCTTCCTGTATGCGTCGCGCCAGCCGGAGGGGAAGGGCGCGGCGGCATCCTTCCTCGCCAAGCGCGGCCTCTTCCTGGTCGTGCTGGAACTGACCGTCATCAATTTCGCCTGGACCGCGGCCTTTCCGCCGAACGTCGTCTACCTGCAAGTGATCTGGGCCATCGGCCTGTCGATGCTGGCGCTGGCCCTGCTGGTGCGGCTGCCGCGTCCGGCGCTGATCGTGCTCGGCTTCCTGATCGTGGCCGGCCACAACCTGCTCGACCCGCTGCACTTCGACGTCGGCCACCCGCTGCACGCGCTGTGGGCGGTGCTGCACGACCGTGGCTGGATCGAGGTGTCCGAGACCTTGCGCCTGCGTACCTCGTATCCGGTGCTGCCCTGGATCGGCATCATTTGCCTGGGCTATGCGTGTGGCCCGTGGTTTGACGGCGCCGTGTCCGCCGCGGTGCGCCAGCGGCGCCTGCTGACCTGGGCAGGCGTTGCGCTCGGCGTGTTCGTGGTGCTGCGCGCGCTGGACGTGTACGGCGACCGCCCATGGGCCGCCGGCGCCACGGCCGGCGAGACCTTGATGGCTTTCCTGAACGTGACCAAGTACCCGCCCTCGCTGCTGTTCGCGGCGCTGACGCTGGGTATCGGCCTGCTCCTGCTTTTCCTGCTCGAGCGCAAGGATGGCCGCCTGGCTGCATGGCTGGCGGTGCTGGGGTCGGCGCCGATGTTCTTCTATATCCTGCACCTGTATGTGCTGCAGGCGATGGCGCGCGGACTGCAGGCTGCCGGCATCGCGCCGCGCTTCGACAGCGTGTGGCCGGTGTGGGTGCTGGCCCTCGTGCTGACGCTGGCGCTATACCCCGCGGTGCGCGCCTTTGGCCGCTTCAAGGCGCGGCGGCGCGATCTGGCCTGGCTCAAGTACCTGTAATTACGACGCCCTGGTCGCGTGCAGCCACACCGCCGCGATCCGCTCCACGTCCTCGTAACCCTCGCAGTCGAGCTGCCCGCCGAAGATGTCCGGGTCGAGCTCTTCGTAGCGCCAGCCGGGGCAGCCTGCGTCCAGGCGCGGCCGGATCGTGTCCAGGAATGCATCGCGCCCGTCGATGATCGCAACGCCCGTGTACAGCAGCAGGGTCCCGCCCGGCCGCAGCCGTTCCAGAGCCGCTTCGACGATGTCCACCGACAGCGCCGCGCCGTGCATGCCGCCGCCATGGCGGTAGCGCAGTTCCGACGGATCGAGGATGTAGGGCGGGTTCGACAGCACCAGGTCGAAGCCGCCATCCAGGTCTTTCAGCAGGTCGCTGTGCAGGGTCGGTACGTTGGCGGCGCCGGCCAGGCGCGCGTTCACCGCAGCCAGGGACAGGGCGAAGCCGTTGATGTCCGCCCCCACCGACTCGCAGTCCGGGAAGCGGCAGGCGACCTCGATGGCGCCGGCGCCGCTGCCGGTGCCGATGTCGACCGCGCGGCGCGGCGGCGCGATGGCTTCCATCGAGCGCTTCAGGGCGGCGACGTAGCGGTAGGTATCGGGGCCGAAGAACACGGCGTCGTCTTCGCGCGTTGGAAACGCCGAGTGGAAGTAGAGGCGCTCGCCGATGGTCGAGGCGCGCACGGTGGCGCACAGGTGGCCGTTGCGTTCGCGCAGCACGCCGGCGCGGCGCATCAGGGCCAGCATCTCGCCCGGCACGGTATCCTCGGTGAACGGCCGGCTCCAGCCGAACACGCCGCGCAGGTCGACGGCGCGCGCATTCCCTTCGCGGCCGTTCACGCGGCGGTGGCTGGCGGGGGTGATGGTGACGAAGCGGTAGCCTGCGTGCTGCAGGGCCTGGCCCAGTTCGAACAGGGCGTCGGGGTCGTGGAGGGAAGAGGTCATGCCCTGAGCATCGGGGATTCGCCAGGCATACTCTGTTCGCCAGCGCACATAGCGCGCAGCGGCCTGCATCGTCATGCATGTGCGCCAGTGCAGAGCTATGTGAATGCCCGAACATACTGGCGCGCGCGGGCCGTCCATACTGCTACCATGGCGCAGCCGGCAAGACGCCGGCTGCCTTCACCACGCATCCAGCACAAGGAACATCATGAAGCCACTGTTACCGGACCAGGAACACATGCGCGTCGAACGCGAAGTCGAGCGCGAACGCAACGAACGCCACCTGAACGACGAGGCCCGCGCCGGCCTGGCCACCGACGACGAATTTCGCCGCAAGGATGCGCGTGAAAGCTTGAATTCCAGCAACCTGCGGCGGTCGAAATGAAGTGGGAAGGAGGACGCGAGAGCGATAACGTCGAGGACCGCCGCGGCGAGGGCGGTGGGGGAGGTGGCGGCGGCTTCGGCTTTGGCGGCCGCTCGATCGGGCTGGGCACGGTGGCCATCGCCCTGGTGGCGTCGATCTTCTTCGGCGTCGACCCACGCGTGGTGCTGGGCCTGCTCGGCGGTGGCGGCGGCCCCTCGCCGCAGGTGCAGCAGCAGCGCCAGGCCGACGCGCCCAAGGCCACCGACCGCGAATCGCGTTTCGTGGGCACTGTGCTCGCCCTGACCGAAGATGCCTGGACGCCTTTGTTCAAGGAGGGGGGCGGCACCTACAAACCGCCGCGCCTGGTGCTGTTCGAAGGCCGCACCGATACCGCCTGCGGCACCGGCAACAGCGCCACCGGCCCCTTCTATTGCCCGCCTGACCAGACCGTCTACATCGACCTCAGCTTCTTCCGCCTGATGCAGGAGCGCTTTAATGTGGCCGGGGAATTTGCCCAGGCTTACGTGATTGCCCACGAAGTCGGCCACCACGTGCAGAACCTGCTCGGCACCTCGGACCAGGTGCACAACGCCCAGCAGAACGCGTCTGAAAAGCAGGGCAATGCGCTGTCGGTGAAGCTGGAGCTGCAGGCCGACTGCCTGGCCGGCGTCTGGGCCTACCACGCCAACCAGAAGCAGGCCATCCTGGAAAGCGGCGACGTCGAAGCCGCGCTGGCCGCGGCCACTGCCATCGGCGACGACGCCCTGCAGCGCCAGTCGCAGGGCACCGTGGTGCCGGACTCGTTCACCCACGGCAGCTCGGCGCAGCGGGTGCGCTGGTTCCGGCGCGGCATCGACAGCGGCGACGTCCAGCAGTGCAATACCTTCGACGCGCGCGAGCTCTGATGCATTCAGGCTGCCGCGCGGAACGAGCGCTTTCCTGATGTGAATAATCTCTGCATATTGTCGAGTTATCCTGACAAAAATTTGCATTTTATTCCATTTAGGTAACGTGTTCGTTGGTGTTTTGGTATAAGCTTGAAAGAACTGACAGGCTCGCATGGCGGCGGGCCTCGCACACTTTCGAGGAGGAATCTATGCTGGCAATGAATTACCGCGGACCCTACCGCGTACGCGCCCAACACAAGCCCGACCCCGTGATCGAACACCCGGGCGACGCCATCGTGCGCGTGACGCGCTCCTGCATCTGCGGTTCCGACCTGCACCTGTACCACGGCATGGTGCCCGATACCCGCGTCGGCCATACCTTCGGCCATGAGTTCATCGGCATCGTCGAGGACGTCGGTTCCGGCGTGCAGAAATTAAAAGTGGGCGACCGCGTGCTGGTGCCGTTCAACATCTTCTGCGGTTCCTGCTTCTTCTGCCAGAAAGAACTCTACGGTAATTGCCACAATGTGAATGCGCAGGCCACCGCGGTCGGCGCCATCTATGGCTATTCGCACACGGCCGGCGGCTACGACGGTGGCCAGGCCGAATACGTGCGCGTGCCGATGGCCGATGTTGGCCCGACGATCATCCCCGAGGACATCGTCGACGACGACGCCGTCCTGCTCACCGACGCCCTGCCCACCGGCTACCAGGCCGCCGAAATGGGCAGCATCAAGGAAGGCGACACGGTCGTCGTGTTCGGCGCCGGCCCGGTCGGCATCTTTGCCGCCAAGTCGGCCTGGCTGTTCGGCGCCGGCCGCGTGATCGTGGTCGACGAGCTCGAGTACCGCCTGGAATTCGTCAAGCGCTACGCCCAGTGCGAGGTGGTCAACTTTAAGGACGTGGGCGACATGGCCCTGCACATCAAGAAGATGACCGACTGGCTCGGCGCCGACGTCTGCATCGACTGCGTCGGCGGCGACGCTGCCGGCAGCGTGGCGCAGACCGTCACCGGGCGCCTGCTCAAGATGCAGGCCGGCGCCGCCACCGTGCTGCACTGGTGCATCAACTCGGTACGCAAGGGCGGCAACGTGTCGATCGTCGGCATCTACGGCCCGACCTTCAACGCCGTGCCGATCGGGAATGCGCTGAACAAGGGCATCACCATGCGCATGAACCAGGCCAGCGTCAAGCGCCACCTGCCGCGCCTGATCGAGCACATCCGCGCCGGGCACATCGATCCGAAGCAGATCATCACCCACCGCATTCCGCTGGAAGAAGTGTCGGACGCCTATCACATCTTCTCGAGCAAACTCGACAACTGCATCAAGCCGATCCTGATCCCGCCACGTGCCCACGAGGTGCGTGCGGTGACGGCGAGCGTTGCGAAATAAGGAGCCACGTATGGAAAACCGCACCATGGAAAACCGTACCGACATGCAGCAGCACGACGATCACCAGGGGCATACCCACGATCTCGACCAACCCTGCCACCACGGCCACACGACCGAGGTCCAGCCGCAGCTGCGCGCAGTGCGCCCGACCCGCGACCAGATGAGCCACATCAAGGGCTGGGGCGCCGACCTCGAGCGCGAAAACCGTCCCGGCGTGCCGATGGAACGCACCCCGCCGCGCTACACCCCGGCCGACATCGCCGAGCCGTCGCCGCAGCCGCAGAACGTCGAAGTCCTGGTCTCCACCGAACGCCCGGGCATCACCCAGCTGTTCGGCACCGCGCAGCCGCCGTCGGGCGTGTCGGGCATGATCCGCCGCGCCGCCTTCAGCATGACCGAAAGCGACATCCGCCGCTGGCTGCTGTTGCTGGCGGCCGACCGCGTGCAGGTGGTCGAGGGCGTGGTCGACGACCTGGCCCACGGCCACGTGCCCAACATCCTCGGCGAAATGGGCATCAAGTCCGAATGGCAGTACAACAAGGCCGGGCTGGCGAAAAAGGTCGCGATTGCCGGCGCCATCGGCGCTGCTGCCTACTTCCTGCTGAAACGCGACAAGACCACGCCCGGCGACCGCTGGGATTGAGCGGCGCAGCAGCGGCCTGACACCCGCCCCGACCGTTGCGCCCAGGCGCACGCGGCGGGGCTTCTTGCGTTTAAGCAATAAGCGCGTGTGAGGCTCGTCCACACTTCGATGGTTACCGGTTCGCCCGTGCGGCCGGCATCCATTCGAATGGAGACGAGATGCGTGTTCATACAACCCTGCTGGCCAAAGCCATGGCCACCGCATTGGCAACCGCATTGGCCAGTGCCGTGGGCGCCCTGTTCGCGAGTGGCGCAGTGGCGGCGCCGATGATGAGTACGTCGAAGGCCGCGTCCGCGCAGGCGAGCGCGGCGCTGGTATCGAAACTGGCCGCGCAGCGCGCCAGCCGCGGACTCGACACCAACCACAGCTTCGTCGTGACCAGGCAGCATCCGGGCGTGCAGGGCACCCAGGTGGTGCGCGCCGCCCACACCTACAAGGGCTTGCGGGTATTCGGTTCCGAGTCGGTGGTGGTGCTCGACAATGCCGGCGCCATCGTGTCGGAAGCGGCCTCGGAGCGCCGCCTGCACCTGGGCCGCGGCAATGCCAACCGCCTGCGTCCGATGACGGCCGACTTCAGCGTCAAGCCATCCATCTTTTCCAAGGCGGCCATCGACGCGGCGGTGGCCGCCACGGTGGCAACTGGTACGCCTGTGGCCACGGCGGAGCCGGCGGCGCCGCCTGCCACTCACGTGGTGCCACCGACCGCCGAGCTCCTGATCTACCCGGTCATGCGCATCGAGCGCACCCCCGGCGCTGCCGACAAGCTGGAGTCCGAGCTGAACGCCGTCGACGTGGTCGAGCTGGTCGACCACTATGAACTGGCCTACCTGGTGCGCACGCGCATGCAGCAAAACGGCAGGCCGCTGTACTTCGACACCATTGTCAGCGCCAGGGATGCCCACATCATCGACCGCTGGAGCATGGTGCAATCCGTGATCGGCATCGGCAAGAGCCAGTACAACGGCGAAGTGCCGATCAGCACCACCCTGAAGGATGGCGCGTACAGCATGCTCGACCCCGAGCGCGGCACCGGCGGCGCCCATGGCGCCATGGCGATCACCAACGCCAATAACGGCAGCAGCGCCGGCAAGATGTACACCAACGCCACCAACACCTGGGGCGACGGCAAGCAGTACGTGCGCGGCGGCTCTACCACGGACGAGAACGGCCAGACCGCCGCCGTGAACGCAATGTGGGGCCTGATGAACACCTACGACGCGCTGAAGAACGTGCTCGGCTGGCAATCGCTGGACGGCCACAACACGTCCACCTACATCGCCGTGCACGTCAACAACGCCTACGACAACGCCTATTACAGCGACACCTGCGCCTGCATGTTCATCGGCGACGGTTCCAGCTTCACCAGCCTCGGTTCGATCGACGTGATCGGCCACGAGATGGGCCATGGCGTGACCGCCGCCACGTCGGACCTGGTGTATTCGGGCGAATCGGGCGGGCTGAACGAATCGAGCTCGGACATCGGCGGCGAGATCGTCGAAGCCTACGCGCGCGCCGGCGGCAAGGGCGAAGCGATCCCGAGCGGCGGCAACGACTGGATGCTGGGCACCGAGATCAGCCGCGAACAGACGCCATTGCGCTGGATGTACCGCCCCAGCAAGGACGGCAGCAGCCCCGACGCCTGGAGCACCGCACTGCGCCGACTCGACGTGCACTACAGCAGCGGGCCGAACAACCGGATGTTCTACTTCCTGTCGCAGGGCTCGAAGGCGGACAAGGATGGGGATTACTACAGCAAGTACCTGGTGAAGTCCCCGGCAGCGATGACCGGCATCGGCACCGACAAGGCCTTCAAGATCTGGTTCAAGGCCAATACCACCAAGTTCACATCGAGCACCAACTACGCCGGGGCACGCGAGAAGATGGTCGAGGCCGCGCAGGAACTGTATGGCGTGGCGAGTGCTGAAGCGATTGCCGTGCAGCGGGCGTATGCCGCGATCAATGTCGGCGCGGATGTGGATGAAGTATCGCCGTAAACCGGCGCTGGCGATCTATTGTTGACCCTCCCCGTACGGTGGGGGTTGAGAGGCCGGGGGCCTCTCAACCGAAGTGCCCACGCGGTTACGTGTTCCTCTCCGGGGACACGTGTCGTGAGGCGTCGCTCGTAAAGCATGAAACGGCCACGAACGATCGCGGCCGCTGGACACGTTACGAGCGATCCGCCGCCGCACGTGATCAACCGGAGACGCCCGTAACCGCGTGGGCACAGGGTGCCCACCGTACGAAACCGCTGACGCCAACCGTACGGTGGGCACGCCGTGCCCACGCGGTTACGTGCTTATCTCCCGGACACGTGCCGCGAATAGTCGCTCGCAAGGTATCACCAGGCCACAAAACGCCATCGGCTTTCGGACACGTTTCGAGCGATCCCTCGCCGCACGTGGCCAATCGGAGACGCCCGTAACCGCGTGGGCACGGGGTGCCCACCGTACGGTCATCCGTTCCCGGCCATGCGCGCTCAATCCCCCAGCATCGGATACGGATTGACCGGCGTCCCTTTCCACCACTGCTTCTCCGCCGTCAGCGCCACCACTGCGAAATGCAGGTGCGGCGCATTCGGGTCCGCGTTCCCGGTCGCGCCAACGTAGCCGATCACATCGCCGCGCTTGAGCTGCTGGCCTTCCTGGATGCCGTCGGCATAGCGCTGCAGGTGGGCGTAGTAATAGGCGTGCTTCTCGCTCGGATCGAATTGGTACAGGGTGATCCCGCCCGGCTTGCTGTTCAAAAGCTTGACCACGCGCCCGTCGCCCGCCGCACGCACCGGGGTGCCGGTCGGCGCCACGATGTCGAGCGCCTCGTGATGCCGTTCCTGGCCGCGCGGCTGGTCGAAGGTGTCGGTCAGCTGGGCGAAGGCGACGCCCTCGACCGGCACCAGCAGCTTGCCCGGCATGTTGCCGTCGGCCGTGAGTTCCGGCGCCGACGGCGTGCCGGTGGAGGCCCGCGGGGCAGGGCGGATCGGCAGGTCGGCATTCGCCAGGTCGGTCTGCACCAGGGGATTCTCCGGCGACGAGGTCCCCGCCGCGGGTGCGGCCGGCGGCGCGGGCAGGGCGCCGCCATCGATGACGATCGGATCGGGCGCGTCCGCGATCTGGCGCAGGTAGACGAACAGCCCACCCGCACCCACCAGCACGCCCAGCAAGAATGTGACCAGCCATCTCATGCCCTACCTCCTTGACGATACGCCCGGCGCCGCGCGCCGGCTGCGCTGATTAGACGAACACCGCTCCGGCCCTTACTGCTGCAGCACGACGTCCGTGCCCGCGCCCACCACCTGCGCTACCGCGGCGGCGCTCCAGTTGGTCAGGCGGATGCAGCCGTGCGACTCGGTCTTGCCGATGAACCTCGGCACCGGCGTGCCGTGGATGCCGTAGTGCGGCTTGGACAAGTCGATCCAGGCCACGCCCACCGGATTGTTCGGGCCGGCGGGGACGGTCGCCTTCTTGTGGCCCGGGTCGGCATCCCAGAACAGTTTCGGGTTGTAGTTGTAGGTCGGGTTCGGGAACACGCCCTCGATCTTCCAGTTGCCAACCGGGAGCGGATCGTGCTCGCTGCCGGTGGAGGCCGGGAACTGGGCGATCAGGCGGTCGGCGCCGTCGAACAGCATCAGCACCTTGCGGCTGTCGCTGACGACGACCTTGGCCGCCTGCGGCAGCGGAGCGCCGCCGTGCACGGCCGGCACCACGATCTGTTCGCCGGCGCGGGTGAAGGTCTTGCCGGGGTTCAGGCGCGCCAGCAGGTCCGGGCTGGCGTGGAATTTCTCGCCCAGCCCTTCGAGCGACGAGGCATAGCCCAGCTTGTCGAGCTTGGACTTCTCCATCATGTCTTCGGGAATCTTCACGAAGGGACCGTCGACGTCTTCGCCGGTCAGCACATAGGCGGTCAGCGTGGCCGTGGTGTCCTGGTTGAGCAGGTTCCAGGTGGCGTCGTCGAGCTTGCCGCTGGCTTCGAGGTTGCGGGTCTTCTGGAAGGTGGCCAGGGCCTGGCGCATGTTCGAGCCGTATTCGCCGTCGATCTCGCCGGGCGAGAAATGCAGGCGGTCGAGCAGGACCTGGGCGCGCAGCAGGCGCTCGAATTCGGCGCGCTCGGCGGCGGCATCGGCCTGCACGGGCTGGCCCGGCTGGCCTGGCTGGACGGCTGCGGCTGGTTGCGTACCTGCCTGCGCACCCATCTGGGGAGCTGGCTGGGGCGCGACCTGGGCGCAAGCGATACTGGCGGCGCCGGCACAAGCGGCGAGGAAAAATGGGGCGATGATTTTTTGCATTGGGCACCTGCGTACTTACTGAAAGAGACCCCAGCGTAGGCGCGCGGCATTTTCCGGTCTGTGCGGAAACGTACTGAGCATGGCCGCCACAGCAAAGCGGCGTCAGGCGCTACAATCGGTCGAATGCGCCCCGATGCCACATCCCATCCTACGCCCCCGGCCACGATCACGCTGCAACCGCTCGGATGCACCTTCCCGGCCGACGGCAAGACCATCCTGCAGGCGGCCGAGGCCGCCGGCTTCACGCTGCCCAGCTCCTGCCGCAACGGCACCTGCCGCACCTGCCTCTGCCGCCTCGAGAGCGGGGCAGTGCGCTACCTGGTCGAGTGGCCGGGGCTGTCGATCGAGGAAAAGCGCGAGGATTACCTGCTGCCCTGCGTCGCCGTGCCCGTCGGCGACGTGGTGCTCAAGGCGCCTTTGGCGAAGCGGCAGCCGTAGCGGCCGGCGCGGCGGGCTTCGACTGCGCCAGGGCGCGCTCGATGGCGCCCAGCACCTGCGGCCAGGCCGGGGAAGTGGCGGCCACCTCGTCGTAGTGGCTGGCGCCCGGCAGGATCACCACCTCGGCGCGGTCGCCGGCGGCTTGTGCGCGCGCCGCGTAGTCGTGCGCCACGCGCGGCGGCGAAATCGTGTCGAGTTCGCCCGTCACCAGGATCGTGTGGCTGCCGTTGGGCATCAGCTCGGCGGCATTCGTGTCGGCATACACGTCGGGCCGGTCCTGGCTCGGCGTGCCGGCCAGCTCCGGCGTATCGCGGCCGCAACTTGCCTTGATCAGCTCCCGCTCGCGGCGCAAATCGGCCAGGCCGCCCAGGCTGACCACGGCGCGTACCGGCAGCATCTGCTGGCGGTGCAGCACGCTGCCGGCCGGGATGCGTTCGCGGCCGGCAATCCACTGCACCAGTTGGCCGCCGGCCGAATGGCCGACCGCCACCACGCGCCCGAGATCGAGCCGATGCGCGCCGGCCTGGGCCCGCAGGGTGTCGAGGGCGGCATGCATGTCCTGGTACATGCCGGGATAGCCGCCGCCGGCTTCGTCGACGCGCCGGTATTCCACGTTCCACACCGCGATGCCGCGCGCGCGCAACGCGCCGGCCATGTTGCGCAGCTGGGTGATGCCGCCGAACTTCGCGGTCCAGCAGCCGCCGTGCACCAGCACCGCCACCGGGAAGGGGCCGGCGCCTTGCGGCAGGAACAGCTCGGCATACTGCGACGGGGCAGGGCCGTAGGCAACGTGGGCGTCCGGGGCCGGGCCGCTCAGGGCCATGTAGTCGGCCAGCTGCATCGGGGCGGCGCTGGCCGCTGCGGGAAGGACGGCGGAGAGGATCAGGGAACGCAGCTTCATGGTCGGATGGATGGAAAGAAAACGCCACTATACCGGGGCTTCAACGCTCGCGCACGATTGAAAACCCTCGCGGTTCTTCCATGCTAGGCTGCGCCAGACGTCAACGTTTTCACCACCACGGAGGAGCATGATGAGCCAATCGAAATCGGGCGGCGGCCCACAGAACAAGCAGTCGGACAACCTGTCTGAACAAGACCTGCAAAAGAAACGCGCCGGCAAGGAAGACAAGAGCAACCACGACGAGAAGTCGCGCGTGCGCGCCGGTACCGGCGAAGGCGCCGGCGGCGGCGCCAAGCAGAAGCAGAACCACTAAGATATTACCAGGCGCCCCGGGCAATGCTGTCGCGCTGCCCAGGCGCTTATGACAACAGAAAGGACGATGATGGACATCACCGACCCGCTCACGCACCGCGAGACGCTGCGCGCCCACTCGACGCCCGAACCCGAGCAGACCCCGACCCCGCCGACGATTCCGGTTCCCGACGACGTGCCCGATCCGGCGCACGCCCCGGTCGAGGAGCCCGTGATACCCGAGCCGCCGATCCGCGCGCAGTAAAGCCGCAGTACAAACCGCAATAAAAACCGCAGTACAAACAACAAGGGCGGGTTCGACCCCGCCCCTGTATTACGTCCCTGTCCCTTCAGGCCTTGTCCTGCTTGTCGTCCGACTTCAAGGGCGGGATTTCCTTGATCATTTCCTCGGTTTCCTTTTCGCCCGGCGTTTTCTCGCCGCTGCCGATGTCGTCCTCGTGCAGGATGGCGCCGCCCTTGGCGGCCGGGTCGGTGGTCTGGTGACGTGTGTTCATGCTGCGCTCCTTTGCTTGCGAATGTTGGAACAATCCTAACAGTCGTATCGCAAGACCGGCGCGCGCCATCGAAGATGTTGTAATTCACACAAAGTTACAAATATGTTCGGTGCCGAACGTTCCCTGTTTATGGATTTTTTTATAATATCCATTCACAGATGACTGAATTTCGGAGTAACACAGATGGGCAATTCCCTGCACAACAAGATTTACCTCGGCCGCAACCGCGGCTTCACCTCGCGCCGTTTCCAGGGCGTGCTGGCCGTGGCCGGCATCGTCGGCGCCGGCCTGGTCTGGATTGCCCTGCGTTCGCTGCGCTGAGCCGCAATCCGAGCGCCAAGGTTGCCCCCGGGCGGCGCGCCGGTTACCATGACGGCCGCAACAAACCTTGAAAGTGGCAATGAAGAACGAAAAACTGACGACCGACGAATACAACGCGCTGGAAATGATCCGGGGCGGCGTGGCCAGCGACCGGGTGAATGCCTGTGTCGGACGCAACGCCAAGCGCCTCGCCGGGCTGAAAATGGTGGCCTATGCCCGCAACGGCCGGCTCGAGCTGACCGAAAAAGGGCAGCAGGTCCTGTTCCTGCGCAGCTGTATCGGCGCGCTGAAGGCGCTGTCGCAGGATCCTGCTGCCGCGGTCGAGGCCGATGTAGTCGGGTTCCTGATGCGCAAAAACCACATCGCCGCGCGCGAAGAAGGTGGTTTTATCGTGACGGCCAAGGGCCAGGAATCGCTGGCCGACATCCTGGCGCAGGAACCGCGTAGCTGAATTGTTTGAATGAACGGGGTTAAAGCTAACCCTGTTCTGGTTTCACGCCTGTACCAATTACCCCCGGCGCCGCCGATGCGGATACACCAGTGTGCGCACCGCAATCTCCGCCGGCACGTTCATCGCCGCCAGGAATTCCGCCGCGCGCTGCAAGCCCAGGGTCGGGACCGACGCCACCGCCTGGTTCACCAGGTCGCGCGTGCGCAGGTCGGTGCGCACCACCCGCGCCTGTGCCTGTGCCGCCGGACGGGTTTCTACATCTTCCATGTCATCTACTCCACGTTGCACCAGAAAAGCGCAATTCTAGTGGAATGATGTAGAAATTTCTACATAGATATAATTATTCTACGGCTTACGCCGCAGCTGCAGCCGCGGCCTGCTCCGGCGGCGTAGCGATCTCGCTTGGCTGCAACCCGCGGCCCTCGACCAGCAACTGCTCGAACTCCGCCGCCGGCAGCGGGCGGCTGAAATAATAGCCCTGCATTTCGTCGCAGCCGTGGCGGCGCAGGTAGTCGAGCTGCTCGCCGGTCTCCACGCCCTCGGCGATCACGGCCAGTTTCAGGTTGTGGGCGAGGGCGATGATCGAGGTCACGATGGCTTCGTCGTTGGCGTCGCGCGTGATGTCGGCAACAAAACTGCGGTCGATCTTCAGCACGTCGATCGGGAAGCGCGACAGGTAAGAGAGGCTCGAGTAGCCGGTGCCGAAGTCGTCGATCGACAAATTCACGCCGAGCGCCTTCATGCGGTGCAGCAGCTCGACCGCCGGCGTGATGTCGCTCATGAACAGGCTCTCGGTAAGCTCGATTTCCAGGTATTTCGGCTCCAGGGCGGTGTCGAGCAGCACCCGTTCCAGGCCCTCGATCAGGTCCGGGGCGCTGAACTGGCGCGCCGACAGATTCACCGCCACGCGCAGCTTGTCGAAGCCGGCATCCTGCCAGGCCTTGTTCTGGGCGCAGGCGGTGCGCATCACCCAGGCGCCGATCGGCACGATCAGCCCGGTTTCCTCGGCGATGCTGACGAAACGCCCAGGCGGCACCATGCCCAGTTCCGGATGCTGCCAGCGGATCAGCGCTTCCATGCCGCAGATCTTGCCGGTCTTCATGTCCAGCTGGGGCTGGTAATACAGCACGAACTCGTCGCGTTCGAGGGCATTGCGCAATGCGCTTTCGATGCGCACGCGCTCCAGCGATTCCTCGTTCATGGCCGGGGTATAGAACTGGAAGTTGTTGCGGCCCAGTTTCTTGGCGCGGTACATGGCGATGTCGGCATGCTCGATCAGTTCGTCGGCGCCCGTGCCCTCGCTCGGCAATACGGATACGCCGACGCTGCAGGTGACGAAGAATTCCTTGGGGCCGAGCATCACTGGCTGGGCGACGGCATCCATCACGCGCTGCACGATGTCCGGGCTCAGGATTTGCTCGCCATGCTCGGACAGGATCACCACGAACTCGTCGCCCGACAGGCGCGCCACGGTATCGAGGTCGCGCAGCGAGGAGCGCAATCGCGCCGCCACCGTCATCAGGAGCACGTCGCCGGCCTTGTGGCCCATGCTGTCGTTGACGAACTTGAAGCGGTCGAGGTCGATCAGCATCACCCACACCGGCTTGCCGCTGCGGCTGGCGTAGGCCACGGCCTGTTCCAGGCGGTCCTGCAGCAGCGAGCGGTTCGGCAGGCCGGTCAGCACGTCGTGCTGGGCCACGTGGTGCACGCGCTGCTCGGTCAGCTTGCGCGCGGTGATGTCCGAGCCGGTGCCGCGGTAGCCGCTGAAGTTGCCGTGCTCGTCGAAGACCGGCTGGCCGCTGACCAGGAACCAGCGCGTGTCGCCGTTGTCGTCGGCCAGCTGGTACTCGAAGTTCGTGAATGCCTCGCGCGCCTTGACCTGGGCGATGTGGGCCCGGCCGGCTTCGCTTTCTTCCACGCCCGCCAGGGCTTCCCAGCGCGTCTTGCCAAGCAGGCGGTCGACCGCGACGCCGGACTTTTCGGCAAAGCCGCCGGTGATGGTCGTGAAGCGCAGGTCGCGGTCCTGCTCCCAGTACCAGTCGGAGGACATCGCCACCAGTTGGCGGAAGCGCTGCTCGCTGTGCTGCAGGGCCTTTTCGGTGCGTTCGCGCGCCACCATGTCGTCGACCAGGCGGCGGTTGGTGCGCTTCAGGTCGGCAGTGCGCTTGCGCACCAGTTGCTGCACGAGACGGGTACGCACGCCCGAGGCCTGTACCCAGGCCGCGCTGAGCAGGCTGAGCAGGATGCCGCCGGCCAGGATCGCCAGCGAGGCCAGGTGGTCGGCGGCGAAGGGGCGCGGCAGGGCGGTGACTTCCACCAGCCAGGGGCGGCCGGCCACGTCCAGGGTGTGCACCAGGTTTGACCGGTGCTGCGGCGCCAGCCAGGCGGCCATGGTGTCCTGCGGCAGCGGCGCGCCTTCGTCGCGGGTGCTGAAGACCAGGTTGGCCGGATCCGGGCGCGCCGCCGCGTACACCGACATCACGATCTGCTTGTCGCCCAGCAGGTTGGCGCCGGCCAGGACGCTGCTGACCAGTTCGCGCGCGCGCACCACCACGCCGGTGTCGCCGAGCAGCTTGCCGTTGCGGTCGAGCACCGGCATCACGATCTGGAAGCTGGGCTGGGGCTGTGGGTCCTGGATCAGCGGGAACAGGGCGGTGGCGGCGGCGCGGCCGTCGGCCTGGGCGCGCGCCAGGGCCTGGCCGAACTGCGGACGCACGCCCACGTCGAAACCGAAGGCGGCTTCGTTGCCGCGCATCGGTTCCAGGTAATACACGATGTGGTAACGCTCGCGCCGCTCGGCCGGCACGCGCCGGCTGTCGCGCACCTCGCCGATCACCGTGCCCGGCAGGATCTGCTGCAGTTCGGCCTCGACCGCGGGGCGCTCGGCGTCGTCGACCACGCGGTGGAAATTGAAGGCCTTGATGAAGGGGTGGCGCACCAGCAGCGGCGAGGTAAAGTCGTGGAACTGCTCGCGCGTCACCGGCGCGCCGAGGGCGAACAGCTGGTTGGTGACGGCCGCGACTTCGACCGCGTCGTGCAGGCCCTGGCGCACCGTGGCCACGCGCTGGTCGGCACGCTGGCTGAAGGAGAGGGCGAGGTTGTCGTATTCAAGATGGCTCACGCCCACGAACAGCGCGCACGAGGCGGCCAGGCCGGCGCCGAGGGTCAGGACGCTTGCGCGGGTGAGGGAAAACGACAGGCGACGCACCATGTATTGTTCCAGGAAAATTTGCTTGCCTAAAGGCACCAAAGCCCGGAAGTGTGCCATGGTTCCGCGCTTTTCGCCAACCACTTCCGCGTCCGGTGCGGCAGCCGTCGGCGCCTGTCGTCCGGATCAGACAGGACGGCGTGCCAGCCAGGCAACCAAGGCGCGCGCCAGCAGGCGGTTCAGGCAGGCCAGGCGCAGGCCGCGGGTCCGCATCAGGCGCGCATGGCGCTGCACGCCGGGCGCCGGCGCCGAACCGGAATCAGGCCGGCGCGGCGCGCGCAGGGCGAACAGGATGTGGTTGTTGCCGGCGATGCCTGCGAACCGGCAGACCCGGTGGTAGAAGGCGGCGTCGACGCGCGCCCGCAGTGCCGCATACTGCGGGTCGTAGCTGAGCAGGTTGGCCACCAGCACGCCGCCGTCGCGCAGGGCGCGCCGGCAAGCCGTGTAGAAGCCGGCGCTGCCGAGTTCCGGCGGCATGCCGGCGGCGTCGAAGCCGTCGACCAGGATCACGTCGCAGCTGCCTGGTGCGCCGGCAATGAAGCGGGCGGCGTCGGCGTGGATGATGCGCAGGCGCGCATCGTCGGCCGGCACGTGGAATTGCTCGCGCAGGGCAATCACCTCGGCGCTGATTTCCAGCACCGTGATGCGCGCCTGCGGGAAGTGGCGATAGCAGAACTTGGCCAGCGAGCCGCCGCCCAGGCCGACCATCACGATATGGCGCGGCTGCGGCACGAACAGGGCAAAGCACATCATGGCGCGCGAATAGTCGAGCACCAGGGCGTCGGGGCGCGACAGCAGCATCTCGCTCTGGATATCGCCGGGCACGAATTCCAGCGTGCGGCGGTCGCCGACGGTGCGCACCAGGGGCGCGAGGGACTGTCCCGGATCGGATTCGGAAGGCATGGCGCCAGTATAGCGGGGTGGGCCGGGCATCGTCCTTGCCTTGTTTGCAGGCATTAAATTCTGATAAGCTGACCCTTGCCCCCACACGGAGTTCTTCATGTTCCTGGATCACCCCACGATCACCGCCACCAACAGCCTCACCGAACCCGACCGCATCGAGCGGCTCAACCGCGTGTACGGCTACGAGATGGCGCTGGCCGAGAGCGAGGGCAATGCCGGCTTCGTCGAGCGGCTGACCCAGCTGCACGACCACAAGGGCACCCTGATCGTGTTCTGGAACGAAGCGCCGGGCGAGCACGACCGCAGCTGCTGGGAACGCGCCTGGGCCAGCCGGGTCGGCGACGGCACCGTCAACGTCGAACACGAATTCTGAACATCATGATGAACCTCGATTCCACCACCATGGTGCTGGTGCTGGCACTCGGCAACCTGGCCCTGTGCAGCCTGCTGTTCTTCTTCGACTACGGCGCCGCGCGCGCGCCAGGCCTGGCCAGCTGGAGCCTGTCGCGCCAGGTGCAGGCGGCGGCCTGGGTGCTGCTGGCGCTGGGCGGGGCGCGCGTGCTGCCGGAGGCGCTGGCGCTGCCGGCCGGCTGGGCCCTGCTGATCGGCGGCGTTGCGCTTGAAGCCGGATCGCTGTGGGAAGCGGCCAACCGTCCGCGCTGGCGCCGCGCCATGGTGCCGCTGGCCGTGGCCGCGGTGCTTGTGTTCCTGGTCTGCTACCTGATCGACGACATCGGCCTGCGCAACCTGGCCGCCTTGCTGCTGCTGGGCGGCTTCTATTTGCTGGCCGCCGCGGCCCTGGCCCAGGACTGGCGCCAGGCCGGCATGCTGCAGCGCGTGCTGGCGATTACCACCGCGCTGCTGGCGCTGGTGGTCGCCGCGCGCGGCCTGCTGGTGCTGGTCATGCCCGACGGCTGGCGCTGGCTCTCGCACGAGCTGTTGCGCCAGCTTTCCAGCGCCGCCCTGTATCTGCTGATGCTGGCCGGCGCCTTTGGCTGCCTGCTGCTGGCGCGCGAACGCCTGCAGGCGGAACTGGCGCGCCTGGAGACAGTCGACACCGTGGCCGACGTGCCGAACCGGCGCGGCTTCTTTGCCGCGCTGGCGCCCTGGATGGCGCTGGCGCGCCGCCCCGGCCAGCCGACCGCGCTGGTGGTGCTCGACCTCGACGGCTTCAAGCGCGTCAACGACGGCTACGGCCACCCGGCCGGCGACGTCGTGCTGCGCCACGTCGCCGCCCTGTGCAAGCGCCAGCTGCGCGACAGCGACCAGCTGGCGCGCCTGGTCGGCGGCGAGTTCGCGCTGCTGCTGCCGCGCACCGGTGGCGCCGAAGCGGCGCTGGTGGCCGAACGCATGCGCGCCGCGATCGAGGCGGCGCCGGTGAAGACCGAGCGCGCCATGATTTCGATGACGGCCAGCTTCGGCGTGACCACGATCCGCGCCGACGACAGCAATGCGATCCTGCTGCAGCGCGCCGGCGAAGCGATGCGCGCGGCCAAGGCGGCTGGGCGCAATCGCGTGATGCAGGCGGAAGAGGGCGCGGTTTGAGCGTTGCGGGCAGGCGGATACGCACGTAAACGCCCCTCCCGTCATCTCCCCGTCACAAACCCCCGTCATACTGCATGCTGACCTGTCAACACGCCCGCCGATGACCAATTCGCCTGCAGTGCCCCTGTACGCCGCCGTGGAACTCGGCTCGGACAGCTTCCGCCTGCACGTGGGCAGCGTCGAAGGGGGGCGGGTGCGCGTGGTGGCGACCCTGAGCGAACCGGTGCGGCTGGGCGCCGAACTCGAAGCCGGCGGCAGCATCGGCGCCGACGCCATGCGCCGCGCCCTCGATTGCCTGGAACGCTTCCGCGCCGTGCTGGCGCTGTGGGCGCCGCGTGCGGTGCGCGTGGTGGCCACCGCCGCACTGCGCATGGCGCGCAACGCAGCGGTCTTCGTGCCGGCCGCGGCGCGCGCGATCGGCCATCCGGTCGACGTCATCGGCGCCGAGGAAGAAGGGCGCCTGGTCTACCTCGGCGTTGCAGCTGCGCTAGGCGACGCGCACGAGAACCCAGGCCAGCGCCGCCTGGTCCTCGACATCGGCAGCGGCTCGACCGAACTGGTGCTGGGGCAGGACGAACGCATCGAGCGCGTGTACTCGTTCGGCGTGGGCGCGCTGCGCCATGGCCTCACCTTCTTCGGCGACGGCATCGGTCCCGG
Source organism: Massilia brevitalea (assembly GCF_030711405.1). GTDB lineage: Bacteria > Pseudomonadota > Gammaproteobacteria > Burkholderiales > Burkholderiaceae_D > Telluria > Telluria brevitalea. Next base: position 19,896 of record NZ_JAULSI010000047.1, read on the forward strand.
CGCCTTCGATGCGGCGCTGGACTCCTCGCGCAGCCGCTTCGCCGATGCCGGCGCGGCGCCCGGCATGCGCGGCTGGCCGCGCGCCCATGGCGCCTCGGGCAGCGTGCGCGCGCTGGCGGAACTGGCCGATGCCTTGCTCGGGCAGGCGCCCAGCCTCGATGCCGGGCGCCTGTACGCGCTGCGCCGCGCGGCCATCGAGGAAGGCGGCCTGGCAAGGATGGCGGCGCAGTGGCCGCAGGGAGGGCGGGCGGCGCAGGTGGCCGGGGCGCTGGCGATGCTGGTGGCGCTGGTCGAGGAACTCGGCATCGACGAGGTGGCGCCGGTGCAGGCGGGCCTGCGCGCCGGCGTCATCCGCACGCTGCAGCGGCGCTGCGAAGAAGAAGCGGGAGGAGCACCCGGCAGGACGCCCTACCGGGAATGCGTGTGATCGACTATATTGTTTACCTTGTTAAGCAGTGGAATACCCAATGACCAGAAAACCGGTTCCCGACGCGGCGGATGCCAGGCCGTCGGCACGAACGAAACAGGGCGCACGCGCGTCCGCCGGCGCGGCGGCCAATCCGGCGCCGAAAACCGCCAGGGCGCTGAAAGCGGCTGCGGCCGACGTGGCAGTGGCCAAGGCCGGCGCAAGGAAAACCAAAGGCGACACCAAGGCCGCTCCAAAGGCTGCGGCCCCGGAGCCGGCAAAGCGCAGCGCCAGGGCGGCGCCGAAAGCGGCCGACAAGGCGCCGGCGAAAGCAGTCAAGCCAGCGCCAAAGGCCGGCAAAAGCGTCGCGGCAAAGACGCCCGCAAAGCCGGCCGACAAGGCGTCCGGACCGGCCAAAGCAAGCGCGAAAGCAAGCACCAGGGTGGCCGCCAAGCCGGCTGCAAAGGCGCCCGCCCGCAGTGCCGCCCGCACTGGGGCCGATCGGCCCGCCACGGCGGCAAAGACCGCGGCCAAGGCACTGGTCAAGGCGAGCGGCAAGGCCGGCGTACGCGCCGTCCAGGCGCCGGTCGCCGAAACCGCGCGTCCTTCCCTGGTGCGCGACAGTTTCACCATGCCCGAGCAGGAATACGGGGTGCTGGCCGACGTCAAGCAGGCCTGCCTGAAAGCCGGTTTCGAGGTCAAGAAGAGCGAGCTGCTGCGCATCGGCGTGGCGCTGGTCGGCCGCCTCGACATGGCCACCCTGCGCCAGGTGCTCGACGGCCTGCCCCAGCTGAAGACCGGGCGCCCGCCCAGCCAGTAAGCGGCAACAACCGGCGGGCTGGCAAGCCCGCCAACTCTCTACTTCTCCGCTAGTGGATCGACGCGCTGGTCAGCTCCTTCAGTTCGCGGATCGAAATGTTCGACTTCTCGTGCATGCGCAGCAGGATCGTGGCGCCGACGTTCAGCTTGCGGTGGCGGATCTTGCTGATGATCGGGGGCTGGACTTCCAGCACCCGGCACAGTTCGGCGTCATTCTTCAAATGCAGCTTTTCAATAAGGGTGTCGAGCAGCTTGTTCGGGACGAAGCTCGACGGCTCGAGGGCGCGCGCGCGGTGCATCGCGGCCAGCATTTCCTGTTTTTTTTGGCGTACGTTCATGTACTCCTCCAAATACTGAATCTGGTTGAGGGGACAGGACCGTCTTGGAAGCGCCCGATGTTGTGTTAGCTTATGCGTGCGGGTCGTTGTGATATTACTACGCCTCCGCGCAGTACGACGCACTTTTCGCACGTAACGTGCGGCATCATCGTTCTTTCTGCCAGGAACTTAGCGATGCAAGCTCAGGCGGCTTGCAACCCGGAACGGGTCAGCAGCAAGACCTGGTCCGCCATCTCGGCCGCGGCATGCGAGTGGGTGACCATGATGGCGCCGGCGCCGGTCGCCTTGATTTCGCTGCGCAGCAGCTGCAGGATGCCGGCCGCCGTATCCGGATCGAGGTTCCCGGTCGGCTCGTCGGCCAGCAGCAGGGCGGGCCGGTGCACCAGGGCGCGCGCGATCGCCACCCGCTGCAGTTCGCCGCCCGAGAGCTGGCGCGGGAAGTCGCCGCCGCGTCCGCCCAATCCCACCGCCGCCAGCATGTAGTCGGCACGCGCGCCGGTTTCGCGGTTCAGGAGCAGCGGCAGCGCCACGTTCTGGCGCAGCGTCAGGTGCGGCAGCACGTGGAAGGCCTGGAAAATGAAACCCATGCGCGTGCGGCGCAGGCGGGTGGCGGCATCGTCGTCGAGCGCCGCCATCGGCAGGCCGTCGACCAGCACCTCGCCGCTGTCGGGAGCATCGAGTCCCGCGATCAGGTTCAGCAGGGTCGACTTGCCGACCCCCGATTCGCCCATGATGGCGATGAACTTCCCCGCTTCGAAACGGTGCGACAGCTTGGCCAGGACAGTGCGTCCGCCGTAGGTCTTGGTAAGGTCGCGCAGTTCGAGCATGGGCAGCTTGTCGGTTATCGGGTAAGGGCGCGCCGCAGCGCGAAACTGATCGCGTCGACCAGGGCCACCAGCAGCAGCATGGCCAGGATCACGGTGGCCGCGCTCGGCATCTGGAACAGCGACAGGTGGTACTTCAGCATCTGCCCCAGGCCGCCGGCGCCGACCACGCCCAGCACGGCGGCGGCGCGGATATTGTTCTCCCAGCGGTACAGGGTGTAGGACAGCATCTGCGGCAGGGTTTGCGGCAGGGTCGCGTAGAAGAAGGCGCCCAGCGCCGTCGCGCCGTTCGTGCGCAGCGTCGCTTCCGGCAGCGGCGCCGCGTTTTCCAGGGCGTCGGCAAACAGGCGTCCGAGCACGCCGGAAGTGTGCGCCGCCAGCGCCAGGGTGCCCGCGAACGGCCCCAGGCCGGCCGCCACCAGCAGCAGCGCCGCCCACACCAGTTCCGGGATCGAGCGCAGCACGTTCAGCACCAGGCGCACGGCGCCGCGCGGGCCCGCGCCCCAGCGCCCCGAGGCCGGCAGCGCCAGCACCAGGCCGGCGGCCACGGCCAGCAGGGTGCCGAGGGCCGACATCGACAGGGTCTCGATGGCCGCGTCCAGGGTTTTCAGGAGGAAGGGGGTGGCGCTGTCCGGCGGTGCGAAACCGGCCAGGAATTCGGCCATGGTGCCGGCGGCATCGGGCGTGAAGAAGGCGGCCAGGTCGAGCCGCAGCGTGGCGAAGCTGGCGACGACCAGCACGGCCAGCGCCAGCAGCAGCAGCGGCGTGCCCCAGGAGCGGGGCGGCGGGGGCGGCGCGCGTAGCGGTTCGCTCATCCCAGCCTCCGGCGCAGCAGCGTGGACACCAGGTCGGCCGCGGCCACCAGCAGCACGAACATGATGAGCATGGTGGCGACTTCGCCGCCGGCCATCATCTTGGTCGATTCGTCCATGCGCTGGCCCAGGCCGCCGGCGCCGACAAAGCCCATGATGGCCGAGCCCCGGATCGCGCATTCCCAGCGGTAGACGGTGTAGGACACGAGTTCGGCCGCCGCTTCGGGCAGCGCGCCGTACAGCAGGGCCGCCAGGCGCCCGCTGCCGTTGGCGAGCAGGCTGTCGCTGGCGTGGGCGTCGCTCGACTCGAGGATTTCGGCATACACCTTGGCCAGCATGCCGCAATAAGTGAGGGCGATGGCCAGCACGCCGGCGGTCGGGCCCAGGCCCACCACGCGCACGAACAGCAGGGCCCAGACCAGTTCCGGCACGCTGCGCAGAAGCACCAGCACCCAGCGCACTGCCTGGCGCAGCAGCGCGCTGCTGCGCCGCATGCGGCCGGTGCCTAGCGTCGATACCGACAGGCGCTCGGTCACCAGCAGGGTGGCGGGAATGGCGCCGAGCAGGGCCAGGAACAGGCCGCAGGTGGCGATCGCCACCGTGATCCAGGTTTCGTGCAGCACCATCGCCAGGAATTCGGCGGAATGCGCGGGATGCAGGAAGTCCGACAGGAAGTTGCCGGCCGCGGCCAGGCTTTGCAGATCGAACAGGATCCAGGGCTTGAATTCGCTGTAGACCAGCATCGGCCACAGCAGCACCAGGCCGAGGCCGCAGGCCATCAGGCGCCCGCGCCAGGCCGGGTCGGGATGAAGAGGGGGTGACAAAATGTGAGACGGCACGTATCGGATCCGCGAATCAGAGACAGGCGCCGACCGCGATGCGTTCCGGCGTTTCGTGCAGGTGGTGTTCCGGCGGCGGCAGCGTTTCGTTGGCGTAGAGCGCGGCGATCATCTCGTCGGATACCTGCTCGCGCGGCAAGTCGAACACGATGCGGCCGGCGCGCAGGCCGACGAGACGCTCGAAATGGGCGCGCGCCATCTCCACCTGGTGCAGGCTGCACACCAAAGTCGCTTTGCGCGCGGCCGCTTCGCCCTGCAGGGTCGACAGCGTGAGTTGCGCCAGCGCCGGGTCGAGCGCGGAGATCGGCTCGTCCACCAAAAACGCTTCGGCATTCGACAGCAGCAGGCGCGCCAGGCTGCAGCGCTGGCGCTCGCCGCCGGACAGGCGGTCGACGCGCGCGTACAGCTTGTCGCCCAGGCCGAAGCGGCTCAGGGCGTCGTAGGCGGCGTCCGGGTCGGCCGGCCTGAACAGCGAGGCCAGGGCCTGGCCCAGGCTCCACTGCGGCAGGCGCGCGGCCAGCACCGCGGTGACCACGCGCTGGCGCGGCGGCAGCGGCGGCGTTTGCGGCGCCAGGAACAGGCGCGTGCGCAAGGCATGGCGCGCGCGCTGCGGCAAGGCCCACGGGTCCTGGCCAAAGGCGCTGAAGCCGCCCTCGGCCGGCCGGTGGGCCAGCGCCAGGGTCGACAGCAGGGTGGTCTTGCCGGCGCCGGATGGCCCGATCAGCGCCAGCTGCTCGCCCGGCGCAATCGCCAGGTCGAGCGCCTGCAGCGCGGGCGCGCGGCTGCCCGTGAGGTGGCGGACCGTCAGTTTCTCGAGCTTGAACGTCATCGGCTGAATGCGCGGCAAGACCGGGTGGATTACTTCAGCAGGCCGGCATTGCGCGCGGCCGCTTCGATCGCCTTGTAGTTCTCCGGCTTGGTGGCGATGAACCTGGTGGCGCGCTGCAGGTCGAGGATCTGCTTGCCTTCAGGCGTCGAATCGTCCAGGGCCAGGAAGGCGTCGCGGATCTTCTTTTGCAGCGCCGGGTTCATGTTCGAATGCACCGACCAGTTGTAGTCGTAGTAGCCCGGGGTGGTGTAGAACACGCGCACGACTTTCGGGTCGACCTTGTTGGCTTCGACCAGCTTTTCCCAGACCGAGATGTTCAGCGCACCGGCATCGACCTTGCCGCCGGCCACGGCCGCCACGGTGGCGTCGTGTGCGCCCGAGAACGAGATGCGCTTCAGGTCGGTGTCCGGATTGATCCTGGCGCCCAGCAGGAAGGAGCGCGGCATCAGGTGGCCCGAGGTCGAGGATTCCGAGCCGAACGACAGGGTCTTGCCCTTCAGGTCTTCCAGCTTGTTGATGCCGGGCTGGGTGGTCACGAACACCGAGCGGAATTTCTCGTCCTCGGCGCGCTGCACCAGCGGCGTGATCTGGCCCTTGCTGCGCACGTTGGCCTGCACGAAGGTGAAGCCGCCGAACCAGACCATGTCGAGCTTGTGGTTGACCAGGCCTTCGACCGAGGCGGCGTAGTCGGTCACCGGGGTGAACTCGACCTTCAGGCCGGTGGCCTTGGCCAGGTAGTCGCCCAGTGGCTTGAACTTGCGCTGCAGCTCGGTTGGCGCTTCGTCGGGAATGGCCGACACTTTCAGCACGCCAGGCGTGTTCTGGGCCGCGGCGCCGGGCGCGGCGAACGCGAAGGAAACGGCGACGGATGCTGCGAGCAGCGACTTCAGGGCGGAGATGGGCGACATGGTATGGGCTTTCTTGTTAATAAGGTCTTGCAAGACGGATGGCCTGCACGCTTGCGTGGCAGGCGAACGCGGAGATTCGGCGCTTCGGGCTATGATAGCAAAAACGTCAACATCTCCAGGCCAGGGCGCATCCGGCGCTTCGGCGGCACGAATGATAAACCCTATGATGACTTTATGCATAACCGAGCAGCCTGAAACCGTGGCCAACGCCCACGTTCCCGCTGAGCTCTACGACGGCCTGGGCGCGCGCAACGCCACCATTTCACCCAAGTTCCTCTACGACGCGCTTGGCTCGAAGCTGTTCGAAGCGATCTGCGAACTGCCGGAATACTATCCAACCCGCACCGAAGCGGCGATTTTCGCACGCCATGGCGCCGAGATGGCGCGCGTGGCCGGCGTCGGCAGCACCCTGGTCGACCTCGGCGCCGGCAACTGCGCCAAGGCAGCCTCGCTGTTCCCGCTGCTGCGCCCGAGCCAGTACGTGGCGATCGACATTTCCACCGAATTCCTGCACGACGCGCTGAACCGGCTGCGCCAGCGCTTCCCGCAGATCGCGATGGAAGCGCTGGGCCTGGACTTTTCCAGCGGCCTCGAACTCCCGAGCAATGTGCGCGCCGAAAAACGCCTGTTCTTCTATCCCGGCTCGTCGCTCGGCAACTTCACGCCGCCGGAAGCACGTGCTTTCCTGCGCCGCCTGCGCCGCAACTGCGGACCGGACGGCGGCCTGCTGATCGGGATCGACCTGGTCAAGGACAAGGCCGTCATGGATGCCGCCTACGACGACGCCCTCGGCGTAACCGCCGCCTTCAACCTGAACGTGCTGCGCCACGTGAATACCCTGCTCGGCGCCGACTTCGACATCCGCGAATGGCGCCATGTCGGCTTCTACAACGAGGCCATGGGCCGGGTCGAGATGCACCTCGAAGCCAAGCGCGCCCAGCAGGTGCGCTGGCCGGGCGGCGGGCGCGACTTCGCGGCGGGCGAGCGCATCCATACCGAAAACAGCTACAAGTACCGCCAGGCCGACGCCATCAGCCTGCTCGAATCGGCCGGCTTCGAGGCAACCCGCGTCTGGACCGATCCGCACTGTCCGTTTGCCGTGATCCACGCGCAGGCGGCCGGCTGAGAGTTTTATTATGTCGCACGATTTTCATACCGTCCGCCAGCGCTCGCTGCACCTGGCCGAGCCGCTCTCGAGCGAGGATTGCTGCGCCCAGTCCATGCCCGACGCCAGCCCCATCAAGTGGCACCTGGCGCACACGACCTGGTTCTTCGAGACCTTCATCCTGGAGGCGATGGAAGAAGGCTTCGCGCCTTTCCACCCCGCCTTTCGGGTGCTTTTCAATTCCTACTACAACGGCGTCGGCGCCAAGCATCCGCGCCCGCACCGCGGCCTGCTGACACGGCCTTCGCTCGACGAAGTACGCGCCTACCGCCGCGACGTCGATGCGCGCATGGGTCGCCTGCTGGTCGAACGCGCAGGCGACGCCCGCCTCGCCGAACTGGTCGAGCTCGGCCTGCAGCACGAGCAGCAGCACCAGGAACTGATGCTCACCGACCTCAAGCATCTGCTGGCCCAGAGCCCTTTGTTCCCGGCCTATGCCGCCGACCCGCTCGGCGCCGAGGCGCCGCCCGCACCGATGGAGTGGATCGCCTGCGCCGGCGGGCTGGCCGAGTTCGGCTTTGGCGGCAACGGTTTCTGCTTCGACAACGAGCTGCCGCGCCACCGTGCCTACCTGGCGCCGTTCGAACTCGCTTCGCGCCTGGTGACCAACGGCGAATACCTGGCCTTCATCGAGGCCGGCGGCTACCGCGACCCTGCCTTGTGGCTGGCCGAGGGCTGGGACAAGGTCGCCAGCGGCGAACTGGCGCATCCCTTCTACTGGCGCCAGGATGACGAGGGCCGCTGGCAGGAATTCACCCTGCACGGCCTGCTGCCGCTCGATCCGGCGCGCCCGGCCACGCATCTGTCGCTGTACGAGGCCGACGCCTATGCGCGCTGGCGCGGAGCGCGCCTGCCGACCGAGTTCGAATGGGAATTCGCGGCGCGCCAGGCCAGCATCGAAGCAGGGCGCCTGCATCCGGGCGCGGCCAGGGGAGGAGAGGCGGGCACGGGCCTCAGCCAGATGTTCGGCGCTTGCTGGCAATGGACCAGCAGCAGCTACGCGCCCTATCCCGGCTATGCGCCGGCGCCGGGCGCCATCGGCGAATACAACGGCAAGTTCATGGTCAACCAGTACGTGCTGCGCGGCTCGTCCTGCGCCACGCCAGCCGGCCATCCGCGCGCCAGCTACCGCAACTTCTTTCCGGCCGGAGCGCGCTGGCAATTTACTGGAATCAGGCTGGCACGATGATACGGCTGCGCTGGCAGTCGGTGCGCCGCGCGCGCATCCGCATCCTGAACCGGCGCGCGAATGCCTACATTTTCTCGCACCCGCTGACCTTTACCCTGAGCTGCCTGCGCGGCTTTCGCGCCAACCAGGGCTTGCTGCTGGCCGGCGCCGTGGCCTATTACGCGCTGCTGTCGATCGTGCCCTTCCTGATGCTGGTGGTGGTGGCGCTGTCGCACTTCATCGACCAGGCCGAGCTGCTGGAAACCCTGCGCCGCTACCTCGAACTGCTGGTGCCGGGCCAGTCGCGCTCCATCGTGGCCGAGGTCGCCAACTTCCTCGACAACCGCGACCTCATCACCTGGGTGCTGGGCGTCACCATGCTGTTCTTCAGTTCCCTCGCCTTTACGGTGCTGGAAAACGCCATGAGCGTGATCTTCGTGCACCGCGTGGCGATCCGGCGCCGCCACTTCCTGGTGTCGGCGGTGCTGCCTTACTGCTACATCCTGGCGCTGGGCTTCGGGGTGATGCTGGTGACCCTGGTGGCCGGCACCCTGCAGGTGATGGGGCGGGAGCACGTCGATCTGTTCGGCTACAGCTGGTCGCTGGGCGGGGTATCGGGGGCGCTGCTCTACCTGCTGGGCCTGGGCGGCGAAATCCTGGTACTGACCTCGATCTACCTGGTGATGCCGGTCGGGCGCCTGTCGCTGTCGCACGCGCTGGTCGGCGGGGTCACGGCGGCGCTGCTGTGGGAACTGGCGCGCCATGTCCTGGTCTGGTATTTCTCGACCCTGTCCCAGGTGAACGTGGTGTATGGCTCGATGACGACCGCCATCGTGGTCATGTTCAGCCTCGAGATCGGCGCCACGCTGCTGCTGTTTGGGGCCCAGGTGATCGCCGAGTACGAGCGGGCGGGCAAAGGCAAGCCGGAACGGGCCCAGCCGCTGTCGACGGCGGCTTGATCGACGGCGGGGCTTTGCGGTAGCTCAATTTCCAACAGGAATAGAAATGGCACATTCGTTCTTGCGCCCGGCTAACAGCGGGCGATGTTCAACGGAACGGGAGATGTCATGGATCAGGGCGTATTCCTTGGATTGCCGGCGCCGGTCGTCTTGGCTTTCGCCGCATTGCTGTTGCTGCTGGTGCTGGTTGCGCATGCCTTGCATGGCCTGCGCAAACCGGCGCCGGTGCGCCGTCCCGCGGCGCACGAGCGGCGCCACCGGCAGGACGCTGGCGGCTGACGTATCAACACAGCAAAAAAAGGCCCGGGTGCTTCCACCCGGGCCTTTTTTCATCCATAAGCAAAGGCGCCGCAGCGCCCGTGCCCGGTACTAATTATTACTGCTTCTGCGCCACCACCGCTTCGCCCAGCCCACCGTCGGCCGTCGTCAGGCCGAAGGTCAGGAAGGTCTTGGCGGTGTTCAGCTTGGCGATACCGCTCAGCTGGGTGGTGCTACCGGTGCAGGTCTCGGTCAGGGTGACGTCGAACACGGCCACGCTGCCGTGCGGCGCCACGGTGCCGTTGTAGTTGCAGCCAAGGGTGCTGGTGCCCGACAGCACGCCGTTGGCGTCGACGGTCCAGTTGGCAACGATGGTGCCGCCGGCCTTGGTGAAGCGCCAGTTGCCGGTGGCATCGGCGCGGGTCACGGCGGTGCTGTAGCGGGTGTCCGCCGTCAGCGCCAGCGAGCTGGTGCCGGCAGTGCCGCGCACCGACACCGCAAACGCGGTGCCGCTCGGTGCGCCGCCGGAGACGGTGACCGTCTCGGCCTTGGCGCCCGACACCGGATAGCGTGCGCCGTTGGCCGAGAAGGTCTGGCCCGACACGGCCAGCTTGGCGGTGGTCAGACCGACCAGGTTGTCCTGGGCGTCGTGCAGGAACAGCCAGGCCGCGCCGTCGCTCAGGACCACGCTGCGCACGACCGTGGCGCCGCCGAAGCTGGCGCCCGTCACCGGGCCGTTCCAGAAGCCTTGCAGCTGGCCCAGGGTAATCGCCGGCGGGGTCACCACCGGCGGGGTGGTCGTGCCGCCACCGCCGCCACCGCCGCCGCAGGCGGCCAGGCTCAAGACACTCGATGCAGCCAAGAATTTAATCAGTTTCATCTTCATTCCTTTAAACATTAATTTTTGGTGCTTAGTCGAAGGCGTTGCCTGGGCCTTGCTCGTCCGGCGTATCGATCACGTAGCCGATCAGGCTCAGCGATGCATGCGCCGCCACGCCGTTGCTGACGATGTTCGAATCGCCGGCCACGCCCACGTCGAACTGGCTGCCTTCGGTGATGTGGAAGTCGAGGCGGATCTTGTCGCCTTCGGCCACCATCTGGCCACCGTAGGCCGCGCTGGCCAGGTTGACCAGCACGCCGCTCGCATCCTTCGCCCAGTAACCATTCACACCCGTGCTCGCATCGACGTACAGGCTGAAGTTCTCGGTCGCGCCAGGTGCATTGACCTTGGCGGTGAACGAGATGCCGTCCATCGGCGCTTGCGCCCAGCTTGGCAGGTCGATGGCATTGTGCACGCTATGCACGTCGGTCAGCGGATTCGCATCCGCCACCGGCTTGCCGTTGACCGCGCCTGCCACCAGCGTGACATAGGAGCTGCCATTCGAGGCGCTCGGTACGCCCATCGAAACCACCGCAGGCTGCAGCGCGTCGAGGATGCCGTCGCCGTTGCCGTCGCCGAGCAGGCCGCCGTTGCCGAGCGCCGGCGCCAGGGCTTCCACCGAAGGCGCCACGCCGTTGCCGTCGCGCACCACATCGCTTGCAGCACTGCCAACCGATTCCGCTGCGCCGAAGCCGTCGGTGTAGCGGGCCACCACGTCGATGGTCTTGCCGATCAGCGCGCTGTTCAGGGTCAGGCTGGCGCCGGTGGCGCCGGAGATGTCCGCGCCATTGGCTTGCCACTGGTAGCTCACCGTGCCCATGCCGTCCTGGTCCGCCAGGGTGTTCGAGGCGGTCAGGGTCTGGCCCAGGGTGGTGTTGCCAGCGATCAGCACCGCGCCGGTCGGCGCGTCGTTGACGTTGGCCACACGGTCGGTGGCGCTGCTGGTCACGCTTTCCACGGTGCCTTCGGCATCAAGGTAGCTGGCGACCACAGTGATCGCCTTGCCCACCTGGGCCTGGGTCAGCACATAGCTGCTGCCGACCGCCACCAGGGCGCCATCGGCGAGCCAGCGGTAGCTGACGTTGCCCATGCCGTCGGTGTCGCCCAGCGTGTTGCTGGCCGTCAGGGTCTGGTGCTGCGTCGCCGAACCGGCGATCGTCACCTGCGCGCTTTGCTGGCCGCGGCTGCCGTCGGCAATCGCCTGCAGGTCGGCCGCCAGCGCCGCCTTGCGCGACATGAACAGCTGCTGCTGGGCCTCGATCTGCAGGCTGACGCCCGGATCCTGGCGCGCCGCTTCGACGTCCGGGTGCAGGGCGATCGCGGCGGCGCCGTTCTGTTCGGCCAGCAGGCGCGACTCGGCCGCACGTTCGTTCAGGTAGCGCAGGCGCACCGCGGTGAAGTTGGCGCGCGCCACGGCGCTGTCGAGTTCCACGAGGGGCTGGCCCTGTTTCACGAGGTCGCCCTCGCGCACCAGTACCTGCTTGATCAGGCCGCCGGTCAGGTGCTGCACCGGCTGGCGCTTGGTGTCGACCATCACGGTGCCGGGCGCCGGCACGCCTTCGTCGAGCGGGGCAAAGGCGACCCAGGCCAGCAAGCCGGCCAGGCCCAGGGCCAGGGCCAGCTTGCCCAGGCGCAGGCTGCGGCGTGCGTGGCCGGCGGCGGCAGGCGCATCGCCCGCGGGCGGCTCATCGTTGGCGGCCGGGCCGCTACCGGGCCACAGGTCGGCGCCGGCCTGGGGCAGGCCGGGCTGGACGAGATCGTTCTTCAGTTGAGCGGTCTCGGGTTGAGCGTTCTTGAGCTGAGGTTTCATGGCGTTTGCGGAAGAGGTTGGGAAGCGGCGCGGCGCACTTCTGCGAGCACCTGCTCGGGCGTGCCGTCGCGTTCTACTTTGCCGTCGCGCAGCATGACCAGGCGGTCGGCGGCGGCCAGGATGGCCGGGCGGTGGGTAATCAGGAGCACGGTCTTGCCTTCGACTTTCAGCTGGCGCACCAGCGCGGTGAGGGCGGCTTCGCCGGCTTCGTCGAGATTCGCGTTCGGCTCGTCGAGCACCACCAGGGCGGGCGAACCGTAGACCGCGCGCGCCAGGGCGATGCGCTGGCGCAGGCCGCCGGGCAGCTGCACGCCGTCGTTGTCGACCGGGGTGTCGTAGCCGCGCGGCGGGCGCAGGATGATGTCGTGCAGGCCGGTCTTCAGGGCTGCGCCGATCACCGCCTGCGAATCGATTTCGCCGAAGCGGGCGATGTTCTCGGCGATGCTGCCGTCGAACAGGCCGACGTCCTGCGGCAGGTAGCCGAGCTGGGCGCCGAACTGGCGGCGCGGGTAATCCTGCAGCGGACGGCCGTCGAGCAGGGCCTCGCCCGTGATGTGCGGCCAGGCGCCGACCACGACGCGCGCCAGCGTCGACTTGCCCGAGCCCGAAGGGCCGACCACCACGGTGACGCTGCCGGCGGCCAGCGCCAGGTCGACGCCGTCGAGGATGGTGCGCGTGCCGCCCGCTGCGTGGGCGCTCAGGGCGCGCAGCTGCACGTTGCCGCGCAGGCGTTCCTGCGGGAGATCGGCGGCGGCGGGCGCCACGGCCTGTTCCTGCAGCAGCGTGCGCAGGCGGCCATAGGCCAGGCGGGCGTTGATCAGGCCGCGCCAGAGGCCGACCAGGCTGTCGATCGGGGCCAGGGCGCGCGTCATCAGGACGTTGGCGGCGAGCATGGCGCCGACCGAGAGCTCGCCGTCGATCACGAGCAGGCTGCCCAGGCCCAGCACCAGCGACTGCTGGGCGTAGCGCACGAACTTGCTGGCCGCGGTGACGCGCGAGGTAAAGCGGTGCAGTTCCAGGCCGCGCCCCTGCTGCTGGCCGTGCAGGCGGTTCCAGCGCTGCCACAGGTTGCCGAGCATGCCCATCGCTTCCAGCGCTTCGGCGCCGCGCAGCTTGGCGCGCAGCCAGCCCATCTCGACGCCGGCCGCTTTCGATGCCGCATCGGCCGGGGCCACGCTGCGGCCGTGGCCCTGCCAGGCCAGCAGGCACTGGATCGCGGCGAACACCAGCGCCAGCGCGCCCAGTGCCGGATGCAGCACGAACAGCACGGCGATGTAGATCGGCGCCCAGGGCGCATCGAAGAAGGCCAGGATGCCGGGGCCGGTGAGGAACTGGCGCACTTGAATGAGGTCGGCAAGCGGCCTGGCCGAAGCGGCCGTGCCTTTGCCTTGCAGCGAAGCGGCGAAATCGGCGTCCATCAGCGGACCGGCGAGGGCGGCGTCGAGGCGCTGCCCGGCCTGCACCAGCACCCGGGTGCGCCACCATTCGGCCAGCGCCACGCAGGCATACATCGCCAGCGCGATCAGCGACACGGCGAGCAGGGTCAGCTCGCTGCGGCTGAGCAGCACGCGGTCGTACACCTGCAGCATGTAGATCGTGGGCGTGAGCATCAGCACGTTGGTGAGCACGCTCAGGAGGCCGGCGTGGCCGAATTCATGGCGCAGGGACGCAAGGGCCCCGCGCAGGCCGCTCTGGCCTGTCGTTTTGGTGGTCATGGGGATCAGCCTTTCGCGGTGGCGAGGGGAAGGGCGTTGCGCTGGGCAGGTACAGGCGCATGAGCGGCATCGTCGGGCGCGTTCGCCCGGCGCAGTGCGGCCAGCACTTCCTCGCGCGGCCCGAAGCCGGCCTGCTGGCCTTCGCGCAGCAGCAGGATCTTGTCGGCCACTGCCAGCACGTTGGCGCGGTGGCTCATCACGACAAAGGTGCAGCCGCGTTCCTTGTGTTCGAGGATGGCATGGACCAGGGCAGCGTCGCCGGCATCGTCGAGGCTGGAATTGGGCTCGTCGAGCACCACCAGCGCCGGGTTGCCGTACAGCGCGCGCGCCAGGGCGATGCGCTGGCGCTGGCCGCCGGACAGGGCATTGCCGTTCGGGCCGACCGGGGTATCGTAGCCTTGCGGCAGGGTGGCGATCAGCGGTTCCAGGTTGGCGCTGCGGGCGGCAGCTTCGACGGCGGCGCGGTCGACCGCGCCGAAGCGGCAGATGTTCTCGGCGACCGTGCCTTCGACCAGGTCGACCGCCTGCGGCAGGTAGCCCAGGTGCGGGCCGAGTTCGGCGCGCGGCCAGGCAAACACGTCGACGCCGTCGAGGCGCACCTTGCCGGAAGCGGCCGGCCACATGCCCAGCAGCAGGCGCGCCAGGCTCGACTTGCCGGCGCCCGACGGGCCCATGACCACGGCCACTTCGCCCGGCTGCAGGCCGAAGGCCAGGCCTTTCAGGATCGGTGCGCTGCTGCCTGGCGCGCTGGCGACCAGCTTCTCAACCGCCAGCGTGCCTTGCGGCACCGGCAGCGGCATGCCCGGCGCGGCGCTCGGAACGGCTTTCAGCAGGGCTTCCAGGCGGTAGAAGGATTCGAGGGCGGAGGCCACGCCCTGCCATTGGGTGACGATCTGGATAAAGGGGGCCAGCACGCGGCCGCCCAGGATGCCGGCGATGACCAGCATGGCGCTGCCGCCGTTCAGGGCATCGTGCAGCAGCAGCCAGCACGACAGGCCGAGCAGGGCCGAGTTGACCAGGTTCTGCAGCAGTTTCGACAGGGCCTGGTAGCCGCCGCCGCGCTTCGAAGCCTCGGCCTGCAGCGCGGTCGCTTCCATCTGCTTGCCGAACCAGCGCGTGCGCAGGGCGCCGTACATGCCGAGCACGTCGATGACGGTGGCCTGCGACTGCAGGCGGTCGGCCTGTTGCTGGGCGGCGTAGCTGTTGCGGTTGGCGGCCAGCAGCGGCTCGCGCGTGCCGCGGCTGTTCAGCCAGCCGATCAGCACCTGCACCAGGGCTACGCCCAGGGCCACCACGCCCAGCAATGGGCTGATGGCGAAGATCAGGGCCAGGAACAGGATCGCCAGCGGCGCGTCCATGGCGGCGGTGACCACCGGCGAATGGATGAAGTCGCGCACGGTGCGCAGATCGTTCATGGCCTGGGCGCCGCCGCCCGGCAGCGACTTGCGGCTGGACTCGAAGGCGGCGTGGAAGACGCGGCGCGTCAGGCGCTCGTCGAGGTGGCAGGCGGCCGCATGCATCTGGTCGCTGCGCGCCCATTCCAGCACCTCCATCAGCAGGTAGGCGCCGAGCACGGCCAGGGTCAGCATGGCGAGCGTGGTGCCGTTCGCGCTGTTGACCACGCGGTCATAGACTTCGAGCATGTACCAAGAGGGCGCCAGCACCAGCACGCCGCAGGCCAGGCTGAACCAGAGGGCCCTGCCCACGTAGGGCGACAGTTCGCGCAGTGCGGCGCGCAGTTCGGAGAGGGAAGACGATCGTGCCGGCGAATTCATCGATAAATGCCTGGAAAAATGATTGCAGGGATGACTGGCGCAGGGCGACCGTGCGTGTTGCTGCCATCTGGTGTCACACAGTCAAGAACCAAAGAAGAGCCCTAGTTACAAGCAAAATGGTATCAGAGGGGATTGATGACAGGAAACAGTAATATCCGCAAAAAACATGATGAGTCAGTACGGGAACGCTAAAAACAACACTGTCTGTTCATCTTGTCCACATGCCCCGTGACAGAGCGTTAACGAAGCGTGCAAGGGGCATAACAGTCCATTCCTGTAGGAAACATCCTACATGATCAACCCGTTAACTGTCCAGAGGATTGCCGGACTTTCCGGATTGCGATAAGAGCGTTAGCCATCAGCTATTGGATCGGCGATACAGGTTGCAGCAACCTATCTGGACATTGACTTTGCCTGTGTCCGTTCAGCGCTTCGAAGAGCGGTTGAAGTTAAATACTCAGTTCCGCACGATCATCACTTCACCGTCGCAGACTTCGTGATCGCTGTAGGACATTAGTTGTCTAATTGTTTAGACTCGTGGGATCATGTACCCATTCGTAGCTGGCCGCTC
>NZ_JAULSI010000048.1 GCF_030711405.1 Massilia brevitalea
GCTACCGGCTGCATGTTTCGAAAGGTTGACAGTACTTCGTTACGGCTCATCTTGTGCTTCCAGTCCAATCTGGCACGCTTGGCACAATGATGCCGTTATCAGGAGGGTGGAGTCCATCACATTAGGGTGGGCCGCTGGTTTGTTTATCGCCCAGATACGGTTTCGGCCACTGGTTTTCGTGCCCCAAAAACAAAAAAGGAGCGCCGATTGCTCGACACTCCTTTTCAAATTCTGGCTCCCCGACCTGGACTCGAACCAGGGACCTGCGGATTAACAGTCCGTCGCTCTACCGACTGAGCTATCAGGGAATTGTGCTGCTCTTCAAATCAAACTTGCGTTCAAGTTCGAAGAGCCAAGATTTTAGAGGACTTTGGCGATTGCGTCAACGACGAGATCGATATTCTTCGAATTCAGCGCGGCAACGCAGATGCGGCCGGTGTCCACGGCGTAGATCGACTCCTCGCGCAGCTTGCCGACCTGTTCCTTGGTGAGCCCCGAATACGAGAACATGCCCACCTGCTCGCGCACGAAACCGAAGTCGCGGCCCGGCGCCTTGGCGGCCAGCTTGTGCACCAGCTCTTCGCGCATCGCCTTGATGCGCACACGCATGCCGGCCAGCTCGTCTTCCCACAGCTGGCGCAGTTCCGGCGTGGACAGCACGGTCGCCACCACCTTGCCGCCGTGGATAGGCGGGTTCGAGTAATTGGTGCGCACCACGCGCTTCAGCTGCGACAGCAGGCGCGCCGCTTCATCGCTCGAGGACGCCACCACCGACAGCGCGCCGACGCGCTCGCCGTACAGCGAGAACGACTTCGAGAACGAGTTCGACACCAGCAGCGGGCCGCCGGCTTCCACGAAGCGGCGCACCACGGCGCCGTCTTGCGCGATGCCCGCGCCGAAGCCCTGGTAAGCCATGTCGAGGAAGGGAACCAGGCCGCCTTCGCTCACGGCGGCGATTACCTGGCCCCATTGCTCCTGGGTCAGGTCGGCGCCGGTCGGGTTATGGCAGCAGGCGTGCAGGACAACGATGGAACCGGCATCCATCTTGCGCAGCGAGGCCAGCATGCCGTCGAAATCCACGCCGTGGGTGGCCGGGTCGTAATAGGTATAGTTGTTGACGATGAAACCGGCCGACTCGAACAGCGCGCGGTGGTTTTCCCAGCTCGGGTCGCTGATGAATACTTCCGCATCCGGCGCGAAACGCTTGAGGAAATCGGCGCCGATTTTCAGGGCGCCGGTGCCGCCGATGGCTTGCACGGTAATTGCGCGCTTCTCTTGAATTACGGCGCTGTCGGCCCCAAATACGAGCTCTTGCACAGCCTTGTCGTACGCAGCCAGCCCGTCGATCGGCAGGTAGGTGCGCGGCGCTTGCTGCTCAATCAACTTCGCTTCCGCCTGCTGTACGCACTGCAACAGAGGCACCTTGCCATTATCGTCGTAATAGACCCCGACACCCAGGTTGATCTTGACCGGATTGGTGTCGGCGTTGAATGCTTCGGTGATGCCCAGGATGGGGTCGCGCGGGGCCATGTCGATGGCGCCGAAGAGGCTGGCGGAGGCTGTGGAAGTCATCGTGATAAACTGAATTGTCGGTGGGTTCGCAGCAGTTGTATAGGACAGCAGCAGGGATGTTGCAGTGCCGCAGGCGGACCCCCATTCTAGCAAAGGTCGGACAACATGGCAGATATATCAGCTGTAAGCGCAGTCGAAACCGGTCCTGAGCCGACTGTAATCACCTACCCGAATTCGCCGTTCAAATTGCACCAGCCCTTCCCGCCGGCGGGCGACCAGCCCACCGCAATCGAGGGCCTGGTGGAAGGCATTGACGACGGCCTGATGTACCAGACCCTGCTCGGGGTAACGGGTTCCGGCAAGACCTACACGATGGCCAACGTGATTGCCAAGGCCGGCCGTCCGGCGATCGTGTTCGCGCCAAACAAAACCCTGGCGGCCCAGCTGTATTCGGAGTTCCGCGAATTCTTCCCGCAGAACGCGGTCGAGTATTTCGTGTCCTACTACGATTACTACCAGCCGGAAGCCTATGTGCCGCAGCGCGATCTGTTCATCGAAAAGGATTCGTCGATCAACGAGCACATCGAGCAGATGCGCCTGTCGTGCACCAAGTCGCTGATGGAACGGCGCGACGTGATCATCGTCGCCACCGTCTCGGCGATCTACGGTATCGGCAATCCGAACGAATACCACAAGATGATCCTGACGCTGCGCCACAAAGATAAAGTGGCCCAGCGCGACATCATCGCGCGCCTGATCCAGATGCAGTATTCGCGCAACGAGATGGATTTCGGCCGCGGCACCTTCCGCGTGCGCGGCGACACCATCGATATCTTCCCGGCGGAACACGCGGAACTCGCGATCCGGGTCGAGATGTTCGATGACGAAATCGAATCGCTGCAGTTGTTCGATCCGCTCACCGGCCGCGTACGCCAGAAGATCCCGCGCTTCACGGTGTATCCTGGTTCGCACTACGTCACGCCGCGCTCGACCGTGCTGCGTGCAGTCGAGTCGATCAAGGCCGAGCTGAAGGACCGCCTGGAAGAGTTCCGTCAGCAGAATAAACTGATTGAGGAACAGCGTCTCGAACAGCGCACCCGCTTCGACCTCGAAATGATGGCCGAAATCGGTTTTACGAAGGGCATCGAGAACTATTCGCGCCACCTGTCCGGCGCCATGCCGGGCGAGCCGCCGCCGACGCTGATCGATTACCTGCCGAAAGATGCGCTGATGTTCATGGACGAGTCGCACGTGCTGGTTGGGCAATTGTCCGCCATGTACAACGGCGACCGGTCGCGTAAAACGAACCTGGTCGACTACGGCTTCCGCCTGCCCTCGGCGCTGGACAACCGGCCTTTGAAATTCGAGGAATTCGAAGGCAAGATGCGCCAGACGATTTTCGTCTCCGCCACGCCGGCCGAATACGAAAAGGCGCATGCCGACAACGTGGTCGAGCAGGTGGTGCGCCCGACCGGCCTGGTCGACCCGGTGATCATCGTGCGCCCTGCCCTGTCGCAGGTCGACGACGTGATGAGCGAGATTAACGACCGTGTCAAGAAGAACGAGCGCGTCCTGATCACTACGCTGACCAAGCGCATGGCCGAGCAGCTCACCGAATACCTGAGCGACCACGGCATCAAGGTGCGTTACCTGCACAGCGATATCGAGACCGTCGAGCGCGTCGAGATTTTGCGCGATTTGCGCCTGGGTACGTTTGACGTGCTGATCGGGATTAACCTGCTGCGCGAGGGCCTGGACTTGCCGGAAGTGTCATTGGTTGCCGTGCTCGATGCCGACAAGGAAGGCTTCCTGCGTTCCGAACGTTCGCTGATCCAGACCATCGGCCGCGCGGCGCGTAACCTGAACGGCGTGGCGATCCTGTACGCTGACCACGTGACCGATTCGATGCGCCGCGCCATCGACGAAACCGAACGCCGCCGCGCCAAGCAGATCGCCTTCAACGAAGCCAACGGCATCACGCCGAAGGGTGTGCAGAAGAAGATCAAGGAACTGATCGACGGCGTCTACAGCAATGCGGCGCAGAAAGCGATGCTCGAAGGCGCGCAGAACGCCGAGGACGCGGCGGCCACGGCCAAGGTCGAGGCTATGAGCGAAAAGCAGATTTCGAAAGAGATCAAGCGTCTCGAGAAGCTCATGGTCGACCATGCCAAGAACCTCGAGTTCGAGAAGGCGGCCCAGGTGCGCGACCAGCTGCATGTGCTCAAGCAGCAGGCGTTTGGGGCGCCGGGGGCGGACAACGTGGTATCGATGCTTGGGAAGTAAAACGAACGGCGCCGGTGGCGCCGTTTTTTCATCGATGCGTAGGGTTTCGTAGGGTGGGTTCTTGAACCCACCCTACCGCTTGAACATCCTCGGATCAAACCTGAACGACCGCGCAATGCTCGACTTCACCTGGTCATACGCATGATGCGCCGGGTTGATCACCAGGTTCACACCCTCCCCCACGATCACCGACGGCACCCGCATGTACAGGTAATCGCGCTTCTTCAGGAAAGCCGTGCCGAACGCGGCCGCGCTGCCGCCATCCTCGAGCGCATCCCAGCCTTCCGGCAAATCTTCCTCCTTCACATCCAGCCCCAGCCCGGGATCGTCTGGCAAGTCGATCGCCACCAGCACCAGCGGCGCCTCGTCGACCTCCTCGGTGTGCACGAATTTTTCCAGCACCGCCAGTTCCACCGTCATTGCTGCATACAAGCCCGGCTGCCCCGCGCTGTGCCAATGCCCGCCATTGTCGCGCGCGCCCTTGCATTTGCGGTCGAGCCCCGCCTTTTCGATTGCAATTCTCCAAGCTCTCATGGGTACTGTTGCATAGCCAAGTAACGGCCTCAGCATACAACGGCCCCCCCTGCCCTGCCGCGCACGTATGCAAGCTGCACGATACCTCAGCGACGGGCCAAAAAAAGAGCGCGAGAGAGAAACAAGCGTAAAAAAACAAGAGCGGCCCGCAGGCCGCTCTCGTTACGCGCTATCGCTATCCGGCCAGGGGCCGGAGCGGATTACTTCTGCTTGCGGCGGCGTGCTGCGCCACCCAGCATCAGGGCGCCCAGGCCCAGCAGTGCAATGCTGGTTGGTTCCGGCACCAGGGCGACCTTGCCGCCGGTTGCGGTGTACAGGAAGTCCTTGTAGCCACCCATGATGATGCCGCCGAAGTAGGTGCCGAAGGTGCCTTCGACCTGGCCGGTGAAGCGGCCGCTGAAGGTGTTGTTCGCAACCAGCATCAGTTCGCCGTACATTTCGATGAACGATGGGCCACCCGAGTCACCGCCGCCGATGCCCGACTCACGGTCGTTCGGCAGCACTGGGGTGCAGACACCGAACTGGGTGCAGAAAGTATCGCGGCCAAGACCGTCGAAGTCGGCGTAGAAGACTTCCTGGTTGCCGCCTTCGAAGCCTTGCTCGTCGTCGAGGTCGATCAGGTCGACGTAGTTCTCGCCGCTGCGCTTGATCGAGAACGATGGGCTGACGTAGTAGCCGTTGACGCCGTCGCCCGAGGTGCCGTAGCCGACCATGGTGATGTGGGTGCCGGCGTTGATCGGGTTAACGGCGACCTTGTAGATCTTGGCGCTGTCCGGCGCGTCCTGGCCCAGGGTGATGACGGCAACGTCATCGTTCACGCAACCGCGGGTGCCGTCCGGGCAGTTGTTGAAGCCCTGGTAGTCCTTGTGGACGGCGACCTGGGTAGCGGTGATGATGTTGGCGGCAGGGTTGGTGTTGTAGTTGCCGTTGCTGTTGAACAGCACGCGCACGTCGGTGCCCGGCTTTTTCAGGTCGACGTAGGTGCCGTTGCCCGTGGTATCAACGCAGTGGCCGGCCGAGACCACCTGGCGCTTGCCTACCAGGGCGCCCGAGCAGATGTAGGATTCGCCGTCGTAACGGATGTTGATGCTGACAACGCCCGAGTACTTCGAGTTCGGGGTGTTTGGATCGACGTGTGCGCCCGGGGTGTCTGGCAGAGCGCCCGAGGTGATGGCCGGGGTCACGATCGAGCCTGGGGTGGCGGCGATCGAACCTGCGTGAGCCGAGCCCATGCCAAACACAAAGCCGGTAGCAACGACAGCACCAGCGATTTTTTTCAACGACAGATTCCGATTCAGCATTTGTTTTCCTTTTAGTTGACTAGATCTTCTCTCACGGACAGTCCCAACTCACCGCGTATAAACTGTTTAGCAGAAACCATGCCAGAAGGAAAATAATGCATAAATTCAATATGTTAGCCACTTAACATATTGGGAATGTATCCTGATTGTAAAAATTTCCGACACTCATTATTGAGTGCCGGAAGCGTTTATTTGCTGTCTTTTACATCGACCAGTTCGACATCGAACATGAGGTTCGCATTTGGCGGAATCGGACCCGAACCGCGCGCGCCATAGCCCAGCGGCGACGGAATGATCAGCGTGCGCTTGCCGCCGACCTTCATGCCGGCGACGCCCTCGTCCCAGCCCTTGATGACCGCGCCCACGCCGAGCGGGAAAGTGAATGGCGCGCCGCCGACCGAGGTGTCGAACTGCGGGCCGCGGCCCTTCGGCGACTTGGGCGCATACAGCCAGCCGGTGTACTTGACGGTGACGGTGCTGCCGCTGGCGGCCTGCTTGCCCTTGCCGACGACGGTGTCGATCTTTTGCAGCTGCATGGCCACAGGCGCGTCGGCCTTGTCGGCCTTGGCTGCTGCAGGCGCCGCTGCAAAGGCCGGTGCGGCTGCCAGGGTACTGGCGGACAGGACCAGGGCCAGGCCCAGGACGCGATGAGGTAAAGTCATGTGGATTGCCTTTGTAGGAATGGTCTGCACGATTGCTCTCTCAGCCGCCGTCTTGCCTGTTGGCATGGGCGACCGTGCGGGCAGTATTCCCTACTCGGGGGTTTCGCACAAGCTCAGCGTTTTGCCGCCTGCACCTGGGCCAGGATGTCGGTCACGCGGCCGAGGTCGGCCGGTTTCACAAGGTGGTGGTCGAACCCGGCCTCGATGGCCTGGCGCTGGTCTTCGGGCTGGCCATAGCCGGTCAGGGCCACCAGCACGGCGCCGCGCACTTCAGGAATGGCGCGCATCTGGCGCGCCAGCGCATAGCCGTCGGTATCCGGCAAGCCGATGTCGAGCAGCATCACCTGCGGCCGATCGCGGCGTGCCCGCACCAGGGCGCCGCGGCCGTCATACTCGACCGCCACGGTATGGCCGAGCACTTCCAGCACCGACCCGAGCAGCTCGGCCGCATCGCGGTTGTCGTCGACCACCAGCACCCGCAGCCCCGCCTGCCGTGGCGCTCCCTGCGCCTCGCCGGCCGGCGCGGCGGCGGTTGTGTCGGCGTTGGCCGCCAGGCGCGGCACGCAGATCTCGAATTCGCTGCCGCGTCCCGAGGCGGCGCGCGCATCCACCGTGCCGCCATGCAGCATGATCAGGCTCTTCACCAGCGCCAGGCCAATGCCGAGCCCGCCCTGGGAGCGGTCCGGGGTGCGCTCGGCCTGGGTGAACAAATCGAAGATGTACGGCAGGACGTCGGGCTCGATGCCGATGCCGTTGTCGGTCACGGTCACCGTCACCCGGTCGCCATGGGGTATCACGCGCAAGGCGATCTGGCCGCCTGAAGGCGTGTACTTGGCGGCATTGTTCAGGATGTTCGACAGCACCTGCACCAGGCGCGTGCGGTCGCCCAGCACCTGCACCGGCTCGCCCGACAGTTCCATCGTCAGCGCATGGCGCCGGGCCTCGATCAGCGGACGCACCTGCTCCAGGGCCCCGGCGACGACCTCGTTCAGGTCCAGCTCTTCCTTCTCCAGCGTCACCAGGCCGCGGGTCACGCGCGACACGTCCAGCAAGTCGTTCACCAGGCTGGTCATGTGCTCGGCCTGGCGCGCGATGATCTCGCTGGCGTTGCGCACGCCCTTGGCGTCCAGCGTTCCCATCTTCAGCAGGTGGGCGGCGGTGGTGATCGGCGCCAGCGGGTTGCGCAGCTCGTGCGCCAGCATCGCCAGGAACTGGTCCTTCTGGCGATTCGCGGCGCGCAGTTCGTCCTCGATGTGCTTGCGCGGGGTGACGTCGCTGCCCTCGACGAAAATGCCGACCACGGTGCCATACGGGTCGCGGATCGGCTGGTAGACGAAGTCGACGTACAGCTGTTCCAGCGGCGCATCCGGCGCCCGCGCCACCTTCAGCGGCACGCCATGGCCGACGAACGGCTCGCCGCTCGTGTACACCTGGTCGAGCAGCTCGAAGAAACCCTGCCCTTCGACTTCCGGCAAGGCGTCGCGCGCCGTCTTGCCGACCAGGTCGCCGCGCCCGATGAGTTCGAGGTAACTTTTGTTTGTGATCTCAAACACATGTTGAGGTCCGCGCAGCACGGCGATGATGCCGGGCGCCTGTTCGAACAGCGTCATCAGGCGTTCGTTTTCTTCCTTGCGGTAGCGTTCGCCCAGCACCTGTTCGGTCGCTTCGACGCAGGCGCAATACACGCCGCCCACCGCGCCGCTGTCGTCGCGCACGGCCGAATACGAGAAGGTGAACCAGGTCTCTTCGTCGTAGCCGTGGCGGTTCATGAGCAGCGGCAGCTTTTCCCACCAGGTGCCCTCGCCCTGCAGTGCGCGCTCGACGATGGGGCCGATATCGTCCCAGATCTCGGCCCAGATCTGCCGGAACGGCGCGCCGAGCGAGCTTGGATGCTTGTCGCCGAGGATCTCGATGTAGGCGTCGTTGTACAGGAAACAGAGCTGTTCGCCCCAGGCCACGAACATCGGGAACTTGGAGTCCAGCATCAGCGCAACCACGGTGCGCAGCGCCT
Organism: Massilia brevitalea; assembly: GCF_030711405.1. GTDB lineage: Bacteria > Pseudomonadota > Gammaproteobacteria > Burkholderiales > Burkholderiaceae_D > Telluria > Telluria brevitalea. The sequence continues at coordinate 8,304 of NZ_JAULSI010000048.1, forward strand.
GCGGCCAGCCGGTCGGGTGGCCGAGCGGCGAGCGCGACCAGTCGTGCGCCCGCATCAGCGCCCCCGCTTCGCCGCCGCCGCTGAGGAACATCGGCATGCCCGCCTCGGTGGCGGAAGTCGTCGGGGTGCGCGGGTCGCTCATAGGGTCTGGACGAATTCGCGTATGCCGCCGAGCAGCATCTCGACCGACATCGCGGTCAGGATCAGGCCCATCAGGCGCTCGAAGGCCGTCATGACCTGCGGCCCCAGCTTTTGCTGCAGGCGCTCGGCGCTCAGGAACACCGCCAGCCAGACCACGCCGACTGCCGCCAGGGCCGCCACGTGGACCATGGTTTCCGAGACCGTGTCGGCGCTGAACAGCAGCACGGTGGCCAGCGCCGAGGGGCCGGCCAGGGCGGGAATCGCCAGCGGCACGATGAAGGGTTCGCCATGCTCGCTCTTGCCGAGCACGCCGTCCGGGTGCGGGAAGATCATGCGGATCGCGATGATCAGGAGAATCACGGCGCCGCCGATGCGCAGGGCCACCGGGCTCAGGTGCAGGGCCGCGAGGAAGTGCTGGCCGAAGAACATGAAGACCAGCAGCAGCAGGAAAGCGATCGCGCATTCGCGCACCACGATGCGCGGGCGGCGGTGCAGCGGCGTGTCCTTCAGGGCGGTGGCGAACAAGGGAACGTTGCCGAACGGGTCAGTGACGAGGATGAGGAGGATGAAGGTCTGGAAGAAGCTCTGGGTCATGGTTCTTGTTTTTTTGTGACGTTCCGGGTGACGCGATCGAGGCTTTCGTAACAATCTTAACCGATCTGCACCGAGGGTGTTAGCTTGGTAACGTGCGGTAATGAATGAAGCCAAGAAAAAAGCCAGGGCATCCTGCGACACCCTGGCTTGTTGTCATACGCAATGACATGGTGGCCTAAAGCCCGCTGCTGCGATTACTTCTCGAACTTCTTCATCCACGCCGACAGCTGGTGCGGACGCAGGCCATCGTAGTCTTCGAACGGCTGGTGGATCCACGGGTTATGCGGCAGGTCGTCCATGTGGTAGTCCGGCTTGAAGGCCGAAGTACCCTTGACCCAGATGACGGCCGAGCGCACTTCGGTGACGTCCGGGTAGTTGCCTTGCAGGTGCTCGCGCACTTTTTGCAGGGTCACGCCCGAGTCGGCCAGGTCGTCGACCAGCAGGATGCGGCCGGCCAGCGGGCCCTTGGTCATCGTCATGTACTTGGCGATGTCCAGGTTGCCCTGCTTGGTGCCGGCTTCTTCGCGGTAGGAACTGGTCGACAGGATCGCCAGCGGCACGTCGAAGATGCGCGAGATCACGTCGCCCGGACGCACGCCGCCGCGCGCCAGGCACAGCACCATGTCGAACTTCCAGTTCGATTCATACACTTTCAGCGCCAGGCGCTCGACCAGGCGGTTGTACTCGTCCCAGGAGACCCACAGGTCCTTGTCGGTCGATGCAGGAGTATTCATTCTTTAATCCTATTTTTATATGGTGCTTAGCTTGCAAACGGGTGGCGCAGGACGATGGTTTCTTCGCGGTCTGGACCGGTCGAGACCATGTCGACCGGGATGCCGACCAGTTCTTCGATGCGCTTGATGTAGGCGCGGGCAGCTGCCGGCAGCTCGTCCATTGATTTCGCGCCGACCGTGGTTTCGGTCCAGCCCGGCATTTCTTCGTAGACCGGCTCGCACAGGGCGGCTTCTTCGGCGCCGACCGGGAAGATGTCGACCTCACGGCCGTTGATCTTGTAGCCGGTGCAGAGCTTGAGCGATTCGATGCCGTCCAGCACGTCGAGCTTGGTCAGGCACATGCCCGACACGCCGTTGATCTGGACCGAGCGGCGCAGCAGCGCGGCGTCGAACCAGCCGCAGCGGCGCGCACGGCCGGTGACGGTGCCGAACTCGTGGCCGACGCGCGACAGGTGCTCGCCCACGCCTTCGGCGGTGGTCAGTTCCGACGGGAACGGGCCCGAACCGACGCGGGTGGTGTAGGCCTTGGTGATGCCCATGATGTAGTGCAGCATGCCAGGACCGACGCCGGCGCCGGCAGCGGCGTTGCCCGCCACGCAGTTCGACGAGGTGACGAACGGATAGGTGCCGTGGTCGACGTCGAGCAGCGAACCCTGCGCGCCTTCGAACAGCAGGTGGCCGCCGGCCTTGTGCGCGGCGTACAGTGCCGACGAGACGTCGCCGACCATCGGACGCAGGCGCGGTACCAGGGCCATCGCGTCATCGAAGGTCTTCTGGAAGTCGATCGCTTCGCCGCCCAGGTAGTTCACCAGCACGAAGTTGTGGTATTCCAGGTTTTCCTTCAGCTTCTCGGCGAAGCGCTCTTCGTTGAGCATGTCGGCGATGCGGATGGCGCGGCGCGCCACTTTATCTTCGTAGGCCGGGCCGATGCCCTTGCCGGTGGTGCCGATCTTGTTCTCGCCGCGCTTGGCTTCGCGTGCCTTGTCGATGGCGACGTGGTAAGGCAGGATGACCGGGCAGGCTTCCGAGATTTTCAGGCGCGAGGCCACTTCGATGCCGGCAGCTTCGAGCTTGTCGATTTCGCGCATCACGTCCGGCACGGAAACGACGACGCCGTTGCCGATGTAGCAGGCCACGCCTGCGCGCATGATGCCCGAGGGGATCAGTTGCAAGGCGGTTTTCTGGCCCTTGATGACCAGCGTATGGCCGGCGTTATGGCCGCCCTGGAAACGAACGACGCCGGCCGCATGGTCGGTCAGCCAGTCGACGATCTTGCCCTTGCCTTCATCGCCCCACTGGGTGCCGATGACGACGACGTTCTTTGCCACGTTAGTATTTGACATCACTTAACCTAAGTTTTTGAGAATCCAATTTCCATCTTCGAGGACGAGCACGCGGTCGCACTCGAACTCGTCCTGAACATTATCGTGACCCGGCATGGACTGGATCACGACTTCGCCTGCCTTGCGCAGGTCAGCGATTTTTTCGCGCAGCTCCGGCGCGTTGCCCCAGGGGGCGCGGATCGAATGCTTGCGCTCGGCCGTCGGCAGCAGGCGCGCGAGTTCGCGCAAATCCAGCGAGAAGCCGGTGGCCGGACGGGCGCGCCCGAAGGCCTCGCCCACGTGGTCGTAGCGCCCGCCGCGTGCGACGGCATTCGGCAGGCCCGGCACGTAGAGTGCGAACATGGCGCCGCTTTCGTATTGGTAGCCGCGCAAATCGGCCAAATCGATCGCAACTTGCGCGCGGCCGATGGCGCCGGCGGCCAGCGCCGCCAGTTCGGCCAGGGCGCGGGTGATGCCCGGCAGCGCCGGCAAGACCTCTTTCGCGCGCGCCAGCACCTCGACGTCGCCGTACAAATTCGGCAGCGCGAGCAGTGCGTCGCGGGTAGCGGGGGCGTAGGCGCGGGTCAGCTCGGCCAGGCCGGGCACGTCTTTCGCGCGCAGCAATGCGGTGATGGCGGCTTCGTCTTTTTTCGCTGCCGCGTCTTCATTCAGAAGCGCGCGCAGCACGCCGACGTGGGCCATGTCGAGGCGCACTTCGGTGAACCCGGCCAGCGCAACCGATGCCAGCGCCAGTTCCTGGATCTCGGCGTCGGCTTCCAGGCCGGCGTGGCCGTAGATCTCGGCGCCGATCTGGATCGGCTCGCGCGTGGTGTGCAGCCCCGACGGACGGGTGTGCAGCACGCTGCCGGCGTAGCACAGGCGGGTGACGGAGGCGCGGTTCAGCAGGTGCGCGTCGATGCGGGCAACCTGCGTGGTCATGTCGGCGCGCAGGCCGAGCAGGCGGCCGGACAGCTGGTCGATCAGCTTGAAGGTGCGCAGGTCGGTGTCCTGGCCGGCGCCGGCCAGCAGCGACTCGACGTATTCGAGCATCGGCGGCATCACCAGCTCGTAGCCGTACAGGCGGAAGGTGTCGAGCATCGTGCGGCGCAGATCTTCGATCTTGCGCGCTTCGGACGGCAAGACGTCGGCGATATTCTCGGGCAGAAGCCAGTTCGGCATGGGCAACAGCTAGTGGATTGTTAAGAATGAGGCAATATGGCGCGATCGAACGTGCGAAGTCGGCGCCGAATCGGCAATTTTACCCGAAAATGCGGCGGGGCTGGCGGTTGATGTTGCTCCATGGGCTCGCGGAGTCCGTGTTCCGTTGGCCAAAGTACCGGCCCGGTGCCTCGACCGTACGGTGGGGTGTTTGAGGCGGGGCCTCAAACACGAACGTGCCCACGCGGAAGTACGCGTCGCGTTTGCGCTATTGGAGCCGCCGCTGCTGTGCAGTCGCCAACGGATGCAATGATGCCGCGTTGACGCATCGTTCCGCGTGGGCACGGAGTGCCCACCGTACGGGATCCGCCGCCTCTGTGCGGCGACCACGACTAAAAAAAACGCCGCGGGGTACGCGGCGCTTTTTGCACATGCTGACTGGCTTATTTGCTACCCGGATTCTTGAAGTACTTGAAGTACTCCGAATTCGAGTCGATCACCATCACGTCGCCCTGCGCCTTGAAGCTGGCGCGGTAGGCTTCGAGCGAGCGGTAGAACTTGTAGAACTCGGGGTTCTTGCCAAAGGCTTCGGAATAAATGGCCGAGGCTTTCGCGTCGCCCTCGCCCTTGATCTTCTCGGCTTCGCGGAAGGCTTCAGCCAGGATCACGGTGCGCTGGCGGTCGGCATCTGCGCGGATCTTTTCGCTTTCGGCCGAACCGGTCGAACGCAGCTCGTTCGCCACGCGCACGCGCTCGGCGCGCATGCGGTCGTAGACCGAGTTGTTGATCTGGTCGATGTAGTCGACGCGCTTCAGACGCACGTCGACGATGCCGACGCCGATCTGCTTGGCCTCGGCCACGACCTTGTCGCGCACCGCATCCATCACGCGGCCGCGCTCGCCGGAAATCACGTCGCGCACGGTGCGCTTGGTGATCTCGTCGTTCAGGGCCGCCTTGACGATCTGCGACATGCGGTTGCGGGCGGCGCGCTCGTCGCCGTTGAAGCTGACGTAGTACAGGCGCGGCTCGACGATGCGCCATTTCACGAAGGCGTCGACAAGGATGTTCTTCTTCTCGGACGTGATGAAGCGGTCGGCGTCCGGCGTATCCAGGGTCAGGATGCGCTTGTCGAGATAGATCACGTTCTGGAACGGCGGCGGCAGCTTGAAGTGCAGGCCCGGCTCGGCGATCACTTCGCGCACTTCACCGAGGGCAAAGACGATCGCGAAGCGGCGCTGGTCGACCACGAACACGGTCGAGGACAGCAGCATCAGGGCAATGAAGCCCGCCACGAAAATGGTTACGAGGCGGCTCATTAACGGCTCTCCCTGTCACGTGAGGTATCGCGGCTGCGCGCGTCGCGCTGGCGCACCGCTTCGGTGTTTTGGATGGCTTCCTGCGAGGCCGCGGACGTTTCCTGCTGGCTTGGCACCTGCACCGGACCCGAGTGCGCGCGGCCGACGGCGGCGTCGTTCGCGGCCACCTGGGCCACCAGTTTATCCAGCGGCAGGTACAGCAGGTTGGAACCCGACTTGGCGTCGACCATCACCTTGGTGGTGTTGCTGAAGATCGATTGCATGGTGTCGAGGTACATGCGGTCGCGGGTCACGCCCGGGGCTTTCGCATACTCGGCCACCACCTGGTTGAAGCGCGAGGCGTTACCGGTCGCGTTTTCGATGACCATCGAGCGGTAGGCCGAAGCATCTTCCAGCAGGCGGTTGGCGGCGCCGCGGGCACGCGGGATCACGTCGTTGGCATAAGCCTGGCCTTCGTTGCCGGCGCGGGCGCGGTCCTGGCCGGCCTTCACGGCGTCATCGAATGCGCTCTGCACCTGCTCCGGCGGCTGCACGTTCTGCATGGTCACGTTGGTGATCAACACGCCCAGCTTGTAGCGGTCGACGATGGCCTGCATCATGGTGTGCACATCGACGGCCACCTTTTCGCGGCCCTCGTACAGCACGAAGTCCATCTTGCTCTTGCCCACCACTTCACGCACGGCGGTTTCGGCGATCTGGTGCACGCTGGTGTCCTGGTCGCGGTTGTTGAAGACCCAGGCGACCGGGTCCTTCAGGGTGTACTGCACCGCAAACTGGATGTCGATGATGTTTTCGTCGTCGGTCAGCATCAGCGCTTCGGCCGGCTGCTTGTTGCGCACGTTGTCGCGGTAGCCGATTTCAGCCGTGCGCACTTGCGAGACGTTGACGGTTTCGTGGGCCTGGATCGGGGCCGGCCAGCGCCAGTTGAAACCGGCGCCGGTGGTGTGCGACAGGCGGCCGAAGGTGGTCACCACGCCGACCTGGCCCTCTTGCACGATGAAGGCGCCGCTGGCAAGCCAGATCAGGACGACGATGAAGCCGATCACGGTGGCCGTGATGCCGGCGCCGCGCCCTTCCGAGCGGTACGGCCCGCCGGCGTCGCCGCCGTTGTTGCCGCGCCCGCCGAACAGGCGGTTCAGGCGCGCATTGAAGTCGCGCCACATCTGGTCGAGATCGGGCGGACCTTCACCCGGACGGCGGCCCTCCTGGGCCTTGGGGTCGCGCTTGGGATTGTTGCCCCAGCGTGGATCGTTCAGCGACAGTTTGACGCCGAAACGTTTAAGTAAGGAAACGAGCATAGGCTTTATTGGGGCCCGACAGGGGTGGAGGTTGGAATACGGTCGCCGAAGTCATCGTCGGAGTCGTCCGTGGAGTCGTCGTCGGATGCGTTCGGCACGGCATCGTCCTGCTCTTCGTTTTCAGGGCTCGATACGCGCGCGGAGCCTGCCGCCTCGACGATGGCGTCGCGCAGCAAATCGAGGCCGGCGCCACTGCGGGCGCTGATAAAAACGCGGCTGATTTTATCATATTCATCACGTTCGACCCCGGGCTGGAGGTCGGCCGCATCAATCTTGTTCCACACAAGGATCTGGGGAATATGGTCGGCGCCGATTTCGCGCAGGACGTCGTTGACCTGCTCGATCTGCTCCATGCGCACGTCCGACGAACCGTCGACCACGTGCAGCAGCAGATCGGCGTGGATGGTTTCTTCCAGGGTGGCGCGGAAGGCGGCCACCAGTTGGTGCGGCAATTCGCGCACGAAACCGACGGTGTCGGAAATCACGACGCTGCCGACCTCGTCGTTCAGGTAGAGGCGGCGGCTGGTGGTGTCGAGCGTGGCGAACAGCTGGTTCGCGACGTAGACGCCGGCCTTGGTCAGCGTGTTGAACAGGGTCGACTTGCCGGCATTGGTATAGCCGACCAGCGACACCGAGAAGGTGTTGTTGCGGCCGCGCTGGCGGCGCTGGGTCTCGTGCTGCTTGCGCAGCTTGACCAGGCGCGCACGCAGGGCCTTGACGCGCTCGCCGATCAGGCGGCGGTCGGTCTCGAGCTGGGTTTCGCCAGGACCGCGCAGGCCGATACCGCCCTTTTGCCGTTCCAGGTGGGTCCAGCCGCGGATCAGGCGCGTGGCCAGGTGCTGCAGCTGGGCCAGTTCCACCTGCAACTTGCCCTCGTGGCTCTTGGCGCGCTGGGCGAAGATGTCGAGGATCAGGCTGGTGCGGTCGATGACGCGGCGGTTCAGGCGGCGTTCGAGGTTACGCTGCTGGGCCGGCGAGAGTGCGTGGTTGAAGATGACGATGTCCGCATTCTCGACGGTCGCCGCCTGGGCGATTTCGTCGGCCTTGCCGCTGCCCACAAAATAGGCAGGATCGGGGGCGGAGCGTTTTGCGGTGATCGTGGTGATCGGCTCCGCGCCGGCCGAGCGCGCCAACAAGGCGAGCTCTTCGAGACTGGCGCTGAAGTCGACAGCGCCAAAATCGATGCCGACCAGCGCGGCGCGCATGGTACTTGTACCGAGGGCGTCAGCCATCGGCCTTACTCAGCTTCGGAATCGAGGTTGAGATTGACGGCGCGAGCCGGCACGACGGTGGAAATGGCATGCTTGTACACCATTTGGGTGACGGTATTGCGGAGCAGGACGACGTATTGGTCGAAGGACTCGATGTGGCCCTGCAGTTTGATCCCGTTGACCAGGTAGATCGAGACAGGGACGTGCTCTTTGCGCAAGGCATTGAGGAATGGGTCTTGTAACAGTTGCCCTTTGTTGCTCATAACAGCTCCGTAATGTTGTTGTAGTTTAAAAATTGGAGGCTAATGCCGCCATTTCAAGTGGACGGGGCAAGATTCAGCTTTGCGAACGATGGCCTGGGCTTACTGTAACCTGTTTTACCCTTTTTTGTCGTACTGCTAGGCTTAAGAAAACATTAAACCCAGCAATAGGTCCGCGTTGAAAAGGCGATTATCCGAAAACGATTATCCTTCGCGCTTATCGAAAGGATTTTTCCCGCTGCGCAGTTCGATGCGCAGGGGCGTACCGATCAGGTTGAAGGTGTCGCGGAAGTGTTTTTCCAGATAGCGTTTATACGGTTCCGTGATGCCGTCGAGGGCATTCCCGTGGATGACGATGATCGGCGGATTCTGGCCGCCCTGGTGGGCGTAACGCATCTTCGGACGCGAGCTGCCCTTGCGCTTCGGCTCCTGCTTCTCGACGGCTTCCTGCAGCGCACGGGTCAGGCGCGGCGTCGACAGGTTGGCGGTGGCCGCGGCATACGCCGAATCGACCGACTTCATCAGTTGCGAGACGCCGCTGCCCTTCAGGGCCGAGATGAACTTCATTTCGGCAAAGCCGAGGAAGTCGAGCTTGCGGTCGATGTCGTTCTTGACCTGGTCGCGCTGGTCGCTGGTCAAACCGTCCCACTTGTTGACGGCCACCACCAGCGCCCTGCCCGACTCCAGGATGAAGCCGGCAATGTGCGCATCCTGCTCGGAAATATCCTGCTGGGCATCTAGCATCAGCACGACCACGTTCGCTTCGGTCACTGACTGCAGGGTCTTCACGACCGAGAATTTCTCGATGGCTTCGAACACCTTGCCGCGGCGGCGGATGCCGGCGGTGTCGATCAGGGTGTATTGCTTGCCGTCGCGCTCGAACGGCACTTCGATCGAATCGCGGGTGGTGCCCGGCATGTCGAAGGCGATCACGCGCTGCTCGCCAACCAGGGTGTTGATCAGGGTCGACTTGCCGACGTTCGGACGGCCGACCAGGGCGATCTTCACGCCGCGGTCGGCCGCTTCGAGTTCTTCCTCGTCGGCCGGGCGCTGGGCAAAGGCCAGGTCCAGCGCCTCGATCACCAGGTCGGTCACGCCGTCGCCGTGGGCGGCGGAAATGACGTAGGGGTCGCCCATGCCGAGCTCATAGAAATCGGCGGTGACCGAGGTGTACTTCATGCCCTCGGACTTGTTCACCACGAGCATGACCTGGCGTCCGGACTTGCGCAGGAAGTCGGTAATGGTCTTGTCGTGCGGGGTCAGGCCCTGGCGGCCGTCGACGATGAAGACGACGATGTCGGCTTCGGCCACGGCCTGCTTGGTCTGCAGGGCCATCTCGTGCATGATCCCCTCCTTGGCCACCGGCTCGAAACCGCCGGTATCGATGACCAGGAAGGGCCGCTCGCCGATCCGCCCTTCGCCGTAGTGGCGGTCGCGCGTCAGGCCAGGGAGATCGGCCACCAGCGCGTCGCGCGAACGGGTCAGGCGGTTGAAGAGGGTCGACTTTCCGACGTTCGGGCGACCAACGAGTGCAATTACCGGCTTCATGTATTTATTCTATTCGACCGCGATGGCGGCCACAGTTCCATTTTGTGTTTGAAAGATCAGGTTACTTCCGGCCACCAGGGGCGTGCCGCTGACGGCGCCGCCGTCGAGGGACAGACGCGCCAGCATGCTGCCTTCTTCGCGCGACAGGAAGTGGATGTAACCCTGGTAGTCGCCGACTGCGACCGCGCGGCCGTAGGACAGCGGAGTCGACAGGCCGCGGAAGGCCAGCTTGTCGTTTTTCCAGACGCTGGCGCCGCTGTCGCGGGCAAACGCATGGACGGCGCCCTTGTCGTCGGCGGCGAAGACGAAGCGCTGGTCGACGGCCACGCCCACTTCCGAGGACAGGTCGCGGTTCCAGCGCGGCGAGCCCGAGGCCAGCTCGAAGCAGGACACGCGGCCCTGGTAAGAGACGGCGCAGACGTCGGATTCGAAGATTGCCGGCGCGCCGCCGATGTCGGTCACGCGCTCGAGTTCGGTGGCGCCGCGGGCGACGCCGACTTCGACTTCCCAGCGCGGTGCGCCGGTGGCCATCAGGAAGGACGTCAATTTGCCGGCCGGCTGGGCCACGACCACGTCTTTTTCGTACACCACCATGCCCGGCGCATTGCGCAGGGTCAGCGGCGGCGACGGACGCTGCACGGTCCATTTCTTTTCGCCGGTGGCGGCGTCGATGCCGACCACGCGGTTGTCGATCGAGCGCGCCACGACCATGCCCTGGCCCACGGCCGGGGCGGACAGGATTTCGCTCGACAGCTGGGTCTTCCAGAGCGCCTTGCCGTCCATGTCGAAGGCCATCAGCACGCCCTTGGCGGCGCCGACCACGATCACGTTGCCGTCGGTGCCGACGCCGGCGGTCAGGTCGGAACCTGCCTTGATGCGCCACATCGGGCGGCCGTCGGCTGCTTCGACGCGGGCGATGTTACCTTCGGCGCTGGCCACGACCAGGGTGTTGCCGGCCAGCGCAGGCGAGAACTGGTAGCCACGCGCCTTGCCGATATCGAGCTTCCATGCGGTACGCACGGCCATCGACGCCTTCAGTTCTTCCAGCTTGGCCGGCTCGTTGGTCTTGTCCTTCGACGAGAAGGGATTGAGCGAACTCAAGGTCGAGCAGCCCGTCATCAGGGCCAGGACACCGACACCAACCAGCTTACGGGTAATACGCATATTCTTTTAGCCTTGTTCTTAGTCTGAAGTCTGAACTCTATAAAGCCGCAAAGCCCGCCCCCGCCAGGAAGGCGGACGCGGGCCGTATCCGACAACGATTACGCTGCTGCCTTCGGTGCTTCCGGAGCGGTGCCGCCGATGGCTTCGAGCTTGATGCGCACCAGCTGGCTGCCAGGATGCTTCGGACCCATGGCGGCCAGGGCGGCAACGTAGGCGTTGCGCGCGTCGGCGATCTTGTTCTGCGCAACCAGCACGTCGCCCTTGCGATCCTGCACTTCGGCAGCGAATTGCGGAAGGAACTTTTCATTCAGCAGCTTCATGGCGCCGTCGTAGTTCTTTTCGTCCAGCAGCACGCCGGCCAGGCGCAGTTTCGCGACCGACTGGTACTCGTCGTTGCCGTTGTCGACCACCCATTGCAGCTGGGTCTTGGCGGTCTTCAGGTCATTCGCCTCGAAGGCGGCCTTGGCGGCGCCCAGGGCGCTCATCTGCGCATAGGCGGTGCGCTTGAACTTGTCCTGGATGTCGGCGGCGATGCGCTGGGCCTTGGCGTTGTCGTTGGCGGTGACGGCGTCGCTCAGGGTGTCGTACAGGGCCGAGGCTTCGGTCGACGACTTGCGCTGGTGCTGGTTCCAGAAGTTATACGCGGCGAAAGAGCCGAGCGCGATGATCAGCACCCAGGTGATCAGGTTGCCGTACTTGGACCAGAAAGCCTTGAATGAGGCAATCTGTTCTTGTTCTTCGAGGTCGTATGCCATGGTCGTTCGTCTGTCTTGTGGTTATAGATGGATCGATGGATCGCTTGCTTACTTGCTGCGGCTGCTGTTACGGATGATAGTGCACGTGATCGTGGTCGTGGTCATGTTCGCCGATGATGGCGTCGACCACGTGGTCGACCACATTCTCGAAGGCGACGCTGGCCTGCTGCTGCTCGCCCGCTTCGCCACGGAGCGACTTCACGGCCGCCACGTTGTTGGCCACTTCGTCTTCGCCCAGGATGACGGCAAAGGCGGCGCCGCTGGCGTCGGCCTTCTTCATCTGGCTCTTGAAGCTGCCCGCACCGGCCGGCGTTGCGCAATGTAGCACAACATCCAGGCCGGCATCGCGGAATCGCTCGGCCAGGATGAAGGCCTGCACCTGCGCTTCTTCTCCCTGGTGCACCATGTAGACATCGCACTGGCTCGGCGTGGCCGGTTCGCCCAGGCCTTTCATGAGTTCCACGATACGCTCGATGCCCATCGCAAAACCGACGCCCGGCGTGTGCTTGCCGCCAAAGGTTTCGATCAGCGGATCGTAGCGCCCGCCCGCGCAGATGGTGCCCTGCGAGCCCAGCTCGTCGGTGACCCACTCGAACACGGTGCGGTTGTAGTAATCGAGGCCGCGCACCAGGCGCGGATTCACGGTGTACTGGACGTTGTTACGGTCGAGCAGTTTCTTGACGCCGTTGAAGTGGGCCAGCGATTCCTCGCCCAGGTAGGACAGCAACTGCGGCGCGCCGTTCACCATCGCCTGCATGGCCGGGTTCTTGGTGTCGAGGATGCGCAGCGGGTTGCTGTGCAGGCGGCGCTGGGCTTCGGCATCGAGCACGTCGCTGTGCTGCTCGAAGTAGGCGATCAGGTCGGCGCGGTGGCGGTTGCGCTCCTCGGCGTTGCCGATCGAGTTCAGTTCCAGGCGCACGTTCTGCAGGCCGAGGTCATCCCACAGGCGGCGGCACAGCATGATCAGTTCGGCATCGATGTCCGGGCCGGCAAAGCCGACGGCTTCCGCGCCGAACTGGAAGAACTGGCGATAGCGGCCGCGTTGCGGACGCTCATGGCGGAACATCGGGCCCTTGTACCAGAGGCGCTTCGGGCCTTCATAGACCATGTTGTGCTCGATCACTGCGCGCACCACGCCGGCCGTGCCTTCCGGGCGCAGGGTCAGCTGGTCGCCGTTCATCGAGTCTTCGAAGGAATACATTTCCTTCTCGACGATGTCGGTCACGGCGCCGATGGCGCGCGCGAACAGGCGGGTTTCCTCGACGATCGGGGTGACGATCTTCTGGTAGCCGTAGCTTTTCAGGATCGTTTCGGCGGTGTTCTCGAACAGTTCCCACAGCGGTGCGTCGGCTGGGAGGATGTCGTTCATGCCTTTGATGGCATTGATTTTTTCTGGTTTGGACATGTTATATGCTCTGCTATCGGCTGATGCGGTGGTTCTTTTGTAGGGTGGGCTCTTGAGCCCACGCGGTACGGCATCTGATCCGTCGCACCGCTTCACACGGTGGGGTACGCAATGGTACGACCGCGTGGGCACAAGTGCCCACCCTACGGTTTTTGCCAACGATTCGGTTTTAACCAACGATTTCGGTTTGTTTGCCGTAATTTTTCTTCACGTAATCCAGCACAATCGTCTGGAACTCATCGACGATCCGCTCGCCGCGCAGCGTGGCAAACTTCTGCCCGTCGACAAACACCGGCGCCGCCGGCGATTCGCCGGTGCCCGGCAAACTGATGCCGATGTTCGCGTGCTTCGACTCGCCCGGACCGTTGACGATACAGCCCATCACGGCCACGTTCATCGCTTCCACGCCCGGATACAGCTTCTTCCATTCCGGCATCGAATCGCGCAGGAAGGTCTGGATGTTGTCGGCCAGTTCCTGGAACACGGTGGACGTCGTACGGCCGCAGCCCGGGCAGGCGATGACCATTGGCGTGAACTTGCGCAGGCCCATGGTTTGCAGGATTTCCTGCGACACCACGACCTCTTTCGTGCGGTCGCCACCCGGCTCCGGCGTCAGCGACACGCGGATGGTGTCGCCGATGCCTTCCTGCAGCAGCACCGACAGCGCGGCCGTGGAGGCGACGATGCCCTTGCTGCCCATGCCGGCTTCGGTCAGGCCCAGGTGCAGCGGGTAATCGCAGCGGCGCGCCAGTTCGCGGTAGACCGCGATCAGGTCCTGCACCGCCGAGACCTTGCACGACAAGATGATCTTGTCGCGCGCCAGGCCCACTTCTTCGGCGCGCATGGCGTTCTCGATGGCCGAGGTAATCAGGGCTTCGTACATCACGGCCTGGGCGCTGAACGGGTTCGTGCGCGCGGCATTCGCGTCCATGATGCGCGCCAGCAGCGACTGGTCCAGGCTGCCCCAGTTGACGCCGATGCGCACCGGCTTGTCGTGCCTGATCGCCACTTCGATCATCTGGGCGAACTGGGTGTCGCGCTTGGCGCCCTGCCCCACGTTGCCCGGATTGATGCGGTACTTCGACAGCGCGGCGGCGCACTCGGGGAAGTCGCGCAAGAGGATGTGGCCGTTGTAGTGGAAATCGCCGACCAGCGGCACGTCCACTTCCATGCGGTCGAGCTGCTCGCGGATCGCCGGCACGGCGGCCGCCGCTTCCGGCTTGTCCACGGTCAGGCGCACCATCTCGGAACCGGCGCGCGCCAGCTCCTTGATCTGGATGGCGGTGCCGATCACGTCGGCGGTGTCGGTGTTGGTCATCGACTGCACCACCACCGGGGCGTCGCCCCCGATCCAGACCTTGCGCGCGCCGTGCTGAACCAGCACGCGGCGGCTGGCGCGGCGCGCCATCGGTCCGGAAGGAATGGGCATATTCATGGCGTTCATGCTGTGTTCCCGATTATCTGTTCAGTACTTATTTGATCGTGACGCGCGAGATCGTCTTGCCCGGCACCGGCGGCAGCGCGACGGCGGCGCCGCGCAGCGTGGCCGTGACGCCGTTCGGGTTGCCGACCACCAGGGTCGCCGTGCCCGGTACGTCGACCGTTTCGGTGCTGCCGGCTTTTACCAGGCGCGAGATCAGGGCTTTGCCGCCTTGCGGACGCACTTCGATCCAGGAATCCTCGCGCACGCTCAGCACCAGGGTGTTGGCGCCTGCGGCCGGGACGGCCACGGCAGCCGGGGCAGCGCCAGGCGCCGCGACAACGACCGCATTCGTGGCCGGCGCGGTCGTGGCAGGCGTCGCCGGTGCCGCCGGTACGTTCCCTGCGGGCGGCGTGGCGGCATTCCCGGCCGGTGCGGTGGCTGGTGCATTGGCTGGTGCGTTTGCGGGCGCGGTTGCTGGTGCGTTTGCAGGCGCTGCGCCGTTCGCATCGCCCTGCGCCGGCACCGAAATCAGCGGCACGGCCGGGTCGTGGCCCGTATCGGGAACGGCGCCGGTGGTGGCGCCGTCAGCCGGGACGGTCGGCACGGCGTCGCTGCCGGCCGTGGCATCGCCCCCCGGCAGTTTGATCAGGCCGAAATTCCAGGCGGCGCCGGCGGCGGCGGCCACGACGACGATGGCGGCAATCCAGCCCAGCGGCAGGCTGGAGCGCCGGCCATGGGTCGGGAAACGCGATTCCGAGAACGAGGTCGGGCGTTCACGGCGGGCAACGGCGGCGTCGGTATCGCTCGGCACCGGTTCGTCGATCTTGACCATCGCCACCAGCGGCGCCGGATCCAGGCGCACGATCTTGGCGTAGGCGCGCACGAAGCCGCGCGTCACGGCGGGGCTGGGCAGCGCGGCGTAGTCGCCGGCTTCGATCGCCACCACCTGGCGCACCGCCAGCTTGAGCTGCTCGGCTACCTGTTCGACGCTCCAGCCCATCGCTTCGCGTTGGGCGGCCAGCGTGGCGCCAGGGTGGCTGTGGTGGTTGGCCGGCGTGGCGCCCTGGTCTGCGCGCTCTGATGTCATTGTCGTCTCACTCATCGAATGCCCCGCGCTCGTACGCCGCGAACTCGGGCGAGCCCGGGAAGCGCCGCCGCAGCTGCGCCAGCAGGCTGGCTTCGTTCGCGCGCTCGCCGGTCTTGCGGCCGACCCGGATGGCCAGCCACAAGGAATCGGCGGACAGGGTGTCGAGGGTCGACACTTCCGTCAGGCGGTGTATGAAAAAACCGGCGCGCTGGAAGTCGCGCCGCTCATAGTACACCCGCGCCAGGCCGGCGCTGGTGGCCGGCAGGTTCGGGTTGTAACGCAGCGCATTGAGCAGGTAGCGCTCTGCCGCGTCGATATTCTTCGTCTTCAGGCTGCACTGCCCGGCATTCACCATGGCGCTCACCGGCGTGCGGTAGGCCGGGTTCGCGAGCGCGGCGTCGAACTGGCGCATCGCGTCAAGCGGGCGGTTGGCGCGCTGGCACAGGTAGGTGCCGTAGTTGTTGGCGAGCTCGGGGTTGCGCGGCGCGAGGCGCAGCGCGTGCTGGTAGTTTTCTTCCGCGAGCGGCAGTTCGTTCATCGCGGTGTAGATCAGGGCCCGTACGCCATAGGCGTCGGCGTAGTCGCCGTCGGCGGCGATCGCCTTCTTGATCTCGTCGAGGGCGATCTCGTACTTGCCGTCCTGGTAGTACTCGACCGCCAGCTGCAGGCGGATCGCGGCGCGCTTCTCGGCCTGGGTCTGGTCGGACGCGGTCTTCAGTTCGGCCGTGGCGCCGCCGTTGCTGCCCGTGTTGTTGCTGGCACAGGCCGTCAGCAGGCACAGGGCAAGCGCCACCGCCATGCGGGTGCACACTGCCCTGTTCATTCCCGCGACTGCCTGCGCGCCGGTCAAGAAGGAATCTCCACGATGCGGCCGAAGTCGGCGCCGAATTTCTTCTGGTACTCCGCCATCTTTTCCATACGCTCGGCGACCTTGGTGCGGTCCTTGACCTCACCGGCCAGCTGGCCGCAGGCGGCATCGATGTCGTCGCCGCGCGTCTTGCGCACGGTGGTCACGATGCCGGCATTCATCAGCACTTCGGCAAAGGCCTTGATGCGCGGGTTCTTCGAGCGGAACAGGCCCGATTCCGGGAAGGGATTGAACGGAATCAGGTTGAACTTGCAGTTCACGCCAACGACCGGATCGTTCACCAGCGCGATCAGTTCGCGCGCATGCTCGTCGGAGTCGTTGAAGTTGTCGAGCATGCAGTACTCGAAGGTGATGAAGTCGCGCGGCGCAAATTCCAGGTAGCGCTTGCAGGCGGCCATCAGTTCGCGCAGCGGGTACTTCCTGTTCAACGGCACTAATACATCGCGCAGCGTGTCGTTCGACGCGTGCAGCGACACGGCGAGGGCCACCGGCACGTCTTGCGCCAGCTTGTCGATGTTCGGCACCACGCCCGAGGTCGACAAGGTCACGCGGCGGCGCGACAGGCCATAGGCGTTATCGTCGAGCATCAGCTTGAGGGCGGTGGCGGTCGGCTCGTAGTTCAGCAGCGGCTCGCCCATGCCCATCATGACCACGTTGGTGATCTGGCGTTCGCCTTTCGGGCCGGGCTCGATGCCCTTGGTGCGGCGCAGCTCGAACTCGGCCATCCACAGCTGGCCGATGATCTCGGCCACCGTCAGGTTGCGGTTGAAGCCCTGCTTGCCGGTCGAGCAGAAGCGGCAGTTGACGGCGCAGCCGGCCTGCGTGGAGATGCACAGCGTGCCGCGGTTTTCTTCCGGGATGAACACGGTTTCCACGGCGTTGCCGTTGCCGACGTCGACCAGCCACTTGCGGGTGCCGTCCGTCGAGGTATTGTCGCTGATGATGCCCGGCGAGCGCACCTCGGCGCGGGTCTTGAGTTTTTCGCGCAGCGACTTGGCGAGGTCCGTCATGTCGTCGAAATTGCTGGCGCCGAACTGGTGTATCCAGCGTTGCAATTGTTTTGCGCGGAACGGCTTCTCACCCAAATCAGCGCAATAAGCGACGAGTTGCGCGGGATCGAAGTCCAGCAGGTTGGTGAGAGTCGTCATGGTGTTCCGGGTACGTGATAAAGATGAAACGAACCCCGCTCGCCGGGCCCGAGGCAGCAGGCAAGCGGGGCGTAATGCCGAGACCGATTACTTCAGTTCTGGGAAGAAGTAAGCGATTTCAACTTGTGCGGCTTCGACAGCGTCCGAACCGTGGACGGCGTTGGCGTCGATCGAATCGGCGAAATCGGCGCGGATGGTGCCTTTTTCAGCTTTCTTCGGATCGGTCGCGCCCATCAGGTCGCGGTGCGCCAGGACGGCGTTCTCGCCTTCCAGGACCTGGATCATGACTGGACCCGAGACCATGAAGGTGACCAGGTCGTTGAAGAAGCCGCGCTCCTTGTGGGCAGCGTAGAAGCCTTCAGCCTGCTCGCGCGACAGCTGGGTCATACGGGCTGCAACGATCTTCAGGCCAGCGCCTTCGAAGCGGCTGTAGATTTGGCCGATCACGTTTTTTGCAACTGCGTCTGGTTTGATGATCGACAGGGTGCGTTCGATTGCCATGTAAAAACTCCAATAAAAAGAAAGGTTTAAATCGAGAAGTTGAGAACTCAATCAACCTTCGATTTTACCATATATGCGTCCATGTAACCCAGAATGCGGCGGGGAGGGGCAAAGTGGCGAAAGCGCGTTGGAAAAACGCCCGGTGCAGCGAGGCCGGTAGCTTGCGGCACGGAACTTATGAATAACTTAAACGGCCGGCCTGTCCATACTCCGCGTGACAACTGCATGCTATGCTGGCACCGAATTATCCTACCAACGGAGGCACACTCATGAACCCTATCCTGCAAAAGCAACCCGCGTACGACGTGGCAGTTGGCCAGGTCACGCGCAACAAGGTCCTGCGCAACACCTTCTGGCTGCTGGCCCTGTCGATGATCCCGACCGTGCTCGGCGCCTTCATCGGCGTCACCATGCAGCTGCCGATGCTCGGCGGCGCGATGGGCTTCATCATCTTCCTGGCGGTTGCCTTCGGCTTCATGTTTGCCATCGAAAAGACCAAGGACTCCGCGGTCGGCGTGTTCGTGCTGCTCGGCTTTACCTTCTTCATGGGCCTGATGCTGACTCCGCTGCTGCGCCACACCCTGGGCTACAGCAACGGCGGCACCCTGATCATGACCGCCTTCGGCGGCACCGCCTGCGTACTGGCCGTGATGGCAAGCATCGCCACCACCACCAAGCGCGACTTTTCGGGCATGGGCAGCTGGCTGATGGCCGGCGTGATCGTGCTGCTGCTGGCCGGCTTCGCCAACATCTTCCTGCAGATCCCGGCGCTGACCGTCGTGTTCTCGGTGCTGGCCATCGCGATCTTCTCGGCCTTCATCCTGTATGACGTGCAGCGCATCGTGAACGGCGGCGAAACCAACTACATCAGCGCAACCCTGGCGATCTACCTCGACGTGTACAACGTCTTTGCCAGCCTGCTGCGTCTCTTGGGCATCGTGGGCGGCGACGACTGATCTTTACGCGAGCAAACAACAGCCGGCCTGCGTGGACGGCTTTTTTTCGTCCATAGGGTACAAAAACAATTGCGCCGAGGCATTTAGCCCATGTTGTCACGTATGATCGGGCTTTCCATTCCACCAACAAGCATGGACGCCGCCCGCCTTCCCTACGACCTGCTGGCCAGCCCCGGCGCCATCCGTGCCGGCTATGCCGCGCGCGACTGGTCGAGCAGCCCGGCCGGGCATCCCGCCGATTGGGGGCCGGTGCTGCGCAGCGCGGTCGGCATGATCCTCGATTCGCGCTTCCCGATGTTCATCGCCTGGGGGCCGCAGCTGGTGATGCTGTACAACGAGGCCTACATCGAGCTGCTGGAAGACAAGCACCCGGCCGCCCTCGGCACGCCGCTGCGCACGGTCTGGCCGGCGCTGTGGAACGGCGTGCAGCCGCTGGTCGAGCAGGCCATCGCCGGCCTGCCGACCTATGGCGAAGACGTGCCGCGCATGATCACGCGCGCCGGCGCGCCGTTCGAGGCCTGCTTCACCCTCGCCTATTCGCCGTTGCGCGACGAGCGCGGCGACATCGGCGGCGCCCTGTGCGTGATCAACGAAACCACGGCGCGGGTCGCCCTCGAGCGGCGCCAGGCCCTGCAGCTGCAGCTGGCCGACCGCCTAGGCGGCATGCTCGATGCCGACCAGATCGCCGAGGTTGCCAACGATACGCTCGGGCACTACCTGGGCGCCTCGAATATCTTCCAGGGCGTGAATGACGAGGCGCGCGGAAGCTTCCGCATCCGCGCCCACTGGACGCCGCAGGGCAGCGGCGAACTGGTCGGCCGGGAAGCGTTTCACGCCGACTTCGGCCCCGAGGTCATGGCCGAACTGCGCGCCGGCCGCGCCCTGGCGGTCGAAGACGTTCGCACCGATCCGCGCACTGCGCCCTTCCTCGGCGCCTACGAGCGGCTCGGCATCATGTCGCTGCTGGTCCAGCCCTATGCGCGCCACGGCCGCCTGCTCGGGGGCCTGAACGTGCTCGACCACCGCCCGCGCCGCTGGACTCCGGAAGAACGCGAGCTCGCCTCCGACATCGCCGAGCGGGTCTGGAGCGCCATCGAACGCGCCGACAGCGCACGCGAGCTGCGCACGGCGGTAGCGCGCCAGTCCTCGCTGCTGGCGATCTTCGAATTCCAGCTCGGCCTGGCCGACGCCCTGCGCCGGCTCGACAACGCCGACGCCATCCTGCGCGACACCGTTGCCCTGCTCGGCCGCTTCCTGAAGGCCAGCCGCGTGGTCTACGGCGAATACGACGCCGAACGCCGCCAGGTCACGTTCCAGGCCAACTACGTCGACGGTGTCGACGCGCTGGAAGGCAGCTACGCCACCATCCACTTTGGCAGCGGCAACTTCGAGACCCTGGAACGCGGCGGCACCTGGGTCTCCGACGACCTGGAACAGGACCCGCGCACCGGCGCTCCCGATGTCTGGCCAGCCTACCGCGCACTCGGCGTGCATGCGGGCGTGGCCGTGCCGCTCAGCCGCAACGGCGCCCTGATCGCCTGCCTGTTCGTCAACCAGGCGCACGCGCGGACCTGGAGCGAGGACGAGCTGCGCGTGATCGCCGACGTTGCCGAGCGCGCCTGGAGCGCCATCGAACGGGTGCGCGCCGAGGAAGCGCTGCGCGCTGCGGACCGCCGCAAGGACGAGTTCCTGGCCATGCTGGCGCACGAGCTGCGCAACCCGCTGGCGCCGATCGCGGCGGCGGCCCAGCTGCTCACCCTCGGGCCGGAAGACAGCGGCCGGGTTGCCCGCACCAGCGGCATCATCAAGCGCCAGGTGGCGCACATGACCGGGCTGGTCGACGATNCCCGCTGGCGCCGATCGCGGCGGCGGCCCAGCTGCTCACCCTCGGGCCGGAAGACAGCGGCCGGGTTGCCCGCACCAGCGGCATCATCAAGCGCCAGGTGGCGCACATGACCGGGCTGGTCGACGATCTGCTGGACG
Organism: Massilia brevitalea; assembly: GCF_030711405.1. Classification (GTDB taxonomy): domain Bacteria; phylum Pseudomonadota; class Gammaproteobacteria; order Burkholderiales; family Burkholderiaceae_D; genus Telluria; species Telluria brevitalea. Next base: position 29,176 of record NZ_JAULSI010000048.1, read on the forward strand.
TCTCGCGGGTGACGCGCGGCCTGGCCGTACTGGAATGCGCGCCGGTGGACCTGAAACGGGTGGTGGCCGACGCCGTCGAACAGGTGCGCCCGCTGGCCGAGGCGCGCAGCCACGAACTGGTCCTGCAACTGGCGCCTGGACCGGCCTTTGCCGCAGGCGACCACAAGCGCCTGGTGCAGGTGCTGGCGAACCTGCTGAACAACGCCGCCAAGTACACGCCCGAAGGCGGACGCCTGGGCCTGTCGATGGCCGTGGATGCGGACGGGGTGACGATGGCCGTGACCGACAACGGCATCGGCATCGCGCCCGATTTGCTGCCGACCGTGTTCGAGCTGTTTGCGCAGGCCGAGCGCACCCCGGACCGGGCCCAGGGCGGGCTCGGACTGGGGCTGGCACTGGTGAAAAGCCTGGTCGAACTGCATGGCGGCAGCGTCACGGCCGCCAGCGCCGGGCGCGATTGCGGCAGCCGATTCACGGTGCGCCTGCCGCGCAGCGAGGCGCCGATTGGAGCCGGGCTGGCGCCGGCCGCCATGGCCGGCAAGCCTGCCGGCGCCGGATTGCAGGTGCTGGTGGTCGACGACAACATCGACGCCGCCAACACCATGGCGATGCTGCTGGACGCGGCCGGCTACCGCGCCACCGTGGCGCACGACCCGCACGAGGCATTGCGCCGGGCGCGGGCGGACGGCTTCGACGCCTGTCTGCTCGACATCGGCCTGCCGGGGATGGATGGGCACGAACTGGCGCGCCGCCTGCGTGCGCTGCCCGGCACTGCCGGCGCCTCCCTGCTGGCCGTGACCGGCTATGGTCAGCCCGATGCGGCGCAGGCTGGCGCATCGGCCTTCGACGCCTACCTGCTCAAGCCGGCCGATCCGGAGCAGTTGTTTGCCTTACTCGGGCAGCGCGCAAGAAATCCGTAGCCGATGAGACGTAGGGTGGGCGCTCCTGTGCCCACGCGTAAAGCTAGCGTCATGCAAGCGTCACGCGTGGGCACGGAGCGCCCACCCTACCCGTCCACCCTACGGACTTCGCTTACGCCAACTCGAACACGCCAATCGACTCGACGTGCGAGGTATGCGGGAACATGTTGACCACGCCCGCCTTTTGCATCACATAGCCGGCGCGGTGCACCAGGATGCCGGCGTCGCGCGCCAGCGTCGACGGGCTGCACGACACGTACACGATGCGCTTCGGCAGCCAGGCCGCCTTGCCGCTTTCGCGCAGCTCGGCCAGCGCCGTCGCCAGGGCGATCGCGCCGTCGCGCGGCGGGTCGATCAGCATGCGGTCGAATTTTCCGAGCTCCATCAGGTCGTGGGTGGTAACGTCGAACAGGTTGCGGGTATAGAAGGTGGTCTTCGCATCCAGGCCATTCGCTTTCGCGTTTTCCAGCGCGCGCGTGGTCAGCAGGGTGCTGCCTTCGATGCCGACCACTTCGCGCGCCTGGGTCGCCAGCGGCAGCGTGAAGTTGCCGAGGCCGCAGAACAAATCGGCCACGCGGTCCTGCGGCTGCACGTCCAGCAAGGTCAAGGCCTTGTGCACCAGGGCGCGGTTGATCTGGTGGTTCACCTGGGTGAAGTCGGTCGGCTTGAACGGCATGCGCACGCCGAATTCCGGCAGCGTGTAGTACAGCTCGCGGTCGAGCGGGTAGAACGGATACACGGTATCCGGGCCCTTCGGCTGCAGCCACCACTGGATGCCCCACTCGTCGGCAAAGGCCTTGACCAGCTCCTCGTCCTTGGCGCTGAGCGGCGCCATGATGCGCAGCACCAGCGCCGTGTTTTCCTCGCCGACGGCCACTTCGATCTGCGGCACGCTGTGGTAGATCGACAGCGAGCCGATCAGCTCGCGCAGCGGCATCAGCATGCCGCCCAGGTGCGGCGGCAGGATGTGGCAGTAGCGGATGTCGGCCACGAACGACGAGGCACGCTCGTGGAAGCCGACCAGCACCGTGCCCTTCTTCTCGACGTGGCGCACCGACAGGCGCGCGCGGAAGCGGTAGCCCCAGGTCGGGCCGTACATCGGGCGCATGATGTTCTCGGCTTTCACCTTCGACAGGTGCCAGAGGTTGTCTTCCAGGGTGCGCTGCTTGATCGCGACCTGTGCGGATGGCTCCAGGTGCTGCATCGAGCAGCCGCCGCAGACCCCGAAATGCTCGCAGCGCGGTTCGACCCGCATCGACGACGCCTTCTTCAGCGTGACCATGCGGCCCGCTTCCCAGTTCTTTTTCTTGCGCTTGACTTCATAGCTGACGCGCTCGCCCGGCAGCGCATCCTCGACGAAGATCACCTTGCCCTGGGTTCCGTCCTCGTTCTCGAGGTGACCGACGCCGCGCGCATCCGCGTCCAGCGATTTGATATCGATAAAAATTTCTTGCATTGGAAAGGACGTAAGGTGGGCACTCCGTGCCCACGCGGAATGCTGATTATTGTTGGCGGATCAAACGGCAAACCGGTATCGCGAATTCAGGCCTGCGGCCGAGAAAATGGATATCGCTGAACACGGCGCAAAACCGCCGCATCATAACAAGGAATCGCGCACGACGCCACGTGCCGCCATCGCCCGCTTCAGCTTCACCAGCGCCTCCTGCTGGATCTGCCGCACCCTTTCCCGCGTCACGCCCATCTCTTCCGCCAGGGTCTCCAGCGTGGCCGGATCGTCGTTGTCCAGTCCGAACCGGCGCATCACCACCACCCGCTGCTTCTCGGGCAGGCGCGTCAGCCAGTCGCGCACCAGCAGGGTCATTTCGTGCTGCTCGGCGCGCGCATCCGGGCTGTCGTCGTTCTCGCCCGGCAGCATGTCCATCAAACTCGACCCCGGGTCGTTGTCGAGCGGCGCGTCGAGCGAGGCGGCGTGCTCGGACAAGGCCAGGATGTCCTGCACTTCTTCAGGCTGGCGCCCGAGCAGGCTGGCGATGTCCTCGATGCTGGCGTCCTTGCCGTCGTGGTGCTGGACCTCCAGGTGGTACTTGGCGCGCAGCACGGCGTTCAGTTCGCGCACCATGTGCACCGGCAGGCGCACGGTGCGCGCCTGGTTCATGATGGCGCGCTCGATGCTCTGGCGGATCCACCAGGTGGCGTAGGTGGAGAAACGGAAACCGCGCTCGGGCTCGAACTTGTCGATGGCGCGCATCAGGCCGATGTTGCCCTCCTCGATCAGGTCGAGCAGCACCACGCCGCGGTTGATGTAGTGCTTAGCGATCGAGACCACCAGCCGCAGGTTATGCTCGATCATGGTCTGGCGCGCGCGGAAGTCGCCGGCCTTGGCCAGGGTCGCAAAGTGCACTTCCTGCGCGGCCGTCAGCAGCGGGCGCGTGCCGATCTGGTTCAGGTAATGCTGGGTGGTGTCGGTGGAAAGCTCGGCGGCCAGCACCGTCTTCAGCTCGTCGACGCTGTCGGGCTCGGCGCTGGGGCCGGGCAGCGCCGGGGCGCCGTCGGCTCCATCGGCCACCTCTTCCGGCATGTCCTCGGGATACCTGCAGGAGCCGCCCGCGGAAGACGCGCCGTCGCCCTCCATCTCGTCAGGTAGATCGTCCGATGCGTCTTGATCGCGGGAGTGCGGCGGCTGCGTCATTGGCCCTCTCTAGCGGCTGGGCAGGAACCTCGACGGGTCGACCGGTTTGCCCTGCTGGCGAATCTCGAAGTGCAGCTTGACGGTGTCGGCATCGGAATCGCCCATTTCGGCGATCACCTGGCCCTTGGCCACGTTGTCGCCTTCCTTGACGACGATGGCGCGGTTGTGGGCGTAGGCCGATAGCAAGCTGTTGCTGTGTTTGACGATGACGAGGTTACCATAACCCCGGATGCCACTGCCAGCGTACATTACTTTGCCGGCGCCGGCAGCCATCACGTGCTGTCCGGCGCGGCCGGCGATGTCGATGCCCTTGCTCCGGCCTTCGTCGAAAGTGGCGATGATGCGGCCGTCCGACGGCCACATCCAGCTCAGCTTCTCGTCGTCCGTCGCAGTCACGGTAGCGCCGACGCGCGAACCGGTCACCGCGACGGCAGTTGCACCGGCGCCGGCGTTCACGACATTTTCGGCCTTGTCGCCGCGCTGGGCTTCGGCCACGTTGTCTTCGCTGTACGGTTTCTTGTCGGCGCGCGGCGTCGTCTTGCGCGGCGCCTGCGGACGGCTTTCCGGCGGCATCGGCACCGGCTGGGTCACGGTGCCGTTGCCGGCCACGCGCTCGCTGCCGGGCGGGTTCACGCGCAGCACCTGGCCGACCTTGATGTCGTCCGGATCGGCCAGGTTGTTCCAGGCAACCAGGTCGCGGTAGCTCTGGCCATTGTCGAGGGCGATGCGCAGCAGGGTGTCGCCGCGGCGCACGGTATAGAAGCCGCGCGCATCCTGGCGCGGTTCTTCGGCGCGCGGCGCCGGCGCCGGCCGGCTGTGAGGCTGGGACACAGGGCGCTCGACGACGGGCGCGCGGCGGGTAGCGGTATTGCAGCCGGCCAACAGGCCGAGCATCAGGGTCAGCAGGAATACAGGGTGACGAGTACGTGGACGTTGTTTCATTCTTTTCTAATACCTATTACAGACTGGCAGCGCTCAAACGGTGCCGGGGCGCAAGGGGACGAAATGGCACGATTCCAGCGTCTCGCTGGTCCATTCGGACTTGCCGGTACGGGTGATCCGCTCGAGGCGCTGGACCTGGCCCCCGACCGGGGCCACCAGGCGTGCGCCGATGGCAAGCTGCTCGAGCAGCGCGCGCGGCACTTCCAGGCCGGCCGCCGCCAGGATGATCCCGTCGAAGGGTGCGACCTGCGCGAGCCCAAGCATACCATCCCCGTAGTGCAAACGGAGATTGGATATGCGCAGCGGCCGCAGGTTGGCCTTGGCCAGCTCGTGCAGCGGCTTGATGCGCTCGATCGAATACACTTCCTTTGCCACCCGCGCCAGCACCGCGGCCTGGTAGCCGCAGCCGGTGCCGATCTCGAGCACGCGGCCGAGTGCGGCGTCGGAACCGGGCTTGCCGGCGCGCATAACCTCGATCATACGCGCAACGATATAAGGCTGGGAAATAGTTTGATGGTGCCCGATCGGCAGCGAGGCGTCGATATAGGCCTGGCTCGACAGCGCCGGCTCGATGAACAGGTGGCGCGGCACAGCCTCCATGGCCGCCAGCACGGCGCCATCCTTCACGCCCTGGGCGGCGACCCGCGCCACCATGGCGCGCCGGATCGCTTCGGTGGCCATCAAGTCCGAGCGCTGGACCATGGGCGCGCTTGGCGCAGCCTGCGGCGCATAGCCGGGCGACTTGGGGCCGGGCGGCGGCGCCTTTGGCGGCTGAGCCGCGCCGCCGAGTGCGCGCGCGGCGTTCTGGGTGGCGGTCTGGGGCGTGGCCACCGGCGCCGGCGCGCCCGGCTTGCGCGCGCCCCCGGTCACCGAGGACAGCGGCAGGGGAAAGCGTTTGCCTTCCGGGGCGCCGGAGCGGTCTGTCATGGCCGCCCCTCGCCGGGCCCACTCCCCGCTTCGTCCGCCAGGGCATTGGCCAGCAATTCCAGCTGCGGACGGTGGGTGAGGTCGACCTGCAGCGGCGTCACCGAGATCTTGCCTTGCGCCGTGGCGTGGAAATCGGTGCCCTCGCCGGCGTCGCGGCAGGCGCCGGGCGCGCCGATCCAGAAGATTTCGCGCCCGCGCGGGTCTTGCGAGCGGATCACAGGCTCGGCCTGGTGGCGGCGCCCGAGCCGGGTCGGCGTCAGCGCACCGAGCTGCTCGTAGGGCAGGTTCGGGATATTCACGTTCAGCAGGAACGGCGACGGCAGCATCTCGAAGCGGCGCAGCACCACGTCGCGCGCGGCGCGGGCGGCGGCATCGATGTGGGCCCACCCCGAATGCACCTGGGAAAACGCGATGGCCGGGATGCCGAACAAAAACGCCTCGGTGGCGGCGGCGACGGTACCCGAATACAGGGTGTCGTCGCCCATGTTCTGGCCATTGTTGATGCCGGAAACGACCAGGTCGGGCGGCGCTTCCTGCATGCCGGTCAGGGCGATGTGCACGCAGTCGGTCGGGGTGCCATTGACAAAATAGAAACCATTCGCGGCCTTGGTGACGGACAGCGGACGGTCGAGCGAAAGCGAGTTGGACGCACCGGAGCGGTTGCTGTCGGGCGCGACAACGATGATCTCCGCCACCGCCGCAAGTGCGTCGGCAAGGGCGTTGATGCCGGGGGCGAGGTAGCCGTCGTCGTTACTGATTAGGATTCGCATCACGCGATTTTACCTGAAGCAACTGCCGTATCGCGCACCGTCGTTACATAAATTCTGGCCCCGGGGGAGCGCCCGCAGGGCCGCCGTTGCACCCGGGCGACGCCCCGCCGCCCGTTGCCAATCCGGCAATGCCGATACCGGATCGCTAACGCAAGGCCAGCGAGCGCCCGCCGGCCGCTTCGATCAGGGCGCCTTCGAGCGACGCCACCTCGTCTTCGGTGAACGCCAGCAGGGCATCCTTGTCGCCATCCTCGAGGTAGACCTGCTTGATCAGGGCCACCCCGCGCCGCCGCAGCGCTTGCGCCACGCCGGGCCGCAGGATCGTTTCGCGCAGGCTGTCGGCCAGCGCGCGCGCTTCTCGTCCGCGGCGCGTATCGGCCAGCTTTTGTAATTGCGACAATGTGTGGTCGAGCAGGTCGTGCGGCGCCTGCGTGGCCTCGTGCCCGGCGGCGCCGGCCGGGTCTAGCGCGCCGCCGCGCCCGCCTTCGTGCGCACGGGCGGCATGTGCAAGGGCGGCGCGCCC
>NZ_JAULSI010000049.1 GCF_030711405.1 Massilia brevitalea
ATTGTTCAGAAAGCGCGTCTATAACCAGGCGGGTCTTGACAGCTAGGCAGCCGAGTGCGTCGGGTGTTCCTTTCGCATTCGATATCCGCTCAAAAAGAAACGTGATCCGACTACTGAAAGCACCATATCGGATTACCGTTTGGTAGCCGCTCGGGTTCCGTTTAATTTCGTCAGCGACGCGGCACGCGTGGAGATAGGCCAATAGGCTATCGGCACCGGACTGCTCAGGAAGATCGGTTTCGTATTGCAGCAGATCCGCCGCAGCCCGCGCGTCGCCAGCTAACCGGTACAGCGTCAACAGCTGCTCGCGCAGCTGATAGCAAGCCCGCCACGCATCATGCGGCAGCAGCCCGGATGTTTCGTACTGCGCCGAGAGCTCTGGCTGTTGCCAGCGGTGCACCGCCTTACGAGCGTCGGAAAACCTTCGATCTCGTATTGCATTCTCCAGTTCCCCAGAGAGCAACTCGGCCTGTATCCGCTGACCAGCCTCGAGGTTCATGTCTTGGACGCTGTTGTAGCGCTGCCAAAGAGATGTGTGGTTACAGACCTGTGCGCACACCCAATCCCAGCACCGCAGGTCGACCCGGAACGGGATTGCCTCACCGGGATCGGCAGCCATCTCATCGATTTTCGCGCGTAGCGCGGCGTCGTTGGATCCACTCGTCACTACGATGAACAGCTTCGCGTCCTGGTAGTACTGATCGCTTCCCGCCAATGCGGCTGCATCGCGGATGTCCTTCAATACCCGCTCGTGGTTGATCTTGTTGACAGCTGTATGCTTGCATTGGACCCAGATCCGTATAGCGGCATCCGCTTCTGTCATCGACCAGTCATACAGCAGGATATCGCGGCCGTTCTGCAAGTACCCGCTGGTACCGTTACACACCGCGCTGGGACTTCTGTACAACTCGCTGCAGACGTCCGCGCACATCGTTTCGAACTCGGTGTCAGCATTTGGCCGGCGCACATGTTCCAGACGGCGGAGCGTGGGATGCATGCGCATGAGTTACCCCTTCGACATCGGTCGGGGCGCAAGCTTGTACTTGACCGGCTGTAAATCGAATTCGGAGCGCAGTTGACTTAGCGAAAGTTCGCGTAGTGACGGAGTGTGATCCGAGCCAAAATTAACGAGCGCGAACGTCGCGCAACTTTGGTGCTGCTCGAAGAACGCTATCTGCTGCGACGAGATATATACATTATCGCCTTCCGCAACTGTGCTCGACTTCACTTCGAGAAAATGCTCTCGCACACCTTGAGGTGTCTGTCGCAGAGTACGAATGTCGAATGGCGAGGTAGGTGCAAGCTGGGAGATCCACTGGACCTCGCTGGGCTTGGATCCAAACGAAGTCACGTGTGCTAGTTCGCGTTCATATACGAAGCGTTCACCCCGATAGCCGATCTCCACATCCGGCAAGTGACCGGCCGGGAGCTTGTCGTGTGTCGTGGGTGTGGACGCGTCGTCCTCGGCACCCAAGCCGTAACGGTCGCTGATCCGTCGCAGAACGTCGAGCTGCTGCTTCAGAATTGGCTGCTGTGAAAGGCTTGCACTGGCTAGCGAGTCAACGGCCTGTGCGATCGCCGCGCGCACGATATTGGTGGCATGGCTGTTGTAAATGTAGCGGCGTCCGTAACCCCATTTCGTAAGCACGGGCGTGAACACCCCGTCACGAATGTCGTACGGTAGCGGCGGATTGATAAGAGTCACCAAGTCCCCTGGCGCTTCGGCGTGATAGATCAGGGGTTCCACTCCTGGGATCTCGTAACCTGCGCCGCGAGCCCGACCATTTCTGTCGACCAACCGCGCCCCAGCGTGAACGCCGACCAATCGCGCGGCCATATCTCCGCCTCCCTTGTATGTAAATGAAAAAAACACGAACTCGTCGTTCTCATATTTTTCCGCTGGGATGCTTGTGGGCGGCAGATAAAACTGCACGGTCTCTGATCGCCCTACGGCATAATTGATGCACTCGTGGAAGCCGTTGCCGCCGATGCGCTTGTCGCGATATAGATCGTGGACCTCATCGTACTGGGGACGAGTAGGCAACACTGAGTATTTCAGCTCGGGCGCTAGCGAATCTCGAGGGTCGTAATGGATTTTAATCGCGACAAATATGGGCATAGGTAAGAAGCGTCGTCGGAACTTATCTCATTACACCACAACCGTAATGCCAACGTCACTTTGTCGGCGGAAGCATCCATTCTCTCCGTAGATTTTCATAGTCTGCTCGCCAGAACCTGCGTTTTTGCGTTATGTCCGCTTTTGGCGGTTGCTGCCTCCCGAGTATGGCATTAACAGAATTATTATTGCAATCCCGCACTATTTGTCTTCTTGAGCGTGTAACATTCACCTACCCAGTTCCGCAAGAAATGCATAAGCTGACCGCCTTTTGATGACTCTAGGTCTGGTCCTAGGTAAAAACAGGGAGGACACGTGGCAACGAAAACTGACAAATACGCTGCTGGCGAGCAGGGGCTTGGTTACGTCTACCAGATTCGCTTCGCGCTCGCGTATCTGATGAAGCAGGACGAGGGTCAATCGCTCCTTATCGAGGCAGACGACGATGTCGAGCTTCGAGACATCGAAGGCCGAAAGACGCTTATCTCGCTGAAACACAAGCAGGTCGGCGAAACTGTCGGAACGCTATCGACCGACTTCTGGAAGTCGGTCCGAATCTGGCTCGATCGCTACATTAGAGACGGCAAACTCGCTTGCGAGCATTCGTATTGCATGGCGACGACCGCACGCGTCGGTCCAGGCTCGATGCTTAAGTACTTCCAAGAAGGCTCTATACCAAAGCCGACAGACTTTGCTGCGCAGTTGATGGCTGAGCTCGAGGGTTCTAAGGCTGATCTCAGTGCTCAGGTAAATGCTACGCTCGCCACGTTGTCTACTATTGAGCAACGCGACTTCTTTGAACGCATCGTGATTGCTGACAGCTCTTTGCGCATCAAGGAGCTGGACTCAGATTTCGAGCCTCTCATGCGGTCCGTCGCCCGAAAGTTTCGCGTGGATGTACGGGAGCGTTTAGAGGGCTGGTGGCTGAACCAAGCCATTGAGGTTATTCAGGGCGACCGAGATCCTATTACAGGTGCAGAGGTGTGGGCGAAGTTCGCCAGCATCAACAGCGAGTACTACGATGAACGCTTACCCATTACCTTTGATGATGAGTACCCGCCTGAGCACATCGACCCGTTGACGGATCCGCGCCAGTTCGTCCAGCAGTTGCGTGCTATCGGCATGCCGGCCGATAGTCTCGAGTTGGCCATTCTCGACTTCTACCGGGCGTTTTCCCAGCGTGCGCATTGGGCTAGGGTGAATGTGCTCGTCGGAGGAGAGATGCAGAAGTTTGAACGCCGTCTCCTTGAGGAGTGGAAGCGTGCCAAGGCATGGATCAAGATCAATGAAGCGGACAACGAAGAGCAGCTTCAAGAAGCCGGTAGGCGGCTGTATGAGTGGGCAGAAAACCACTCGAAAGGCCTTCAGATTCGTAAGCAAGTCACCGAGGACTTCATACGCCGTGGGAGCTTCCACATCTTGGCAGATGAGAGACCTAATCCACGAGTTCATTGGCATCCTAAGTATCTCGAGAGCCTGAAGGTTACCTTGGAGGTGCCTGCATGATTGATTGGTCCACACGCCCATTTGAAGAGCGAAACCTCTTCAACCCAGCGTTCTGCGCACTGATCCTTGCCGCAGCAATTCGTGAGTATGAGCGAGTCGCCGTAAAACCGATGCCTTACTCGCTGACGCTCCTCGTGCTGCCGCTGTGTCTGCATCAGTCAACACGCGACCAAATTCTCGGCAGTAAGAGGGTTTCGGTATTGCGGATCGTTGCGCTTCAGCCCGACCTGCTAGTCGACTTTGCTGAACGGGCTAGGTCGCTCGTTCAGTACACTACTGAAGCCTTCGCTTTACTCGCCAGCAAAGGCTGTATAACGGTTTCTGACGACGGGGGCATCCACCTCATCCCTAGGAGAGTCTCCTCTCAAGCACTTAGCACCGACGACGCCGAGATGTGTCGCAATGCAGCGACGGTACTGGGGCGAGACTTCGCCCAGATCAATGACCGCGTCACGATCTACACCAGCCTATCGATCAGACCATGAAAATTGCATCAATCCACATCTACAGCCACGATGGCCGTAGGCGCGACCTTCCTTTGAACCCTGAGGGATTAAATATCATTACGGGCTTGGCTTCGACAGGTAAATCATCGCTATCGGACATCGTTGAATACTGCATGGGCGAGAGCGATTGCAAGATCGCAGAGGGATTTATCCGTGAGAGGGTGTCGTGGTTCGCGGTGACGTTCCAATTTCCGCATGAACAGGTGTTCGTCGCCAAGCCTAACCCCAAACCAGGGAAGGTCCAGTGCTCGCTGGCCATGGTCTTGCGCGGCAGAGAGATTCGAACACCCAACTTTGAAGCACTAAAACACAACGGGGGCGACGAGCTTGTCCACGAGGTTCTATCGTCCCTTCTGGGTATTCCGGAAACCAAGACATCAGTGCCGGAGCGAAGCAGTCGCACGGGCTACTCAGTCAATGTAAAACACACCACTTTCTACTTGTTCCAAAAGCAGGGACTAGTTGCTAGTAAAGAGCTTTTGTTCTACCGGCAGGCAGAAGAACATCTTCCCCAGGCCATTCGCGATACTTTCGCCGTGTTGTTCCGTATCTCTAATGTGGGCGACATGGAAGCGGAGGCTAACCGACGCGCAACGCAACGCGATTTGAAGATTGCACAGAGGGAGCTACGCGTAGCTCAGGAGACGGAAGACGCTCTAGATACCCGAGGCCTTGGGCTGATGGCCGAGGCACGGGCAGCTGGCATCCCGTTCAGCAACTCCGTTGGCAATAATGCGCGGAACGAAAATGGTGCTGAGAGCGAACTGGTTGCCTTACTTCGGGAAGTGTTGACCTGGCGACCAAGCCAGACTCCGCTTCTAGCCGACAGCGAGATGGCCAAATTGCAGGCCCGTCGTTCGGGACTGCGCGCAGAACGACGGCAAGTTCAAGATCAAATCGCAGCCGTGCAGCGGTACGTCAAGGGAGCGTCAGACTTTCAGACCGAAGTGCAAGAGCAACGTTCACGCCTGGAATCAATCTATGCCTTGCCGCGTTCCTCTCAGGGCGCTTGGCAGTGGCCTTTCCTGAGCGAAGCCGACTCGCACATGGACGGAATCGCCCAAGCCTTGCTGACGGAATTATCAAACTTGGACAAGGATCTTGAGAAAGTTGGTGGGGCGCGTCCCCGTCTAGATGAGCATTTGGCCGAACTTACCGACAAGGCTAGTCGTCTTAAGGGAGAGATTTACGAGGTCGAGGTCGAACTCAACGCTGCTGTGCTCGCTGAAGAGAAGGCTGCCGCTCAAGAAGACGCTAACACTCAGGCGGCCAAGATCCAAGGACGCGTCAGCTTCTATCTGGAAGGCCTAACGCCCAGCAACACAATCAGCACTCTCAAGCTCAAGGTCGAACGACTGCAGGCGAAGCTGGATCAACTCACACAACAGAACGGTTCTGACGACGACGCGGACGCACGGATGGAGTCAGTTATTACGCACATCTCGGCGACGATGAGTGCGCTTATACGCGACTTCAAAGCTTACTTCTCGGAGTTTCCGTTCAGACTGGACATGCGCAATCTGACGCTGATGGTTCAGCGGCCCGGCAACCCCGTTCCCATGATTCGTACCGGTGGCGGCGCGAACTGGCTGGCGTATCACATCTCCGCTCTGCTTGCGCTGCACCACTACGCCTGGCAGAACAACGTGCCGATTCCTCGGTTCCTCATGCTGGACCAGCCGACGCAGGTATATTTTCCGTCACAGACTGCCTATGAGTCGGTCGCGGGCGATGCCAAACGAGTGCGATCCGTTGATGTCGACCTAGCTGCAGCAAAGCGACTCTTCGAGACGCTGTTGAACTACACCAGGGTACTCGTACCCGGCTTTCAGCTCATCGTGACGGAACATGCCAATTTCGCTGAGGACTGGTTCCAGGAAGCGCTCGTCGAAGAACCGTGGATGGATCCGCCGGCGTTGGTACCCAAAGATTGGCCAAGCTGGGGTTTGTAACGTCGCGGTGTTTTTCCTCGCCGGAAGGGGGCAGGAACTTCCCTCGCGAAAAGCTGACCAACCTTGCTGGCTTTGTTTGGACATGCGTTGAAAGCGACGCAGCGCCCATCATTATCCCCGCAGATAACGATGGGGGGCCATCGGTCAGGTGTTTCAGTGCTCAGGATGGGGAGGTCGTTAAGCTCTCCAAGCGTTTGACTAACATAATCTACAATTTGACTAACCTAATCTAGGTTTGACAAACATAATCTTGATTTGTCAGCTGCGCCGTCGAGCTCCAATACGTATGCTGCTCCCATGTCTTTTCCGTTCAGTTAGTGCAGCTTAGTTGATCGCTAAAGTAATACGCTGGACTAAACATTTTTTACGCCGTTAATATCGTGTACCATTTTCCGCTCGATCTTTTCTGCCGCATTTAGCTCTTTGTAGTTCGTTCGATCTTTTTTGCGCCCACTTTTGATGTAGCGTGCGTTAGCAAGCTTGGTCAAACGAATCTCGACGCGCTTGCCGTCATCGAATTCGACCACAGCAGAATGGTAGCCGGGTATGGCTGTGTCAGTCGATATTATCCTGACCTTTGATCCCGCGTCTTTTGTGAGCTTAGCTGATCTAGGTCGCCCCAACGCGTCGTAATACGACATGCTGGTCGCCAAGTCATGTGCGAGTGTCGCTTCAATCAATTTGTACGCTTTCAAATACGGTGCTCAGTTATCGAGCGATCTCACGTTGAATGAACAACGCAATTTGCTGGCACAGTGCGTCCATCGTGTCGGCGACGCTCCACGACCCCCATGACGCCGGTATAGCTCACCAGGTCTCCACGCGCATACTCAGGTGGCAATCCATCGTTCACGGCAGTTTTCCGTTCTATAAGAACCGAGCTTAAGGTCACCGTGCTTCTTCGATCTCGATCCAACTGACACGGCCTCTTATGAAAGCTACGACTTCGTCAGGCCGAACCGCAAACCATTCCCCGTTGCGTCGGCGGTCCTGAAAATGTGCATGGCATAATTTCTCAGCGGTAAACCGGTCGCTGACCTTGGCGTTCAGAACGTTTCGTAGTGGAACACCATGAGCTCCAATCAGTGAGCGTTGGCGTTTGCCGGCACCGGAAGCCGTACAACCGATCTTGCAAAGCTCTGCGTTCCCGTCATGCAGTACATAGAGCCATCCCTCATGCCGGTTCACTGGGATGGGGTTGTCGATCTTCGACGGGATGAACTGCTGTGTTGCGTCACGTAGGTTCTCCCATGTGACAAAGGCTTCTCGCATACGCTCTTTCTCAGGGAGGGAACTGTTCCGGTTCCACCGATCTACGTGGGATAAGCGCGTGGCTTCATCCATGATGAAAGTCCACCCCCACAGCGCCAGCTCATTTTTAAACTGCGTTGCCGTGTATCCAAACGCTGCGGCTAAGTCCTCCAGCTCTATCTGTAGCCTCTGTGTGCTGTCCTCAGCATTGTCCGCCATGTTTTTCCTCGATGTGGCTCGATCCCGCGTTAGCGGCAGTATTTAACGTTCGACGGCTTCGAACACGAATAGCTAGCTGCAAGCGGCTTCATAGGGTAAGCACACATGCGACCTGCATCGGACCCGGTCAGCTGGTTCTGGGCATTGAAAAACATTTCGATCCGTGAGCAGCCAGGATTATCCCAAGTGAGAACGTATTCGATCTCCGGCCCCCGATCGATATCGTTAGACTTCAGTTTGCCTGGCGTGATAACGCTCGAGGGCGGACCTAAGGTGTTGATGACCGCTGTCCTTGTCCAACCCATGCCGATAGCCTCTACCTTCCTCGACAACGCGGTCATTCCCGCCTTTGCCCCTGCTGCAAGTGGGTAGCTCGTGTGGCCTAAGATTGCTACAAATAATGCGACAGTCGTGATCAACTTTAAGTACATGTCTGTTTTCCCTTATCGAATGCGGCGCAGGGTGTACATAGGATTGCTCGCTGTGTTTTGGTTCACGATTGTGAACGCGATAGCCGAGCCTTTCATCATCCCATCCTTGTAGGTCACCTTGACTACGTTTCCGTTCGTGGCGTAGTCGACCTTTTCGATCACTCCCATTGTTTCGGTTTCTCCAGGGCGGAACGTGATCGTCATCGGCACGAGGCCGTCAGCCTTCCAGGTTCCTTCAAGAGCCCCAGGTGAACGGTTGCATCCCGCTAGGGTGGCCATCAATAGCAGCGCTGTGATAATAGTATGGTTTCTCATCCTTTTCCTAGGAGTTTAGTGGGAGCTCCATTCCGGATAGTTCTTCGGGTCGGCTGCGGCAAGTCCCTTTGCGGTTTCAAAATACGCGTCCCATTCCTCCTGCGTGAACTGAACCTCGTCTTCACCGCCCAGGAGTAAGAACGCCGTGACCATAGCTCCTCGTATTGCACGACAGAACTCATCGGACGGCCGCCATGGGGGCTCTGGAAGGTAGGCTGGATGATCGTCGGGCCAAACCTGATAACGATCGGCGCCAGTCTGGCTCCGTTTTCGTCTCAGCGTAACCATCACGTTTTTCCCTGGCAGCTCTAGAGTTGCGTCTTTTTATTGAATTCGGTCTTCAGCTGGCCCAATACGCTTGCAGCTTTAGGGGCCAGCACGTCGATTACCTCTTCAGGCAGGTGCGACTGCTCAAGCCGCTTGATATCGCGCTCAACCATACGGATGGACGCCTTAAGATGATCCAAGCCCATTTCAGAAACGTAGTGCAGCTTCCCGGCTCCATCCTTCTATAGCCCGTTCGGGACGTCGTCTGCAAAGTCGACGTAGTACATCGAATGTTTAATCTCGCTCTGGATCAGCTCAACGATTTCTTGGTCCAAATTTTTCATGGGTTTTCCGTTTTTACCGCAGTAATTCAAACAAGAACGCCGGCCCAGCTGACATGATGAACGCCAAAGTAGCTGCCAGGGCAAAATTCGCACCGGCGCCGGAGAAGCCATGAATCCGAGTGTGGCGGGTCCTCATATAAACAAAACCGCTGACTATAGACACGAAGATCGATAGGATGAGAAAGGTCCAGGCGATGGTCTTTACGGTTTTTCCGCTTAATTAAGAATGGCACGGTATGCAAGGTCTCCGAAACCCGAGATAGCAGTTCCGAGCACAAGTACCCAAGCTGCGTATTTCAACAAGTTCCCCCTAGCGTCTTGTGCGAATCTGAGCATGTCCAGTTTGTAGTTGACCATTAAGGTGAGATTGCCTTCACGCATGGCGGCGTTGATCTTCTCTATCTCGCTGGGCGTGTGGTAGTCGCCCACCTTCGCAAATGCAGCTGCGTCAAGGATGCCGTAAGCGGTCCCTAGCATGATGATGATGGCACCCGAGCGTTGGAACATCAGCCCCTGACTGGGTCCGACACCACCATATAGCTGCTCGAGCAAGACTCCTGCACATACCCCTAAGACTGAGAGGATCAGGAGTGGTATGACATAGCGTTTCATTCGTAAACTTTTCCTTGCTGACTTACTTTTTCGATGGAAGAGCCTTGCGCCGCATCCATGCGTCAAATTCGGCTTCGTTCATTCCCATCCAGGCTGCGATACTTTCGCCCATGCCGTCCATGCCCTGCTGATAGGCCAACTCGAATGCACCTTGTGCGGCTTCCTCCGATTTGAAATGGCCTGCGCGATACCAGGAGGTGACTGAACTGACGTCTCTAAGGAAGCACTGATTAATTCGATTTTTCGGCCATCAAGCGCGCGTAACCTATTGATTTTTAATGGCGCGAGGATTGCACTTCAGAATTAATCAGCGTCTCCCTAATGCCGCCGTCCACAACGATCCCTTGCCGCATCTCCCGTTGGGTAATCTTCGACATATCTTTTTCCGAGTTTTTAAGTTCGAAAGCCCCGAACTTTGTACCTGACTTCAACTTTACCGTTAGGATGTACGATAGCCTCAAAATCCTTAATCATTCCTGCTGCCAGAGCGCCGACGAAGGCGCCTACAAGAGCACCGACTGCAGCACCCATCCCGCCACCGATGTTCAAGCCAATATAAGTGCCTATCGCCGCGCCACCTAAAATCATTACTGGTCCAGGGACAGAGACCCTGCGCTCGACTTGATCTGGATTGTCGACAGTCCCAACGATTTTGCTTGCAGCGATCATATTTCTACCTGTGATTTTCTTCGTCGACCGGCACCTTGCCTAGCCACTCAATGCCACAGCCGCGTCGAGCGCGGCGTAGGTACTGCTGGGAGATTTCCCGAGCGTAGCCCGCAGCGTGTTTCAATAAGGAAATTTTATAGCTAAGGGCCGTTCGGGTCCACGAGAAGTTGACGATTTTTCAGATTTCGCTACAACCGAAAGTGAAGAGCGCACGGTATGTTGAAGCTTTCACAAGACCTCTGCGAACATCTGCTCCAGTCGCTGCTGAGACACTTGAAGGTATGGGCGCACGTGGTCCAGCGCAGTGTGCCCGAGCAGCAGCTGGACGGTTTCCACGGCAGCTCCTTGCTGGACTAGCCTAGACGCCATCGTTCGTCTGCCGCTGTGCGAAGCCCCACCGCGTATGCCGGCGTCCCTATACAGCTTGGTGACGTGTGATTGCAAGCTGTCGCACGCTAGGTAACCGACTGGCTCACCGGCCCAGTTCACCCGGCGCTTTGTGTTGAGATGAAATTTGTAACCCTTGTGCGTCAGGATCAGCTTGCTCGTTGGCTCGAGGCCTCGATAGCGACTTGGTTCGTCGGTAGTGCGAAGCTGCCTTTCAACACGGTACGCTATGTATTGATCGAGTGCGTCAATGGCTTTGGCGTGACTCAGGTAGATGCAGCGCTGCCGGCATCCTTTGGTGATCGTGGCCCGCAGGCTGATTTCTTCGCGGAGCGCACCTGACGGAAACATCACGTCGTGCACTTCGATCTGTGCGATTTCGGTTACACGCATGCCGGCCGTTAGGCCCAGCAGTAGGACAAGGGTGTCTCGCTGCGGATGCCTGCTGGTCGCTGCTGTGACGCGGAGTAGGTGACGGATCTGCCCCGGCTGGAGCGAAGTGGCTTGGGCCAAGTAAAACTCTGAATAGGATTGATTAAAGACAAATTCAGAGGGAATCGTGTGCAGACTCTTTTTTCAGCATAGCACGGCATAAAGGCTGCGGTCCTCGGAAAAGTAATAGGACTGCAGTCATTAATGGTCAAGCAACCGCTCGTGTCTAAAAAACCTAGCGCTAGCGCATAACGGTAGCGCTTCATCGTCGTTCGAAATGGTCGTGAACACGTTTGATTGGCATACGCATAGTAGAATCGCTTGTGGATTCACTCACAAGTAACCTAAAAAAGAAGGATTAAGATATGGCCAAGGTAATGAATCGCCCCGGATTTTGTAGAGGCTCCGTTCTTTGAGAAAATGGAGCTATGAAGAAGCAACCCAAGTATTCCCCCGAAGTCATCGAGCGCGCTGTGCGCATGGTCAGCGAGGCTGCCAGTGAGTACGAGTCGCAGTGGGCCGCCATCACGTCGATTGCGGCCAAGATCGGCTGCACGCCTGAAACGCTGCGCCGCTGGGTACGCCAGCAGGAGCGTGATACGGGCCAGCGTCCAGGTCCAACCACTGCCGAAGAAGAGCGCATCAAGGCCCTTGAGCGAGAAGTGCGCGAGCTGCGCAAGGCAAACGAGATCCTGCGTCTGGCGAGTGCATTTTTCGCCCAGGCGGAGCTCGACCGCCGCTTCAAGCCGTGAGGAAGTTCATCGACCAGTACCGCCATGCTTACGGTGTCGAGCCGATCTGCCGGGTGATGCAGGTCGCGCCGTCGGGCTACTGGCGTTACGCCGCGCAGCAGCGTAATCCTGAGCTGCGTTGTGCTCGAGTTCAGCGCGACGATGTGCTGAGCGTCGACATCGAGCGGGTTTGGCAAGCAAACCTGCAAGTCTATGGGGCTGACAAGGTCTGGCGCCAATTGAAGCGTGAAGGAACCGAGGTGGCCCGATGCACGGTCGAGCGCTTGATGCGCAAGGCTGGCCTGCGTGGCGTCATGCGCGGCAAGGTCGTGCGCACGACGGTTCCCGATGCACAGGCGCCGTGCCCGCTCGACCGGGTCAATCGCCAATTCAAGGCGCAGCGGCCAAACCAGCTTTGGGTCAGCGATTTCACCTACGTCTCGACCTGGCAGGGTTTCGTCTACGTCGCCTTCGTCATCGACGTCTTCGCTCGGCGTATCGTCGGCTGGCGCGTCAGCAGTTCGATGCGGACCGACTTCGTGCTCGATGCGCTGGAGCAGGCGCTGTACGCGCGTCATCCCGAACGAAACGAGCTGGTCCATCATAGTGATAGAGGTTCGCAATATGTGTCGATCAAATACAGCGAACGCCTGGCAGAGGCCGGCATCGAACCGTCTGTGGGCAGCAAGGGCGACAGCTACGATAACGCCCTGGCCGAGACCATCAACGGACTCTACAAAGCTGAATTGATCCACCGCCGCGCTCCCTGGAAGACGCGTGAGGCCGTCGAACTGGCCACGCTGGAATGGGTTTCCTGGTTTAACCACCACCGTCTGCTGGAACCGCTCGGCTATATACCGCCGGCAGAAGCTGAGGCAAACTATTACAAGCAGTTGAGCAGTCAGGCAATCCCGGCCTGACTCACACTAACCGGCCTCCACGAAAGCCGGGGCGATTCAATACTTCCAGGCGCCCTTGACCTTGATGTACGTCTCGTCCATTCGCCAGCTCGTGCCCACCGGGCGTTTGTGCTTGCGTGACAGCTTTTCGATCACAGGCAGGAAGTGGATGGCCCAGCGGTTGATTGTGGAATGGTCAACCGACACGCCACGTTCTCGCATCATTTCTTCGATGTGCCGGTAGCTCAGCGGATAAGCTGCGTACCAGCGGATGCAAACCAGAATGACATCGGTGGGAAAGCGCATTCCTTTAAAGCTGAGCATGGCAGGTCGGCAACTGTTGGGGCGCCGCAGTCTACCTCATTCGGGCAGCTAGCCGCTAACGCGACAGAACCGTTGCAAAGTCCTTCAGTGATAACTCGTATTATCATCGCTGGCCCTATGGCACTGGAAAGTTAAGCTTTTCAAGATTGGTCAATGCTCGGCTAGTAGTATTCTTCAAGACTCGATGCAGTTTTGGTGGCAGAATAGTCACGTGCATTGGAGGAAAAATGTCCCTAACTTCTCGACTGACCCGCATTGGACGTCTGGCGATCGCGCCAATCAAAGGCTTCTTCACTTGGAATACGGTGATTACGTTTCCTCGCTATGAGCCGGGCACTAGCTTGTGGATTCACTTCAAAGAAGTGGCCCGCAAGGACTCAGCCCTCTTCTTAGAACCCTTCACTTTCGCGATCAGGGCTTTCCGCGAAGAACGCGCCAAGGCCTGACCTAGCAAAACTGCTCGGTCAGAATGCCCCTTACAGGAATCCTTATGAAACGCAGCATCGACAAAATCTAAGACTTACAGCGCCTCGACGATGATCCGCTCGAGCGCTTGGCGTACCGTCTCGCCCTTCTTCCACTTGGTCTTCAACACCTCGAAGACCGAGTACGCAAACCTGACCTTGGCCAAATCCTCATCTAGCTGCTCGAGCTGCTTGAGCTGCTTGAGCATCGTTCCACCGCAAGTCTCTTCTGCTGCCGTCCAGGGTGCCAAATGGGGCTCTGGTGCAAACTACGGATGAGGGACGCACGAAGCCGCTCATGTGTTAGTGAACTTCACGCTGCCAGGACAGCTGCCCAGATTTTAGACGTAGTTTGCCCCTGAGTCGCCAGAGTACGTAAATCAAACTGTCCTTTGCGAATCCGATGCATGAGCTCGACTCCACGGATTGTGATGGCAGTGGAAGCGAAGCTTTTCATGCCAAGCATGGTTCCCAGCCTGGACTTTACGTTGCGATGGTCTTGCTCTATAAGATTGTTTAGATATTTCGACGAGCGAAGCTTTGTCAAGCGAGGAAGCCGTCCCTGTCCTTGAAGTTCGCCGACGGCCCGGTGGGAGGCAGCGTAACCGTCGAGCGTAATGGTATCGGGCGACCGACGCTGCGAACGTACGGCTTGGCGAAAGAATGCCTTTGCTGAGGCCACATTGCGCCGCGGGCTGAGCCGGAAGTCGATGGTCTTACCTAAAGTATCAACAGCGCGATAGAGATAAGCCCAATTGCCGCGGATCCTTATGTAGGTCTCATCCACTCGCCAAGAGGTGCCTGCCGGCGTCGCGAAGCGGCTCCAACATTTGTCGAACTCCGATGCATACCGCTGAACCCAGCGAAGGATGGTCGTATGAGAGATCGACAGGCCTCGCTCGGCCATCATCTCGGCCGTGTCCCGGTACGAGAGCATGTAGCGCAAGTACCAGCGCACCCACAAAACGATGATCTCTTGCTCGAAGTGCCGGCCCTTGAAAAGGTCGCTCTTGCTCAGGTAACTATGCATGCTGGGCAAAGGCCATCATTCTAGCCCAGCTGCACTTTGCACCAGAGCCCCCTGATAGGCAGCTACTGTACCGACCAAAGTGCCTGTTGATTAGCTGGTCGGCATCGCATGGGCTAATTATCCGCTACAAGCATGAGGCGCTGGACGGCGAAACTTGTTGCAGGCAGCATCAGAAAACGAAATAGGTCGGTGCCGCGAAACCAGGATGTCGGACGCGGCCGCTCCCGGCGGTCTTGCGTTGTCGGCCCAGCGATTACTAGCGTATTCATCGCTGGAAAGACGTCGTGGTCGACCTCACGCTGAACGCCTTTCGGCAGCAGCGCGAGGTCGATTTGTCTAACATGCCGAACGATTATTTCATTACCTCCTTTACTTTATGCTTGATGAACCTGGAGGCACGACGGATTGCCGGCCCAGGGCGATGTATCGATAGAAGAACAGCTTGATACCGGCCACTACGATATTTATGACGTGATTGAAGAAATCCTTCATTTATTTTCCTAACGCTGGTTTATAGTTGCTTCTAGAAAACACCATATGAGCGGTTCCGCGTAGCGCAAGTCAACCCGCAGCACGGAGAAGAGAGATAGCCGCCGCCTCGAGCGCCGCCAGGTTGGAGCCGGACGACGGAGGAATCCATTCCACACCATGCCGCCGGCTGTGGTGTTCCCACAGGACCTGAACCTTTCTAGGATCGTCGTAAACGTGAATCGCCATTAGCTCGGCGTTGAGGCACACACACTGCGTTAGGCGGTCGTTTGCGATCGGGTGCATTCGATCCGCTCCGATCATCGTCAGGCATCGCTCAATTACTTCCTTGGCTCGCCCTGGGCTGTCCAATTTCGTTTCCCGGCCGAAGCTGCCGTAATAGGCGCCGGTAATCGATTTACGTGAATGCCCAAGTAGCTCGCTCACTTGCAGGCGAGTGAGATCAAGATCCTCGCGTGGCATCTGTCCTGGCGTCCCTCCCAGCGTCGGGGGAATAAGATCTCTCAGCAACGCCGCATTTTCCGCAAATTGCGCTCGCAGACCGTGGCCGGTGACCTCTGCCATCACTTTATTAATGCCGATTTTCCCCATTAAATAGTAGTAGTGGCCTCTCGAATATGCAAGCGAACCGGCGCTGCCGTCTTTTTTTACTGACCAGCCCAAATATTCTTTCTTTCCAATCCTCGACTTGACGAAATCCATGACCGCGCGCTGAACCGGCGTGTCGATATCGATGTCACGTGGGCGGCCCCCTTTGGTTTTATATGCAGCGAACTTGTCGCCCTTATCACATTTCCAAGGCTGCATCTGCAGGACTTCCATCAGGCGTAGCCCGAACGCAACTTGGACCATAATCATCAACCCAAACCTCCAATCTAATGCCATTGCTTCAGCCACCTTGGCGCCAACGTCGATCCCGACTTCCGCCCAGCTTTTACTACGCTTAGCAACAGTGGTTACGTGCAGATCCTCTCTCAACACGTCCGGCAAATAGTAATAAGCGTCTTTTACCAGTCCCTTTTTTCCGATCCAGCCGCAAAAAATACGCAGATGCGACAGGTAGCCCTGGATTGTTTTTGGCGCACGGTTCCGCCGGTGCCACTCGACGCAAAGGGCCTTGATATGCTTCTCGCCAATATTTCTAGGATCTTCCAGCCGATAGCCTAATTCCACCAACAACCCGAAGATGGCGCGCAAAGCCTCTCCCGCCGCCTCTGCCGTACGTTCGCTTGCCTGCTTTCCATTCACCCGCTTATGGGCGTGAGCAGCAAGAATCATATTCAGTATCGCGAAAAGTCCCATGTATCCCATATATATTACCCAATCCTTTTTCAATTTATTAACGCCCTGGTTCGTCAGGTTTGATCTTCGTGAGAATGACGTGATGCAAATGGGGTTTTGTGCCAGGGTGAAGGGCCCTAACTTAAGTAGAATAATTTCGCGCTGCCGCCTTCATGGCTCTCGACAACACGCCGGCGCCTTCCGACCACCGATCGCCTGACTTGACGCTGCCAGGGCCCGAACATTGACGCAGTTTCTCGCGTAGCGCTTCCCGCCAAATGGGCAGGTCCTGGGGGCTGCGCTAGCGCCCGATGTGATTTCATTTTCACGCCCGTAGACGTGCGCGGAGGTCAGCAGTAGCCCGGGCCAGCTGGCCCAGCGCATCCTGTGTCCGGTCGGTGCCGAAGGTCCGCTTGTTTCCCCGTATTGTTGTAGTGACGTGGCATGCCTTCGCAAGAACGCGTCCGGCAACGACCGCGCCAGGCGTCGTTTTGCCAATGTACATTCCGTTCTGTGGGATTGCTGTATTCAGGAATGCCCGCAAACCCGCATGGTTATCAGGTTTTCTCGACACTCTGTATGGAACCGTGCTTCAGAGCGATAGACCAAAAAAAACAGCCACGAGGCTGCTCTATCGAAAGACGGGAGGCTATTGCAATGCGCCAGCTTGCACTGACGGCTTGAGACAGCGCCAGCTCGCACTGGCGGCTTCAGATATGTCCCGCAAAAGCGGTTTCAGAAATTTTTTCACTTCCTTGGAGGAACTGAAAAAATTATGGGGTCCAAATATGCCGCATAGCGACGAACTATTATCCTACAACCGTTGCCTTGCGTCAACGTCTAACTAGCGAGGGAACCGTGCTTTCATCCCATGGCAGACGGCCGTGAGGTCAAGATATCATCGAGGAATCACCGAGGAATCATCGAGGAATCATTTGACGGCACCTCACATCTCTGCCTGCCCCTTCGCGCCCTGACAAACCTCCTGCTCCCCCTGACAACCCACTGCTAATCCGCCGACAAACCCAAAACAAAACACACGCACTCTCGCAGCTGGGCTTCGTTAGCGTCACCCTTCTCTGATGCGGCCTTGTCAGAAACACTATTGTTGCGCATTGTATTGTCGGAAACGCGATAAGTGCTGCTGTGTCTCGAGAGCATACCGGAGGGAAGTCGACGGTCTTTCTTTCCTTGCCAACGGCCGTCACAATACTTTTAAAGGCCATTAACCTTGAGATATGTCTCGTTCATTTCTCCTCTGGTGCCGACTTTGTTCTTATACTTGCGGAAAAGCGTTTCAATGAGTGGAAGGAACAAATGGCCTAGAGTTAATTGTCGGATTCTCAACCGGCACGCCCTGCTCTTCAATGAGCTCGTCGATATGCCGGTAGCTCAGTGAGTTGGCCACTTACGAGTAGATGCAGACGTGCAGGCGTCGATGGGAAAATTTGCTCCTTCAACGTTGAGCACAGCGGATATTAAAGTGATAGGGCGTCACCTTCTACCGTGCAACGGCACTTCCGAAGCGATAGAACCCATTCGCATATCGTGCTCTATTAGCACAAGCTTCATCGCTTTTTTGACGGGTAGTCTTTAGCGTTGTCACGGCCTTATTTCCCCAACTGGCCCACCAGGTAACGCTACCTAGTGTTTGAGCTCTCGGCTTGGCGTTAGATCATCCTCTTCACCTAATCCAATGTGTCTCCTGACTGCCCTCAAAACAACATCATCTATTAGCCCGGCTTGACAGAGTCCATAAGCGTAACCGTCTAAAAACGCCGGTTCGATTTCGGAGCCACAGCCGTCAATAAGTTCACCTAGAACTGAGAGTGCTGGATGTGCCAGATCCTGATCGATCGACGGCTCTCCAGAAGCGGACAGTGTACTACCTTCGCGGATTTCTTGTGCAAGCTTCATAAGCCAGTGCACATCAGAGTCGGAGTTACTCATATTTCATTTCGTGTTAGTTTGCGATGACGCTTCACATTAAGTTTGGTATAGAGCCCAAGTAATCGCGGTGCCATATTTGTATTGAGAGATATATTTGCTTGAGTCTTCGTTAGTCCGGGAAGAACTCAGCGATGTTCCCCCAAGGCTCTGCTGGGTTGTGTTTTACATTCAGTTCTATATAAGGCTTTTCAAGGAGGTCGGGGTCATACATTGGCGGACGGGTCTGCTTAGCAGGAGGAATTTCCATGTTGCACGACGTTGGGTTATCGAGCAAGGAGTGATGCGTTCGACACACCAGAGGACGGTCCTCGTAAACGGAACACCTGTCCTCTCGTAGAAAAGGGCACGGCTTACCATTGAATTTTGCGCCGTGAGCGAAAACTTCGTTAATAGGTCGGTAAGCCAGACGAACCATTTTGCGTTCCGTAACCTCGGCCAAGCGAATCGCTTCGTGTTCGTAGATCATTGTGTTCATGTGACAGCAATCGCTGCAGCCTATCCTGCATGCCACATACGGTGAAAGCGCATCGGTTACACGAGTTGCTATCGTAATTACTTTCCTGCGCTTAGACTTCGCACTGGCATTTTCCCCCACAATCTTGCTAAGGTTCTGTTGTAAAAGCTTCGGGGCCATCCAGGGATGCGCTTCAACGAGAGCCCGCAGCTTGCTCTGCACGATATCCGATTCCATCTGGCGCTGCTCTTGAATGCGAGCTTCAAGCATCTGGGCCATCTCTTCGGCACGTCTAACAGACTCTTCACTCCCCTGATTCAGCAAGGCTTCAATTTCCTGCTTAATGAAATTCAACGTCTCTACATCTAACATGTGAAAGCTCCTGCCCAACATTTGGTCACTGCGGCCCTTGCATGCCGCATAGCGATTCTACGTTTTTCGTAGAGAAATTTCCAGTGAAACCTACGATTATCGTAGGATGTCCCCACGCAACACATCTTCGAACACCATCTTCGGCAAGCGTCTACGTCAGGCCCGGCAACGCCGCAAGTTGGCTCAGGACGAGCTTGGTGTCATGGCTGGCCTGGAGGAATCCTCCAGTAGCGCGAGGATTAGCCGGTATGAGAGTGGGATCCACGAACCCCCTTTTCAGTTCGTTGAGACCCTCGCCAGGCTTATGGATGTGTCGCCTGCGTACTTCTACTGCCCAGATGACCGACTTGCAGAGCTGATCCTCATCTATTCCGCCATGCCGGAAGCAGAACGCCAGAAACTTCATCAGTCCATCGAGAACCTGGCCAGTCAAAACTTGCGTTGACCATCACTCAACAGGTGGCGTGGTGTTGCCCACAATTTTTTGAATCGATTGGGCATGACAGTCATCTCCCTCATGTTGACTTGCATGCAATTTCGACTGGTGCAAGCTGCATCAGGGATAGCGTTTATCAGTACCAGTTGTATCCCCGGAGTAAAGCCCGAAGATCGGATGACTTCAATAAAACCATAATTGAAACTAACAAACAGAAAGGAAAATAGAAACGACTCTCCAGACACGCCACAGACTGATCAAGCACCCCCTTCGCCTAGCCGCCCGCCGTCGAGTGCTAAAAGAGCAAAAAGAACGAAAAGAACGAAGAGAATCCAGAGAATCCCCCTGGCCCTCGATCGAAGTCCGTAGCGTTCGCATCCCTATGGGTCTAAGTCAACTTGCCCGTTCGTTAGTTTCATATATGGTATGCTTGGGAGATTCCACCCCAAAGAAATCGTGCTCGATGGCGCCTTCGGCGCCGGCCAGCACGCCACTGCTTCCAGCTCGAACACCGAGGTGCTCATGCCAGACCCAACAGAGTGGGACGACGCCCCGATCGCCTCCTTCAATATCTTCATAAAAACCGACGACTTCATCCAGACGAGCCGCCGGCTTGGCAAGGTCGCGACCGAACCGGTCTCCGACAAGTCAGCTGCCGTCTACCGGTTCATGTTCCGCAAGTTCGCGACCTGGCTCGCTGGCCAGAATCGATCGTTTTCCCAAGTCGAAGAGCAAGACCTGGTGCGCTTTATCAGCCAACTCCGCGGGAGCGGTGAGCAAAACAGCGGCATCACCGAACGATACCTACGCCTGCTGGAGCGCTGCTACAACTACCTGCAGGTGGCGCCGAACCCGGCGACGTCAGCCACCAAGCTGGCGACCGACAACATGTACCTGGCACAGAACGCCGGCACCGAAGCACTGACCACCGAGCAGATCGAAGCGTTCGTTGCCGCCCTGCCCTCTCTCGATCCGCCTGGTGCGAATCGGCCCGGCCGCGCGCCGAAAGCGTGGAAGCGGCGCCGGGACCACGCCGTACAGGCGACGATGCTGTTCGGCGGCCTGAAGGTGGCCGAAGCGATCGGCCTTCACGTCGACGAAGTGGAGGACTCATTTAGCGAACTCCCGATTCGATTAAAGATCAGTCCAGAGGACAAGCACGACACCAGCTACGAGCACGAAACTATTGTGCACGGCTATGGCGCCGACGCGCTGCGCCGTTGGCTCATCGAACGGCTGGCCGTCGACGCCAAGGGCGAGCGCGTATTGAAAGGCGATCTTGTCTTCCCGGGCAACGATCAAGGAAAGCCAATGTCGAAGGTGACCCTCTGGCGTCAGGTCAAAGAGACGTTCGCCCGCGCCGGCATTGACGTCAACCGGAGCGGCGGACGCACCTTGCGCAACACGTTCGCCGCGCAAGAATTGAAGCATGGCCGCACGAAAAGCGACCTCAAGGGTTATTTGGGCCTGGTGCTGGAAAGGTCGGCCGAAATCTACGAAACCGCGCAACCGAGGAAAAAGAAGTCCGATGAAGCTGTCTGAAATTACCAGCATCCTGGCCGAGGCCTCGCTACCGGCGCTCTCGCGCGATCAGCTGCTCGAGCTAGCCGGATCAGGCGGAGGCAAACGGTTTGAAGCCGCGCTTATCGCCTTCGCCGCCGGCGAGCGCCAGGCGCGGGACGAGCTCGAGGCGACGGTGCGCGTGCTCGATGCGAAAACCCGGGCTGCGCTGCAGCGCATCGGTGGCCAGCTGCCAGTCGACCAGCTCGTGGCCCTCGCATGCCGAGAGCAACGCCGGTTCTTCAATGCCATCGATGCGATCGAGAGCCGATCCGCCCGCGCCGCTGCCGCCCGGTCCTACCTGGTCGAGCTTGGCGCGGCCGCGCTGCCGGTGGCCGCTGCGCCGACGCCGGTACCCGCGGCGGATCCTCCATACTATAGCTTTAAGATTTTTGGCTCAGCCGCAGCGCTTTGCATTGCCGAGGCGACGACCCAGGCCGAGCGCAAGCATACTATCAACGTCGAGGGTGCGGTGGCGCTGGCCGGCGGCGGCGCCCGCAAGGCGTTCGACTGGCCGAACAAGATCGTGGTGCAGTTGACCGTTCAAGAAGCGTACCAGGTGCTGGCGCTGCTGGAGAACAAGATCCGGTCCCTGCGCTTTGACGGCCACGGCCGCGCGCACGACAAATCCTTGCAAATCGAGTTCCAGGACTCGCACTACTTCTTCCGCCTCATCCAGCGTGGCCGGGCCGCTGTTGCTGTGCAAGTTCTCGCGGTCGACTCGCTCCAGATCGTATCGCTCCTATACAAACAGCTGCTGCGCAATGATCCCCACTTGCGGATCGAGGACATTCGGGCGATGGTCGACCGCATGGTAGGGATGGCGGCACCATACTCGGTCAAACCTGCATAATGCCCTTCTAATGCACGGTTCAGGGAGACCGCCGGGCTCTGCAGTAAACCTATCACTGGACTAGAATCACTGACTTTGCCTAGCATGCGTAACCGTCCAGGTCAGAGCGACCTATTCAAAGGTCGACACTTCGAGCAAGAAATCATCGTTCTGTGTGTGCGCTGGTACCTGCGCTATAAGCTGTCGCACCGCGACCTGGCCAAGATGATGGCCGAGCGAGGCCTGCAAATCGCTCACGCGACAATCCTTCGCTGAGTTCAGCGACATGCACCAGAGTTCGATAAGCGCTGGAGCCGTTTCTCGAAACCGGTCTGACATAAAGGTAGTTGATGGTGCTTTAGGTCCGTCGAGATGGGCAGCTCTAGTTGCTGTACGTCTTCCGCTCTATTGAACGCAACACTGCCTGAAATCGGATAGCCGGCGACCGCATGCATCTTGGCCATAAGCGGTGTAGCGGCATAGGTCGCGGCGCGTGCTGGCGCTGCCGCTGGAGCGCCAGCCTTACTCGATCGCATCGTTCACACTGTCGTGAGTCCGGCGCACCTCGTCAAAGCCGTATCGACCCACAGGTGGCGTCAGTAAGGCGTTTTTACCCGGTTCGGTCCGTTCCTAAAGTACCCGTGACACACGGCGGCGCGTGACGCCAGAGTGGATAACGACGTACGGCATGTCTGGCCCGCTCTGGTTGTCAGGGCCGATCGCCCGTCAAATCAACACCTGGTTCTTGTCGGCAAAGTGCGATAACTTCTCGACCGTGGGCTCACCCCAGAGTGCATCTGCGTACCACAGGCTAAGCGCGGTGCGCGTGACGCCATGCTCGAGGGCTTTGTCCAGCGCTGGTATCTTACCGGTCGCTTGCGCCTTGAACTGTTCATAGGTAGCGGCGCGCTGGTCCGCATCCATTTCCCTGAAGACATCAAGGGCAAGCTTGGCCCGTGCAGCCAGAAAACGCTCGAGCAAGGTAGGGCCGTCAACCGCCGCGCCATTCTTCAACTTCGGCTCGGTCTTTTTTTCCGGCAGCTTGGCATCGCTCTTCAACGCCCAGCGCAAATACGCGACTTTCGAGTTGACGGGTGCACCATTGGCCGAGTTGAGGCGCGCCGCGACGACTGCTAGCGCCTGGGTGATTTTCTCGTCTGGATACTCGCCGATGACATTGCTGGCCTCCTGCTGGGTCATGCCCAAGGCCATCAACTTCTCGAGCAAGCTCAGGTCAATGGTGAAGGGTGCACGAGTTTCGTTCTGCGTGTCTGGCTTGAACTCGACACGAAACTGCAGTTGCTGGACGCGGCGCCCCAACTTATGCTCGATCAGCTCCACTTCAATATCCGTTATGCGGTTTACCTCGGCGATCGCATTTTTGAGGACATCCCGCTTGAAATATTTATACTCGGGAAGGTCTTCAGGCTTTTCCGGCATCGGGTTCCCGGTCAGTAACCCATACCAGTGCTCGACGCTGTACGTCGACGTCAGCTTCGATGGGTTGGTCGCGTAGCGACGACACAACTCGTACAGTGCCAGCGCCGTCCCGGACTTGAGTAGCCCCTGGTAGTGAATGCTCAGCCGGGTATAGGTTTCCGGCTGCATGACGCTTTCGTGTACTTCCGGCGGAAAGGCAAAACCAACCCACACTTGGCCGCTTCGGCTGTGCAGTCCCTTTGGATTCACAAACGTAACAGACGCAATTAAACGCTCACTCGTCCACTGGCGATCCGTTTCCAGCAAGAGCTTGATATCTTGCATTTCTGCGATCTGCTCGCGCAGAAACTGCATGTCCCGGCTGTCGTAGCTCGCATTGCGAGCGAGTACAGAGAGCGGTACCCAAAAATATTTTTGGGCAGCTGGCGTATCAATGGGCGCGTCTTGCCCAAGCTTACGAATCCGCTGGGCATGGTACATGAGGACGTTGAAGACCTTACGGTTCAGAAGCGTCAGACGGCCAGAAACGACACGCAATCCAATTGCCTCGTTCGACTTGCGGATCTCTAAGTCAGTCCGTGGTGCTACGGGCTTGGCAGAGGTGTCAATGAGGTCGCCGCCAATGGCGACCGTTTCCTTGTTGTTGTCTGCCATCTGAGTTTCCCTCTGTCCTATCCGCGCCGCATGCCGCACTTGCCAGGGTGAATTATTGCATGACCTGTCAGAGGTGAGTCAAGCAGATTCACCTTTGTGGGGTGAAGTGTCGCTTTCACCGATGACCCTATCCCTGGAGACTCTCACCTTTAGCGGTACCGGACGATTACAGTCTCTGCTAAGCCTCACCTTTTGCGGACGGACAGCTAGGTTCACCGGACTGCGTGAGTGGGAGGTGAACAGTTTTTCGTGCTGCATTTTATATGCTCGACATAAGCAAGAAAGCGACGGGTCCTTTTGCCCCGTAAGTTCCTGCATTGTCCCTGTATCGTCTCACCTTCGTGAACGACGTCGCACTATAGTCCCCGTAGACCCTCACCTGCCTGCACGTCGATTCGCCGCACGAGAACGCAACGGGGTCCCCGCGCACACTCACCTTGCACTTTGGCGGCACTGCGTGTCCCTGGAAAAGCTCACCTTATCGAACCACATCGGCATCGACTTTGTACTTCCCCCGCTAGGCCCCGTCGGGAGGAGTCCGCCATCCGATGTTAGGCCAACCAGGTACACGTAGGATCTCACCTTAGGGACGACAAGTCCCCGCCCAAGCTCACCATTAACGTCGGGTAGTCCCTGGTCGTCCTCACCTTTCAACCTTTGCGTACCTGAATCCGCTCACCTTGCGTCCCCGGATGACCTCACCTGGCGGCCGTCCGATCCCTGCGCGATCTCACCCACGTCCCTGTACTAGCTCACCGAAGTGACCGGGGAGTCTCACCTTAATCTGCTACAACCCGCATGGATGCTGGGTTTCAGACAACGTAAACAGATCAAAAAGGATTAACTTTGTTTTTCAAATAGAACCTCTCAATACGCGTGGTACCCAGCGGAGTTAGCGTCATGAAACCTGGCTTCAGCAACACACCCCACCAGATCGACCAACTCGCTGCCCCCTGCTACGAAATGTGGGCCGTCGGACGCTTACGCGGATGAGTCGATTGATGACGGCTGCTTGTATGCTCACGGACGATGCGAGTCTTGCTGTGTAATTGGCACCTTTTACGAACTGTGCAGCAACTTTTGCGTTCAACCTGCCCTGATTCCTCGACCTGCAAGCGCTTTGGGTAGATGTTTGTGCAAGAGAGCCCACAAGCACACCAAAACACGCTATAGGACGCTGTCGTTGCTGCTCTGTCGCCGATTCCAACTCACAAACAGTGAGTACCCATCCCTGCACTCAATGGTCGAGGTCTTCGCGTGCATACCCATCTTCGACATACGCGCCGTCATGCGGGTTGCAAGACGGACAGACGTCACAACTACAACAAACGAATTCTCCGCTGACCACTTTCGCCTAGACGGCCGGCAGTGACCTAGCTGGCCGTAACAGGTCCCTGTGGAAGCTCACCAGAAGACTGCTGCTCCCTGCACAGGCTCACCCATGCCGTCAAGCGTCCCCGCGGAAGCTCACTTATGACGTTTTCGGTACCTGAATCCGCTCACCTTGTATCCCTGCCGCATCTCACCCAACAATCGTTACATCCCCGGACAGTCTCACCCAAGTCCCCGTACAAGCTCACCGACGTCACTGTGCAGTCTCACCTCAAATCGTGGAAAGCCGCATGGATGCTGAGTTTCCGGCGACGTAAACAGGTAAACAGGGGTTAACTTTGTTTTTTCAAATAAAACCTCTCAATACGCGACCAAACCAGGTCGATTTAAGGTTACTGTCACGACCACGACCACGACGACGTACGTACTAGCTCGCAGGTATGGTTCGAGAAACCAGACGACCAGCGACGTACCCGTTTTACGACTGCAGGCAAAAACGTAGCTTGCCGAGCTACCTGCTTCCTGGCATCCGCCATCGGCACAAATTCCAGGCGTCGCTATCCCCGTAGAGGCTCACCTTTGACGGGGAACGCTGAGTAAGGCGCACCTTAACAAGCTCTCCTCAGTATCCTCAACCGTTGACGGAACAGTCCCTGTCCGATCTCACCTTGCACTCGTTTGCACGATGACTAGCGCTGAGGAGCAAATCCAAATCTTCCGATCCCAGCACCAACCAAACTCCCCGTAGAAACTCACATTTTCCGTACAGAGCAAGCCAGGACCAATCCGCAGGTGTTCAACGATGGAAAACATCCTTGCGCAGATAGTTGCTCCCCGTGCGGTCTCACCTTTAAGCTGCCACAAAGCCCTAAATCCCCTTACGTATGGCTGCAAGGACAACCCTTCAGCTTAGAGGTGCTTGGTTGATGCAAGGACTTTCCCTGAAATGTAGATCTTTTCCTTGCATAGAAGGATTGATTGCGAGAAAATTACGGCATCGAAACTGGGGAGGCGAACTTGGGACGTAAAACATTCAAGGTACAAGGCGTGGCGAAGCTGCTTGGCATCAGCGTGGATTCGGTGCGCCGCGACGCTGACGAGGCCGGCCTGCAGATTGAGCGCCAAGGCGGAAGCGGACCGAAAACACGTATTTTCACAGTAGAAAACGTGTTCGATCTGGCAACGTATCGGGCTCGAAAATACAACTTGGCCCCAAAGCTCAAACGTATCTTGACGGTATATGCGCCTAAGGGTGGCGTTGGCAAGACGACAATCAGCTCAAACATTGCCTGTATTCTTGCTTTGATGGGATTGCGCGTGTTGGTCGTCGACCTCGACTTCCAGGCGAACCTCACGATCTCGTTCGGTTACGATCCAGAACTGACGCCCGAGGAAGCGTCGGCTGCTGGACTCGCGCAGTCGACTTGCGTCGAGTACCACCTCGGCCATTTATTGCCACAGTGGCAGCAGAACGGCATGGTGCGGCCACTCGCGGACGTCATCAAGAAGCCATATGGCGAAAATGGACCGCACCTGATTCCGTCGGAGGTCACACTTGATCGACTCGAGGCGTTGTTTACGGTCGACGCCATCATGGGCAAAAAGCCGGAGCTTGCGATTGCACGCTGGCTAGACGAAGGCCTCTCTGGCCGCAATCCGAGCCTTGATCTGTCCCAGTACGATATCGTGATGTTCGACGCACCCCCGGCGAAAAACCAGACAACACGCGGGGCATTGCTGGCCAGTGACTTTGCTGTAGCACCCGTATCGATGGAGCGCTACAGCACAAAGTCGGTGTCTTATCTCGCCGATGTGATCGGCGAGATGAAAAACACCTACAGCAAGTTCCCGCAACTGTCTGTGCTTGGTAACTTCTTCGATGCGAAACGGGTGCGGGTGGCCGCACAGGTCATTGCACTTACCAGTAAATATCCGGAAGCCTGGATGGACAACCAAATCAGCTCGAGCGAGGAATTCAAGAAGGTGCTCGACGAAGACGATGGCTTGCCACTGGCATTATCGAGGCCTACCAGCGCCCCTGCCGACGAACTGCGCGCGGCGACCCGCGAGCTAGTGGAGAGGATGGGGATGCTGAGCTTTGGTCCTCAGAAAGAAGGCTTTCGCGTTGCTTAAGCGACGCTGGTCATTGATAGAAACGGAGAATCTGTGACGAAACACCAGCAAACGGAAGCGGATTTCAACGCTTCCTTGGCCGAGCGCCTACGCACGCGCGGCACAGCGCCGATGCACATGAATGATCTGCCGAGCGGTCCATCAAAGTCCCTCACGGACCTGTTGAGTGACAACCAGCAGCAGGACCGTCAGCCGTTGCGGGACACGTTGCCGATGGCGGCCAGCTCAGAGGAAGTGACGTGGCCAACACGCCGCATTCCGTTGCATCTGATCATCGACTCGCCATATCAGCCGCGGAAAAAATATGACGAGACCGAGTTGCAACTGCTGGGTGAGACCTTGAAGGGACGCGGACAGGACGAGCCGATTACTGTCCGCACGCTCGCCACCGGCAAGTTCGAACTGATCGCAGGTCACCGTCGCGTGAGGGCTGCACGACTGGTTGGATGGTCCGAGCTCGAGGCGCGCGTGACGACCTTGTCCGATCGCGACGCCTGTCTCGCGACACTGGTCCACAACGAAAGCAACGTAAAGCTGTCGGACTACGAACGCGGCTTGGCATATAGGACAACCCTTAAGGAAGGTTACGCTTCCACGCAGGCTGAGGTGGCAACCATATTCGGTTGTACGCAAGCCCGCGTGTCGCAATGCTTGAGTTTGTTTGACCTACCTGCGCCCCTGTTAGAGCTTATGGCGAAATATCCGGAGCTTGTCACGTATCGTAAAGCGCGCGTGATCAAGGACGTACTGGTCAAACATCCCAATGCCGAAGAAACGATTGTTCGTGCGGCCGAGGTCTTGATCGACAAGCCCCAGATGGATCAAGCGGAACTGCGTGCCGTGCTGCTGAAACCTTTCGAAGCGAAACGGGTGCGAACTAAGGCGGCAGCCCCGCGCACGATCAATGATAAGAATGGTGAGTCGGCCTTCCGTGTCCAGGTGAAATCCCGCGATATCGTTATTCAGGTCGAAGATGGGGTGGACGTTGAGCTTGCCCTGCAACGTGCAACGGCCGCACTGCGGGAGTTAGCTGGCACGCTCGAGTTACCTAAGAAGGAAAAGCTGATCAAAACGTCTGGGTAATCCAGCACGCCGCCGGTCCCCAAGCATGCGAAGGCGCGCTGTACGGAACAGTTATAAGCAGCTTATACGGGGCGCCATCGGCGCCCTTTGTCGTTCTCTTAACTAGAACACGACATGGCATCGAGTTCTGTGGTCATGCCTTAGTCGCTGATGCATCAGGTCGACGCGTTGGAATCGGGCTGGCGATCTCTCACCCAACGTCCCGAAATGGTCAGTTGCCTAGGCTTACAATATTCTCCTGTGTGCTCGAGCACGTCGCTGGGAATCCAGTCGCCTCACCTGGGCACGTTGTTCTTGTGTCACTTTGACGCACGTCCCTGCAGGTGCTCCTGCTCGGGCAAGGTTCAGCGTGTGTTCGACTAAGCAAGGTGCGAGTTCTCCTACACGACCCTCTATTGACCTTGAAATTATGGACTCTCCACCGTCAAAGGTGAGAACGCACAGGGAGTGCGTATTAGACATCGGCCTGCGATTTGGCTGAGCAATGCCCTCACAAAGCCTGTAGCGGGCCTCACATCGAGCGTGGCAAGATTCTCATCAGGCGAACTGAAAAAACGGGCGCGTGCAGCAAGTGGTCGAGTCGAAAGGTGAGCTTCTACGTGGAGCGATGGCGAAATCGGCCCAACACCACATAAGCGCACTAACCTACGAACGTCGCATCACTATTGAGGCTGCGCTTACGGAGACGACAGGGCCAAGCCGGTTGCGGCCGGTCACTCGGGAGGAAATGTCCAACACATCATCGGCGCGGCCAAAGCAACCGTCGTCGCCGGCCCTAAGCTGAAAGGTGAGCCCGGTCAGGGACACTGCGATTGTCGCGGCTGACATAGCGATGTTTGGTGTCGTACGATCCATGTTCGTTCGGTCCAAAGCTATCCAACCAAGCAGAAAATACGCCGTCAGCGCCGAACCGCGATACTGAACTAGACAATTAAGTCATGAAAGGTGAGATCAAGCAGGGACAAGACAATGCCAAGGTGAGACTCTGCGGGGATATCGATATGATATTTACCTGCGGCCGATGATCATCAACTGCAAAGGAAACGAAGGCGCTGCCTTGGGCGGTCCCGATGATCATAGGCGGAACCTCAGGTATCGCCCTGGCCTGCAATACGTCACCAGCCCACAGATAGCTCGTCATTTCTGGACTGCTACCGGCACTAACCGTGTTCAGGTCCGATGTAGGCGCACGTGTTCGTGAGGTTGTGGTGGATTCGGTAGCGTGCGCGTCGATTGATACTCAGCAGCAGCTCACACGATCCGTCCGTAGAGCAAAACTGCTGGCGGTCTTCGATCAGTAACGCGTTATCTTAATGAAGCCGTTCTTCTCGCATTGCTTCAGGACGAGACCTGCTGGAAAGGTGAGTGCGTCCGGGGACCGCGCCACTGTAGGGTGACGATCGCGAGCCGCCCATGGTGGGCCAACAGCCTAATCAGACTGGCCAAGCGCAACTGCTTTCCTTGAAGGACCGGGAAGACGCTATCGCTTTGTGCACGGGCCTGCTACTCGTCCCTACTCGGCTTCCATATGGTCACCGTGTCCATATCCTTCGTCGCTTTCGACGCCAACGGTTACGGGGTTTGTCCGGCCGGAGTGAAGGTGATCGGTATGGGGTTTTGCCAGTCTCCCCAGCATCTGCACGTACTTTAGAACGAACGTGCACGGCATTGTATGTTCTAGTGTGTCGCTCGCGAAAAGCCGGGTTTCATTGGCGCCGACGCGTGCGACTGGAGAAAGTTGACGCCAGTATGCGATCCAAAGGGTCAACATGCACTTAGGATAATTTGCCTTATTTTCGCGCAACCAGTTTTTTCTCATTTGCAATGTATTCAAGGCGTTACGGCGGTACAAGCCGCTTAGAAAACGGTTTCGCTTTTGTAAGCGTAGGAGGCAACGCTTGTGGCGGTCGATATGCGGCAGAGGAGCGTAGGCAACAGTTCCTCTACAGACAACTTGGCTTCACATCGAGCGACCTGGACTGGTCAGACGATGGTGTCACGATTAAGAGGTGCTATGTGACGAGGATGGTAAGGCGTCCTATTCGATGTCAGTCGAAAATGAGTGTTGCCGATAGGATGAGTTGCAAGCGAGTTGTTCGGCTGGAGTGCGGTCACTCATTGCGCACGGGCGGGACCGCAGCATCATTGGCAAACGCTCGGTTGCACAGCTTTTCCAAAACTGGTCGTCAAACCTTGCCGGTTCAAATGCCAGGATAGTTGCGCAGACTGGACAATCACATAAGCGCAAATGCGAACTCGTGTCGACGCGCTAACGCATTCTCGATGACGTCCGTAACGTATCGGCTTGCTACCGGATCAAGCGAACGCCTCGCTTCTGCCCAGGCCGCTTCCGGCCCGCTGCAAGCTGGCGGAACAGTTGCCCCAACCGCAACCATTCCTGTCCGACGGCCTCCTCGGTCACTGATTTCGAATACGGTGAAGAGTAAGTGGGCGTGCGCTGATAAGACTACCGAATGGTCGTGCGTGGTGCACTCGCGGTTAGCACGCAAAGTAAACTCGAGCAACAAGAGGAATATAAGCAGCTTATACAGCCCAGTTCGAGCGTACTGCCGGCTCAGAAGCCTGCGCGCCGGCTCGTTTATAAGCTGCTTATATAGGCGCTTTACGCTGGCCCGGGGCCGAAATTTCTTAGTCCTCCGCCGGGCTCAGGCCCTAGCGTGATAGACGCCTCCGAAAACATGGGCGTCCACGGCGGCCGATACCAAAAATGCGCAATTTCCTTGTCCCGGTGGCCTCGCATATAAGCTGCTTATAAGTGGCGTTGTACGCCTCCTTAAACACGTTGACCTCTGCCATGGCACGTGCCCATCAGGGCTATCGCTCCTGACGCGGCACCGAAGGCCGCCATGCACATTGCCGCTTGCAAGAGTTGTGTGACGACCAAATATAAGCTGCTTATGAACTTGGAGCCTAGCGTTCAGGGCGCAGAGCTCGGGTCCACTCAATTGATCATAAGCTGCTTATAAGTCAGCTCGGGGGGAGCGAGGAGACCCCTGTTCTGCTCCGATTTTTTGCGCATGAGAATGTGTTAACGGCGACGCTACATTACCCGCGGTCGGCCGGCATCCGTGTCGAGCATTCAGCCTTAATGGCGCAGTATGTGCTTGGCCAGCGGCGTCAATGGAACACTGACACTATCCAGCGCGCCCTCCAACCCGGCCCGACCCGGCACGTCGATCTGATCCATGCGATTCCCGGTTCTGTCGCATTGTTGAGCGCGAAGCGCATTTTTCCAGGCCAAACATGGCCGCGGCTTATGCTGGACGAACCAGTCCCGCCAGCGCATAGAATTGGTCGGCAGCTGACATAGTGGCAGCGCCATCGATCGCAAACTGGTTCTTGCGGATCATGTGCATGAGCTCAATGCCAGCAAGCACATTGCTGGCTGCGCGAAACGACTTGAAGCCCAACATCGGCCTGGTCACGCGTTTGATCGCGCGGTGGTCCTGTTCGACGATGTTGTTGAGGTATTTGACCTGGCGTACGGTAATTGAGACCGTCATACCGCCATTGATCTCGTCAATCGCAGCCTTGTTGGCGCCGCTTTTGTCCATCGCGATCTTGTCGGGCGTGCCGTTCCCAGGCATGGTCTTCTCGAAGAATCGCTTGGCGGCTGCCATGTCGCGGTGTGCCGTCAGAAGGAAGTCGACGGTTTTGCCTTCCTTGTCGACGGCACGGTAGAGATACTTCCAGATGCCCTTGACCTTGATGTACGTCTCGTCCATTCGCCAGCTGGTGCCGACCTGGCGCTTGTGCTTGTGTGACAGCTTCTCAATCAGCGGCAGGAAACGGACGGCCCAACGATTGATCGTAGAGTGGTCAACCGACACGCCTCGCTCTTCCATGATCTCCTCAATGTGGCGGTAACTCAGCGGGTAGGCCGCGTACCAACGGATGCAGACCAGGATGACATCGATTGGGAAACGCATTCCTTTGAAGCTGAGCATGTCAATCGTTAATTCTGTGGGCGTCACAGTCTACCCGACCTGGCAGCCACGTCATCAACGCGACAAAACCCCGATGACGAAATGCTTGATGGACTACGCGAAATCCTTGTTGAGAATGGCAAGGTCTCTGCTGATCTTATCGACAAGAGCGATCTGCCGTCGGCCAAGTCCTATGCGTTACGCTTTCGAGGCTTGGTGGCCGCATATGAAGCCGCCGGCGTCTCAGGCCCGTCGCTCTCCCGTGCAACGATCACGCGATACAGGCTTCGTTGCGTGAGTAAGGATATGGTGATTGAACTCGAGCGCTGCGCTCGTCGTGCAAACGCTCAGATTGAGAAGGTAACGACGCGTACGTATCGCGTTAACGGGGTCACTGTGCGTCTGCTATGCACAAGGTGTCGCTACGAACGTAGTCACCCTTGCTGGAAAGTGACGGTGCGGCATGCGCCTGCGGTCGACTTCATCTTATGGGTGCGAATGAACCAAGCCAATGAAGAGGTGGCCCAAATTTACTTACTTCCTGTCCAAAAATTTCCTGATCATCAGTACTTATGGCCATCGACACGCACGCTGCCAAGTTACCAGCAGTTTGCGCGCGCTTCGATGGCGCATGTGTTTGGTCTGGGCTAACCAACAACACCTATCAGAAATGATAGCTTCCAGGCTTGCTGCTCAGAGCTACGATTTTGCATCATGCCTACTTGGAGCGAAGCCATGTATGCCATGTTCTATACAACCCTTTCTCATGCCACACGCACATGTCAATCGCTGGCAGAGCAGGCATCGTTAGAACCCTTGTTAGAAGGCTGCGCTTACATCGGGTTCATCGTTCAGCTTGATGACTCCCAGTTTGAGAAGTACCTCAAACTGCATAAGGCAGTTTCAGCCTTTGTACGCGTCATCGAAAAGCGTATAGAAGCCCAAGATTTTACTTACCTCTACGTCCACCCTGCGTCAAGTGAGCTGGATTCTGCTGGAGCACCTCGCGTGGTATTCAATGCCCGAGGTCGCGTAATTTACAACTGGTAATGCTGTGCTACCGTGAGCTGCAAGCAGCGGTGAACTGGACTTATAACGGAGCAGTTGCACGTCTACTTACGACCCAAAGCGGACATTGGCCATAGCAGACTCGACTACTGGAGAGGGCGATTTCAGCGTGATGTTTGATGGGAAATCGGCCGATGCAACCGATGTACTTGAGCGCCTAACAAAACCGTCAGGCCAAGGCGCAGCGACGAAGAAGTACGCCTGTACGGCGAGGCGCTGCACCGCAGCCATGGCGGTTTTGTTAGGCGCTCTTACAGGGTGTAGACGAAATCAACTCTGATAAGTAAGCCTGTTGAGTAGCATCCGTGCCTCGGCCAGCCAAACCCAAGCGGCCGAGACAGCGAGTTTGCGGTCGTGATGCATGACCGTGCGGCGCCAGCGTTCAGTCCACGCATGGGTTCGTTCGACGACCCAGCGCATGGGCAGGACCATGAACCCTGCATTCACAACCGCAGCTGGCTCAGGTGCCGTCTTGGGATCATGCAGCGTCCGATCGTGCTGTTACCCGGATGACGAACGACTTCGACACGAATATGATGCGCCTGCTCGATATCATGAGCGCATCTTCCGCCGTAAGCGCCGTCGGTATAGAGCTTTTCAAGCCGAGGGCTCTTGGCGCACGCTTGTGCAACCACGGCTGCGGCAGCATCCCTGTCCTGCACGCTCGCGGCGGTTACCGTGACTGCGATGAGCAGCCCCATCGTATCAACGACGAGATTGCGCTTTCGCCCCTTGACCTTCTTGCCTGCATCGAATCCGCTTTCGCCACCCTGCGGCGAGCCGCGAGTGGACTGTGCATCGATCACCGCCGCGCTTGGCGTGCTCGCCCGCCCCATACGTGCGCGCCATTGTCCACGCAGCCGGTCCTGCATTTGCTCGAACACGCCTGCACCAACCCAGCGCGAAAATGCCTTGTAGACCGCCTGCCAAGGTGGGAACGTCTCGGGTAACAGGCGCCAGGCGCACCCCGTGCGCAGCACGTAAGAACACGCATTCACGAGATCGCGGCGGCTGTAATGCACAGGCGTCCCTCGTTGGCCCGGCACTCGCTCGAACAAATCAGCGACCAGCTCCCATTCGGCGTCTGTCAGGTTGGTGCTGTACGGCGATATGTCCTCACGTCGGTGAGCTGCCGTGTAGCCATATCGCTTGGCGCCCTCGGCTCTGTCCGCGCGCGCCCGGCGTACTGGCTTGAGCCGTACGATGCCTTGCGCACGCAACGCACGACGAATCGTTGCATCGCACACGCGTAACCTACAGCGGTGGTATAGCTCGTCGGCGATTTCCTGCAAGCTGGCCTGGGCGCGCTCCGCCACGATATCGTGCAAGACTGCGATATGCTCAGGCTTCAACGCTGCCGGCCTGCCGCCAGCGTTGCTTGACGGCTCAGTGCCGTCGAGTGGATCTCTCGTTGCCATGGCATGCTCCTTCCACATCGGGTTAGCATGCCACAACTACGATATTGATTTTGTCTACACCCTCTTACGATGCGTCTTCGCCCAACCTAGCGTTTGTTGCAATTTTGAAATTCTGCTGATACGCTGACTGCCTTTCCTACGACACTGGTCACCTCA
This sequence comes from Massilia brevitalea, assembly GCF_030711405.1. GTDB lineage: Bacteria > Pseudomonadota > Gammaproteobacteria > Burkholderiales > Burkholderiaceae_D > Telluria > Telluria brevitalea. Next base: position 35,061 of record NZ_JAULSI010000049.1, read on the forward strand.
TGAAAAGTATCCCTCTACGACAGTGCCCAAGCTGCGGCGAACTGCGCGATCTCGGTTACGCGCATGCCGGCCGTCAAGCCCAGCAG
>NZ_JAULSI010000005.1 GCF_030711405.1 Massilia brevitalea
GATCCATTAACCCCGGTGTTGCAATTGGTTCTTGAGACCGCCCTCCTAAGCTGGTGCTTGATAATCGTGACGCGATTTCGCGCCTAGAGTCGATGAAGGCGGCAGTTGAGGAATCGTGGAACCAGGCCTTACGTCCCGGATACGATGCAAACGCTTTGCTGTTGCGCTCGCAGGCGATTCAAGAAGGCATCTACCATAATCGTAGCCAGAACCCTTTGATCTTCGATTGGATTGCAAATCGACTCAGGCCAAAAAACGAAGCCTTACAAAGTAAATCGACAAAGCAGTACGTTGCCGATTTTAAAGCTGCACATCCCCATCTGTACCCGTGATACTGGTCAGGCTCTCGACTTGGAGCAGAGATAGCCGCCGTTCGTAGGTTAACGGGTTGTCCAGTCGAGAAAGTTACACCCGGCGCTTTCGAAATTAGCCTTGTTGCGATCTCTATACGTCCGTATAATGATTGCAACGCAGTCCGATACCGAAGGAAAATGCCATGACCTCCACCACAAAGCCAGCAATCGCCCTTGTACGTGTCTCGACTTCGGAGCAAGGCAAGTCGGGGTTGGGCTTGGCCGCACAGGAAGCAGCAATCCGGGCGTTTGCTGCTGCCGAAGGCTTCGAACTGGTAGAAGTAGTGTCGGAAGTAGCAAGCGGCAAACTGGGCATTGAAGATCGTACCGGCCTCCGCTCCGCTCTTGCCAAGGCTAAGAAGCTTCGCTGCCCTGTTATCGTCGCCAAGCTGGATCGCCTGTCACGCGACGTTGCCTTTATCTCCGGGCTCATGGCAAAGGGCGTGCCGTTCATCGTCTCCGAACTGGGAGCCGACGTTGACCCATTCGTGTTGCACCTGTACGCGGCACTGGGCGAAAAAGAACGCAAGATGATTGGTGCACGTACCAAAGCCGCTTTGGCTGCAAAGAAGGCACAAGGCGTCGTGCTGGGCAACCGTACCAACCTCGCAGACGCCCAAGCCAAAGGCCACGCCGCTAACGCCGCCCGTGCTGCTGAGTTCACCGCTAGGGTTCTGCCGACCATCCTGCAATTGCGCTCGCAGGGCATGACTCTTGACCAAGTAGCCGAAGAACTTACCGCCCGGAACATCGCCACCCTGAACGGGGCTTCGTGGCACAAGTCCACTATTTCGCGCCTACTCAAAACGTTCGGCTAAGCCTTCCACAGCCTCGCCTCGCGGCGAACGGCTGAGCTGTGCGGGAGAGTGCCATAGATATTTTGGGCAGCCGTACGGCCTTTCAGCACTTCTGTCCTGTCCTACTAAGAAAGCCATTCGAGCTCGCGGCTCTTTACCTCGGCAAAAGCCGCTCATACTGCGCTGGAAGCAATGCGTACTCTCCCCACTTAGGGCGATTAATACAGAGTCCGATGCCGCTTTCTGTCACCACTCCCCAGATAAGGATAAACCGCCGAACCACATTTTCATCGATGCCTTTTTCGCTCTGCTCAGCAATTGTTGCCTTCATGCAAAAATCGTGCACATTTGCATGGCACGCAAAATAGGTCATCCGTAAATTTTGGTCAGACTTTCCCATCTTTTCAGTGCGCACGATTTCTGCGAAGTACAGTCGAGGAGTCTCATCCGGTTGAACTACCGTTCTGATGTCAGTTAGCTCGGCTGACAGCATTAATGCATTAGCACGGCCCGGAAAGACATAGTATTTAAATAAATTTCTATCGAAGCGTCGGCATATGCTCGCAACTGATGAAATTTTAGTAGGGAGAGCAAAACTTTCGCCTTTATATCTTGAGACTGGGTAGGCCGACACGGGGCCATCAACATCTTCGTGAAAAGCTATACCTCCCGCCGCCCCCAAATTCCCCTCTGCCTCAGGCGCAGCCGATCGAAACTCATGAACGACAGTAAGCTTACCGTTCTCGATTGCCTGTTGAGCTAGTTCCTCAGTTGCGAATTTTAGCGCCTCAGCTTTAGGGGATCGCAGCCCGCATTCTATGTGGGCGAATGAGGCATAATGATTATAACGAGCAACTCTTCTATTAGCGAAATGGGCTCCCTCAGCAGGAGATCGAAAAAGCGGTGTGAAACAACCCGGACAGAAAATGCTGCCCTTCATTTCGAGTGCGTAATCCTCTGGCGGAATTGCTTCACCGTTTTCCGTTAGGGTAGCGACATCCCGCGCTTCGAAGTCCCAACCGTTCAACCACCATGCATATGAAATTCGGTTCTGCTGCGCCACAATTTTTCCACTAAGTTCTATCTATGCCAACGCGCATCATGGGAGCTATGCGTTGTTTAAGATGCCATCAACATTTATTAAACTACGACGCATTAATCTCATCTTGTAGCCTTCCCCATAATACGCGAAGTTGCCTACGGATTGCTTCGGATTTCATGGTCTGGGCTGCACTATATCCGTAAGTTAAGAAATTTCTTCTTCCAATGTGGCTATAGCGTTTATAAAGCGTCTTTTTGAAGAGCGTTGTAGTTGCATCACCTCGCGCGTGCCTAGCTTCATTGCGCTTTTCCATTGTCGCTTTTGCCACACGCACTCCACGTCGCATTTTTTGCAGATAGCGAGCCAATGAAGCAGACCGCAGAAAAACCTTTTTCCCATCGAAGAGAAAGCCAAGGTATTGGAGAGCTTTTGATCCCAGTATTTCACCACTTGCTGAACAGGAAAAGCGTACCCGGTCTGTCTTGTCGGGATTAACATTTAGCTTAAGCTTAGAGATTTCAGACAACACAAAATTCTCCTCAGCTTCGCCAGCTTCTGGCGGAAGTATTACCAAAATATCATCGCAATAGCGAAAGTAGTGGCCTCCCCGCGACTTGACAAACTCATTAAGAGCAATGTCAAACTCCAGCATGTAAATGTTGGATAAGAGTGCACTCAGCGGAGACCCTTGAGGAATACCTTTCTTACTCCCGTTGACGGTTACTAAGTTATTTGCTGAACGAACCACATCTCTAAACTCTTTAGCCGAACACAGCCTTTTTGGTACAGTGTTTTTATTGTTGAGAGAATAGCCAAAAAGCTTGTAAAGCGCGCTCAACTCTACTTTTGCAAAATTCGCAAGCGACTTATATACGGAATAATGGTCGACTGGAAGAGACGGAACATTCAGGACCCGCGCCCACATCTGCTTTAGGATCTGGTGGTCGAGATTATCGAAGAATCCAGAGATATCAAATGCAAGGACGTAGCAGTCTCCATGCCCCCGTATGACATCAAAAGCATTTGCGGCAAATTCTATATTATTCTTACCTAAAGCCCGAAATGCGAGCACAGCTTCGCCTAACCCATAATGCGAAATTGTCTTCTCGTACTGCTTAGCGAGCTTTAATGAGTAGTAAGAGTAGATGTGACTATCTACGTGAGAAGCGTACGCGATGGGCCGTGTTTTACCCACACGTTTTAATTTTGATGTAACCGGATCTTTTTTGAGTTTAAACGTTTGGAGGGAAAACTCAACGAACGGATAAAAACTGTGTCGAGCAACTTGATTGGGATCTTTAACAATGCGCTTTGCATCACCGTAGCTTATTGGGTGATCAAAATGCGGATATCCCCGTCGGCGATACCAACTTCGTTTGGAAGTGCCCATAGGTTATCTGATGTGTAGCAAACCGGAGGGGCTTTGATGGTGGCGATCAATTTGTCGCCCCTCCGGATTAGGCCAGCAGTCTTACTACCATTTCATCCGCTAAGCGGACACGAGCCACGTATGTTAGAAATGTATTACCATGTTACCAAGGAGGCGATGATGCTGTTCCTCGTCACGATGGCGGTGTCAGTCTGGTTTGCCAGTCAGGTGTCTGCGCGGGCTGCAGTTGACATCATGTGCGTTCCCTCTACGTCTATACGTAGAGCAACTCAACTATAGCACGGTCAGCAATAAAAAGACGACCGAAAGTTATTTTTTGATATCTTGAGCCAACGCAGTGATATCTGTACACTGGCTGCGACAGGAAGGTTTCTGTCCCAATTTTGTCCCAACATGTGGGACAAGAACAAAGTTTTCCTAATACTCCAGCAGTGTCCACTGCCGCGCGCAAGTGGAATTACATGGCAAGACCGGGGTCGAGATGGAAGCGCTGACTGCGGTGCAGGTTGGCTTGCTGACGATCTACGACATGTGCAAGGCGGCCGACCGCGGCATGGTCATGACGAATGTGCGGGTGCTGGAAAAGCACGGCGGGAAATCGGGCGATTGGACGGCGGCTGTATAGTCGTCGTTCGGCCAGCCCGACATCCCTTCATGAGCAAGGAGCCGCTTTTGCACCCGGCAGGGTGCTCAGGGGCTTGAAGCCGGCTGCGGCAGCTGTAGCCTCCTCACCGATCGGAAGCGCGAAGATTCCGATCTTGCCGTCCGGGACACCGCATACTGCCGGCACAGGCTGGCCATCTGTCCCGCACTCGGCAGAGCGGACCTGGACGTTGGCCGCTGTTAGTTGCGCTTGCAGGGCGCTGAGCGAGAGACCGCCGCCGCTGCACTGGAGCGAGCCCGTCGCTTTAAACACCTTGATTCCGGCGGCTCGGGTCTCGATGTCCGGTCCCCACTGTCACCGCCACCACACGCGGCCATCTATGCCCCTCCCGGCGATGCCGTGATCGGCGTATTCGAGAGCCAGACGCAAGGCATGACCCTGGCGCAGGCCAGCGCAAACGCGGCAACGATCCAGGCGGCCATGACGAACGCCATCCTGGCGCAGGGTCCTTCGAACGTCTCGAAACACTGCGCCGACCCGGCCACCATCAGCGTGGTCGATGTGCCGTTGTCGAACTTCAGCGCGAATGGCAGGACCTTGTTCAGGGCAATCGCGGCGGCCCGGTCGCGGCTCTTGGAAGAAAATAATGTCTATCATATGGAGATCCAGCTAGGAAACCCGTGAACAAGACCTGCTACGCACGATGGGGCCTGGGCCTGGGCCTCGCCCTTGCCGCCGCTTCCTTTTCCGCGGCGGCAAGCGGCGCCCTGCCCTGCCGCCCGGCCGGCGGCTCCCCGGCCGCGCTGGCTGCCCTGGCCGCGGACATCCGTTCCGGCGACACCTTCTATCGCTACCTGGCCGCACGCAAGGGCGCTCCCTCGGTATGCAGGGGCAAGGCCGGCGTGGCGGAAGGTGCGGCAGACCAGGCGGCGCAAAGCTGGCTGGCGTTTTCCTGGCCCGACGGGTCGCGTTTCGAAAGAACGGGCTTGCCGCCCGAAATATCCATCATGCGCTACGCGCGCGCAGGCGGCCTGCACGACGCCAAGGAGGCGGCTGCGCAACTGCGCGCCTATGCCGACAAGCGCGGGCTGCACATCGACTGGACGGCGCCCTACCACCTGCACGAGGACGGCGCACGCATCGTCGAGTACCGCGACAAGGACCCAGGCGTCAACGGCATCGCCCGCCTGACCTATGCGCGGCACACGCTGGTTGCCGTATCGCTCAGCGTGGCGCCCTGAACCGCGCAGGCGCGTACCCCCAGCCAGCCTCCATCCCGGTCAATTCTGCAACGTGTTAAATTGCTGGTTTGCCCGCGGCACAACCATGCGCGCGAAACACAACAACACCGAGACACGTTTGAAGAGGATCGAATGACATTACGCTTGCTGATGCTGGGTGCGGCCGTGGCCGCCTCCAGCGCCGTTGCCGCGCCGCGCGGCCTGACCGTGGAAGACCTGGTGACCCTGGAACGCGTCGGCGCCCCGGTGCTGTCGCCGGACGCCAGCCGCGCCGTCTACACCGTGCGCAGCACGGACATGGACAAGAACCGCGGCCATACCAAATTGTGGATGGTCGATCTGCGCGGCGCCAAGCCGGCGCCGGCGGTCTTCGTCAGCGACGCGAGCAGCAGCACCGATCCGGAATGGTCGCCGAAGGGCGACGCCGTCTACTTCCTCTCAAGCCGATCGGGCAGTTCGCAGGTATGGCGCCAGCCGGCCGCCGGTGGCGCGCCGGTGCAGGTAACGAACCTGCCGCTGGACGTCGACAACTTCCGCGTCTCGCCAAGCGGCAACCGTATCGCCCTGGGCATGGCCGTGTTCCGCGACTGCCCGGACCTGGCCTGCACGGAGACGCGCCTGAAGGAACAAGCCAAGAACAAGGCCAGCGGCAAGGTCTACGACCGCCTGTTCGTGCGCCACTGGGATACCTGGAACGATGGCCGCAATGCCGTGCTGTTCTCGGCTGCGCTCGATGGCAAGGGCGTGGCGAGCGGCGCACCGGTCAGCCTGTCGGGCTCGCTGGACGGCGACGTGCCCTCGAAACCCTTCGGCGACCGCGAGGAATACCGCTTCAGCCCGGACGGCAAGACCGTCGTGTTCTCGGCGCGCATCGCCGGCAAGAGCGAAGCCTGGTCGACCAACTTCGACCTGTACAGCGTGCCGGCCGCCGGCGGCGCCGCACCGCGCAACCTGACCGCCGAGAATCCGGCCTGGGACACCAAGGCCGTGTTCTCGCCGGACGGCCGCACCATGGCCTACCTGGCGATGGCGCGCCCCGGCTTCGAGGCCGACCGCTACCAGATCATGCTGATGGACGTGGCCACCGGCGCCAAGCGCAAGCTGGCCGCCGACTGGGACCGCTCGGCGGGCGGCCTGCAGTGGAGCGTCGATGGCAAGTCGGTGGTAGTGGATGCCGAAGACATCGGCCAGCACCGCCTGTTCCGCATCGAGCTTGCCAGCGGCAAGATCACGCCACTGACCGACAAGGGTTCGATCGGCGGTTTCGACGTACGCGGCAATACCGTCGCCTACTCGCTGGCCACCCTGGATTCGCCGGCCCAGCTGTATTCTGTGAAACTGGCTGGCGGCAAGCCGCAGCAGCTGACCACGAACAACACCGACAAGCTGGCCGACGTGCGCTTCGGCGAGTTCGAGCAGTTCTCGTTCAAGGGCGCGGGCGGCGACACGGTCCATGGCTATGTGATGAAACCGTGGAATGCCACGCCGGGCGCAAAGTACCCGGTCGCCTTCCTGGTCCACGGCGGCCCGCAGGGCAGCTTCGGCAATGCCTGGAGCTACCGCTGGAATCCGCAGATCTACGCCGGCGCCGGCTATGCCGCCGTGTTCATCGACTTCCACGGCTCAACCGGCTATGGCCAGAAGTTCACCGACGCCATCAGCGGCGACTGGGGCGGCAAGCCGCTCGAAGACCTGCAAAAGGGTCTGGCTGCCGCTGTCGAAAAATTCCCGTGGCTGGACCGCGAGCGCAGCTGCGCACTCGGCGCCTCCTACGGCGGCTACATGATGAACTGGATCGAGGGCAACTGGCCGGACGGCTTCAAGTGCATCGTCAACCACGACGGCGTGTTCGACACGCGCGGCATGGCCTATTCGACCGAGGAACAATGGTTCACCGACTGGGAAAGCGGCGGCCCCTACTTCGCCGTTCCGGAAAACCATGAGCGCTTCAACCCGGTGCACCACGTGAACAAGTGGAAGACGCCGATGCTGGTGGTCCAGGGCGACCTCGACTTCCGCATCCCGACCGCGCAGGGCCTGTCGACCTTCACGGCGCTGCAGCGCAAAGGCATCGAGAGCAAGTTCCTGATGTTCCCGGACGAGAACCACTGGGTGCTGAAGCCGGCCAACTCGGTGCTCTGGCACCACACCGTGATCGACTGGCTCGACCATTACTTGAAGCGCTGACATCGTCCCTTCGACCGCAAAGCCCGCTGACCTAGCGGGCTTTTTTTTGGCTATTGTGACAATAGACGATTTTTCATTCCTGTAAGCACTGGTATCATACCGGTCCTTGCTGGCCAGGCGGTCAGCTATCCGGATACCCATCATGCATGTCGGCCAAGCGCACGAGCTGAAACCCGAGGATATCGATTTCGAGACCATGAACCTGCAGGTCGGCACACGCCTGCAATTCATCACGCATCGCCGCATCAAGCCGGTCCAGCATTTCTCTTGCCTGATCGGTTACCTGAAGGACGAGTACATCATCCTCAAGATCCCGATGGAGAATGGCGCGCCGATCGCGCTGGCCGAAGGCGAGCGCCTGACGATCCGTGTGTTCTCGGGCATCAAGGTGTGTTCGTTCGCCTGCACCGTCGAGCGCATCTTCATGCGGCCGCTGTTCTATGTGCACGTCTCTTTTCCACGATCCGTACAGGGCACCAGCCTGCGCACGGCGATGCGGGTCAAGGTGGACTTGCCGGCGCGGATAGGTGGCGAGGGGCACGACGGGCAGCAGGACTGCACCATCGTGAATCTGTCGGTCAGCGGCGCGCTGATCGAATCGAAGAGCCGCCTGCCGCAGGACGAGGAAGCGCTCATGCTGGCGTTTGCGCTGAAGGCGCCGCCGGACAACCAGGAAGTACGCGTTGCTACCAAGACGGCGATCCGCAATGTGAACGTGGTGCAGGCGGGAGATGGCGAGGTGTACACCTACGGACTGCAATTCACCGCGCTCGATCCGGTGCATTACACGCTGTTGCAGAACATGACTTACGAGGCCTTGCTGGCGGATCGGCAGAAGATCGTCTGAAGCAGACCTCGCTTCTTCGATATTCCAGCACGACAAAGCAAAAAGACCGCCGAAGCGGTCTTTTTTGTTGCTGGGCCGTCTGGTTGACCGGCCCAGTCTGACTCACTGCGATTAGCCGCCTTCTGCGCCTTCGCCTGCACCGGCACCGGCACCGCCAGCAGCACCCTGCGAGCAGCCGGTTGGCAGGAACTTGTCGGTGTTTGCGAAACCAGTGGTTTTGCAGGTATAGACGCCTTCAGCCGAGCGGTTCAGGGCGATGGTCGGATCAGTGCCGGCAGCAGCTGCCAGACGACCTGCGTTCTTGATGGTGCAGGTGATCACATCGCTTGCAGCGCCAGCGGTAGGTGCAACAACGGCGATGGTGCAATTACCGGTTTGTTCTTGCAGGCCCGAAGCCGTGGTGAAATCTTCGTCGCTGGTAATTTTACCTTCAACAACAGCCATTTCGTAGCCAGTCTTGCCGCCCGAAATATCGGCGTAGGCAGCGGAAGCTTTCGACTTGGCGATGTAGTCCTGGTATGCAGGGATAGCGACAGCAGCCAGGATGCCGATGATGGCAACAACGATCATCAGTTCGATCAGGGTGAAGCCGGCTTGTGCTTTCTTGACGATTTTGATTTGTTTCATGGTGAATCTCCAGAGGGGTAAGTGAATTCGGTTGGTGATGCTTTGCTTGGTGCCACGTTCTACCTATTGCAAGCGCCGTGCCAGGCCATTTCCCCACAAAATCATTAGTTTCTCTGAAACAAAACTGACAAATTACGGCAGAGCCCGCTTCTGGCATGACAAATTTTGTCAGTCGATGCGCAATTTCTGTCAGGCAATGATCGAACGCGCAAAATTTGTCGCCTCCATGCCAGCCCAACTGTTGTCCAAATAAAAAAGGGAGCCCGCAGGCTCCCTTATCGTGACAAGAACTGTCCGGTATTACAGCATGGCTTTCAGCAGACGTGCCATTTCCGATGGGTTCTTGGTGGCTTTGATGCCGCACTCTTCCATGATGTCCAGCTTGGCTTGCGCGGTATCGGCGCCGCCCGAGATCAGCGCGCCGGCGTGGCCCATGCGCTTGCCCGGAGGAGCGGTGACACCGGCGATGAAGCCGACGACTGGTTTCTTCATGTTGTCCTTGACCCAATGCGCGGCATTGGCTTCGTCCGGACCGCCGATTTCGCCGATCATGATGACCGCGTCGGTATCAGGATCGTCGTTGAACATCTTCATGATGTCGATGTGCTTCAGGCCGTTGATCGGGTCGCCGCCGATGCCGACTGCCGACGATTGGCCCAGGCCCAGTGCGGTCAGCTGGCCGACTGCTTCATAGGTCAGGGTGCCCGAACGCGAGACGACGCCGATGCGGCCCTTGCGGTGGATGTGACCTGGCATGATGCCGATCTTGATTTCGTCCGGGGTGATCAGGCCTGGGCAGTTCGGGCCCAGCAGCAGGGTCTTCGAGCCGGCCTTGGCCATGCGGTCCTTCAGGGCCATCATGTCGCGCACTGGAATGCCTTCGGTGATGCAGATGGCCAGGTCGAGGTCGGCTTCGACGGCTTCCCAGATGGCAGCTGCGGCGCCTGCCGGCGGCACGTAGATGACCGACACGGTGGCGCCGGTGGCGGCTTTCGCTTCCGACACGTTGGCGAAAATCGGAATGCCTTCGAAATCTTCGCCGGCTTTCTTTGGGTTCACGCCAGCAACGAAGGCAGCCTTGCCGTTCGCGTAGTCGCGGCACATGCGGGTATGGAACTGACCGGTCTTGCCGGTGATACCCTGGGTGATGACTTTAGTATCTTTGTTGATCAGGATCGACATTTGTTTATTCCTTCGAATTAGGCGTTACCAGCTGCAGCGGCGACCACGGCCTTGGCTGCATCTTCCATCGTATCGGCAGCGATGATCGGCAGACCGGAGTCGGCCAGCATCTTCTTGCCCAGGTCTTCGTTGGTGCCCTTCATGCGCACGACCAGCGGTACTTGCAGCGAGACGGCCTTCGATGCGGTGATCACGCCTTCGGCGATGACGTCGCAACGCATGATGCCGCCGAAGATGTTCACCAGGATGGCTTTGAGGCCTGGGTTCTTCAGCATGATCTTGAATGCTTCGGTAACTTTCTCAGCCGTCGCACCGCCGCCCACGTCCAGGAAGTTGGCCGGCTCGCCGCCGAACAGCTTGATGGTGTCCATGGTGGCCATGGCCAGGCCGGCGCCGTTCACCAGGCAGCCGATGTTGCCGTCGAGCGAGATGTAGGCCAGGTCGAACTTCGATGCTTCGACTTCGGCTGGATCTTCTTCGTCGATGTCGCGGTAGGCCAGGATCTCCGGCTGGCGGAACAGGGCGTTGGCGTCGAAGTTGAATTTCGCGTCCAGGGCGATGACTTTGCCGTTGCCGGTCAGGATCAGCGGGTTGATTTCGGCCAGCGACGAATCGGTTTCCCAGTAAGCCTGGTACAGGCCTTTCAGGTTCTGGCGGGCTTCGGCCAGCGACTCGGCAGGAATGCCGATCTTGGTCGAGATGTCGTCCGCTTCGGCGTCGGTCAGGCCGACCGATGGGTCGATCGCGATCGAGTGGATTTTTTCAGGGTTGCTGTGCGCAACTTCCTCGATGTCCATGCCGCCTTCCGACGAGGCCATCAGCACGACCTTCTGGGTGACGCGGTCGGTGACCATCGACACGTACAGTTCTTTCTTGATGTCGGCGCCTTCTTCGATCAGCAGGCGGCGCACTTTCTGGCCTTCAGGGCCGGTCTGGTGCGTGATGAGCTGCATGCCCATGATCTGCTCTGCGTATTCCTTGACTTGTTCCAGCGACTTGGCAACCTTCACGCCGCCGCCTTTACCACGGCCGCCAGCATGGATCTGGGCCTTGACGACCCAGACCGGGCCGCCCAGCTCTTCAGCGGCCTTGACGGCTTCTTCCACCGACATGCACGGAATGCCGCGCGGTACCGTCACCCCGAACTTCCGGAGGATTTCTTTGCCCTGATACTCATGGATTTTCATGCTGGCTTCCCTTCTTCTCTGTTACTGATTTGATAGTTAATTAGAAACTTCGTGGAAAACTTCGTGGAAAACTTCAACCTCGGAGTCTAACCCGGTACGGCCTTGATCGCCCAGCGAGGGTAATACTGTGCCACAGCGGGGCCGTCGGCGCGCAGCGCGTGGCAACGGTCGATTTCGTACGGACGTTCAGTGCTGTCGTCGCCGGCGGCATTGCGCGTCTCGAACGCATCATCGGCGAAGGCCTGGATTGCCGCTGTGGGCAAAACCTGCGCCAGTTCAGTCAGGTGGGTGCAGCCGAGCACGCCGGAGAGGCGGTCTTTCAGGTGCAGCCGGAAATGCTTGGCCAGCGACATGCCGATCAGCTTTTTATAAGCAGGACCGATGGTGTCGCAATAGCCCGGGTAGGGTACCGAGTCGGACGCGGCTTCGGCGTCGACGATCTCGAGGTCGCGGTTGATGGTGATGCGCAGGCTGAGGTCGTGCACGGCGCTGCCGGCGGGACGCGTGCCGGAGGCGAGCACGATGTCTTGCGCCTTGATGTCGCGGATGCGCGCGTCAAGATCCCACAAGCCATCGTCGCGCGCGTACGCCTCGACGGTAATGGCGCGCGTGTGCCGGAGCTGGCGCGAAGCGGGAGAAGACAAGGGCATAGAAAAAACAATGCCGACAGGGCGGCGGTAAATGTATGCAGCCGGTGTGCTTGATTCGCACGTCACCGCAGCTTCTGCGGCAACAACCGCTCATGCGGCGCTGCTTAAACCGTGAAAGTTTAGCACAGGCGGTGTGCGGCTGCACTTTTAGATGCCTGATTGGCCATACGGATGGGCGGGCTATCCAGGAAGCGTGGCAAGCCTGCCAATCTTGCCTGGGTCTGGGGGTGGATGCGTGGCGCGGCCCTGCCGGGTTCAGGAAAAATCGTTGCGGAAGAAGCAATTCTGGCCGTCGCGGTCGAGGCAGATCTGGGAATCGCTGTCGATGGTAGCGGCCCAGACGGCATTCCCGGCCTCGGGCTCGGTGCCGTGCCAGACGACGCCGGAGAACGACACCGACAGGGCCGGGCCGACCTCTTCGCGCCAGGAGCCGCGGATTTCGTCGGTGTTGCGGCCGGGGCCGCTGGTCTGCAGGACGTAGTCGCCGCCGGGGCGCACGTCGAGGACGACCGACATCTCGGCGGTGCTGAGGACGTAGACGCCGGTGGGGGTGACGGGTGGCTGGGCACAGCCAGCAAGGGTGGCGGTGAGTCCGAGTGCGAGCAGCAGCGCTTTCATGCTTGTCCCTTCTTGTTCGCGTGCTTGCGGCTGGCGCCGCGGTTCTGGTGCGGTCAAACGCCGCAGGCGCAACCGCACAAGGCAGCTGCGTGCAGGCATCAGCGCGCAGCACCATCCGTCGTTGAGGAATATGCCAGGCATATCAACGAATGGCGCTCCGCGCTGGCGCCTGCGGAGCGCCTGACAAAAACTCCATGGCGGCCTTGCGTCGTCTTGCCGTACAGGCGTACTGTCTTCGACGACGCGCCTTGCCCTGGAGCTTTTGTCAGGCGCTCCTTTGTTAATACTAGAAATAAGGCGGACTAGAACTCGTCTTCGTCTTCCGGCGCACCCTTGAGTGCTTCGCGCACGGCGCTGCTGGAGAAACCGCGCGCCATCAGAAAGCGCATTTGCTTGCTGCGCGCGGCCGCGTCTTGCGCCACGGTGCCGAACTTGCGGCGCCAGACTTCGACGGCGCGCGCCTTTTCGCTCGAGGCCAGCCCGGACTTGAGCTCGGCCAGGGCTTCGCCGTTCACGCCGTGGCTTTGCAGCTCGGCCACCACCCGGCTATTGCCGTAGCGGGAGGCTTTTCGGTGAATCAGGGACTCGGCGAAACGCTCCTGCGACAGCCAGTTGTTCTTTTCGAGGAAATCGAGGAGGGCTTCGACATCGTCGCCCTCCTCGGCATGGCGCGCCAGCTTGCGCCCCAGCTCGAGCCGGCTGTGCTCCCTCATGGAGAGGAAGCGCAGGGCCCGGGCTTTCAGGCTCAGCGGTGGCGCGCGCATGGCACCAACGGTTGCAGACTACCCATCCAGCTTGTTCCGGAATTATTCCGAAACGGCTTTCTGCTTTGCCTTGTCGTCGTCGCCGGCAGGGGCGGCGGCAACCGGCGGCAGTTCGCGCACGCCCAGGGCGGCACGGACCTTGTTTTCGACTTCGCGGGCCAGTGCCGGACGGTCTTTCAGGTACTGGCGCGCGTTATCCTTACCCTGGCCAATGCGTTCGCCGCCGTAGCTGTACCAGGAACCCGACTTCTCGACGATCTTGTTGTCGGCGCCCAGATCGAGGATTTCGCCTTCGCGCGAGGTGCCTTCTCCGTAGAGGATGTCGAAGTGGGCTTCCTTGAACGGTGGCGCGATCTTGTTCTTGACGACCTTGACCTTGGTTTCGTTACCGATCACCTCGTCGCCCGACTTGATCGAACCGGTACGGCGGATGTCCAGGCGCACCGAGGCGTAGAACTTCAGCGCGTTACCGCCGGTCGTGGTTTCCGGGCTGCCGAACATGACGCCGATCTTCATACGGATCTGGTTGATGAAGATGACCAGGGTATTCGTACGGTTGATCGAGCCGGTGAGCTTACGCAGCGCCTGCGACATCAGGCGGGCTTGCAGGCCCGGCAGCGAGTCGCCCATGTCGCCTTCGATCTCGGCGCGCGGGGTCAGTGCCGCCACCGAGTCGATGACCACCAGGTCGACCGAACCCGAACGCACCAGGGCGTCGGTGATTTCCAGTGCCTGCTCGCCGGTGTCGGGCTGCGAGATCAGCAGCTCGTCGAGCTTGATGCCCAGCTTTTGCGCATAGGTGACGTCGAGCGCGTGCTCGGCGTCGATGAAGGCGCAGGTGCCGCCAAGCTTTTGCATCTGGGCGATGGTTTGCAGGGTCAGCGTGGTTTTACCCGACGATTCCGGACCGTAGATTTCCACGATACGGCCGCGCGGCAGGCCGCCGACGCCGAGGGCGATGTCCAGGCCCAGCGAGCCGGTGGACACGGTTTGCACTTCCTCGACCGGGGTATTGGCGTCCATGCGCATGACCGAACCCTTGCCGAACTGCTTTTCGATTTGCGCGAGGGCGGCAGCCAGCGCCTTGCCTTTTTCGGAGGCATTCAATGCGGATTTTTTGTCGTCCATAATTTTCTTTCAGTCTTGGAGGTAACCAAGGTGTGGGCGCCGTCGCGCGTTTCAATAGCTAGTACTGTATAAAAATCCAGTGGTTTTGGCAAGCGAAAAAATGAAATGTCGGCTTGAGAAAACTCGCATTGTTGTGCCAAATCAAACACAATGAAGGTAGCACCGGGGTTTAATCGAAAAACAAGGTACAACCATGCGAATTCTACTTGCAGAAGATGATAGCGTACTCGCAGACGGGCTGACGCGCTCACTGCGCCAGTCCGGCTACGCGATCGATTGCGTGCGCAACGGCGCCGATGCCGACACCGCCCTCTCCACCCAGGAATTCGACCTTCTCATCCTCGACCTCGGCCTGCCGCGCATGTCCGGCCTGGAAGTGCTGCGCCGCCTGCGCGCCCGCTCGTCCCTGCTGCCGGTGCTGATCCTTACCGCGGCCGACTCGGTCGAGCAGCGCGTCGAGGGCCTGGACCTGGGCGCCGACGACTACATGGCCAAACCGTTTGCCCTGTCCGAGCTGGAAGCGCGCGTGCGCGCCCTCACCCGGCGCGGCGCCGGCGGCGGCCCGGCCGTGATCCGCCACGGTCCGCTGGTGTACGACCAGGTCGGCCGCAGCGCCTACATCAACGAGCAGATGCTCGACCTCTCTGCGCGCGAACTCGGCCTGCTGGAAATCCTGCTGGCGCGCACCGGGCGCCTGGTCTCGAAGGAACAACTGGTCGACCATTTGTGCGAATGGGGCGAGGAAGTCTCGAACAACGCCATCGAGGTCTACGTGCACCGCCTGCGCAAGAAGATCGAGGTCGGCGGCGTGCGCATTGCCACTGTGCGCGGGCTCGGCTATTGCCTGGAGAAGTATTCCGACGCCGCGCGTGCAAGCACAGGCGCAGGGGCAGGCGCAGGCACCGAAGCAGCCAGCGAACACAAGTAATCGAGCGCACGTGAACGACCGCGATGCCGGCCTGGTGCCGCCCGACAGCGCCCTGCCCCCGGGTGCCTTCGAGCCACCGCTCGAACCCCTGTATGCGCCGCCGAATCCCGAGCCCGAGGAAAGCATCCAGCATTCGCTGTTCGGCGAAATCCTCGACTGGATGCTGGCGCCGCTGCTGCTGCTGTGGCCGATGAGCATCGCCATTACCTACCTGGTGGCCAAATCCATCGCGAACCAGCCTTTCGATCATGCGCTGGAAGACCGGGTTACGGTGCTGGCCCAGCAGGTGCGCGAGGTCGATGGCGCCATCGCCACCCGCCTGCCGGGCAGCGCGCGCGACATCCTGCGCGCCGACGACGTCGACAGCGTGTATTTCCAGATCCTCGACGCCCGGGGCCGCCACGTGGACGGCGACCGCGAGCTGCCGCGCCCGCGCGAGGACGAGGCCGACAAGGACGGCGCGGTCCACTTCCGCGGCGACGCCGTGCACGGCACGCCGGTACGCGTCGCTTACCTGTACCTGAACCTCGACCCTTTCCACCAGGCCGATGCGGCGGCCAACGACGGCGAACCGGCCGCGCGCAAGGCCCTGGTGCAGGTGGCCGAGACCCTGGATAAACGCGCCCTGCTCGCCAACGAGATCATCAAGGGCGTGATCCTGCCCCAGTTCATCATCCTGCCGGTGATCCTGGCGCTGGTGTGGTTTGCCCTGTCGCGCGGGCTGTCGCCGCTGGCCGAACTGCAGGAGCGCATCCGCGCGCGTTCCTCGGACGATCTGTCGCCCATCGATTCGCGCCAGGTACCCGAGGAAATTTCTCCGCTCGTCGGCTCGCTGAACGACATGCTCGGCCGCCTGGCCCAGACCATCGACATGCAGAAGCGTTTCATTGCCGATGCCGCGCACCAGATGAAGACGCCGCTGGCCGGCATGCGCATGCAGTCCGAGCTGGCGCTGCGCCAGGTGGACCCGGGCGAGATCCACCGTTCGCTGGAACAATTGGCCAAGAGCTCGGAATCGGCGACGCGCCTGGTGAACCAGCTGCTGGCCCTGGCGCGCGCGGAAAACCAGCCGCATGCCGGCCTGGCCTTCGAGGAAATCGAGCTCGGCGCGCTGGCCGTGAGCGTGGTGCAGGACTGGGTGCAAGCCTCGTTCGCCCATGACATCGACCTCGGCTACGAGCCCCACGACGAAGCGGTGGTCATTGCCGGCAACGCCATGATGCTGCGCGAACTGCTGTCGAACCTGATCGACAATGCCCTGCGCTATACCCCGGCCGGCGGCAGCGTCACGGTGCGCGTGCGCGGTGGCGGCAGCAGTGGCGAACACGCGCTGCTGGAAGTCGAGGACACCGGCCCCGGCATCGCTCCCGCCGAGCGCGCCCACGTGTTCGAGCGCTTCTACCGCATCCTTGGCAACAGCGCCAGCGGCAGCGGCCTGGGCCTGGCCATCGTGCGCGAAATCGCCGGCCAGCACAATGCCGAGGTCGACATCTTCAACAACCCGCGCAGTCTTTCCAAGAAATTCCCGGGCAGCCTGTTCCGGCTGACCTTCCCGCCACCTGCCAGCGACCCCATCGATGCCGCCTGAATCCCCGCCCCCACCGGCAACGCCGCAAGACGCCGACCTGCGCCGCCAGCGCCTGGTGCTGGCCGCGCGCGCCCTGCACTGGCGCCGCACCCGGCGCCTGACCACCATCCTGCTCGGACTGTGGCTGCTCACCGGCTTGTGCACCGTGTACTTTGCGCGCGAGCTGGCGCACATCACCGTGTTCGGCTGGCCGCTGTCGTTCTACATGGCGGCGCAAGGCGCGTCCCTGGTCTGCCTGGCCATCATCGGCTTCTACGCCTGGCGCATGCGCCAGTTTGATGCCGCCTATGCGCGCGCGCTGGAGCAGGCAGCGTGACGGCGAACAAGCGCTACTTCCGGCGGCTGTCCGGCTACTACGCCTGGTTCTGCGTCTGCTTTGCCGGTTTCCTGCTGGCCCTGACGGTGCTGGAAAAGGAAGGCATGCCGCGCCTCTGGATCGGCCACCTGTTCATGTTCGCCACCATCGTGCTGTACGCCACCATCGGCGTGGTCAGCCGCACCTCGAACGTGACCGAATACTACGTGGCCGGGCGCCGCGTGCCGGCCCTGTTCAACGGCATGGCCACCGCCGCCGACTGGATCTCGGCGGCCAGCTTCATCAGCCTGGCCGGCGGCCTGTATCTATATGGCTTCGACGCCCTGGCCTACATCATGGGCTGGACTGGCGGCTATTGCCTGGTGGCCTTGCTGATCGCGCCGTATTTGCGCAAGTTTGGCCAGTACACGATTCCCGACTACCTGGCGGCGCGCTACGGCGGCGGCGCGGGCGGGCGCGGCGGGCCGGTGCGCGCGCTGGCGGTGGGCGCCACCATCATCGTTTCCTTCATCTACGTGGTGGCGCAAATCTATGCGGTGGGCCTGATCGCCTCGCGCTTTACCGGCGTCGATTTTTCGGTGGGCATTTTCCTGGGGCTGGCCAGCATCCTGGTCTGTTCCTTCCTGGGCGGCATGCGCGGCATCACCTGGACCCAAGTGGCGCAGTACATCATCATCCTGGTCGCCTTTTTGATTCCGACCATGTGGCTGTCGGCCAAGCATGCCGATAATCCCATACCGCAAGTGGCCTACGGTTCGGTGCTGCCGAAGCTGGCCCAGCGCGAGGCGCAATTGGCGGCCGATCCGCGCGAGGAAGCGGTGCGCGCCCAGTTCCGGCGCCAGGCCGAGGACTACGGCGCCCGCCTGGCCGCCCTGCCGGGCTCCTGGGAAGGGGGCCGGCTCGACGCCCAGCGCCGCCTCGACACCGCGCGCCTGCGCAACGCCTCGCTGGGCGAGGTGCGCACTGCCGAGCGCGCCCTGGCCGCTTATCCGAAAACGGTGGAGGATGCAGACACCCTGTGGCGCGCGCAGCGGGCGCGCCTGCTGGCGCGGGCCCAGCCGCCGCAGCCGCACGCCGCGCCCTTCCCCGGCGCCACCGAGGCCGAATCGAATGCGCGCCGCAACAACTTCCTGGCCCTGGTGTTCTGCCTGATGTTCGGCACCGCCGCTTTGCCCCATATTTTGATGCGGTCCTACACCACGCCCTCGGTGCATGCTGCCCGGGGATCGGTGTTCTGGACCTTGTTCTTCATCCTGCTGATCTATTTGAGTATCCCGGCGCTGGCGGTGCTGGCGAAATACGATATCTATACGAGCCTGGTCGGCAGCGATTTCCGTTCGCTGCCGACCTGGATTTCCTACTGGGCGAATGTCGACAAGATCAATCCCCTGATCAGCGTTACCGACATCAACGGCGACGGCCTGGTGCAATTGGCCGAGATTGCCATCGATGGCGACGTGCTGGTGCTGGCGACGCCGGAAATCGGCGGCCTGCCCTATGTGATTTCCGGCCTGGTGGCGGCCGGCGGCCTGGCTGCGGCCCTGTCCACCGCCGATGGCCTGCTGCTGGCGATCTCGAACGCGCTGTCGCACGACGTGTACTACAAGATCGTCGACCCTGGCGCCTCTACCCAGAAGCGCGTCACGATCTCGAAACTGCTGCTGCTGGCCGTCGCCTTCATTGCCGCCTATGCCGCCTCGCAGAAGCCGGCGGACATCCTGTCGCTGGTGGGCGCGGCCTTCTCGCTGGCGGCCTCGACCCTGTTCGCGCCGCTGGTGCTGGGCGTGTTCTGGAAGCGCGCCAACCACGCCGGGGCGATCGCCGGCATGATCGCCGGCTTCCTCACCTGCCTCTACTACATGCTGCGCACCAACACTATCCTGGGCGGGCGGATGGATGCGGCCTGGTTCGACATTGCGCCGATGTCGGCCGGAATCTTCGGGGTGCCGGCGGGGATCGCGGCGGTGGTGCTGGTCAGCCTGCTCACGGCGCCGCCGAGCCGCGCCAGCGATGGGCTGGTCGACTATATCCGGGCGCCGGAATGAGCCAGCGCGGCGGCTGCTGTATCGGTACAACAGAGGAGCAAAATATCCTGGTGGCATAGCTTTTTGTCATGTCCAAATGTTATTCTTGAGAAACAAGCTTCATGCGCATCCGCCGGAGAGCGGCCTTTTTCTCGACTAGGAAAACCACATGTTGTTCACCCGGGTTTCACTGTACGGCGCCCTGGCGCTGATGTTGTGCGCCGCACCTTCGGTTCGGGCCCAGGCCAGTACGCCGCCGCCGCCGATCGAGCGTTTCTTCAACCACGCTACGTTCACTGGAGGCATCCTTTCGCCCGATGGCCGCTACCTGGCCGCGCGCACCAGCGCCCCCGGCCAGCGCCGTGCACTGGCGGTCATCGACCTGCAGAACAATACCGGCAAGGTGGTGGCCTCGCATGCAGACGCCGACGTCGACGCCATCCAGTGGGTCAATGGCAAGCGCCTGATCTTCAACTTCGACGACAACAAGGTTGGCCAGGGCGACACCTACCACGCGCCGGGCCTGTTCGCCGTCAACGCCGACGGCAGCGAACTGCTGCAGCTGGTCGACCGCGGCTACGATTCCAGCACGAGCCGCACCGCGGCCAAGCTGCTGCCCTGGCACACCTTCATGCTGGCGCAAACCGGCGCCCAGGATTCCGACTTCGTCTATGTGCGCAACGTGGCGCGCAAGAGCGACAACCGCACCACGCGCGTCGAACTGCTGCGCCTGAACACGCGCACCGGACGCGCCCAGCCGGTCAGCCGCCCGGTGGCCGACGTCAGCAACTGGCTGCTCGACCAGAACGGCGAGCCGCGCCTGGCGACGGGGCAGGTTGGCGACACGGTCCTGGTCCATTATCTCGATCCCGCGTCGAAGCAATGGCGCAAGCTGACCAGCTTCAAGGCCTACGACACCAGCTCCGAGGCCATCGAACCGATCAAGTTCGGGCCGGACGGCACGCTGTATGTGGTCGCCAACAATGGCAAGGACACCAGTGCTGTCTACCGTTTCGATTTCGCCACCGGCAAGATCAATCCCGAACCGCTGCTGAGCACCCCCGGCTACGATTTCGACGGCACGGTCCTGACCTCGCGCACCAAGCTGCTGGGCATGCTGTTCACCACCGACGCCACCTCGGTCGAGTGGTTCGATCCGGACATGAAGGCCATCCAGCAAACCGTCGACCAGCTGCTGCCGGCCACGGTCAACCTGGTGGGTCCGCCACCCAAGCATTCGCAAACCCCGTGGCTGCTGGTGACCGCCTACTCGGACGTCATCCCGACAAGCTTCTATCTTTACAACCGCGATACCAGGCAGCTCAGCAAGGCCGGCGAAAGTTACGCCGGCATCGATCCGAAGCTGATGGGCCGCCAGCAGCCGCTGCGCTACAAGGCGCGCGACGGCCTCGAGATTCCGGCCCTGCTGACTCTGCCGCCCGGCGACAAGAAAAACGGCCTGCCGCTGGTGGTGCTGGTGCACGGCGGCCCCTGGGTACGCGGCAGTACCTGGGGCTGGAACCCGCAATCGCAATTCCTCGCCTCGCGCGGCTACGCCGTGCTGGAGCCCGACTTCCGCGGCAGCACCGGCTTCGGCACGGCCCACTACAAGGCCGGCTTCAAGCAATGGGGCCTGGCCATGCAGAACGACGTCGCCGACGGCGTACGCTGGGCCATCGACAAGGGCCTGGTCGATCCGAAGCGCGTCTGCATCGCCGGCGCCAGCTATGGCGGCTACGCCACCCTGATGGGCCTGATCAATGACCCGGACTTGTACAAATGCGGCGTCGACTGGGTGGGCGTCACCGACATCAACCTGATGTATGGCAGCGCCAACCACACCAGCGATATGTCGGACGAATGGAAACGCTATGGCATGCCGGAGATGATCGGCGACCAGGTCAAGGACGCGGCCCAGCTGAAGGCCACGTCCCCGATCGAGCAGGCCGCCCGCATCAAGCAGCCGCTGCTACTCGCCTACGGCGGCGCCGACGTGCGCGTGCCGATCGACCACGGCACCAGGTTCCATTCGGCGGTCAAGCGCACCAATCCGAACGTCGAATGGGTCGAGTACCCGGACGAGGGCCACGGTTTCTACCTGCCGAAGAACAGCATCGATTTCTGGAGCCGTGTCGAGAGGTTCCTCGACAAAAACATCGGCAAGGGCGCAGCCTTGTAGCAGCATTGACGGCGGCGGCCTGCCCTAACCTGCTACCAACCAAAGGAGGTCCTATGTCATCTGGCAAGATCCTCGTAGCACAGGGAGGCGGTCCGACCGCCGTCATCAACCAGTCCATGGTCGGCGTCGCGCTCGAGGCGCGGCGCTTCCAGGGCGTCACCCGCGTCTACGGCGCCCTGCACGGCGTGCGCGGCATCGTCGACGAGGATTTCCTCGACCTGACCCAGGAAACCAGCCACAACCTGGAGCTGGTGGCCGCCACGCCGTCCTCGGCGCTGGGCTCGACGCGCGACAAGCCCGACGCCGCCTACTGCGGGCGCATCTTCGAGACCCTGCGCGCGCACGAGATCGAACATTTCTTCTACATCGGCGGCAACGATTCGGCCGACACGGTGCGCATCGTCAGCCAGGAAGCGCGCCAGGCCGGCTATCCGCTGCGCTGCATCCATATCCCGAAAACCATCGACAACGACCTGGCCGGCAACGACCACACGCCAGGCTTTCCGTCGGCGGCGCGCTTCGTGGCCCAGGCCTTTGCCGGCGCCAATCTCGACAACGCCGCCCTGCCCGGGGTCTACGTCGGCGTGGTGATGGGGCGCCATGCCGGCTTCCTGACCGCCGCAGCCAGCCTGGGCAAGAAGTTTCCCGACGACGGCCCGCACCTGATCTACCTGCCCGAGCGCGTGTTCGACCTGGAACGCTTCCTGGCCGACGTCAAGGCGACCTACGAACGCCACGGGCGCTGCGTGATCGCGGTCTCGGAAGGCATCCACGATGCCTCGGGCGAACCGGTCGCCACCCTGCTGTCCCGGGAAGTCGAGCGCGACCAGCACGGCAACGTGCAATTGTCCGGCACTGGCGCGCTGGCCGACCTGCTGTGCGACGAGATCAAGGGCAAGCTCGGCATCAAGCGCGTGCGCGGCGACACCTTCGGCTACCTGCAGCGTTCCTTCATCGGCTGCGTGTCCGACGTCGACCAGCGCGAGGCGCGCGAAGTCGGCGAAAAGGCGGTGCAGTTTGCGCTCTGGGGCGACCGCGACGGCTCGGTGGCGATCCGCCGCACCGGTTTTTATTCGGTCGACTACGAACTCCAGCCGCTGGAGGCGGTGGCCGGCAAGACCCGCACCATGGAAGACGCGTTCATCAGCGAGAGCGGCACCGACGTCACCGACGCCTTCCGCCTGTACCTGCGCCCGCTGCTGGGTTCGGGCATGCCGGATGCCTTCCGCCTGCGCGGGGCGCGGGTGCCGAAGGTGCTGGGAGGATGAATTCCCGGTGTGCCGTGGGAATTGGTGAGCTTTCGCGGCTTACCCAGCTGCTATTCTCCCGGCATAAATGGCCGCGCATGCGGCCGACGATAACGACCTGAACGGAACATCCATGCTTTCACGCCCCCATGCGGGCCGGCTCGCCAGTACGCTGGCGCTGGCCCTGTGCATCGCCACGCCCCTGCACGCCGCCACCGGCGCCGCACCGACTACCGCCCCCGCCGCTACCACTGCCGCGCTGCCGCCCATCGAGCGCTTCTTCATCAACCCGGTACTGGCCGGCGCCAGGCTGTCGCCGAGCGCGCGCTACCTGGCGGCGGTATCGAGCGCGCCCGGGCGGCGCCTACATGGCGGCCGGGCTGTACGCGGTCGACAAGGACGGCGCCAACCTGCGCCAGCTGGCCAACCGCCGCGGCAACGCCATCGAGTCGACCGGAACCCTTATCACCAGCAAGATGCTGCCCTGGCATACCTTCATGACGGGCGAGCGCGGCGCCCAGGATTCCGCCTTCGTCTACGTCCAGAGCGTCGAATACGAGGAAGACAGCCACGAAATACGCACCGTGAACCTGCTGAAGCTGAACACGCTGACCGGCGCCTCCCAGAGCGTGCAGCGGCCGGCCAGGGTGACGGACTGGATGCTCGACCACAAGGGCGAGCCGCGCCTGGCCTCGGGCAGCGAAAAAGGCGTCACCACCATCTGGTACCGCGATCCCGCAACAAGCGCCTGGCGCGTGCTGAGCAGCTTCGACACCTACAAGGGCGGCAAGGATGCCTTCGATCCGCTCGGCTTCGGCAGCGACGGCACCCTGTACGCGGTGGCCCATGGCGGCAAGGACACCACCAGCGTCTTCACCGTCGATACCGCCACCGGCAAGCTGGGCGCCGAGCCGCTCGTGGTCACGCCCGGCTACGACTTCTCGGGTTCGCTCGTCAGCAGCGGCGACAAGCTGCTGGGCATCCGGCTGCGCACCGATGCCGTCACCACGGTCTGGCTCGACGCGCCGATGCAGGCGGTGCAGCAAAAGCTCGACGCGGCCCTGCCCGGCACCATCAATTTGATGTCCTTCCCGTCTGGCAACCACGCCGAATGGGCGCTGGTGCGCTCGTATTCCGACAAGAAGCCGCCCTTCTATCACCTGTACAACCTCCGGACCGGCAAGCTGAACCTGGTTGGCGAGGCCTATCCGGGCATCGACCCGGCGCGCATGGGGCGCCAGGACGCGGTGCGCTACAAGGCGCGCGACGGCATGGAGATTCCCGCGCTGCTGACCCTGCCGGCGAACGGCGTGAAGAATGCGCCGCTCCGACGGCGCGCGCTGGGCCATCGCCTAGGGCTACGCCGACCCGAAGCGCATCTGCATCGCCGGCGCCAGCCGATGTTCCACGTCCGCAAATTCCTGGACGCGGTGAAGCCGGCCAACCAGCAGGTCGAGTGGCTCGAGTACCAGGACGAGGGACATGGCTGGAGCCTGCCGGCGAACCGGGTCGATTTCTGGGGACGGGTCGAGAAGTTCCTGGACCGGCATATCGGCAGCGGCGCGAAATAGCCGGCGGCGTCAAATTAAAAAAGCGCCCGCAGGCGCTTTTTTGCACAACCGCAGACCGGCTTACACCACCACCGTCTGCGCCTGGCCTTCTTCACGCGCACGGATTTCGCCGATGCGGTACACGGTCTCGCCGGCCGCCTGCAGCTGGGCCATGGCCGCATCCGCATTTTCCTTCGACACGATCACGGTCATGCCGATACCGCAGTTGAACACGCGGTGCATCTCGGCATCCGCCACGCCGCCGTGCTGCTGCAGCCACTGGAACAGCGGCGGCATGGTCCACGACGATCCATCCAGCACCGCGGTCAGGTTATCGGCCAGCACGCGCGGGATGTTCTCGACCAGCCCGCCGCCGGTGATGTGCACCAGGCCCTTCACTTCCATGGCCGCCATCAGCGCCAGCAGTGGCTTGACGTAGAGGCGGGTCGGCGCCATCAGCACGTCGGCCAGCTTGCGTCCGTGGAAGTCGGCTTCCAGGTCGGGCTTGGCGACACTGATGATCTTGCGCACCAGCGAGTAGCCGTTCGAGTGGATGCCCGACGACGCCAGGCCCAGCACCACGTCGCCCGGGACGATCTTGCTGCCGTCGATGATCTGCGATTTTTCCACCGCGCCGACAGCGAAGCCGGCCAGGTCGTATTCGCCGTCCGGGTACATGCCCGGCATCTCCGCGGTCTCGCCGCCCAGCAGGGCGCAGCCCGATTCTTCGCAACCCTTGGCGATGCCCGAGACCACGGCGGTGGCGGTGGCCACGTCCAGCTTGCCGCAGGCAAAATAGTCGAGGAAGAACAGCGGCTCGGCGCCCTGCACCAGGATGTCGTTGACGCTCATGGCGACCAGGTCGATGCCGACCGTGTCGTGGCGGTTCAGCTCGAAGGCGAGCTTGAGCTTGGTGCCGACGCCGTCGGTGCCCGAGACCAGGACCGGTTCCTTGAACTTCTTGCTGATCTCGAACAGACCGCCGAAGCCGCCGATGCCGCCGAGCACGCCTTCGCGCATGGTGCGCTTGGCAAGGGGTTTGATCGCTTCGACCAGGGCATCGCCGGCGTCGATAT
The DNA here is from genome assembly GCF_030711405.1 of Massilia brevitalea. GTDB lineage: Bacteria > Pseudomonadota > Gammaproteobacteria > Burkholderiales > Burkholderiaceae_D > Telluria > Telluria brevitalea. Next base: position 25,526 of record NZ_JAULSI010000005.1, read on the forward strand.
CGACACCCGCGTCGCGGTAAGACAGAGAAACATTAGATGGTTGGCTCATGGTATTTAGCAGCGGAGGCGGTAAAATAGAAGGCGTAGACCTGTTTCTGGTCAATTCGCTATTCTAGCAAAACGGGCTGGCCCTCACCGCTAAACCGCCGCTAAACCGAGATAACAACAAAAACATGCCATTTTTTTCGCCAACTGGAGAACACATTGCCGATGTTGTGGCGGCGCTCCGATTGGATGCGGCTGGCGCGTTCCTTGGTCGATACCGCGTTGTGCAGACGGTGAGACCGCGTGGGCTCGAGAGCCCATCCTACGAAACCCCGATCAGCGCCGCAGGTAAACATATCCATTCCCGTGCGAGGCCGACGCCATGAAACAGCTGGTGCTCGATCTTGGCGCCGAACATCCGGCGCAGAGCCTCGATACCTTCCAGGTCGGGGCGAATGCGGAACTGACGCATTTGATGCACCAGTTCGCGCAGCGGGCGTCGCGCGAGCATTTTGCCTATTTGTGGGGCGATACCGGCGCCGGCAAGACCCATTTGCTGCAGGGCCTGGCGGCCACGCCGGCTTCGCGCTACATTGCCGCCGACGCCCCGAGCGAAGAGTTCGTGTTTACGCCGGAGATCACGCTGTACCTGCTGGACGACTGCAACCTGCTCTCGCCGCAAGCGCAAATCGACGCCTTTGCCCTGTTCAACCAGATCCGCGAGCACGGCGCCTACATGGTCTCCACCGGCCCGGTGCCGCCGGCCGTGCTGCCGGTGCGCGAAGACCTGCGCACGCGTATGGGCTGGGGCCTGATCTACCTGATCCACGGCCTGTCCGACGACGAGAAGATCGCGGCGCTGACCCAGGCGGCCGAGGCGCGCGGTTTGACGCTGTCGGCCAGCGTGTTACCCTATTTGCTGTCCCATTTCAAGCGCGACATGCGCTCCCTGGCGACGATGCTGGACGCCCTCGACCAGTATTCGCTCGAAACCCAGCGCCCCGTCACGCTGCCGCTGCTGCGCGACTTGCTGCTCCAGGGAACCCCGCAGCCGGAATCCAAAGAATGAAACACCTTGCGCTGTTTGACCTCGACCACACCCTGCTGCCGATCGACTCGGATTACGAGTGGGGCCAGTTTTTAGTCAGGATCGGGGCCGTCGACGCGCTCGAATACAAGCGCCGCAACGACGACTTCTTCGCCCAGTACCAGGCCGGCGTGCTCGACCCGGTGGAATACCTGGAGTTCGCCCTCGGCACCCTGGCGCGCTATCCGCGCAGCGAGCTCGACGCGATGCACGCGCAGTACATGGCGGAAGTGATCGGTCCGGCGATCCGCCCGCAGGCGCGCGCCCTGGTGCAGCGCCACCTCGACGCCGGCGACCTGGTGGCCATCATCACCGCCACCAACCACTACATCACGGCGCCGATCGCGCAGGCTTTCGGCGTCGAGCACCACATCGCCGCCATGCCCGCGCTGGACGACGATGGCCGCCTGACCGGCAAGCTGGCCGGCACCCCGACCTCCGGGCCGGGCAAGGTCACGCACATGCACGCCTGGCTGGAAAGCCTGGGCCGTCCGTTCGCTTCCTTCGAGCGCAGCTGGTTCTATAGCGACTCGCATAACGATATTCCACTATTATCCGTAGTGTCGGACCCGGTTGCGACCAACCCCAACGCGGCGCTCGCCCAACACGCACACGCCAACGGCTGGCCACTACTTCATCTTTTCAATGATTAAAAAATTCATTCGTAAAATCCTTGGCGTGAAAGACGGGCGCAACCCGACCGAACCGGTGACCCTCGGCGTCGAGCAGCACGGCATCGACCTCAAACTGCTGTCGCCGAACGCGATCCGCCTCACGCAAACCCTGCAGGAAGCCGGCTTCAAGGCCTTTGTGGTCGGCGGCGCCGTGCGCGACTTGCTGCTGGGCGTGAAGCCGAAAGACTTCGACATCGCCACCGACGCCACGCCCGAGCAGGTGAAAAAACTGTTCCGGCGCGCCTTCATCATCGGGCGCCGCTTCCAGATCGTGCACGTGATGTTCGGCCAGGAGCTGCTGGAAGTGACCACCTTCCGCGGCGCCGGCAGCGCCAACGCGCCGAAGGACGAGCATGGCCGCGTCCTGCGCGACAACAGCTTCGGCCCGCAGCACGAGGATGCCGCGCGGCGCGACTTCACCATCAACGCCATGTACTACGATCCGGCCACGCAGACCGTGCTGGACTACCACGGCGGCATCGAGGACATCCGCGACAAGACCCTGCGCATCATCGGCGTGCCCGAAGCGCGCTACCGCGAAGACCCGGTGCGCATGCTGCGCGTGGTGCGCTTCGCGGCCAAGCTCGGCTTCACCATCGAGCCGACCACGCGCGCGCCGATTCCCGTGATGGCGCCGCTGATCGACAACGTGCCGGCGGCGCGCGTGTTCGACGAAATGCTCAAACTCCTGCTCTCGGGCCATGCGCTGGCCTGCCTGAAGGAGCTGCGTTCGGCCGGCCTGCACCACGGCCTCCTGCCCCTGCTCGACGTCGTGCTGGAGCAGCCGATCGGCATGAAGTTCGTGACCCTGGCCCTGGAATCGACCGATGGCCGCGTGAAGGCCGGCAAGGGTGTCTCGCCGGGCTTCCTGTTCGCTTCGCTGCTGTGGCACCAGGTGCTGGAAAAGTGGAACGCCTACCGCGCCGCCGGCGAAGCGCCGATCCCGGCCCTGCACCTGGCCGCCGACGACGTGCTGGAAACGCAAACCGACAACCTGGCCCTGCAGCGCCGCATCGCCACCGACATGCGCGACATCTGGGCCATGCAGCCGCGCTTCGAGCGCCGCCAGGGCAAGGCGCCGTACAAGCTGCTGGAAAACCCGCGCTTCCGCGCCGGCTACGACTTCCTGCTGCTGCGCTGCGCCTCGGGCGAACTCGACGCCGAGATCGGCGAATGGTGGACCGCCTTCTACGACGCCGAATCGGGCGAGCGCGAACGCCTGCTGACCCAGGCGAATGCACGCCCGGCCGCCGGCGAAAAGAAAAAGCGCCCACCGCGCCGTGGCCCACGCCACCGCAGCGAAGGCGCCGCCGGTAACGATACGGGTATGGGCGCCCCAGCGGCAGCGGGCGCCGGCGAGGAATGATCGCCTACGTCGGCATCGGCGCCAACCTGGGCGATGCGCGCGCCAACGTGCGCGATGCCCTGATGCGCCTGGATGCGTATCCGGGCTGCCGCCTGTCCCGGGCCTCCGGCTGCTGGCGCACCGCGCCGATCGACTCCTCGGGCGACGACTACATCAATGCGGTGGCCGCCGTCGACACCGGCCTCGATGCGCACGCCCTGCTGGCGGCGCTGATGGACATCGAGCAGGCCCACGGCCGCGAACGCCCCTACCGCAACGCGCCGCGCACGCTCGACCTCGATTTGCTGCTCTACGGCGACGCCAGCATCGACACCCCGACGCTGGCCGTGCCGCACCCGCGCATGCACGCGCGCGCTTTCGTGCTGGCGCCGCTGCTTGAGATCGCGCCCGACGCCGTCATTCCCGGCCGTGGCCGCGCCGCCGATTTGCTGCCCGGCGTGGCGGACCAGGCCATCGTCAGACTGGACTAGCGCATGCAGATTCCTGTTTTCTTCCAGACCGCGGGCCTCTTGGTCCTGTCGAACATCTTCATGACCTTTGCCTGGTACGGGCACCTGAAGAGCCTGAACAACCGCGCCTGGTATATCGCGGCATTGATCAGCTGGGGCATCGCCCTGTTCGAGTACCTGCTGCAGGTACCGGCGAACCGCATCGGCGCCACCCAATACAGCCTGGCCCAGCTGAAGATCATGCAGGAAGCGATCACGCTCACCGTGTTCGTGCCGTTTGCCATGTTCTACATGAACCAGCCGTTCAAGCTCGACTACGTGTGGGCGGCGCTGTGCCTGGTCGGGGCCGTGTATTTCATTTTCCGTAGTTAACAAACCAGGGTCCAGCAGGATTCCCACGGCGGCATTACACTACGGCGTTGTTTATTTCGTATTTCAAAGGATGACCATGAGCGCTTATTTGCAAGGCAAGGAAATGACGGGCGGCGACACCCCACCACCATCCAAGCCGGCGCGCAAACCCGTCACGATTCCCGCACTGCACGCCATGCGCGCGGCGGGCACCAGGATCACCATGCTGACCTGCTACGACGCCAGCTTCGCCTCTCTGATGGACCGCTGCGGCGTCGACATCCTGCTGATCGGCGATTCGCTGGGCATGGTGTGCGCCGGCCACTCGTCGACGCTGCCGGTGACGCTGGCCGACATGGTCTACCACACCGCGTCTGTCGTGCGCGGCAACAAGAACGCGCTGATCGTCTCCGACCTGCCCTTTGCCAGCTACGCCACCAGGGAAATCGCCTTCGAGAGCGCGGCGGCCCTGATGCGCGCCGGCGCCCAGATGGTCAAGATCGAGGGCGGCGCCTGGCTGGCCGAGACCGTGGCCTTCCTGGCCGAGCGCGGCATCCCGGTCTGCGCCCACATCGGCCTGACCCCGCAGTTCGTGCACCAGCTGGGCGGCTTCAAGGTGCAGGGCAAGACCAGCGAGGGCGCCGAGCGCCTGAAGAACGATGCGCAGGCATTGCAGGCGGCCGGCGCGGCCATCGTGCTGCTGGAAGCGGTACCGTCGGCACTGGGCAAGGAAGTCACCGAGCTGCTGCAGGTGCCGACCATCGGCATCGGCGCCGGCCCCGACACCTCGGGCCAGGTGCTGGTCATGCACGACATGCTCGGCGTCTTCCCAGGCCATAAGGCGCGCTTCGTGAAGAACTTCATGGACGGCCAGACCAGCATCGACGGCGCCGTGCAGGCCTATGTGGCGGCGGTGCAGGACGGCAGCTTCCCGGCGCCGGAACACTGCTTCTGAACGGAAGCGGCGATGGACAGCGGCTCAAATACTCGCCTGTTCCTCGCCCTCTGGCCGGACCCGGCGGTTCGGCATGCGCTGCGCGAGCGGCGCGACCTCTGGGACTGGCCGCGCGGCGCCAGTCCGGTTCATCCCGACAAGCTCCATGTGACTCTGCACTTCCTCGGCAGCGTGCCGAGCGAACGCGTGCCGGATTTGCGGCGCGGGTTTGCGGTGCCCTTCTCTCCCTTCGAATTGACGCTCGGCGTGCCCAGGCTCTGGCACAACGGCATCGCCGTGCTTGAGCCTTTGAATGAACCGCCCGAGCTGTTGGAACTGCACGCGCAGCTGTCGAATGCCCTCATTGCACTCGGCTTGCAGCCGGAAGCGCGCAAGTACCGGCCGCATGTGACTTTTGCGCGCCGTGCCAGCGGGGTTGTGCTGCCGCCTGAAGCGCCGCCGCTGATATGGAAAGTCGATGGCTATGCGCTGGTGGAATCGCAGCCGGACAATGGCGGCGTGTACCAGGTGCTGCAGACCTATTCTTGAAGCGCCGGCGACGTGCCTGCTTTGCCTGGTCAGCCAGGCCCCATCCGTTCCAGTGCGCGCGCCGCGTCGAGAAGGCCGCCCAGGATCTTGTCGGCGACCTTCTCCGAAAATCCGGCGGGAAGATCGGCGCGGACCTTGGCGACGACGGCAGGCGTGCGGGCAATGACATCCTGTAGCAGCGGTTCGGCGCTCTCGCCGTAGCCGACCTTCCTGGCGGTGCTATTGAAATGCCGCCGCATGATACCGCGCGCCAGATAGTGCCGGCTCTTGCCAAGCAAGGCCATTGCCAGTTTGATGTCCTGGTCTGCCCACTGGTTCGGCCCCGGGCCGATGACAGGGTATGCCGACATCACATCATAGATGGGCGTCAGCCTGAAGCGGCCCTCGCCGGCAAGCAGTTGGATGCTGAAGTTCTTGGCATGGCCATCCGGCGCGCGCAACATCCAGAACAGCAATTGCGAGGCCATCAGTGTGCGCATGTCTGCTGCGGCCTGCTGCGATTGCGGCAACATCCCACCACAAGAAGGCGTCCTTTTCCTGGGCACCGGCCAGCGAGATGCGGAAATCGTCATCGGGATCGGAGGGCGCACCGTACTGACTCGGATTCACCACCTCGAGCAAGTGCGGCTCGATGGCTTCTTCATCCAGGGCGACGCCGTCGACCTGGGCGAGTCCTTCCGGCTCCACGCCTTCGGGCAAGAGCTGCAAGGCCCCCACGCAGTCGCGGCCAACGGCTGCAAGCAGGTCGAAAGCATCGGTCGAACCTGTTTTGAATCGGGCTGCAACGCGTCTGCGGATGATGTCGCTATCCGGCAGCAAACCCTCGAAGTGCGCAACACTGGCGCCCTTGATCGGCTCATTGCCGAGATTGAACGGCATCGACAGCGAGATCGGACGGCCGCGCTCGGACAAGCGCCAGGCGGCATCGTACTGTAGTTCGGACTCTCCATTGGCCTTGACCGTCCAGCGGCCAACGTAATCGCCATTGGCCCAAAGATGCAGTGTCTGGCTATGCGATCTGCGACCCATGCTTACCACTCCACTGCGCTGTTGGCAATCAATATTTCCCGCTCACCCAACCGGAGCTCCAACCCGATTGCAGCACACCAGCTGAGCAGCTGTCGAACGCTGATTTCGTCAGGATGGTTTTCAAGATAGGAAATACGATTCTGGCTCAGGCCGACCCGACTTGCTACCGCCGCCTGTGTGAGCTTACGCTGTTTGCGTGTGGAGACGAGTAGCTGCCCAAGTTGTGGCGCGGTAATGAGCACTTGGGAAATTGGCAAAAGTGACATGAGAAAAATATCCGATATCCAGATAAAATCATTTTATCTGTAAAACGGATAAAGTCAATATAGCTGAATACCAGCTAAATTAAACGCAATCAACAGCAAGTGCCCAAGGGTGGAATCAAGACATTGACAGCGATTTCCTCGCTACGTAGTTTCCGCAGTTGGTGCGCCAGAGCACATTACTAGCACATCCGTTTCGCACTGCCAATTGACTTTCTTGTCATTTTGCACTACAATTGGCAACAATTAACAACAATTGTCGTCAATACGACATTCTGCTGCACCGTATTTCCCACATGTGGGAAATCACTCCAGGGCCTTGCGCCCACACCTGTAATCGTTTGACGCAGCTTTCTCGTCAACACTCCCGGCGTCGTGCATGCGCAGCGCCTGCGTGCTTAAAAGTCCTGAACCCCAGCCTCTTTTGACACGCGTACGACACCCTTGAACGGCATTTGCTCCGGCAATGCGTGTCTCGCCCCTTTCCGTCGCCTGCGCGTTCGTGCGCTCGTGCGCCTTGCATCGCCGACGGCTCGGGTCCATTCATTCCTTTGGCGCCAATGGCTGCGGACTGCCGCCCATGCGCCACATCGAAGGAGCACCACAACGTGGCAAAACAAATCATCATCGACCATGTCTTCAAGGTCTACGGCGACGAACCCGAAGCGGCGCTGGAACTGGTCCGCCAGGGCGCCGGCAAGCAGGACATCCTCGCCAGCACCGGCTGCACCATCGGCGTATTCGATGCCACCTTCACCATCGAAGCCGGCGAAATCTTCGTCATCATGGGCCTGTCCGGCTCGGGCAAGTCGACCATGGTGCGCATGCTCAACCGCCTGGTCGAGCCGACCGCCGGCCGCATCCTGGTCGACGGCGACGACATCAACACCCTGCCCGACGCCCAGTTGCGCGCCCTGCGCCGCAAGGACATCAGCATGGTGTTCCAGTCGTTCGCGCTGTTGCCGCATATTACCGTGCTCGACAACACCGCCTTCGGCATGGAGCTGGCCGGCATTCCCAAGGCCGAGCGCCATGCGCAGGCGCTGCAGGCGCTGGAACAGGTCGGCCTGGCAGGCTATGCCGCCAGCTATCCGGATGAACTGTCCGGCGGCATGCAGCAGCGCGTGGGCCTGGCCCGCGCGCTGGCGTCCGACCCGTCGATCCTGCTGATGGACGAGGCGTTTTCCGCGCTCGATCCGATCATGCGCACCGACATGCAGTCCGAGCTGCTGCGCCTGCAGCAGATCAAGCGCCGCACCATCGTCTTCATTTCGCACGACCTCGACGAAGCCATGCGCATCGGCGACCGCATCGCCATCATGAAGGATGGCCACGTGGTGCAGGTCGGCACGCCGGAAGAAATCCTGCGCACCCCCGCCAACGACTACGTGCGCAACTTCGTGCGCGGCGTCGATGCGGCGGCCGTCTTCAAGGCCGGCGATATTGCCCGCAAGAGCCAGATCGTGGTGTCGGAGTCGCCCACCCGCGGTTCGCGCGCGGCGCTGTCGATGCTGGAAGAGCAGGACCGGGCCTACGCCTATGTCGTCAGTCCGAAGCGCGACTTCCTCGGCGTGGTCTCGGCCGATTCCCTGCGCAGCGCGCTCGACGGCCATACCGGCCCGCTCGGCCTGGCGCATGCCTTCCTGCCGGACGTACCGACCATCAATGCCGACGAGCCCGTTGCCGGCCTGTTCGGCCAGGTGGCGCAGCTGCCGTACGCGGTGCCGGTGGTGGCCAACGACGGCAGTTTCCGCGGCGCGATCAGCAAGACCACCCTGCTGAAATTCCTCGACCGCGATACGCCGGCCGTTCCTGAAGTTCAAGCACAGAACCAGACACAGAAAGGACAAGCATGAATTCGAGTACCGTCAGCGCTGCGCAAGCGGCAACAGAGGCGGCAGCGCCAGCCATCGCGCCGGTGACTACGCCAGTCGCCGAGCAGGCCGCCCAGGTCAACCCATGGCTGCCCATGCCGCCGTCCGATACGTCCTGGCTCGACGCGGTGCCGCCGCCGGCCACGGCCGACCATGCCTCGGGTGTCGACATCACCCACATCCTGGACGGCTCGCTGCCGCTGCAAGCCTGGATCAACGAGGGCCTGGGCTGGGTGGTGGCGCATTTCCGTCCCTTCTTCCAGGCCGTGCGCGCGCCGATCGACGCCACCCTGAATGCGGCCAGCCACCTGCTGCTGGCCGCGCCGTCGCTGGTGGTAATCGTCATCATCGGCCTGCTGGCCTGGCAGTTCACCAGCCGCACGCTGGCGGTCGGCACCATGCTGGCCTTGCTGGCCGTGTCGATGCTGGGCGTCTGGCCGGAAGCGATGGTCACCCTCTCGCTGGTGCTGACCTCGCTCGCTTTCTGCCTGGCGATCGGCTTGCCGCTGGGGATTTTCCTGGCCAGCAGCGACCGCGCGCAAAACATCCTGCGCCCGGTCCTCGATGCCATGCAAACCACGCCGGCCTTTGTCTACCTGGTGCCGGTGGTCATGCTGTTCGGTATCGGCAATGCGCCGGGCGTGATCGTCACCATCATCTTCGCCCTGCCGCCGCTGGTGCGCCTGACCAACCTCGGCATCCGCCAGGTCCGTCCCGATTTGATCGAAGCGGCGCGCGCCTATGGCGCCTCGCCCTGGCAGCTGCTGACGCGCGTGCAGTTCCCGCTGGCGATGCCGTCGATCATGGCCGGCATCAACCAGTCGCTGATGCTGTCGCTGTCGATGGTGGTGATCGCCTCGATGATCGCGGTCGGCGGCCTGGGCCAGATGGTGCTGCGCGGTATTGGCCGCCTGGACATGGGCCTGGCCACCGTGGGCGGTCTCGGCATCGTCCTGCTGGCCATCATGCTGGACCGCCTGACCCAGGCCATGGGCCAGCCGACGCGCGGCGTGCGCCACTGGTACCAGACCGGTCCGGCCGGCCTCGTCCTGCGCCTGGTACGCGGCAGTTCGACGCGCGGCGATGCGGCCGCGCCGACTGCGCCCGCCACTGCCCAATAATATTGAAAGGATCGTATGCATCAAACTGAACACTTCAAAGCGACACATAAAACGACACGCCGGTTCCAGTGGTTCTCGGTCCTGGCGCTGGCAGCGCTGACCCTGAGCACCGGCCTGGCCATGGCGCAAACGCCGGCAGCCGGCTTGCCCGGCAAGGGCATCCAGGTGCAGGCGCTGCAAAGCTCGGTTGCCGAGGAAACCTTCCAGACCATGCTGGTCAACAGCGCCCTGGAAAAGCTGGGCTACGCGCCGCAGCCGATCAAGGAAGTGGCGTACCCGACGGCGCACATCGCCATTGCGAACGGCGACGCGACTTTTCTTGCCGTGCATTGGGACCCGCTGCACCGCGACTATTACGAGAATGCCGGCGGCGATGCCAAGCTGCTGCGCGTCGGCGAATATGCCGGCCCGGCCGCGCAAGGCTACCTGATCGACAAGGCCACGGCCGAGAAGTACAACATCACGAACATCGAGCAGCTGCGCGACCCGGGCATTGCCAAGCTGTTCGACCACGACGGCGACGGCAAGGCCGACCTGACCGGCTGCGATCCGGGCTGGGGCTGCGAAGCGATGATCGAGCACCACATGGACGCGTATAAACTGCGCACCAGCGTCAAGCACGTGCAGGGCAGCTACTCGGCGCTGATTGCCGACACGATCGGCCGCTACGGGCGCGGAGAATCCATCCTGTACTACACCTGGACGCCCTACTGGGTCAGTGGCGTGCTGGTGCCGGGCAAGGATGTGGTGTGGCTGCAGGTGCCGTTCTCGGCCAACCCGCGCAAGGACAATACCCGCCTGGCCGATGGCAGCGACTACGGCTTCTCGGTCAACACTACGCGCATCATCGTCAACCGCGCCTGGGCCGAGAAGAACCCGGCGGCCGTCAAGCTGTTCGAAGTGATGCGCCTGCCGATCGCCGACATCAATGCGCAGAACGAGCGCATGCGCACCGGCGAAAACTCGCAGGACGACATCGCGCGCCATACGGCGGGCTGGATCAAGTACCACCAGCAATTGTTCGACAGCTGGATCGCACAGGCGCTGGCGGCGGCCAAGCCCTGATCCCCGAGGCCGGCAGCGCACGGCCTTGCCCCAGTGCTAATGCGGCGCTGCCCGGGCTTTCCTGCGCCGCAGCCAGCGGTCGAGCACGAGGAAGAGGACCAAGGCCAGCACCCACATGCTGGCATTGAAGATCCGCAGCGAATTGTCGTGGCCGCTTGCTGTCGCCAAGGTAGCGAGGCCGCCGGGATAGGGCGCGACGCCATGTCCCGTTACCACGCCCGGGCTCAGCAACGCGGACGCAAGCAGGTTAAGCGCACAGCGCCCGGGCAGGGCCATTTCCTGCAACCAGGCACGCCACAGCCAGGCGTAGATGACGCCCGCGATGGCAAGCCAGGCGCCCACGACCACCACAACGAATACGGACATCACGTGCATCCCCTTTGTTGCCAACGTACATGATCCATTGTATCGACACTGTCCAGGCCGGGCCACTCCTGATTCAGAGTCCGATCCAGGTCGTCTTCAGCTCGGTGTACTTGTCAAAGGCATGCAGCGACTTGTCGCGCCCGTTGCCTGATTGTTTATAGCCGCCGAAGGGCACGGTGATGTCGTCGTTGTCGTACTGGTTCACGTGGACCGTGCCGGCGCGCAGGCTGCGTGCGGCGCGGATCGCCTTGCTCATATTCGACGTCCAGACCGCCGCCGCCAGGCCATAGGGCGTGGCATTCGCCTGGCGCACCGCCTCGTCGAGCTCGGTAAACGACAGCACCGACAGCACCGGCCCGAAGATTTCCTCGCGCGCGATGCGCATGCCCGGGTCGACGCCGTCGAACAGGGTCGGTGCGATGTACAGGCCGCCGGACTCGGCCCGCGTTTGCGTCCCGCCCGCCAGCAGCCGCGCGCCCTCTTCCTGGCCCGAGGCGATATAGCCGAGCACGGTCTTCATCTGGACGGCATCGACAATCGCGCCCATCACCGTGTCCTCGATGAGCGGATCGCCCGGCGCGAAGTTCGGCACCAGCGCCAGCGCCTTTTCCAGGAAAGCATCCTTGATCGACGCCTCGACGAACAGGCGCGAAGGGGCATTGCAGCTTTCGCCCTGGTTGAAATAAATGGAGCCGACCGCGGCGGTCACGGCGGCATCCAGGTCCGGGCAATCGGCGCAGACGATGTTCGCGGACTTGCCGCCGAGCTCGGTCCAGGCGCGCTTCAGATTCGATTGCCCGGCCATCTGCACGATCCCCTTGCCGGTGCGGGTGGACCCGGTGAACGCGATGCAGTCGACGTCCATGTGCAGGCCCAGTGCCCGCCCTGCTTCCTCGCCATAGCCGGGCAGCACGCTGAAGACGCCGGGCGGCACGCCGGCCTCGAGCGCCAGCTCGGCCAGGCGCAAGGCGGTCAGCGGCGCCTTTTCCGAGGGTTTTAATATCAGGCTGTTGCCGGCAGCCAGGGCCGGGCCGATCTTCCAGGCCGCCATCAGCATCGGGTAGTTCCAGGGCGTGATGGCGGCCACCACGCCGACTGGCTCGCGCGTGATGAGGGCCAGGCTGTCCTCAGGCGCCGGCGCCATCTGGTCGTAGAGCTTGTCGATCGCCTCGCCATACCAGCGGACGCAGTTCTGGGCCAATTGCACGTCGACGCTGCGGCTGTAGCGGATGGGTTTGCCCATGTCCAGGGTTTCCAGCAAGGCGAGTTCGTCGCGGTGCTCCAGCATCAAATCGGCGAAGCGGACCAGCACGCGCTTGCGTTCGGCGGGCGCCTTGCCGGCCCAGCGCCGGTCCTCGAAAGCGGCGCGGGCGGCGCCGACTGCCGCGTCGACGTCGGCCAGGTCGCAGCGCGCCACCTCGGCCAGCTTGCGGCCGTCGATTGGCGAGATGCAGTCGAAACGGGCTTCGGATCGCGCATGGACCCGCTCGCCGTTGATGAGGGCGCGGCCATCGATTTCCAGTGCGGCGGCACGGTCGTGCCAGTGTGTTGTTGTCATGCCAGTGTTCCCCCAATGATGAAAGAAAACTCCACGAAAATCCAGGCCGGGTTGCTCCTTCAGCCATGTTCTGCCGCTATAATCGCCGATTTTCCGCCCGAACATTTCTTGCCCTTGCCGAGGCATCTTCCCTATGAATTACACCCTGATTACCTGTGTCGTCATCTACCTGCTGGGCACCTTGGCGCTGGGCGTGTGGGCGGGCTCGCGTATCAAGAATACCAGCGACTTTGCCGTTGCTGGCCGCAGCCTGCCTTTGATCATGGTCATCACGACGACGTTCGCCACCTGGTTCGGCGCCGAAACCGTGATGGGCGTGCCAGCCCGCTTCGTGCAGGGCGGCCTGAACGCCATCATCGAAGACCCCTTCGGCGCCGGCACCTGCCTGATTCTGGTCGGTCTGTTCTTCGCGACCAAGCTGTATAAGCTGAACCTGCTGACGATAGGCGACTACTACCGCCAGCGCTACGGCAAGGGCATCGAGATTTTTTGCTCGGTGGCCATCATCCTGAGTTACCTCGGCTGGGTCGCAGCCCAGATCACGGCGCTCGGCCTGGTGTTCTCGGTGTTGACGAATGGCGCCATGGCGCCGGCCGTCGGCATGGTGATCGGCACCCTGGCCGTGCTGATCTACGTGGTGGTGGGCGGCTTCCTGGCCGTGGCGCTGACCGACTTCATCCAGATGATCGTGCTGGTGATCGGCATGTCGATCATCGCCTTCTTCGCAGCAGACCTGGCCGGCGGCGCCGACAAGGTGCTGGACATGGCCCAGCAAGCCAATTTGTGGCGCCTGCTGCCGGAGCCCACCTTCAACGACATCATCTTCTTCATCGGCGCGGCGATTACCATGATGTTCGGCAGCATCCCGCAGCAGGACGTGTTCCAGCGCGTGATGTCGGCCAAGGACGCCCCGACCGCGCGCGCCGGCGCCGTGATCGGCGGCGCCAGCTACATCCTGTTCGGCTTCGTGCCGATGTTTATCGTCGCCGCTGCGGTGGTGGTGATGGGCAGTAACGCCATGGAAATCGCGCGCAACGACTACCAGCAACTGCTGCCGACTTTCGTGATGACCCGGATGCCGCTGATCATGCAGATCCTGTTCTTCGGCGCCCTGCTGTCGGCCATCAAGAGCACCTCGTCGGCCACGCTGCTGGCGCCGTCGACCAGCTTTACCGAGAACATCCTGAAAAATATCCGTCCGGGCATGAGCGACCGCCAGCAATTGTTCGCGATGCGCGTGACCATCGTCATCTTTGCGGCGCTGGTGCTGGTGTATGCGATTGCGATGGAAGGCACCTCGATCTATGAGCTGGTGTCATCGGCGTACCAGGTGACGCTGGTGGCGGCCTTTGTGCCGCTGGTGATGGGGCTGTACTGGAAGCGTGCCACGACCCAGGGGGCGATCTTTTCGATTGCTGCCGGCTTGATGGTGTGGATCGTGTTCTTCCCGCAGATCTCGACGCTGGGCGAGCATTTCCCGGGGCAGTTGGCTGGGCTGCTGGCGGCGTTTGCGGGCATGTTCGTCGGGTCGCTGGCGCCGCAGGTGTTGAAGAACCGGACCGAGCCGGCGAAGACCATCGCAGCGAGCGCCTGATCGTTAGCGTACGATAACGTAGGGTGGGCACTCCGTGCCCACGCGGAAGCATGCACCGTAGCTGCTCATTTGGACGCGGATCGCATGAGCATCGGTCAACGTGCCAAAAGCGTTTCGTTAGCTCGACGTTCCGCGTGGGCACGGAGTGCCCACCGTACGATCAATACGCTGCCGGCTAGATCCAACCTCGCTGGTGCAAATCCGCCAGCGTCAGATCCAGGCAATCCCAAATCCGCTCGGCCATCTCGTCGATTTCAAGCTTCGTCATCACCAGCGGCGGCGCCACGATCATCCGGTCGCCCACGGCGCGCATGATCACCCCATTGTCGAACATGTGCCCGCGGCACAGCATCCCCACCTGCAGCTCGCGCGCGAAATGCTCGCAATCGTGCGGCCCGCTGCCCTTGCGCCGCACCAGGTTCAGTCCCGCCACCATGCCGCAACTCTCGGCATGCCCGACCAGCGGATGCTCGGCCAGCTCGGCAAACACTGCCTTCAGGTGCGGCCCGGTTTCCAGCGCCACCTTGTCCACCAGCTTTTCCTCACGCAGGATGCGCAGGTTTTCCAGCGCCGCCGCGCAGGCCACCGGGTGGCCGGAATAGGTAAAGCCGTGGTTGAAGTCGCCGCCCTGCTCGACCAGCGCCTGCGCCACCCGCTTGCCGACCAGCACGCCCCCCAAAGGCACATAGCCTGAGGTCACACCCTTGGCAAAGCTGATCAAGTCCGGCCGCATGCCCATCAGCTCCGAGCCGAACATGGTGCCCAGGCGCCCGAAGCCGCAGATCACCTCGTCGGCGATCAATAAAATGCCGTACTTGTCGCAGATGCGCTGCACTTCCGGCCAGTAGGTTTCCGGCGGAATGATGACGCCGCCCGCACCCTGCACCGGCTCGCCGATGAAGGCGGCCACCCGCTCCGGCCCGCTGGCCAGGATCTGCTCTTCCAGCCAGCTCGCCGCGCGCAGGCCGAAGGCGTTCTCGCTCATGCCGCGGCCGCTCTCGGCATAGCTGGGCTGGCCGATGTGCACGATGTCGGGAATCGGCAACCCGCCTTGCGCATGCATGCCGGCCATGCCGCCCAGCGAGGCCCCGGCCATCGTGCTGCCGTGGTAGGCGTTGTGGCGGCTGATGATGACCGTGCGGCCGGGCTGGCCCATCACATCCCAGTAGCGGCGCACCATGCGCACCACGGTGTCGTTCGCTTCCGAGCCCGAGCCGGTGAAGAACACGTGGCTGAACTGCGGCGGCGCCAGGGCCACCAGCTCGGTGGCCAGCTCGACGGCCGGCACATTGGTGGTATTGAAGAAGCTGTTGTAGAACGGCAGGGTTTCCATCTGCCGGTACACGGCCTGCGAAATGGAGGTGCGGCCATAGCCGACGTTCACGCACCAAAGGCCCGACATACCGTCGATCAGTTGCTTGCCTTCGGAATCCCACAGGTACACGCCCTGTCCGCGCACGATCACGCGCGCGCCGCGACTTCGCAGCGCCGCATGGTCGGTGAACGGGTGCAGGAAATGCGCCGCGTCGCGTTGCTGGATGGCGCGCGTGTCGAAGGTTTCCCCGTCCGGCAAACGCGCGGAGCTCAAGCTGGCGGCAAGCACCGCCGTTTCGTCGGTTGCCATGATGGCACCTCTTTTGGTTGGTAATCCCTAGTTGGTCATACGTGCAGCAACAAGTGTTCGCGCTCCCATGGGCTGATGACGGTCATGAACTCCTGGTGCTCGAGCTCCTTGATCGCCGAGTACACGTCGATAAAGCGTTCGCCCAGCACCTCGCGCAGCGCCCCTTCGCCGCGCAGCAGGTTCAGGGCTTCCGGCAAGCCTTGCGGCAGCTCGACCGGCATGTTGTAGGCGCTGCCCTCGACGATCGGCGACGGCTCGGTGCCCTCGACCATGCCGAGGTAGCCGCAGGCCAGGGTGACGGCCAGCGCAAGATACGGATTGGCGTCGGCGCCGATGATGCGGTTTTCCACGCGCCGGTCCTGGGAACCCGACACCGGCACTCGGAAGCCGACGGTGCGGTTGTCGATGCCCCATTGCAGGTTGATCGGTGCAGCCGTGTGGCGCACGATGCGGCGGTAGGAGTTGACGTAAGGCGCCACCACCGCCATCGCCGACGGCATGTAGCGCTGCAGGCCGCCAATGTATTGGTGGAACAGTTTGGAAGCGGAACCGTCTTCGTTGCTGAAGATATTCCGGCCCGTCGCGGCGTCGACCACGCTCTGGTGCACGTGCATCGCCGAGCCCGGCTCGCCCGCCATCGGCTTGGCCATGAAGGTGGCGTACATGTCGTGCTTCAGCGCCGCTTCGCGCAGGGTGCGCTTGAAATAAAACACTTTATCGGCCAGCCCCAGCGGGTCGCCGTGCTGGAAATTGATTTCCATCTGGCCGGCGCCGATCTCGTGGATCAGGGTGTCGACGTCGAGGTTCATCATGTCGCAGTAATCGTAGATGTCCTCGAACAGCGGGTCGAACTCGTTGACGGCGTCGATGCTGTAGACCTGGCGGCTGGTTTCCGAGCGTCCGCTGCGGCCGATCGGGGCCGTCAACGGCAAGTCCGGGTCGATGTTCTTGGCGGTGAGATAGAACTCGAGCTCGGGCGCCACCAGCGGCTTCCAGCCCTTCTTCTCGTAGAGTTTCAGCACGCGGCGCAGTACCGAGCGCGGCGCGAAGTCGACCAGCTCGCCGCTGGCGAAATAGCAGTCGTGGATCACCTGCGCGGTGGGGTCGACCGCCCACGGCACCATGGTGATGGTGGTCGGGTCGGCCTTCAGGATCATGTCGCGGTCGGTGGACGAAATCGCCTTGTCGTAGGCCGCGTCATTGGTCGGCGAATTGCCGGTCACGGTCATGCCGAGCACGGCTTCCGGCAGGCGCATGCCGCGCTCTTCGGTAAATTTCACGCGTGGCAGGATCTTTCCACGGGCAACGCCAGTCAGGTCGGGGACCAGGCATTCGATTTCGGTGACGCGCTTGGCATTGAGCCAGTCGTCCATGTCGGTGTAACTAAAATTCTCGCGGATTGCCATGTTTGCCTCATTGTTCGCTTTGGTTCGCAGGCGCGCAAAGGCACGCCGGCACGTAGGTGCTGGAGTGAACGAGGCAAGCTAGGGGACGGCGCGCGCCGCCCACTTTTCCCAGGCGGTCATAGGCGTCCCTGTTTCCTGGCGCGGTAGTCGCGGCAAGCCTGGCCGAAGGCGCCGAACATCTTCATGGAATACGGATTGTGCGTGATGCGCCATTCCGGGTGCCACTGCACCGCCAGTGTAAAGCCGGGCGCGGCGCCGACCGAAAACGCTTCGACCAGCCCGTCCTCGGCAGTGGCTTCGACCACCAGGCCGGGCGCCAGTTCATTCACGCCCTGGCCGTGCAGGGAATTGACGGGAATCTCGTCGGCGCCGAGCACGCCGTGCAGGAAGCCGCCGGGCACGATGCTGATCTTGTGCGCATCGCCGTATTGTTCATCCATGCCGAGTTCGGCGTTTTCGCGGTGGTCGAACTTGCCGGGCACGGCCTGCACCGCCTGGTGCAGGCTGCCGCCAAGGGCCACGTTCATCTCCTGGAAACCGCGGCAGATCGCGATGATCGGAATGCCCCGCCCCACGGCCGCGCGGATCAGCGGCAACGTGGTTTCGTCGCGCGCCGGGTCTTGCGGCAGCGAGGGGTCGAGCACGTCCTCGGAGTAATAGCTGGGGTGCACGTTCGAGGCCGACCCGGTGAGCATGATTCCATCGCACAGCTGCAGCATGGTTTCCAGGTCGAGCGCCGGCCCGAGCGAGGGCAGGATCATGGGAGCGCAATCGGCCCCCAGGACGACGGCGTCGCAATACTTGTGCTGGGCAGCGTGATACGGGTGTTCGCCGAAGTCACGCGTGCATGCTGGAACGATAACGATGGGGCGCATGGTCTCTACCTTGTCGTGAGCGCACGAAGACCATCATACGAGCAATCTGGTCCAGGCGCGAGTGGCCGTTAATCCAGATCAAACACTGTGCGCTTTGCGCGCGCTGGCAGTATCGATCTGCTAGTAAAACGCGATTTCCATAGCAAAAGCTTAACGTTAACCGACGAACGGTGCCAACACGAACCGGCAGCGCCTGTCCGGCCTCGCCTGTACGGTCGCGTTTGTCGAAAAATCTTACAGTCGAGCTCGTCCGATTTGATCTTCGTCACATAAGTTCTTGAAAGAAATGAATATTTCTTTTCGGGCACACTAATTGCTTTCTATGAAAGCATAGTGTTTCCAACCGAATTCAACCTGACGAGAACCCAGACCATGAAAAAGATCATTGCTACCGCCGCCCTCGCCCTTGGCTTTGCTTCCGCTGCCCAGGCAACCTACCTGCCGGCCTACCTGACCACCAACGATCCGTACAACGCCACCCTGAAGATCGACAGCAAGCCGGGCACCGAGATCGAATCGGCCAAGCTGTACCTGACCTTTGCCGACGTGACCAACAACACCTGGACCACCAAGGAAACCATCTCGGTCAAGCTCGACAACGTGCTGGCCGGCACCATTTACAACGTCGGCAAGGACTACACGACCTACAGCTTCAACGTGCTGCCATCGCTGCTGGGCGATAACAAGCTGGACCTGTCGATTTCGCTGGGCTGCACCCCGGCCTACTACATCTTCTGCCTGGACCAGGACGTGTGGCTGAAGAAAATCCTGCTGGACATCAAGCGCGTGCCGACCAAGCCGACCGTCCCGACGGAGCCGACCCAGCCTACGAACCCGACCAACCCGACGAATCCGACGAATCCGACCGAGCCGACCAACCCGACGGAGCCGACCCAGCCGACCGAACCGAACCCGCCGGTCGACGTACCGACCGAGCCGCCAGTCGTCACCCTGCCGGTCCCGCCAATCGACCTGCCGGGCAACCCGACCAACCCGACCCTGCCGTCGGAAGTGCCTGAGCCAGCCACCCTGCTGACCCTGGGCCTTGGCCTGATGGGCCTGGCAGCTGCGCGCCGCCGCAAGTAATCCCTTCGGCGCCAGCCGGATGCAAAAAGGAAGAGCGCCCTTGCGGCGCTCTTTTTTTGTTTGTCGAAAAATCTGACACCAGCATACGCGGCCCCGGATCGGGCTCAGGTCGCGGCTCAAGCAGCTGGAAACACGAGCGTGAACGTGATGCGCGTGCCCTCTACATGCACGCTTGCCTGGCCACCGTGCAGGTCCATGATGGCGCCGACGATGGCCAGCCCGAGGCCGGTCGATCCCTCGGCATCGCTGCGGGCCGGGTCGGCGCGGTAGAAGCGCTCGAACAGGTGCGCCAGGTGTGCGGATGCGACCGGCGCACCGTGGTTGCTCACGCTTAGCTCGATAGCGTCTGCTTGCCGGTTCGCGATCAAGGAAATCGTGCTGCCCGTATCGGCATGGCGGACCGCATTCGACACCAGGTTAGCCAGCGCGCGCCGCAACAGCGCGGCATCGGCCGCTACGGTCAACGCGGCGTCTCCAGTGCAGGCGAACGCCAGGCCGCGTTCTTCGGCCATGCCTTCGAAGAAGCCGGCGACCTTCTCCAGTTCTTCCACTGCCGCCAGCGGATGGCGCACCAGCACTACCTCGTCCTGCCCGGCGCGCGCAAGGAACAGCATGCTTTCGATCATGCGCGCCAGCCGTTCCAGCTCCTCGATGTTCGACGCGATCAGGTCCTCGTACTCGCCGCTGCTGCGCGGCTGCGCCAGCATCACCTGGCTTTGCCCAAGCAGGTTCGCCACCGGCGTGCGGAATTCGTGCGCCAGGTCGGCCGAGAAACCGGAGAGCCGCGCATAGCCTTCCTGTAGCCGGGCCAGCATGTCGTTCAGGGCGTGGATCAGCGGCAGCAGTTCGGACGGCGCGCCTTTTACCTCCAGGCGTTGCGCCAGGGTGCCGGGCCGCACCAGCGCGGCATGCTCGGCCACGCCATGCAGAGGCCGCAGTCCGCGCCGCAGCCACAAGGCCGCCAGCAAAGCAGCAAGTAGCGCACTGACCAGGGCCGCACCGGCGATCTGGCGCCGGTAGCCGGCGAACATGGCGCTGCGCTCGGCATAGGCACGGGCAACGACAATGTGCACCTGGCGATTGTCCAAACGAGCGCTGCCGGCCACGACCCGGCCGGGTGCGGCAGCGCTGGTCGTCCAGCTGCGGATTGCATCAAGCGTCGGCGCCACGCCGGCCACGGGTGGCAGCGGGTAGGTTTCATGCAGGGCGTTGATGTCGGCCAGGGGCGTGCCGTCGGGCGCCAGGATGCGCACCAGCGAATTTTCCTGGCCGCTCATCGTGTCGCGGAAATAATCCGGCTGGGCACGCAGCAGATCGGCGGCGCCGGGACGGCCGAGCAGCAGCTGCACCTGGCGCAGCTTGCCGAGCAGCTGGATATCGTCGCGCCGTTCGATTTCGCCGGCAAAGGCGTGGTACAGGTAGCTGCCCAGCCCGGCCGCGGCCAGCACCACCACCAGCGTGAACATCGCGCTCACGCGCAGCGCCAGCGACTGGCGCCAGCCTGCTGTCGTGAAAGCTGTCATGGCGCCGCCGCCGGGACGGCTTCGCACACATAGCCCATGCCGCGCCGGGTGTGGATCAATTTATCGGGAAACGGATCGTCGATCTTGCGCCGCAACCTGCGCACGGCGGCGTCGATGACATTCGTGTCGCTGTCGAAATTCATGTCCCAGACCTGGGACGCGATCAGCGCGCGCGACAATACCTGGCCCTGGCGCCGCGCCAGCAGGTGCAGCAGGGCAAACTCCTGGGCCGTCAGGACGATGGGCGTGCCGCCACGGCGCACCCGGCGCATGAGCACGTCGATTTCCATGTCGCCGATGCAGATCTGCGCTTCCTCGCGCACCGGCCCGCGCCGCAGCAAGGTGCGGATGCGCGCCACCAGCTCGACAAAGGCAAAGGGTTTCACCAGGTAGTCGTCGGCGCCCAGTTCGAGCCCGCGCACGCGGTCCTGGACTTCGTCGCGCGCCGTCAGGAACAGCACCGGCATCTGCGCCGTGGCCGGGTCGGCGCGCAGGGCGGCCAGCACTTCCCAGCCATCCATGCGCGGCAGCATCACGTCGAGCACGACCAGCTCGATCGCTTCTTCGCGCGCGATGTGCAGGCCGTCGCGGCCATTGCGCGCCAGGCGCACGCCGAAGCCGGATTCGGCCAGGCCGCGCTGCAGGTAATCGCCGGTCTTCGGCTCGTCTTCAATGACCAGGATGCTCATGGCTGGGGTGCGCGCAAAAGCGCCATTCTATGCCGATCCGGCGGCGCCGAAGATGACGAAACTGTCATCTGGCAATCAGCTTGCCGTCGGGTGGCGCGCGCTAAGGTGGCGGCTTGTTCACCAGCTCGCTCACTTTCTCCATCACGCCATGACCCGACTGCCTGCCGCCTTGCTGACCATCTCCCTTGCCGCCACCGCCCTGCCTGCCGCCGCACAGTTGCGCCAGCAGCCCGACCTGACGCTGGCAGCGGCCAACCGCCTGGCCAGCGGCGCCATCGAGGCCTGCCGGCGGCAGGGACGCGACATCGTGGTGGCCGTACTCGACCGTGGCGGCAACCTGGTCGCGCTGCAGCGTGCAGACACGGTCGGTCCGCATAACACAGAGGCTGCACGCCGCAAGGCCTACACCGCCCTGTCTACGCGCAGCAGCACGTTTGAGCTGGCGCGCAAGGCCGCCGCCCCGGACGCGCGCAACCTCGCCACCCTGCCCGAACTGCTGCTGCTCGGCGGCGGCCTGCCGCTGCTGGCGCAGGGCCAGCCCGTGGGCGCCATCGGCGTGGCCGGCGGTGGCGGCGCCGTCAACGACGATGCCTGCGCACGCGCCGCAATCGCCGCCGTGCCCGAACTCGACTGACCCTTCGACCAATCCCTCCCATCCATACTGAAAGGAAATCCCATGACCTTCAAACAGTGCATCCTCGCCGGCGTCCTGTTCTCGGCCGCCACGCTGGCCGCCGCCAACCCGCTCAGCGTCCACGTCCTCGATCTACAAAGCGGCCAGCCGACCGCCAGCATCAAGGTGACGCTGGAACAACGCGCCGGCGACAACTGGCGCACGCTGGCCGCCAACGTCACCGATGCCAAGGGCCGCATCGCCGCCCTCTATCCGGAAGACAAACCCTTCGCGGCCGGCGACTACCGCATCGTGTTCGCCACCGGCGAGCACTACGCGCGCCAGGGCCAGGCCACCTTCTTCCCGCGCATTCCGGTCGAATTCAAGGTCGACAAGACGGACCAGCACTACCATATTCCGCTGCTGCTGAGCCCCTTCGGCTACTCGACGTATCGGGGCAACTGACACGGAAACGTGCAAAAAAGTCTAGTATTGGGGGTTATCGAATGATGATGAACGAGGACCCCA
Source organism: Massilia brevitalea (assembly GCF_030711405.1). Taxonomy (GTDB): domain Bacteria; phylum Pseudomonadota; class Gammaproteobacteria; order Burkholderiales; family Burkholderiaceae_D; genus Telluria; species Telluria brevitalea. The sequence continues at coordinate 48,135 of NZ_JAULSI010000005.1, forward strand.
TGCTGAACCTGAACGACCCCCGCCTGCTGCGCCAGCAGGCCTATATCGACGGCGAATGGTGCGACGCCCTTGAGGGCGCCACCGTCGACGTCATCAATCCCGCCACCGGCGACAAGCTGGGCACGGTGCCGCACATGGGCGCCCAGGAAACCCGGCGCGCCATCGAGGCCGCCAACGCCGCCTGGCCGGCCTGGCGCAAGAAGACGGCGCGCGAACGCAGCCTCATCCTGCGCAAATGGAACGACCTGATGCTGGAAAACGCCGACGACCTGGCGCTGCTGATGACGGCCGAGCAGGGCAAGCCGCTGGTCGAATCGAAGGGCGAAGTCGCCTACGCCGCCTCCTTCTTCGAGTGGTTCGGCGAGGAAGCCAAGCGCGTGAATGGCGACACCCTGCAGTCCCCTTGGCCCGACCGCCGCATCGTGGTCACCAAGGAGCCGATCGGCGTCTGCGCGGCGATTACGCCATGGAACTTCCCGGCGGCGATGATCACCCGCAAGGTGGCCCCGGCACTGGCCGCCGGCTGCCCCATCGTGCTGAAACCCGCCGAGCTGACGCCTTACTCGGCGCTGGCCCTGGCGGTGCTGGCCGAGCGCGCCGGCGTGCCGCAAGGTGTGTTCAGCGTGGTCACCGGCGACTCGAAAGCCATCGGCGGCGAAATGACCGGCAACCCGACCGTGCGCAAGCTCAGCTTCACCGGCTCGACCGCGGTGGGCCGCTTGCTGATGGAACAGTGCGCGCCGACCGTGAAAAAAATCTCGCTGGAACTGGGCGGGAATGCACCCTTCATCGTGTTCGACGACGCCGACATCGATGCCGCCGTGGAAGGCGCGATTGCCTCGAAATACCGGAATGCCGGCCAGACCTGCGTCTGCGCCAACCGGCTCTACGTGCAGGACGGCGTGTACGAGGAGTTCGCGCGCAAGCTGGTGGCGGCGGTCGAGAAACTGAAGGTGGGCAATGGCGTGGAAGACGGCGTGACCCAGGGGCCGCTAATCGAAGAAAAAGCCGTGGTGAAAGTCGAGCAGCACATCGCCGATGCGCTGTCGAAAGGCGCGCGCCTGATGCTGGGCGGCAAGCGGCACGAGCTGGGCCACAGCTTCTTCCAGCCGACCGTGCTGGCCGACGTGACGCCGGAGATGATGGTGGCGCGCGAGGAAACCTTCGGGCCGCTGGCGCCGCTGTTCCGCTTCCAGACCGAGGAGGAAGTGATTGGCATGGCCAACGACAGCGAGTTCGGCCTGGCCTCGTATTTCTATTCGCGCGATATTGGCCGCGTCTGGCGCGTGGCCGAGGCAATCGAAAGCGGCATGGTCGGCGTGAATACCGGGCTGATCTCGACCGAGGTGGCGCCGTTCGGCGGCGTCAAGCAATCCGGCCTGGGGCGCGAAGGCTCGGCGTACGGGATCGAGGATTATCTCGTGGTGAAGTACATCTGCATGGGCGGCATGTGATGAACCGCGACCCGCTGCGCGATGTGGTGGATGCGCCGCTGTTCATCGTGCCGCGGGTGCTGGAGCGCTTGCGCGCGTTGCGGCCGGCACTGGATGGTGTGGCGCTGGCGGCGTTCGAGCGCTTGCGTGGGTGCCTGCTGGAGGGAATCGAGGGGCATCCAACGCGGTTTTGGGTGCTGAGGCAGGTGCAGAAGGCGCTGGGAGCGGTTGAGGGCGAGGATGCCGAATCACGTCAACATCTTCATACTGCGCTGAAGGAGCTGCTGGCAATTATCGGTACAGATGATGGCGGCGTAATACGGTAGGGTGGGCACTCCGTGCCCACGCGGTTACGTGCGCATCACCTGGACACGTGCCACAAAACATCGCTCGCAAGCGTTTGCAACGCCCGCCGACGTATGGGTACGCGGCGGTACGACCGCGTGGGCTCGAGAGCCCACCCTACACCATCAACATCAACGTCAACATCAACACCAACGTCACGCGTCCTTGTACTCGTGGTACTTGCGCGCGTCGCCGCGCACTTTATCGGCCGGGTACTTGGCGCGGTTGAGCACCATCTTTTCCTGCACTGCCGCCATCAGGTCGACGTCGAGCTTGTCGGCCAGCCGCACGAGATACACCAGCACGTCGGCCATCTCATGCCGCACCTGCACCAGCTTGTCCGGCCCCAGCTCTTCAGCCTGCCCGGTCTGCAGCCACTGGAAGTGCTCCAGCAACTCGGCCGCCTCCACGCTCAGCGCCGACGACAAATTCTTCGGCGTATGGAACTGGTCCCAATCACGCTCGTCGACAAACACGCGCACGAGCTCGCGCAGCCGGGCCAGGTCGCCCTGCTCGACCGGCTCGACCAAAGAACTCACAGTTCCTCGCCGCGGTCGCGGTAGCCGTCCAGCACCACTTCCAGCTTCGGCGCGATCTGGTCATAGCTGCTGACGGTGATGCCGAGGTCGCGCAGCAGGCCGTCGTGCACGCCGTACACCCAGCTGTGGATGGTCAGTTCCTGGCCGCGTTCCCAGGCGTCGCGCACGATGGTGGTCTGCGCCACGTTGATCACCTGCTCGGCGACGTTCAGTTCGACCAGGCGGTTGGTGGCGGACACGCCGCTGACGTTGCCCAGGTACTGGCCGTGCTTGTCGCGCACGTCGCGCACGTGGCCGAGCCAGTTGTCGGCCAGGCCGACGCGGGTATTGTTCAGTGCGGCGCCGACGCCCGAGCAGCCATAGTGGCCGCAGAGGATGATGTGCTTCACCTTCAGCACGTCGACCGCGAACTGCAGCACGGTCAGGGCGTTCAGGTCCGAATGCGAGATCACGTTGGCGATGTTACGGTGCACGAACAGTTCGCCCGGGGCCATGCCGAGCAGCTCGTTGGCGGGCACGCGGCTATCGGAGCAGCCGATCCAGAGGTATTCCGGGGCTTGTTGCGAAGCCAGGTCCTTGAAGAAACCGGGGTCTTGCTCGACCATCGAGGCTGCCCATTCGCGGTTGCGCTTGAACAGGTCTTCCGTCGTCAGGCCGGTGGGGGTCTTTGCCATGTGGTTCTCCTTGCTGCGGGCGGCGCGGGGCGCCTGCCCGTGGTGTTCTTTGGATTTTCCGTATTGTAAGCTGAGTGGCGCGGGAACGTGGAATGTGCGTTGGCGGACTCGTAGAGGATGTGAAAAAATTGTCAGGGCAAGGCGCCGAGTCGAAGACAGTACGAGCGTACGGCAAGACGAGGCAACGCAGCCATGGCGATTTTTTCACATCCTCGTAGGGTGGGCACCCCGTGCCCACGCGGAAGCGTGCGCGGTGATTGCGGTTTTCGAATCGCGCCGGTAGCCCATGGTTAGCGCGTCCAAATGATCATTTGGATGCGTTTCGATGGGCCAGCGCCACAGGGTGATATCAAGCCAACCATGATCGTCGTTCCGCGTGGGCACAGAGTGCCCACCGTACGTGCTCACCTGCTAACAGTCATTCGAAAAAAAACCGCCGAGGCTCGCGCGCCCGGCGGTTTTTCGACGACTGCTTATTCGAAGAAGTCTTTCACTTTATCCATCCAGCCCTTGCTCTGCGGGCTGTGCTTGGCGCCGCCTTCGACCGTCATGCGTTCGAACTCGCGCAGCAGGTCTTTCTGCTTGTCGGTCAGCTTGACCGGGGTCTCGACGATCACGTGGCAGAACAAGTCGCCATGGTAGCCCGAGCGCACGCCCTTGATGCCCTTGCCCTTCAGGCGGAAGGTCTTGCCGGTTTGCGTGCCTTCAGGAATCGTGAACGAGACCTTGCCCGACAGGGTCGGCACTTCGATCTCGCCGCCCAATGCCGCTTTCGAGAACGAAATCGGCATCTCGCAGTGCAGATCGTCGCCTTCGCGCTGGAACACCGCGTGCGGCTTGATGTGGATTTCCACGTACAAATCGCCCGATGGGCCGCCGTTGGTGCCCGGCTCGCCGTTGCCGGTCGAGCGGATGCGCATGCCGTTGTCGATGCCGGCCGGAATCTTCACTTCCAGCGTCTTGTTGCGCTTGATGCGGCCCGCGCCCGAGCACGATGGGCAGGGTTCCGGAATCATCTTGCCGCTGCCGTGGCACTTCGGGCAGGTTTGCTGGATGCTGAAGAAGCCCTGCTGCATGCGTACCTGGCCGTGGCCATGGCAAGTCGTGCAGGTGACCGGCTGGGTGCCCGGCTTGGCGCCGCTGCCGTGGCAGGTGTCGCACTTGTCCCAGCTCGGCACGCGGATGGTGGTGTCGAAGCCGTTGGCCGCCTGTTCCAGCGTGATCTCGAGGTTGTAGCGCAGGTCGGCGCCGCGGTAGACCTGGGGTCCGCCGCCGCCGCGGCCGCCACGGCCGCCGCCGCCGAAGATGTCGCCAAAGATGTCGCCGAAGGCATCGCCGAATCCGCCTGCGCCGCCGCCGAAGCCGCCGCCGCCCATGTTCGGATCGACGCCGGCGTGACCATAACGGTCATAGGCCTCGCGCTTCTCCGGATTGGTCAGCATCTCGTAGGCTTCCTTGACCTCCTTGAACTTCTCTTCCGCTTCCTTGTTGTCGGGATTGCGGTCAGGGTGGTACTTCATCGCCAGCTTGCGATACGACTTCTTGATCTCTTCTTCCGAAGCACCCTTTGCGACCCCAAGGATCTCGTAAAAATCACGCTTTGCCATTTGGCACCTTGCTGTTGTCTACTGAACGAAACTGTTTAAATACTGAAGCAAAAAAACCGAGCCGGCACCATGGAGGCTGCAGCGGCTCGGTTCGGTACGCGCCAAGGATTACTTCGCGTCTTTCACTTCCTTGAAGTCGGCATCGACCACGTCGTCGGCCTTGGCCGATGCGTCGGCGCCGCCGCCAGCTTGGCCTGCGCCGCCTTCAGCGCCGCCAGCCTGCTGTGCCTGCATGTCGGCGTACATCTTTTCGCCGAGCTTCCGGGCAGCGGTCGACAGGGCGGCCGTCTTGGCTTCGATGTCGGCCTTGTCGCCCGACTTGATCGAGCCTTCCAGGTCGGTGATCGCCGCTTCGATGGCTTCCTTCTCGCCGGCTTCCAGCTTGTCGCCGTATTCGGTCAGCGACTTGCGGGTCGAGTGCACCAGCGCGTCGGCCTGGTTGCGCGACTCGGCCAGTTCCTTGACCTTCTTGTCTTCTTCCGCGTTCAGCTCGGCGTCCTTCACCATCTTCTGGATGTCCTCTTCGGTCAGACCCGAGTTGGCCTTGATGGTGATCTTGTTTTCCTTGCCGGTGGCCTTGTCTTTCGCGCCGACGTGCAGGATGCCGTTGGCGTCGATGTCGAAGGTCACTTCGATCTGCGGGGTGCCGCGTGGCGCCGGTGGCACGCCTTCGAGGTTGAACTCGCCCAGGCCTTTATTGCCTGCTGCGATTTCGCGCTCGCCCTGGAACACCTTGATGGTCACGGCCGGCTGGTTGTCGTCGGCGGTCGAGAACACCTGCGAGAACTTGGTCGGGATCGTGGTGTTCTTGTGGATCATCTTGGTCATCACGCCACCCAGGGTTTCGATACCCAGCGACAGCGGCGTCACGTCCAGCAGCAGCAAGTCCTTGCGCTCGCCCGACAGGACCGAACCCTGGATGGCGGCGCCAACGGCGACGGCTTCGTCCGGGTTGACGTCACGGCGTGGTTCCTTGCCGAAGAATTCCTTGACCTTTTCCAGCACTTTCGGCATGCGGGTCATGCCGCCGACCAGGATGATGTCGTCGATGTCCGAGACCTTGACGCCGGCATCCTTGATGGCGATGCGGCATGGCTCGATGGTCTTGTTGATCAGTTCCTCGACCAGCGACTCCAGCTTGGCGCGGGTGATCTTCAGGTTCAGGTGGACCGGCGCGCCGTTCGCCATGGCGATGTACGGCTCGTTGATTTCGGTCTGCTGCGACGACGACAGTTCGATCTTCGCGCGCTCGGCCGACGCCTTGATGCGCTGCAGGGCGATCGGGTCTTTCGACAGGTCGAGGCCGTTGATCTTCTTGAATTCGTCGATGATGTAGTCGATCACGCGCTGGTCGAAGTCTTCGCCGCCCAGGAAGGTGTCGCCGTTGGTCGACAGCACTTCGAACTGCTTCTCGCCGTCGACGTCCGCGATCTCGATGATCGACACGTCGAAGGTGCCGCCGCCGAGGTCATACACGGCGATCTTGCGGTCGCCCTTGTCGGTCTTGTCCAGGCCGAATGCCAGTGCGGCGGCGGTCGGCTCGTTGATGATGCGCTTGACGTCCAGGCCCGCGATACGGCCGGCGTCCTTGGTTGCCTGGCGCTGCGAGTCGTTGAAGTAGGCCGGCACGGTGATGACCGCTTCGGTGACTTCTTCACCGAGGTAGTCTTCGGCGGTCTTCTTCATCTTGCGCAGGACTTCAGCGGAAATCTGTGGTGGCGCCAGTTTCTTGTCGCGCACGCCGACCCATGCATCGCCGTTGTCGGCTTTGCTGATGGTGTAAGGCATCAACGAGATGTCCTTCTGGACTTCTTTCTCATCGAATTTACGGCCGATCAGGCGCTTGACCGCGAACAGGGTGTTCTTCGGGTTGGTGACGGCCTGGCGCTTGGCAGGCGCGCCGACGAGAATCTCGCCGTCTTCCTGGTAAGCGATGATCGACGGCGTGGTGCGCGCGCCTTCGGCGTTCTCGATCACCTTAGGCTGACCGTTTTCCATGATCGCGACGCAGGAGTTGGTGGTTCCCAGGTCGATACCGATAATTTTGCCCATGATTTATTTTCCTTTGAATGCTGAAATGTTTTAATGCTTCGGATATGGGGAAATACCTGACTGCTTTCAAGGCCTCTTGCCAGGCAGCACCTTACTTTTTTCTTCTTGCTTACTTCGGCTGTGCTGCAGTAACAATGGCCGGGCGCAGCAGACGATCGGCAATCATGTAACCCTTTTGCAGGACGGTGACGACCGTGTTCGCTTCCTGGTCGGCAGGCACCACGGCCACGGCCTGGTGCTTGTTCGGGTCGAGCTTGTCGCCCTGCGCCGGCATGACTTCCACCAGGCGGTTCTTCTCGAACGCAGAGCTCAGCTGCTTGAGGGTCATCTCGACGCCTTCGCGCATGGCTTCGACGGTTTGCGTTTCGACCTTCAGGGCCATTTCCAGGCTGTCGCATACCGGCACCATGGCCTCGGCGAAGCTTTCGATGGCGAACTTGTGGGCCTTGCTGACGTCTTCCTGGGCGCGGCGGCGGATATTCTCGCCGTCGGCTTTGGCGCGCATGAATGCATCGTGCATTTCAGCCAGCTTGGCTTCGGTCGCGCTCAGTTGTTCTTCAAGGGTCGGTTCGCCTTTCGCTGCGGTGGTGTCAGCGGCAGGTGCGGCCTCGGCCTCCGGCTGGATATTCACCTCTGGATTTTCTTGGTCATGCATCGAAAAAACTCCTGAAATCAAGGACTTGGCTGAATGGTTGGACAAGTGCTTCTTGTCGTACAGCGCCGCATATGGGGCGATCTCCTACATTTTCAAGGGACATTGCGACTCTGTTAGCAGAAAGACTGACAACATTTGTTACAACAGTTACCGATGAGGTGATTCTTTCCCGCGTTCAAGGTTCTAAGATGATTTCAACGCGCTTTGCATGCGCGAACAGAACAAGAACCCAACGTGGGAGAGCAGCATGAGATTGCACTTGATCAGCAGCGCCGTCGTGGTCTACACCGCCCTTGCAACGGCGTGCATTTGTTACGCCGGGGTGTAAACCACGCCACAAAACGTGCCATTTTAGCAGGTTGGACCGCAGAAGGCCCGGTGTTGCGGGATGTGGTGGGTTCGAGAACCTACCCTACGATTGTGGATGGTCCCGGTTCACGCGTCGATCGTTACCCCGGATGACGGCTGCGGGTAGGGTGGGTTCTCGAACCCACCATTTCCATCATGCGCCAAGGCGCAACGCATGCTCGCGCGCGATCTCGGCATCGCGCCGCTCGGCCTCGCGCTGCGACGGACTCATCATGGTCGGCCAGCCGATCAGATGCTGCTCGGCGATCTCCGCCAGGCCCACGATCCAGGTCGGCGCTTCGTTCAGGCAGGGGATGTAATGGAAATCCTTGCCGCCGGCCGCTTCGAAGTCGTGCTTCACTTCCATCGAGATTTCTTCCAGCGTTTCCAGGCAGTCGCTGGTAAAGCCGGGGCAGATCACATCGACCCGCTCGACACCCTGGCGCGCCAGCTCGGCCACGGTCGGCGCCGTGTACGGCTGCAGCCACTCGGCCTTGCCGAAGCGCGACTGGAAGGTGACCAGGTACTCGTCCGGCGCCAGGCGCAGGCGGGCGGCCAGCAGGCGCGCCGTCTTCTGGCATTCGCAGTAATACGGGTCGCCCAGCTCCAGGGTGCGCGTCGGCACGCCGTGGAAACTCATCACCAGCTTCTGGCCGCGGCCGTACGCGTCCCAGTAGGCCTGCACGGTGTCGTACAGGGCGTCGATGTAGCCTTCATGGTCGTGGTAGTGCTTCACCAAACGCAGCTCGGGGATATTGCGCACGTTCTTGTAGTGGGCGAACACCGCGTCCCAGATCGAGGCGGTGGTGGTGCCGGAATACTGCGGATAGGCAGGCAGCACGGCGATGCGGTCACAGCCGTCGAGCTTCAATTGATCCAGCACCTCGGGCAGCGAGGGCGAACCGTAGCGCATCGCCATGCGCACCTGCACGCCTTCGTGGCCGCGCTGCTCGAGCGCCGCCTGTAGCAGCTGCGCCTGCTTCTGGGTATGCACCTTCAGCGGCGAACCGTCTTTCGTCCAGATCATCTGGTACTTCTTGGCCGACGCGCCCGAGCGGAACGGCAGGATGATCAATTTCAGGATGAACGACCACACCAGGCGCGGGATTTCGACCACGCGCGGATCCGAGAGGAATTGCTTCAGGTAGCGCTTGACGGCGGACCGGGTCGGCGCATCCGGCGTGCCGAGGTTGACGAGGACAATGGCGCTGTGGGCAATGCTGCCGTGGGTGTGGGATGGTTCTTTGCGAAAGGGCATAAAGGAGACAGGAACGCTTGGGTCTCCATTATAGGTGGGTGTCGCCCGGCCTTCGAGAAGATAATACTGATTGCGGCGATAGCCCAACAGTTGTTGGCGCTAGCGCCGCAGTGTGCAGCTAACTCAGGTCGTCACGTGCAGGCGCACGTCGATGTTGTTGCGCGTGGCGTTCGAGTACGGGCACACGATGTGGGCCTTGTCGACCAGTTCCTGCAGCTGCGCCTGCTCCATGCCCGGACCGTGGATGGTCAGGTCGGCCTCGATGCCGAAACCGGTTGGAATCTGGCCGATGCCGACTTCGCCGGTCACGGTCAGCTCTTCCGGCAGCTTCACTTTTGCCTGGCCGGCGACGAACTTCAGCGCGCCGAGGAAGCAGGCCGAATAGCCGGCTGCGAACAATTGTTCCGGGTTGGTGCCGGTGGCGCCGTTGCCGCCGAGTTCCTTCGGCGTGGTCAGCTTCACGTCCAGCACGCCGTTGTCGCTGCGCGAAGTGCCTTCGCGGCCACCTTGCGAGGTGGCCTTGGCGCGGTACAGGACTTTTTCGATGCTCATGCGAACCTCCATGTTTTGGTTGGACGGAGATTGTGGCAGATGGGTGAAGTGAACAGCGCCCGGTAGGCGCTTGCCGCCGGATGATGACGGGATGAACCTGGCGCGATACACAGCGCCGGCAGCCCGCCGTTCAAGACGCCAACAACTCCCTTGCATGCTTGCGCGTCGTCTCCGTAATCTCGATCCCGCCCAGCATGCGCGCCACTTCTTCCACGCGCGCCCTGTTGTTCAGCACCTCGATGCGCGACACGGTGCGCCCTTCGCCGGTCGTGCCCTTGGCCACCTGGAAGTGCTGGTTGGCCTGGCTTGCCACCTGCGGCAAGTGGGTCACGCACAGCACCTGCCGCTGCTGGCCCAGGCGCTTGAGTAAACGCCCCACGACTTCGGCCACGCCGCCGCCGATGCCGCTGTCGACCTCGTCGAAGATCAGGGTCGGCGTGGTGGTGGCGTTCGAGGTGATGACGGAAATGGCCAGCGAGATTCGCGCCAGCTCGCCGCCCGAGGCCACCTTGGCCAGCGGCCGTGGCGCCACGCCGGCGTGGCCGGCCACCAGGAATTCGACCTGCTCCAATCCATGTACACCCGGCTCGCAAGGATTGAGCGCAACGGCGAAACGCCCGCCGCCCATGCTCAGTTCCTGCATCGCCAGCGTGACCTGTTCGCTCAGGGCCCGGGCCGTCGACACGCGCCGCGCAGATAAACGATTCGCGACCTTGCGGTAAGCGCTTTCCGCTTTTTCTTCCTGGCGCTTGAGGCCGTCGATATCGGTGGCGTCAGCCAACTGGCGCAGCTTGGCGGCCAGCGCCGTGTGTTCCTCGGGCAGTTCTTCCGGCGTCACGTGGTACTTGCGCGCGGCGCTGTGCAGGGCGTCCATGCGGGCGTCGACTTCGCGCAGGCGCGCCGGGTCGAGTTCGACCTTGTCGATGTAGTTGTTCAGCGCATACACCGCTTCCTGCAGCTGGATGCGCGCCGGTTCCATGCAGTCGAGCACGGCCTGCAGTTCGGCGTCGACGTCGACGAGTTTGCCCAGCTTGGTGTTCAGCGACGACAGCTGCGACAGGATCGGGTGGTCCGATTCCGAGATGGCGGCCAGCGCCTCCTGCGCGCCGTCGAGCAGGCTGGCGGCGTGCGACAGGCGGCTGTGCTCGTTGGTGATCTCGGTCCACTCGCCGGATTTCGGGGCCAGCTTGTCGAGTTCGCTCACCTGCCACTCCAGGCGCTCGCGTTCGAGCAGCACGTTCTTGGCATTCGTTTCGTATTCTTCGCGCTGGCGCGACAGTGCGCGCCAGGCACGGTAGGCCATCGCCACTTCCTGGGCCTCGGCGGCAGCGGCGGCATCGCGCACGGCGATCTGGTTGTCGAGCAGGGCGCGCTGGGCGTCGGACTTCAACAGGCTCTGGTGCGCGTGCTGGCCGTGGATGTCGACCAGCATGTCGCCCAGCTCGCGCAGTTGCCCGGCAGTGGCGGCGATGCCGTTGATGTAAGCCTTCGAGCGGCCGGCGTTGTCGATCACGCGGCGCAGCAGCGCCCCGCCCTCTTCACTCGCGAATTCATGCTGCTGGAGCCAGGAACTTGCTTCTTCGGTGAGGGCGAAGTCGGCCGTGATGTCGGCCTTGGCCGCACCCTCGCGCACCATGCTCGCTTCGCCGCGGCCGCCCAGCGCCAGTTGCAGCGCGTCGATCAGGATCGACTTGCCGGCCCCGGTTTCGCCTGTAAAAACCGAAAAGCCGTTGGCGAATTCGAGTTCGATCGCGTCGACGATGACGAAGTCGCGGATGGTCAGTGTGCGCAGCATGAAGAAACAGGTCTCCTGTCGGTTCTTTTACTTGAGTTTGCCGTCGTAGGACGGGTATTCGTGCCAGTGCAGCTTTTCGCGCAGGGTGTTGTAGTAGCTCCAGCCTTCCGGGTGCAGGAAGGTGATGGTGTTCGGCGAGCGCGAGATGATGATTTCGTCGCCGTGCTGCAGGCTGGCGAAAGTCTGCATGTCGAAGTTCACGGAGATGTCGCGGCCACTGACAATGGTGACCACGATCTCGCTGGTGTCGGGCACGGCGATCGGCCGGTTCGACAGCGCGTGCGGCGCAATCGGCACCAGCACGATGCCCTGCAGGCTGGGGTGCAGCAACGGCCCGCCGGCCGACAGCGCATAGGCCGTGGAACCGGTGGGCGTGGAGACGATCAGCCCGTCCGAACGCTGGTTGTACATGAACTGGCCGTCGACCGTCACGCGCAGCTCGGCCATGCCGGCGCCGCTGCCGCGCGCCACCACCACGTCGTTCACGGCCACGCCGCAGAACATCATCTGCCCGTCGCGCATCACGCGGCCCTCGAGCAGACTGCGCTTTTCGGCGGTGGTCTTGCCCTGCAAGATTTCGCCGAGCGCCGGCAGCATGCGCTCGACCGGGATGTCGGTAATGAAGCCGAGCCGGCCGAGGTTGATGCCGATGAGCGACACGTCGTACTTGGCCAGCTGGCGCGCGATGCCGAGCATGGTGCCGTCGCCTCCCATCACGATCACGAGATCGGCCTGCTCGCCGATGGCGTTCACGTCCATCGCTTCGATGCCGGGCATGTTCAGGTGCGCCGCGGTGTCGGACTCGAACACCACGCGGTAGCCGGCCTCCTGCAAAAAGGCCAGGACGCGCTCGACGGGTTCTTCGATGCCGGCCGTGTTTTGCCGCACCACGAGCGCGATGAGTTGTTGCGCTTGATTTGTTTCTTGCTCAGGGGGCATGGGTCTCTCGGCAGTAGAAGGCGAACACGCTGAGATTAACCGATAATCCCAGCGCCTGCCACTTGGCCGCGCATCGAATACTGTACAAAATCACAGTATAGATGGGCCGGCACGGTAACTGCAAGTTCAGCCCATCATTCCCATGGCGGCAGCGAAGATCGCCGCCAGCAAAATGCTCACCGTATGCGCCGTCATCAGGACCATCCAGCGCAGGGCGGTCAGGGTGCGGCTGCCGCCATACACCTTGCGCATGGCGGTCGGCAAATAGAACACCAGCCACAGCCCGAGCGCCTTGCCTACCAGCGGCACGAAGTCGGGTATCACCATGAGCAGGCTCAGGCACAGGAAGGCAAAGGCATTCGTGTGCAGTGCGAACAGCACGTGTTCGCCATAGCGGCGGCCGGAGCCCAGGTACAGCAACTTCAGGAAGCCGGCGAAGACCGGCATCAACAGGAAGATGGCGTAGGGGGCGTAGCTGAAGAAGGCACGCTTCATGGCGTCGCTGCGCACGTCTTTCGGCAAATCGCTGAAGTGCCCGACCTTCGCGCCCAGCGAGGGGCTCACTTTTGAGACGGCATCGCGCACTTCATGCGAGTCCTCGTCGAATTCGATCAGGGCCGGCTTGTCTTTTTCCCTGGCCTTGTCTTTGTCCACCGGCTTGGCGACGGGCGGTACGGCGGCCGGCGCGCTGTTGCCTGCCGGCGCCGGCTGCACAACGGACGCCTTCGGCTTTGGCGCGTCCGTGTCCTTTTCCTGGGTGCCGATATTGATGCCACTGAGCTTGAACAGGGCAAAGAAGATGATGCTGAAGCTCAGGTACAGGCGTAGCGGGCTCGACGTAGCGCACGCGGCGGCCCTCGATGTATTCGCGCGTCAATTGGCCCGGCTTGAACAGCAGCAGCTTGACCGACTGCCACAGCTTGCCCTCCAGCGCCACGTAATGGGCCACGAACTCGTGCAGGAATTCGCGCGCGCTGGGCACGTGCAGGATGGCGGCCTGGCCGCACTCCTGGCAGAAATTGCCGCTCAAAGCGGAACCGCAGTTGGGGCAATTGGCGGGGCCATGGTGCAGGTGCGCTTCGGATTTCATGGAACGGGAGAGAACGATGATAGCGAAGCGTTCATGTTATCCAGTTAATTGCAAAAAAGCATCATAAACCGTCGTTCAATTGCGCGACTGTCGCCGGCGCGACGCGTTAGGATAAATGCAAGAGTCAGCAACAGGAGAATATCCATGGTTACCGAAACCAAAGACCGCTTCGTCAACACCGATGCGAAGATCGAGAACGACGGCGTCAAGCGCCAGCCGCACGAGCGCGACGAATCGCCCGACGGCCAGGACACCGAGCCGCGCGGCATCATCAAGCAGGCTGCCGAAGACCTGGCCCAGGGCCTGGTCGATACCGACGCCCGCAACACCCCTGGCATCAGCGTTGCCGTCGAGCCCGACGCCGACGCCACCGGCCAGGCCAACCCGCAACCCGACCGCCACCGCTCGATGCGCGACCACGATTCCGTCGAGCCCGTGCCGGGCAAGAACCGATAAAGGAGACATCATGACCATCAAACGCAACGGCAGCGCCGTCTGGAGCGGCGGCCTGAAGGACGGCAAGGGCGCCGTGTCCACCGGCAGCGGCGTGCTGAAGGATTCGCAGTACGGCTTCAACACCCGCTTCGAGGACGGCCCCGGCACCAACCCGGAAGAACTGATCGGCGCGGCGCATGCCGGCTGCTTCACGATGGCGCTGTCGGGCCAGCTCGGCCAGGCCGGGCTGACTGCCGAGGAACTGCGCACCACGGCCACGGTGTCGATGGAAAAGGTCGAGGGCGGGTTCAAGATCACGGCCGTGCACCTGGACCTGGTCGCCAAGATTCCCGGCGCCAGCCAGGAGGCGTTCGACAAGGCAGCCACCACCGCCAAGGAAAACTGCCCGGTGTCGAAGCTGCTCAATGCCGAGATCACGCTGGCGTCGCGCCTGGAGAACTGATTCGGCGGGGTAAACGGCACATGCCAAGGTGGCCCTCCTTGCACCTGAGGCGCTGACCGTACGGTGGGCACCCCGTGCCCACGCGGTTACGCACGTCGCCATGCACCTGCGGCCGTAAAAGATCGCTCGTACCGTCTCCGAAGGCCACGGCATGACGTCCGTGGCCTCCGCATATCGTGCGAGCGAATAATCACGGCCACAAGTGCAAGCAAGCGTGCGTACCGCGTGGGCACGGAGTGCCCACCCTACAGTTGACGCCAACGATGGAACGACGGTGCTAGGGCAGCACATATGGGCAGCGAGTCTTTTCCCGCCAAGCCCGCCTCCGGCAAGGATCGCCCCGAACGCATAGAATTGCTGCTTTCCGTTTTCTCAGAAGGACAACACCCATGCGCATCCTGCACACCATGCTCCGCGTCGGCGACCTGCAACGCTCGATCGATTTCTACACCACCGTGCTCGGCATGAAGCTGCTGCGTACCAGCGACAATCCCGAGTACCAGTACAAGCTGGCCTTCCTCGGCTACGGCAGTAACCCCGACCACGCGGAACTCGAGCTGACCTATAACTACGGCACCGACAGCTACGACATGGGCACCGCCTACGGCCACATCGCCATCTCGGCCGAGGACATCTACGCCACCTGCGACGCCGTGCGCAACGCCGGCGGCAACATCACCCGCGAACCGGGCCCGGTCAAGGGCGGTTCGACCGTGATTGCGTTCGTCACCGACCCGGACGGCTACAAGATCGAGTTCATTCAGCGCAAGGACAACGAAGGCGGTTCGGGCCTGAGCAACTAAATCGGCCCTCGCCAGCAGCCCCAAAAAGTTGCTGGTAGAATTGCCGCGCCTGCTTCTGCAGGCAACCAATACGTCTTCGGGGCGGGGTGGAAATCCCCACCGGCGGTAAGGCCAGCCATGGCCAAGCCCGCGAGCGCCTGTCACTCCCGTGACAGGGTCAGCAGATCTGGTGCGATGCCAGGGCCGACGGTCATAGTCCGGATGAAAGAAGATGTGCGCTGCAATGCGCCTTGCCTTTGCTCGTCCGTGCGGCGCGCGGGCAAGGCGTGTCAATTCGCTTGCCCTGATGCGTTTTTCGCCAACTTTACGCGAGGAGCGTTTCACATGTTAGTCAATACCTATTCCCTTCACAGCACCGACCTGGAAGGCCGCATCGCCGCGGCGCTGGCTGCCACCCGTGCCGGCATCCCTGTCATCCTGCTCGACGATTTCGACCGCGAAAACGAGGCCGACCTGATCGTTGCCGCCGAAAAGCTGAGCGTCGAAACCATGGCCCTGATGATCCGCGAATGCAGCGGCATCGTCTGCCTGTGCCTGTCGGCCGAGCGCGTACGCGAGCTGGAACTGCCGCCGATGGCCATCGAAAACGGCAGCCGCTACGGCACGCCGTTCACGGTGTCGATCGAGGCGCGGCATGGCGTGACCACCGGCGTCTCGGCGGCCGACCGCGTCACCACCATCCGCGCCGCGATTGCCGCCGATGCGAAGCCGGATGACCTGGTGCGCCCTGGCCACGTGTTCCCGCTGCGCGCGACGCCGGGCGGCGTGCTGTCCCGCGCCGGCCATACCGAGGGTTCGGTCGATTTGTCCATCATGGCCGGCCTGCAGCCAGCGGCCGTGCTGTGCGAGCTGATGAACCCGGACGGCACCATGATGCGCGGCGAAGCCATCGAGCGCTTCGCCGAGGAACGCGGCTTCCCGATCCTGACGATTGCCGAGATGATCGAATGGCGCAAAAGGCAGGCCTAAACCCGGCATAAGCCGGACGCAAGTCATGCATGAGGAACGGCGCTGCGGCGCCGTTTTTCTTTGCGGAAGCTTTTACGAGTCATCATTGCATCGCGTCAACGACCACTTTGACCGAGGACAAGCCAACTCTTCAATACCCGAACGAAGCAGCCGAGCCCGACCTAGACTGAAGTATCAACTCGTCAATGGAGGCGCGTCATGTCCGGTTCCCGTTCGTCCAAACTTTTTCATCCATCCCGCGCAACGATGCCGGGCGCGGCGCTGGCGCTGTCGGCCCTGCTCTGCGCTTCCTTGACTGCATGCGGTGGCGGTGGTGGCGGCCACAGCCATGCTCCACATCCAGCGCCGCCCGTCCAGCCAGCGCCACCCCCGCCGCCGGTCAACCTGGGTCCGCTCTACGACTTTACCCCCATCGGCCTGCCCGGCATCACCTACGGTGTGGTCGACCGGCAAGGCATCGCCAACGGCGGCCTGGTGACAGGCAGCTCGTGGGATGCATCGGGCATCGTCCGGGCTTTCCTGTACAACGGCAAGACCAACATCGACCTCGGCACCTTCGGCGGGGCAAACGCGCGTGCCTTCGCCGTCAACCGCTGCGGCCAGGTGGCCGGCTGGGGCCAGACGCCGTCCGGCATTCCCCACGCCTTCTTCTACGACGGCAGCTTGCACGACATCGGCACGCTGGGCGGCGAGTCCTGGGGCGTGTCGATCAGCACCTGCGGCAAGGTGGCCGGCTGGTCCACGGTGCCCGGCTCGCCGCGGCACGCCTTCTATTACGACGGCAAGTCGATGCGCGATCTCGGCACCCTGGGCGGGCAGATCTCGGAGGCGCTCGACGCGAATGCGGCCGGCCAGGTGGTCGGCACCTCCACCATCACGGGCGAAAACGTGCTCCACGCCTTCCTGTACGACGCCCGCACGGGCGCGCCGCTGCTGGACCTGAATCCACCCGGCTTCAGCTCCCAGGCAATCGACATCAACGAGGCCGGCCAGATCGCCATCAGTGCGCGCGACCCCGTGGTCGATGGCCTGCTGCGCGCCTTCCGCTACAGCGGCGGCGTACTCCAGGACCTTGGCATGCTGCCCGACACCAACGGTTCGGTACCCCATGCGATCAACGACGCCGGCCATGTCGTCGGCTACGTCTACAGCGATGCTGGCCAGGTCGCGTTCGTGCATGACGGCACGAGCATGCGCAGCCTGGGCACGCTGAACGGCGGCCGCTTCTCCGATGCGAATGCCATCAACGCCTCCGGCCTGATCGTCGGCCAGGCGGTCGACGGCAACACCGGTCCCGAGCACGCCGTTGCCTGGGGACCGGGCTACGGCCTGGTCGACCTGAATACGCGGGTGAAGGAATTACCGGCGGGGCTGGTGCTGCTGGAGGCGGAAGCAGTGGCCGACGATGGCGCGATTGCCGTGCGTACCAACACCGGGTTGGGCCTGCTGCGGCCGAGAAAGGACGATGGCAAATAAGCGTTCAAGGAACGACAACGGCGCCACAGGGGCGCCGTTTTTTATTTGCATCCAGGACTCAGGATGCAACTATGTATGCATGCTTATTTTTGCAGCAGATTGTTCACCGGCACCAGGTCCGCCTCGCGCAGCGCACCGGCCGCCGCCTTCAGGCGCAGGCCGTTCAGGATGGTGTTGTAGCGCGCGCGGGCCAGGTCGGTGCGGGTCGAGTACAGCTGGCGCTGGGCGTTCAGCACGTCGATGTTGATCCGCACGCCCACCTGGTAGCCCAGCTTGTTCGATTCCAGCGCCGACTGGCTCGACACTTCGGCCGCTTCCAGCGCCTTGACTTGCGCCATGCCGCTGTTCACGCCCAGGAAAGCCTGGCGCGCCTGCAGGGCCGCGTTGCGGCGCGTGGTTTCGAGGTCGTTGCGGGCCTTGTCTTCCAGCGCGATCGATTCGCGCACGCGGCTGGTGACGGCGTAGCCGCTGAAGATCGGCACCGACCACTGCACGCCGATCGAGTTGTTGCGTCCGTCGCCCGAGCTATTGGTGCGGCCGCTGACGTTGCTGCGGCCGGTATTCGCCACCAGGTCCAGCGTCGGCAGATGGCCGGCGCGGTTGCGCGAGATGTCGCGCTTGGCCGATTCCAGCGCCAGTTCCGAGGCGGTCACGCCATAGTTCTGGGTTTCGGCCGAGCTGACCCAGGGGTCGACCACGGCCGGCTGCGGCGAAGTCAGCGAGACACCGGCCTGCAGCGTCGCCAGCGCGTCCGGCGCCTGGCCGATGATCATCTGCAGCATGGTGCGGCGGTTTTCCAGCTCGTTGACGGCAGCAAACTCCTGCGCCACCACCAGGTCGTACGCGGCCTGCGCTTCGTGGGTGTCGGTGATGGTCTGGGTGCCGACCTCGAAGTTGCGCTTGGCCGAGGCCAGCTGTTCGGTCACGGCGCTTTTCTGGGCCCGGGTCGATTCCAGCGTGTCTTGCGCCGCCAGCACGTCGAAGTAGGCCTGCGCCACGCGCGTGATCAGGTCTTGCTGGGCCTGGGCAAACTGGGCTTCGGCAATCGCCTGGGCAAGTTTGCTTTGCTCGTAGGTCTGCCAGCGGTCCCAGCGGAACAGCGGCTGGGTCAGCGACAGGCCATATTGATTGGTGCGCAGGTCGGAACCGCTGCCGGCAATCACGGTCGGCACACCGCCGATGACCACCGTCTGGCCCTGGTTGAAGGGCGAAAAATCGTTGTCGTTCTTAACGTAGGACCCCGATGCCGCGACCGTCGGCAGCAACCCCGCACGCCCCTGTGTCACCCGTTCGCGGCCGGCGGCGAGCGAAGCGCGCGCGCTGGCGTAGGCGGCATCGTTGGCCAGGGCCTGCTGGTAAACCTGGATCAGGTCGATCGCGTTCGCATCGAACGACACGAACGCGCTGGCCAGCAGCATGGCGATGAGGGGTTTCTGCATTGCGGTCTCCGTCGGAGTCATCAAAAGTTAGGAAAGCAGGTCAATACTTCGGCATGGCCGGATCGACCTGTACAGCCCAGGCGTGTATTCCGCCCGTCAAATTCGTTACGTTATCGAAGCCGTTACGCTCCAAAAAGGCGGCCACCTGCATGCTGCGCGCGCCGTGGTGGCAGATGCAGACGATTTCCTGGTCGTCTGGCAGCTCGCCGGCACGGATCGGGACCAGGTGCATCGGGATCTGGGTCGAGCCTGCGATGTGGCAGGTGGCGAATTCCCAGTTCTCGCGCACGTCCAGCAGCAGCGGACGCTCGCCTTCGGGAGCGGCCGCGCTTGCAGCCAGCTTCGCAGCCAGCTCGGGAGCGGTGATGTGCTGCATCGTGCCGTCCTTAGAAAGTGAAGCGCGAGGCGACCGGCGCGCCGGCCAGCGGCTTGGCGTTGGTCTCGAACAGCTTGACCGTGTCGTAGCCGGTTTCCGACACGCGGGTCACGATCTCGCAGGTCATGGCAGGCGCCTGGCCGACGATGGCGGCGATGCGCCCGCCGACCTTCAGCTGCTGGAGGAAGGCTGCCGGCAGGCTTTCCAGGCCGCCCGAGATGACGATCACGTCGAACGGCGCGCCCTTGTCCCAGCCGGCGGCGGCATTGCCTTCGACCACCGTCACGTTATCGACGCCGGCCTTTTTCAGGTTCTGCTCGGCCAGCGCCTTGATTTCCGGCGACAGCTCGACGGTGGTGACCTGGCGTGCCTGGTGCGCCATCAGCGCGGCCATGTAGCCGGAACCGGCGCCGACTTCCAGCACGGTTTCGTTCTTTTGCAGCTTCAGTTCCTGCAGGATGCGCGCTTCGACTTTTGGATTGAACATCGCCACGCCGCCCGGCAGCGGGATCTCGACGTCGGCGAAGGCCAGGTTCTGGTACGCCTCGGGCACGAACTGTTCGCGCTTGACCACGTGCAGCAGGTCGAGGACGTCCTGGTCCAGCACGTTCCAGGGACGGATCTGCTGTTCGATCATGTTGAAGCGGGCTTGTTCGATATTCATCTTGATACTCAGTGGTAAAAGAAATAATCCGATATTTTATCGTTGAACTGCCTCAGGACGCACATCTTATCGGGATGGCATCGCGAGATCGCGAAATTGCGACAGTCTGCAGTTTAAGTGGAATGAACGCCCGGAAAAGGCGTCCTGAAGAGACTGGACATTCACCCCGCGGTGGGGCTGGCCGGAGGCAGCAGGCCGTGCAGCGCCATGTCGAGGAAGGAATCGAGGAAGGCCAGCGGTTCGAGGTCGCCGCGCTCGCAGGGGCCGACCGAATGCTTCCAGGTGACCAGCATCAGCATGGGCGCCATCAGCACTTGCGTCATTTGGGTGACATTGATTGCGCGGAATTCATCGCGGGCGATGCCGCGTTCGAGCATGCTGGAAATCATGCGCGTGCCGCGGTTGATGACCTCATCCTGGTAGAACTTGGCCAGCTCGGGAAAGTTGTTCGCTTCGGCCATGACCAGCTTGACGATGCCGGAGACCTTGCTCGCGCCGACCCGGTCCCACCAGTTCATCAGCACCGTGCGCAGCAGTTCGGCGCTATGGCCTTCGAATTCGGCGACCGAGGATTCGGCCTGGCCGATCACCGGCACGATGCTGTTGCGCACCACGGCCTTGAACAGTTCTTCCTTGTTCTCGAAATACAGGTACAGGGTGCCCTTCGACACGCCGGCGCGGCGGGCGACATCCTCCAGCCGGGTGGCGGCAAAGCCGCGCTCGACGAACAGGTCGATGGCCGCCGCCAATAACTCCTGCGGACGCGCATCCTTGCGGCGCTCCCAGCGCGGCTTGGTGTCAAAGGGGCATTCCATGCTTCTGTCCGACAACTTTCAAAGAGTCATCGAATATAGTCCCGGGTGGGAGGCCAGTCAAGCGCGCATGCGCCTGCCGTGGCAATCCATCCGGCCCGTGTTTACCTGCCGTTCTACTTGCCTGCCTTGCCGCTGCCGCAACCATAGATACGCCCCTCCGCGCCGGCCCGGTAGAGCGCGCCTTCGCGCGTTCGCGCCGGCAGGCCGGTCTGCTGGCGCGGCACCTGGAAGGCCGCCATCACGTCGGCTACCACATGGATGGCCTCGATGCCGCTGGAGGCGCCGGTGATGACCATCACTTGCTGGGCGAGGGGTTTCAGCGAACTGGCCAATCGGCTGCGCTCCTGAGGTGTGGTGCGCCAACCATAGCAGGAATGTCTACAACGCAGCGCCCGCCAAGCATTGCTGTCCAGGGGCTGCGCCGGCGCGTTATACTTGCCGGCTGCCGGGCGCATGCCGGGCGCCTACTCCCCCTGGAACACATGAATTGCCGCGACCATTGCGGTGCCTGCTGCACCGCGCCTTCGATCACCAGTCCGATACCCGGCATGCCGCACGGCAAGCCGGCCGGCGTGCGCTGCGTGCAGCTGGCCGACGACAACCGTTGCCGCATTTTCGGGCAGCCGGGGCGGCCGGCCGTGTGCGCCGGCTTGCAGCCCTCATTGGAGATGTGCGGCAGCAGCCGCGAGCAGGCGATGCATTGGCTGGACGAACTCGAGCGGGCGACGGCGCCCTGAACCTGGGGTTTATTGCTTGCTGTCGTCGGCGTCGGCCTCAGATTCGCCCGGCATCAGCGGGCGCGCCTTTTTCTTCTTCTTGACCGTGGTGGAAATTTCTTGCCCGGGCTTGGTGGCCGGCGCGGTATAAATATTCTGCGAACAAGTCGGCGTGGGCGCGCCCCGCTGTCAGCGCGATGCCGGACGCGTTTGCTGGATATGCGAGAACAAGGCGCCCAGCGTCAGGCGTTCGTCCCAGATGTCTTCGAGCACGACGCCGAAGCGGGTGCGCAGGTCGCGCGCGAAGGTCTCGAACTCGGCGGCATCGGCGGCCCATTTCGACGGGTGCAGGGTGCGGCAGATCCCGACTAGTTGATCGTCGGGACGGAACTTCAGCATGTCGACATCGCGGAAATCGAAGGCCGAGGTGAAGACGGACAGGAATTCGCGGATTTGCTTGTTCGACGCCCGCGGAAAGGCGCGGCGCCATGAACGGCCCTGGCTGGTGCGGGTAAGCAGGGGGTTGGGCAGTTGACCGAATGTCAGTGCCGACCATGCAACGGCCAGCAGGACGAGGATCGCCAATATGCTCATTGGAAAACGGCAGCGTTACTCATGCGGACCAGTCTAGCACGATCAAACCGGCGTGGCGCGCATCCATCACGGAATTGTGCGCGTCTGTACCAGGCTTGCAGAGAGGGCAATTTCCGGTAACAAACAGGCAATCTTCGCGTCGTAAAATATCCCCGGCCGTTGTGGCCAACTCAGCGTCAGAGGCCCTGTCCGTGGTAAGCTTCGACGCCTTGTGGGTCGCCTCCGCTTCATCCGCGCCTTTACTTTCCTCCCACTCATCACACGCACACCTTCATGGATATTCTTCTCGCCGTCAAAGCGATCATCATGGGCCTGGTCGAGGGCTTCACCGAGTTCCTGCCGATTTCCTCGACCGGCCACCTGATCCTCGCAGGCAGCCTGCTCGATTTCACGGGCGAGAAAGTGAAGGTCTTCGAAATCGCGATCCAGGCCGGCGCCATGCTGGCCGTGATCTGGGAATACCGCGCGCGCATCGCCCGCGTCTGCAGCGGCCTGTTCTCCGAGCGGCGCCAGCAGAAGTTCGTGATCAACCTGATCGTCGCCTTCCTGCCTGCCGCCTGCCTCGGCCTGATCTTCAGCCGCGCCATCAAGGACGAGCTGTTCAAGCCGGTGCCGGTGGCGATGGCCTTCATCGTCGGCGCCTTTGTCATCCTCTGGGTCGAGCGCCGCCATAAGCACCTGCCGAAAGCCGCGCGCATCGAGACCGTCGACGACATGACCGTGCTCGACGCCTTCAAGGTCGGCTGTGCCCAGGCCTTTGCCCTGATCCCGGGCACCAGCCGCTCGGGCGCCACCATCATCGGCGGCATGCTGTTCGGCCTGTCGCGCAAGGCGGCCACCGAGTTCTCGTTCTTCCTGGCGATCCCGACCCTGCTGTCGGCCACCGTGTATTCGGTGTACAAGGAACGCGCACTGCTGTCGATGAGCGACCTGCCGATGTTCGGCATCGGCGGCCTGGCCGCCTTCGTCTCGGCCTTCCTGTGCGTGCGCTGGCTGCTGCGCTACATCAGCACGCACGACTTCACGATCTTCGCCTGGTACCGTATCGTGTTCGGCGTGATCGTCCTCGTCACCGCGCATTACGGCCTGGTGAACTGGGCGGAATAGAGCCAGGAATTTTTATCATGCATACCGAGATCGACGCCCAGGACACCGAAGCGCGCGCCCTGCACGTCTTGCAGACCGTGTTCGGCTACCCCGCGTTCCGCGGGAACCAGGGCGACATCGTCCAGCACGTGGCGAATGGCGGCGACGCCCTGGTGCTGATGCCCACCGGCGGCGGCAAGTCGCTGTGCTACCAGATTCCGGCCCTGCTGCGCGACGGCGTGGGCGTGGTCGTCTCGCCGCTGATCGCGCTGATGCAGGACCAGGTCGACGCACTGGAAGAAGTCGGCGTGCGCGCCGCCTTCCTGAACTCGACCCAGACCTTCGAGGAAACCCTGCGCATCGAGCGCCTGGTGCGCACCGGCGAGATCGACCTGGTGTATGTGGCGCCCGAGCGCCTGATGACCCAGCGCTGCCTCGATCTGTTCGCCGATTCGCGCATCTCGCTGTTCGCCATCGACGAAGCGCACTGCGTGTCGCAATGGGGCCACGACTTCCGCCCCGAATATATTCGCCTGTCGATCCTGCACGAGCGCTTTCCGGAAGTGCCGCGCATCGCCCTTACGGCAACGGCCGACCAGCAGACCCGCGCCGAGATCGCGCACCGCCTGCAACTGGACGAAGCGCGCCAGTTCGTGTCCTCGTTCGACCGCCCGAACATCCGCTACGCCATCGTCGAAAAGACCACCGGCCGCAAGCAGCTGATCGACTTCATCAGCGCCGAGCATCCGGGCGACTCGGGCATCGTGTACTGCCTGTCGCGCAAGAAGGTCGAGGAGACCGCCGCCTTCCTGAACGAGAACGGCATCCGCGCCCTCGCCTACCACGCCGGCATGGACCACAGCCTGCGCGCGTCGAACCAGGCGCGCTTCCTGCGCGAAGAGAACATCGTGATGGTGGCGACGATCGCCTTCGGCATGGGCATCGACAAGCCGGACGTGCGTTTCGTCTGCCACCTGGACCTGCCGAAGAGCATCGAGGGCTATTACCAGGAGACGGGACGTGCCGGCCGCGACGGCGCACCGGCCAGCGCCTGGATGGCCTATGGCTTGCAGGACGTGGTGCTGCAGCGGCGCATGATCGACGAGTCCGAAGCCGACGAAACCTTCAAGCGCGTGCTGTCGGTGAAGCTCGACGCCATGCTCGGGCTGTGCGAGACCCTGTCGTGCCGGCGCATGCGCCTGCTCGACTATTTCGGCGAACAATCCGGCCCCTGCGGCAACTGCGATACCTGCCTGATTCCGCCGGTGAGTTTTGATGCCACGGTACCGGTGCAGAAGCTGCTGTCGGCGATCTACCGCGTCGACCAGCGCTTTGCTGCCGGCCACGTGATCGACGTGCTGCGCGGCGTGCAGACCGACCGCATCAGCCAGTGGCACCACGACGCGCTGTCGGTGTACGGCATCGGCAGCGACCGCAGCGAGCAGGAATGGCGCGCCATCGTGCGCCAGACCATCGCGCTCGGCCTGCTGACGGTCGACCACGACGCCTACAGTTCGCTGAAGCTCACCGACGCCGCGCGCCCGGTGCTCAAGGGCGGGCAGAAGGTGCAGCTGCGCCAGTACCAGAAGCCGGTCAAGCCGAAGCGCAGCTTCGCTTCCTCGAAGGGTTACGAGGAGCTGGAACTGTCGAAGTCCGAGCAGGCGATTTTCGAGCGCCTGCGTTCCTGGCGCATGGGCGCGGCGCGCGAGCACGGCGTGCCGGCGTATGTGGTGTTCCAGGACGCCACCCTGCGCGAGATCGCCAAGGTCAAGCCGACCTCCCTGCAGGAACTGCGCGGCGTGTCCGGCGTGGGCGAGAAGAAGCTGGTGTCCTACGGCGACGACATCGTCGGTATCATCAACGAGATGCCGTAGCAGCTGCCGCGGCACGATTCAACCGGAGCGTATCCCAACAATGCACATCGAATCCTCTACCGCCTCTTCCCCTGCCCATGCGGTACCGGCGAATGCCGCCAGCCTGCAGACTTTCGTCTTCGCGCTGTTCTTCATCTTCGGCGGCATCACCAGCCTGAACGACGTCATCATCCCCAAGCTGAAGGATTTGTTCACGCTCAGCTACGCGCAGGCGATGCTGGTGCAATCGGCCTTCTTCGCCGCCTACTTCGTCGTCTCAATCCCGGCCGCCGCCATCGTGCAGCGCATCGGCTACATGCGCACTGCCGTGGTGGGCTTGCTGACCATGACGGCGGGCTGCCTGCTGTTCATTCCGGCCTCGTCCTCTGGCATGTTCGCCACCTTCCTGGTTGCGCTGTTCGTGCTCGCTTCGGGCATCACCATCGTGCAGGTGGTGGCCAATCCATTGATCTCGCTGCTGGGCGCGCCGCAGACGGCGCACAGCCGCCTGACCTTTGCCCAGGCCTTCAATTCGCTCGGCACCACGGTGTTCCCGTATGTGGGCGCGATCCTGATCCTCGGGTCGCTGGCCACCATCGATGCCTCGACCCTGAGCGGGGCTGCGCTGGACGCCTACCGCGCCGAGGAAACGCGCGTGGTGGTGCAGACCTATATCGGCCTGGCGGTGGCGCTGGTAATCGTGGCGGCCCTGGTCTGGCACAACCGCACCAAGCTGGTGGAGACGCCGGCGCCGAAGGTCAGCATGATGAAGGCCTTCGAGCTGCTGCGCCAGCCGCGCTTTGCCTTCGGCGCCGCCTGCATCTTCCTGTACGTGGGCGCCGAAGTGGCGGTTGGCTCGGTGATCGTGAACTACCTGATGGAAGCCAACGTGCTGGGGCTGGGTGCGGAAGCGGCCGGCAAGCACGTGCCGCTGTACTGGGGCGGCGCGATGGTCGGCCGCTTCATCGGCGCGGCCCTGCTGCGCATGTTCTCGCCGGGGAAAGTGCTGGCCTGCGCGGCCGGCACGACGATTCTGCTGCTGCTGGTGTCGGCGAACAGCACCGGCGCGGTGTCGGGCTGGTCGCTGCTGGCGGTGGGGCTGTTCAATTCGATCATGTTCCCGACCATCTTCTCGCTCGCCTGCGAAGGGCTGGGCGAGCGCGCGGCGGAAGGCTCGGGCCTGATCTGCGTGGCGATCGTCGGCGGCGCCATCGTGCCCCTGATTACCGGGCACGCGGCCGACCTGGTGGGATTGAAGATGGCGCTGGCCGTGCCGGCCATCTGCTACGCCATCATCCTGTGCTTCGGGATTTTTGCGCGCCGCCCCCGCGCTGTGACGATGACCTAACGCTAGGTGTATGGATGATCACTGCGGCGAACGCCGGCGTCGATACAGCTTGCTAGCGTAGGGTGGGCGCCCCGTGCCCACGCGTGACGTGTGCATCGTGTTGACGTTAATGAGCGTCGCGTGTGCCCATCGTTCACGCGTGGGCACAGGAGCGCCCACCCTACGTCGGTACGGCCGACAATGCCAACAATGCCGGCAGCTTGTCTGATTACTTCTTGGTGAACACCAGATCCCACACACCATGGCCGAGTTTCAGGCCACGGTTCTCGAACTTGGTCAGCGGCCGGTAGGCCGGCTGCGGTGCATAGCCCTCGGCGGTATTGGCCAGCATGTCTTCGGCGCCCAGCACTTCCAGCATCTGCACCGCGTAGTCTTCCCAGTCGGTCGCCAGGTGGAGGTAGCCGCCGGTTTCCAGCTTCTGGCACAGCAGCTTGACGAACGGCGACTGGATCAGGCGGCGCTTGTTGTGGCGCGCCTTGTGCCAGGGGTCGGGGAAGAACACGTGCACGCCGGCCAGCGAACCGTCCGGGATCATGTGGTTCAGCACCTCGAACACGTCGTGCTGGATCAGGCGCAGGTTGGAAATCGACTGCTCGCCGATCTGCTTGAGCAAACTGCCCACGCCCGGCGTGTGCACTTCCACGCCGATGAAATCCTTCTCCGGCATCAGGCGCGCGATGTGGGCCGTGGTGTCGCCCATGCCGAAGCCGATTTCCAGGATGACCGGCGCCTTGCGGCCGAAAGCGCCCTCGTAGTCGAGCTGTTCCTTCTTGTACTCGACCAGGAATTGCGGCCCGAATTCCTCAAAGGCGCGCGCCTGGCCCGTCGACAGCCTGCCGGCGCGCGTGACGAAACTGCGGATGCGGTGTTCGGTAGGGTCGTACAGCATCGTACGGGCGGGGCCGTTGCTTGGCTTTTCTTCGGACATGGGAATCTGGGATAGGAGGACAGAACAAGGAGGACAGAACGGCGACATTATAGCCTACCCTCCCGGCATCATTACTGTTGCAACCCTGCCGCAGAGCTGTTGCTGCGCCACATTACGATGTGATCATAAAGGCAATTTGCGCGATAATATTTCCTCCTTCCAGCAGCCGCCGAGGCCATGATGCATTCGACCAAACACCCGATCGCGATCGAAGACAACGTCGCCACTTTCCAGCTTACCTCCTTCCACTACGGCCAGCCCGGCATCGGCAAGAAGGTGTATATCCAGGCCTCGCTGCACGCCGACGAAGTGCCGGCCATGCTCGTCGCCCACTTCCTGCGCCAGGAACTCGACCGCCTGGAAGCGGAGGGCCGCATCCAGGGCGAAATCGTCCTGGTGCCCGCGGCGAATCCGATCGGCCTGTCGCAGACCATCCACGGTACACCCTTCGGCCGCTACGATCTGTCGACCGGCGTCAACTTCAACCGCGCCTACAAGCACGTGGCGCAAGACCTGAAGGTCTCCCTGGAAGGCAAGCTGGGCCAGGATGCCGAGGCGAATGTCGCCCTGATCCGCGAGCACGCGCGCAGCTCGCTGGCGGAATGGACGCCGTCCACCGCCGGCGGCGTACTGAAAAAAGCCCTGCTGTCGATGGCGATCGATGCCGACATCATGCTCGACCTGCACTGCGACAACGAATCGGTGCTGCACATGTACGCCGGCGAGCCGCTGGCCGAGGCTGCCCAGCCGCTGGCGGCGCTGATGGGCGCCCACGCCATTTTGCTGGCGCGCGAATCGGGCGGCGAGCCTTTCGATGAAGCCTGCAGCCGCCTGTGGTGGGACCTGGCCGAGCACTTCGGGCCGGACGTGGCGATTCCGCCGGCCTGCGTGGCGATCACCGTCGAGCTGCGCGGCGAAAACGACGTGCGCTACGACCTGGCCCAGCCGGATGCGCAAGCGCTGCTGCAATACCTGACGCACGCCGGCGTGCTCGACATCCCGGTGAAACCGCTGCCGCAGGCGATCTGCCAGCCGACCCCGCTCGACGCCGTGGAACCCTTGGCCGCGCCGCACTCGGGCGTGCTGGTGTTCCTGAAAAAGCTGGGCGACCGGGTGCAAGCCGATGAAACCGTGGCCGAGATCGTCAACCCGGTGACGGGCAAGGTGACGCCCGTCAAACCAACGCGTGCCGGCGTGTTCTTTGCCAGCACCTCGCATCGCCACCTGCTGCGTGGCATGCACGTTTGCAAGATCGCAGGTGAAACGGGTTACCGCACGGGCAGCCTGCTCAGCCAGTAGACGAGGTGTGCTGGTGCTGGCGCGGCAGCGGCCGCATGCGCAGACGCGCAACCAGCATCGCCGCCAGCGCCAGCAAACCGGCGGCCGGCAAGGCCCAGGCCTGCGGCGAACGCAGTTCCATCAGCGTGGCGCCGCTGACCGCGCACCACAGCAGCGGCACGATCCACAGGAACCAGGGTGCGCGCCACAGCAGCAACATGCCGAGGGTGGCAATCACGGTCGGGTCGGGCGCGATGCCGAAGACTTCGGCCTGCTGCCAGCCGCGCTTGTCGAACACGGCAAACAGCGGGTAGACCACCAGCCCCGCCAGCACCAGCGCAAAGGCCAGGCCGCCCAGCGGGCCGCGCCAGGAAGCGATGGCCGGCGCGCGGCGGTGCGTACCCAGCCAGCACAGCAGCACGGTCTGCAAGGCAAAACCCATCGCGAAGTACGGCGCCGCCAGGTTGATGCCGGCATAGCGCTGCGCGTGGTAAGTCCAGGCCACCCAGATCCAGCAGATGGCCAGCAGCGCCGCCGCCAGGCGCCCCGCCTTGCCCGCACCGCGCACGATGGCCCCCACCAGCGCCAGCCCGGCCAGCAGCGCGATCAGGTGCGCCGGCCATACCGCCTCGTTCAGCAGGGCGAACAGGCGGAAATAAGTCGGCTTCGAGAACATCAGCAGGTCCGACAGGGTGTAGGTCCACCACTCGCTCATGTCAGCTTCCTCACGTCAGTTTCTTGACGTCGGCAACGATGCGCCGGCGCAGGTTCTGGTCCGGCATTGGCCCGCGTGCGGCCAGCATGTTGTCAAGCGCATGGCGCGGGTTCGAAGTGGCGGGGATGGCACAGGTAACGTCCGGATGCGAAACGATGAACTTCAGCAGCACCTGCGCCCAGGTCGTGCAGCCGATCTCGGCCGCCCAGGCGGGCAGCGGCTTGCCGGCCAGGCTCTGCGTCAGCTCGCCCTGGCGGAACGGCCGGTTGACGATCACGGCGATGCGCCGCTCGCGCGCCAGCGGCAGGATGCGGTTCTCGACTTCACGGTCGAGCACGTTGTAGCTGATCTGCACGAAGTCGAGCGGCTGGCTTTCCATCAGCTTGACGATCTCGCCGTGGCGCCGCCCCTCGGACGTGGT
The DNA here is from genome assembly GCF_030711405.1 of Massilia brevitalea. Taxonomy (GTDB): domain Bacteria; phylum Pseudomonadota; class Gammaproteobacteria; order Burkholderiales; family Burkholderiaceae_D; genus Telluria; species Telluria brevitalea. Next base: position 77,801 of record NZ_JAULSI010000005.1, read on the forward strand.
AATGCCGGCGTAGCGCAGGCGCCCCGTTGCCTTCATGCGCAGCAGCAGCGGCAGGTGGGCATCGACGGCCAGCAGGTTATGCACCTGCAGCAGATCGAAGCGCGGGATGCGCCACAGCTTGCGCGAGGTCTCGATCTGGGCCGCACCGTCGCTGCCGGTCCAGACCTTGTCGGCGGAGAACAGCGCCTGTGGATGCTGCAGGCGTGCCAGCGCGTCGCCGATCACCGACTGGGCCGAGCCGTACATGGGCGACGAATCGATCAGGCGTCCGCCGCCGGCGAAAAAGGCTTTCACCACCTCGGTGCAGGCAGCGCGCGCCTGGGCGTCGTTGCCGACATTGAAGGTGATCCAGCTGCCGAGGCCGACGACCGGGAGCTGTTCGCCGGACGAGGGAATCGGGCGCGTGAGGATGGGTGCCTGCTGCTGCGCCAGCAAGGTTGGAGCGAACGCGCAGCCGCCGGCCGCAAGCATCGCTTGCAACGAGGCTGTGAGGATGCGCCTGCGTTCGATGGACGGCAATGACATGGCTCGCTCCGGCAAGGATCGGTATGGACCAGCAGAGCCGCCATGTCATCACAGTTCCCCGGCGCGCTCAAGGGGCGCACGCTTGGGTCAGCCGGGCGGCCTCATGCCGGCGACTCCACTAGAATATAAAAACACCATCATCGGCGTGCCCGCGCGCCCTTACCGACCAAGGCTTCGCATGGAAACCCTCTCTCTCCCACAGTCGTTGATGCTCAGGATACGTTTTAAAGGCAAGTCGCTCGCCATCCAGCCGCGCGTGGCGGCCTGCCCGGATTTGCCCGGTACTGGCATCCTGGCGCCGCGCCAACGGCAGCTGCTGACGATTGCCGGCAGCCATCCGCACATCAGGTTCGTCGGAACGGAAGGTCGTGCGCACGATTCCAGCATGGCGCTGGCGCGCTCACGGTGTGAATTACAAGGATTGTCGAGCGGCGTATTTTTCGGTCCGGCCCACAGCGGTTTTCACCGCAGCACGGATTGGCTGCGCCAGAAGGCAGGAAGGTAATGGAGCGGGTGAAGGGAATCGAACCCTCGTATGAAGCTTGGGAAGCTGCCGTTCTACCATTGAACTACACCCGCGTTGCCAGCATTCTACGCGCGTTTGCAGCGCGTTGACAACTTTGCAGTCTGCTCAGAACGTCATGTTCTCGGCAATCACCTGGCGATAGCCCTTTTTGTAGGCCACCTGCAGGATGTCGATGTCGTAGCGCCAGTTCGCTTCCACGATCACCGGGCCGTCATCGGTGATCGCCACATCCCAGCCGACCGTGTACAAACTGTCGATCGAGTGATGGGCGCGAGTCACCAGTTCGACCACGTCCTGCCAGTGCGGCAGCTTCAGGCCGACGATGGTCTTGCCGGTGCGCGGGTGGGCCAGCACGTCGGTCATCTTCGGCCAGGTGCGCGAGATCGAGCAGCGCACGCCGATCAGTTCGCCGTTTTCGGAATCGATGGCGCCGACCAGGTTGCCGCTCGAGCCATGGGTAAAATTATCGGTCTCGCTGTCGCCGACGATGATGCGCAGGCAGGAACCGATCACCTTGATCTCGCTCCCCTTGCGCACCGTGACGATGCGCACCGTCGACAGACCCTTGGCCTGGGTGATGTTGCGGATCATCTGGTGATTCACCATCTTCGGCTGCACGATCAGCGCGCGCGTGAACTGCAGCGCGGCCTGGCAGTGCCTGAAGAAATCCTCGAACGAGCCGCTGCGGCCGGACCAGTGCAGGGTGCTGCCCTCGACGCGCAGCGAAAAGGTACCGTTCCCGTGCGAACCATTGCTCGGCTTGAAGAAATAGTCGCCCGGCACCAGCACGCGCGCCAGTTCCTCGGCCGAGTGCAGGTGCGGGATGATGCCGCCATTCGACGGTTGGCCCGTCACCAGGGCCAGGATCGGGATGGTGCGAATGCCGTGGGCATGGCAATGCTCGAAGAAGCGCGACTTGTCGTCCGCGATCAGGCGCGCTTCCTTCGAGGTAATCGCCGCATATTTCGCCTTGAGCGGCTCGTTGATCAGGTAATCGGACCAGGCGTGCTTCGGCGTGCTGGCCAGGCGGTACAGCGAAAAGTCCTTGGCGCCGATGCCGTAGGCCGAGCGCGCGTACAGCGGCCCCCAGATCAGGTGCACGTCCGACAGCTTGCGGATCGAGGACAACGCGTACATTTCGGCGCGCGCGTAATTCGAGATCGTCTCGGCGACGCGGGATAACTTCATGCTCTGGCCTTTTGTTTACACTGATTATTCTGTGGGTGCGCTGGCTTCGTTTGTCACAGAACCATGTCGCAGCGACAGCAATCATATCGCAATAGCAATAATTTCAGTGCACGGCAGACGTGCGCGAAACTGGCAGGCCACAATGGGCCAGCCGCCCTCGCCTTCTTTGCACGAAGCGTTCAGTTCGGCTTCTCGACCGTATAGCCTTTTGCCTTGAGTTTCGCCAGCGCGCCTTGCGGCGACAGGACTTCGCGCATGCTCAGCACGGCAAAGGTGCTGGTATTGTTGTCCAATGCTTTCTCGGCTGCGGCCATCCAGTTGTCGATGGCACGCTGTTTTATCGTCAGGATTTCCGGCTGCAGTTTCGTGATTGCGCTGCTGAGGAAAGCATTGCTGCAGGCGGTCTGGCGTTCGTCGAAATCCAGTTTTTCGATGGCGTCGAGTTCGCCGACAGCCCAGGCATTCGCGCGCACGCGGATAGCGGCAATATCGGTGTCCAGGCTGTTCATGGTGGCAGCCAGGCAAGGCACGTCTTGCATGACGGTCTTCTTGAACTCCCGCACGGCCTTGACCGGCTCCGCGATCTTCACGTGAACCGCGGTCGCGGTGTACTTGACGTTGTGCTTCTTGGCCAGCTTGCCGAGTACCTCGCGCGGATCCGTTCCCTTCGCCAGGCCAGCCTCGATCATGGCACGGCGATACAGTTCCTGGGCCACGAACACCGGGCGCTCGTCTTCGATGTCGTCGTCGTTGGCAAAGTATTTCTGTTTCAGGGGCGCCCAGCGCGCGTATAACTCGGGTGGCAGCACATCCTTGAGCGTGACGCCGTCGGGATTCTTCTTGAAGCCGATCAGGAAGGGCAAGGCGGTCACGCCGCCCCAGCCGACGCCGATATTGGTGTCGGGCGTGCCCAGGTATTCCTGAGACTGGGCGATCTTGCGTTCGGCATCCCGGGAACGCCATTCGATGGTCCTGGGCAGCGCATCGTAGGCGCCGAATACCCACATCACGTGCTCGCCCTTCGATACCTTCCACAAGCCAGGGCCCGGCCGCTGGCCGGAGACCATGACAGTTTGCGGCAGCGGTTCGCCATCCGCGGAAGCCGGCGCCACCTCGGCCACAGGCGCTGGAGGTTCGCTTGCCGGTGCAGTCTGGGCCAGCGCCGGCAGCGTCAGGAAACACAGGGTCAGAGCGGGTAAAACGCGTGTGAACATCGTGACATCCCTCTTGTTGAGTTGGCTGAAAGTATTGTCATACGGCCAAGCGATATAAGCAAGAAACAAGATGTTACAAGAGGCATATGCATAATTGATATCTCTTTTAATGCCGGTTTGACCAGGATCAGTATCAAACCCATCAGGAAACACGCATTTTTGCGACATTTCGGTACAAATATTTCCTGTGGCCATCAAGATACGGCGGGCGCATCCGTTATCCATGGAGATACCGCGCTCGACTGCGCATCGAATACTCTACGGAACCGTCATGAAACTCGTCGTTGCTCTCGCCCTTGCCGCTACCACGCTGCTGACCGCATGCGGCACCGTGCGCATGCCCACCATGTCCGCCAAGCCGGCGCCCGTCCAGCGTGCCCAGCCTGTCATCGTCACTTTGACCGCCACCGGCTACGGCGCCGTCAACACCGCCCTCTGCCAGGGCGAATGCGACCGTATCTCGCCGGCCCAGCGCAAGCTGCTGGCCATGCGCGCGGCGCGCCTGGATGCCTACCGCGCCATGGCCGAGCAGGTGTACGGCGTGCGCGTCGAAGGCGGCAGCACGGTTGGCTCGCTGGCCCTGAAGGATGACAGTTTCAAGGTGTATATTGACGCTTTCATCCGTGGCGCGCGCGTGACCAACAACGCCCAGCGCGACGACGGCACCTACGAGACCACCGTGGAGATGGATTTCGACACCAATGCACCGCAGATGCAGGTCCCAACCGAAGCGCAAGCTTCCGCCCAGCCCGCCGTGGCCAAGAACGCCCGCACCCTGGTGGGCAACGCCGGTCCCGGCGCTGCCTACGGCGCGTCGTTCTACCATGCCCAGCAATAAGACAAGCCGCATGTTCGGCGGCGCCTTGCTGGCGCTGCTGCTGGCATTCAACGCGCCCGCCCAGGCGGCGCCGGCCGAAGCCGAAGGCGTGGCCCTGATCGACGAAGGCGGTGCCGCGCGTGCGCGCCAGCTGGCGATCCGCGACGCGCTCGATCAGCTCGGTTTGCGCAGCGCGGCCCGCGTCGACGTGGCCGCCGGCAGCGGCACCAAGCCGGCGGGCAAGGCCCTGGAAAGCAGCCGCGTCCAGCCGGGCGCCGAATTCGACAACTACAAGATCGTGCGCGAATGGCAGACCGGCCAGCTGCTGCACGTGCGCGTGGCCGTCAAGGAAGAAGAAGCGCGGCCACGCGGCAACGTCAACCTGGCCTACCGCAAGAAGATCGTCGTCACGCCCTTCCACGTGCGCAGCTCGCCCCAGCTCGACGACATCGACAACATCGCCACCCGCCTGCCCCAGGAACTGCTGCGCCGCATGGGCGAGACCGGCAAGTTCCTCGGCAAGGACAGCCCCTACGTGATTGCGCCCGGCACGATCGGGCCAGCCGCGGACACCGCCGCGGTGCGCCGCATCGCCGGCCTGTACGAAAGCCAGTTCGTGATCTCGGGCGAGATCATCGACGCCAGCAATTTCGGCAAACCCGCCTATTACGGCCTGCTCAAGAAGGATGCGCGCCGCATCGAGATCGCCTTGTATGTGCACGACGGCCTGAGCGGCGCCCTGGTGGCGCGCCGCACCGTGGTGGCCGAGGGCGTGGGCGAACGCCGCATCGGGCGCGACAAGCCTTTTGGGAGCGCCAGCTTTGCCGCCACGCCGTTCGGCGGCGCGATCCTGCGTGCGCTCGACGAGGGCATTGCCCAGATCACCCGCGATATCGCCCCGCTGCCCTTCATGGCCAAGGTGGTGCAGGTGCAGGGCGAGCGGATATTTATCGATGCCGGCAGTACCTCGTCGGTGACGCCGGGAGACCAGCTGGTGCTGTACCGCGCGGATGCGCGCCAGCAGGTGTACGGCAACGATCCGCTGGTGCCGCTGGGGACGGTGGAAGCGCCGCTGGGCACGGTGGCGATCGTGCAGGTGCAGCCGGGGTTCGCGATCGGGCGGATCGAGCCGGCGTCGGCGGCGAAGCAGGTCAGTGCGGGGGATCTGGTGCGCTTCGATGTGGCGGTAAGCCCTTGACGTTGTAGGGTGGGCACTTGTGCCCACGCGGTGCTACTGCTGATGGTCGAAACGATGTTCAATCGATATCGGTTGATCCGTGGCCGCGTGCGAGATCACCCTCCGCCACCTGCCACTGCCGTACCGCGTGGGCTCGAGAGCCCACCCTACGCCTTCCTCGATGTCCGTGATTGGAATAACGAACACAGGACGCGAGCATTGCGCACACATCAGGCTGGCGGTTCTTCCGGCGGCCGCTCCAGAAGCTCCTGCGCCAGCTTCAAGCCATCGACCATCACCTTGAACGCCTGCTGTTTCGCGTTTTCATCCGGCACGCGCAGGATGTACGAGGGGTGGTAGACGGTGACCACCCACCGGCCCTCGTGGCGGATCGGCTTGCCCAGCGTGTCCTTCAGCGTCACGCTGCCGGTGCCCAGCACCGACTTCAGCGCGGTGCTGCCCAGCGCCACGATCACTTTCGGCTTCACCGCCGCCAATTCCTTGTCCAGCCAGTAATGGCAAGCCTCGACCTCGCGCTGGGCCGGGGTCTTGTGCAGGCGGCGCTTGCCGCGCGGCTCCCACTTGAAGTGTTTTACTGCGTTGGTGAGATACAGCCCGCGCCGCTCGACGCCGGCCGCTTCGAATACCTTGTCGAGCAGCTTGCCGGCCGGGCCTACGAAGGCATGGCCGGCAAGGTCTTCCTGGTCGCCCGGCTGCTCGCCGACCAGCATGATCGGCGAATGCGTCGGCCCTTCGCCGGGCACGGCCTGGGTGGCGTACTGCCACAGCTCGCAGCGCCGGCATTCATCCAGCTTCGACGGCTGCTGGCGTTCCGGCTGGGCGTCGGCCGGGGCAATCGGGATGGTGGCGCCGCTCTTGCGGCCGACGGCCTGGGCCTGGCCGGTGCGGCGCGCGCCGAGGGCGGCGTCGGTAATCATGTTCGGCACAATCGCTCCTTCAGGCAGGTTCTTCCAGAAACGCGAAGGGATATGACTTTGCATGACCTGGGTATTCAGGCGTGCCGGGTTGAAGATGCTGCGGTAGTAGGTGAGCCAGAGCGCTTCGCCGGCGTCGTCGAGATCGGCCGCGCTGTTCATCAGGGGGCCGGTATTGTGCAGGGTGGCGCCGTCCCACAGCACGCTGGCGTCGGGCGTGGCGATCATCCAGCTGACCTTGCCCATGCGGCTGACGAAATGCTCGGCCACCTGGGGCAGCACGTCGTGGTGCGGCTCGAACCAGGCGACGAAGCGCGGCGGCCCTGCCGCTTCGGGACGTTCGCGGAAACGGATGTAGGCGTGCATGTCGTGCTCTTCGCGGTGCACCGCCTTGACCATCGAGTGCAGGCGCCCGCCGTCGGCATCGGCGGCGGACTGCACGTCGTGCTCGCCTTGCGTCCAGCGCCAGATCACGCGGTAGAGAAAAGCCCAGCGGTCCGGCATGCGGCAGCAGGCCGCCGTTTGCAGCATGTCCATCAGCGAGCGCGGCACATGCGGCGCGGGCCGCGTTGCATCCAGGCTGATGGATGGATGCTGAGTAGGCTCGGCCGGCGCCGGCGCGCTTGAAAACAGATCGCCGGCGCCGGGCTGGCTCCAGGTGACCAGCTCCGGCGGGACCGCGTGGACCAGCAAGTCGCGCGCCGCTTCGCGCCATTCGGCGAAGCTGGCGACCAGCAGCGGCTGGCCGGCCGCAACTGCCGACGCCGCGGCCGCCGCGCTCATGCGGCCTGCAATTCCGGCCACAGGTTCATCTGCTCGGGCGCATCGGCCAGGTGGCGCCGCAGCAGGTGGGTGCTCGATTGCCCCTGGGCCGGCTTGTAGTCGGCCGTGACGACGAAGGGTGCGATCTTCTTCATGCTGCAGCGCAGGCGCGACAAATCTTCCCAGCGCACGCGGCGCAGCCGGCGCAGTTCGACGATGCGCTTGGCGTTGCGAATGCCGATGCCGGGCACGCGCGCGATCATTTCAGCGTCGGCGCGGTTCAGGTCCATCGGGAAGTGCTCGCGGTTGGCCAGCGCCCAGGCCAGTTTCGGGTCGATGTCGAGCGCCAGGTTGCCCGACTGCGGAATGATTTCGCCAGCCGTGAAGCCATAGCCGCGCAGGAGAAAATCGGCCTGGTACAGGCGGTGCTCGCGCATCAGCGGCGGCGGCGCCAGCGGCACGCTCTTCGGGCTCTGCGGGATCGGGCTGAAGGCCGAGTAGTACACGCGCTTGAGTTTATAGCTGCCGTACAGGGTCTCGGCCGTGTTCAGGATCGTGTGGTCGTCGCTGGCGTCGGCGCCGACGATCATCTGCGTGCTCTGCCCGGCCGGCGCGAATGCCGGCGCCTTCGGTTCCTCGGCCTTTTCGTCGAGCTTGCGGCGGATCGAGCCCATCGCCAGCTTGATGATGTGCACGTTTTTTTCCGGCGCCAGGCGCGTGACGCTGTCGTGCGTGGGCAGCTCGATGTTCACGGACAGGCGGTCGGCATAGCGGCCGGCCTTGGCGATCAGGGCCGGGTCGGCGTCGGGGATGGTCTTCAGGTGGATGTAGCCGCGGAACTTGTGCACTTCACGCAGCTGGCGCGCCACCTCGACCAGCTGCTCCATCGTGTAGTCGCTGGACTGGATGATGCCCGAACTGAGGAACAAACCGTCGATGTAGTTGCGCAGGTAAAAATCGTGGGTGAGCTTGACCACTTCCTCGACCGAGAAGCGGGCGCGCGGCACGTTCGAACTGCGCCGGTTGACGCAGTACTGGCAGTCGTAGACGCAGAAGTTGGTGAGCAGGATTTTGAGCAGCGAGACGCAGCGGCCGTCAGGCGTGTAGCTGTGGCAAATGCCCATGCCGGTGGTGGCGCCGATGCCGTCGCCGTTGCTGTCGGACACACGCTTGGGAGCGCCGCTGCTGGCGCAGGAGGCGTCGTATTTGGCGGCGTCGGCCAGGATTTCGAGCTTATCGGTAAGTTCCATCGCGAAAGGTGGAGCTGTATGGATGTACAGCATATACCAGTCGCGTTGCGCGTGGCGCGCGGGTGAGGTGTGGGTACAACAGGAAGATGGAGAAGGTGCGGGGATGCCTTGGGATGCGTTGGCGGGGGGCAAGATTTCAATGGAAGGAAGCCATCACCATGCATCGTTACGCGTGGGCACAGGGTGCCCACGCTACGTCAACTGTGCAGGGGACCGTACGGTGGGCACTCCGTGCCCACGCGGTTACGTGCCCATCCTTGCACCCGCGGCGGCGAGGCGTCGCCCGCCACCGCCACCGCGGGCCACGACCACATCAACGCACTGGCTTGCCGTCCTGGTCCAGCACCACCACCTCGCCCCAGCCCAGCGAACGAATCCCCGCTTCCACCTTGCGCAGGTCGCCGATCACCAGCCAGGTCACTGCATCCGGCTTGACGAACTTGCCGGCCGCCTGGCCCAGCTGCGCCGGCGTCAGCGCCTTGACGTTGCGCGAATAATTCGCCCAGTAGTCTTCCGGCAGGCCCAGGTTGACGGTCGCCAGCGCCGCGCCTTCCAGCGCGTTCAGGGTGCCGAAGCGGCCGGCCAGGCGCGAGGTCATGTTGCGCATGATGCTCTCGTACTCGGCGCCGACCAGCGGACGCTCGCCCGCCACGCCCTGCACTTCCTTGCGCACTTCGCGCATCGCCTCGACCGTCTTGTCGGTCTGCACCGGCGCGATGGTGACGAAGCTGCGCTGGCCGCGCACTTCCGACAGGCGCGCGCTGGTGCCGTAGCTCCAGTGCTTGTCCAGGCGCAGGTTGCGGTTCAGGCGCGAGGTGGCAATGCCGCCGAAGTTGGTCATCACCGGCTCGATCGCCAGGTCTTCCGGCTGGCCATACGGCAGCGACAGCTGGGCCGCGACGATGGTCGACTGCGGCGCGTCCGGCTTGTCGATCAAATAGATCTTGCGTGGCGCACCAGCAGTGGACACTGAAGCGGCGCCATTCACCTGCTTGGCCGGAGCGGAACCGGCCGCCCACTTGCCGAACGAGGCTTCCAGCGCCGGCAGCAGCTTGTCCATGGTGACGTCGCCGGCCACGACCAGGGTCGCGCTGCCCGGCTTGAACCAGGTCGCGTGCCACTGTGCCAGATCGTCGCGCGTGATGCCGGCGACGCTGGCTTCATAGCCGCTGGCCGGCTTGCCGTACACGTGCTCCTGGCCGTACAGCAGACCAGGCAGGATGCGCGTCGCCAGGCTGTTCGGCTGGGCTTTTTCCTGGCCGATGCCGGCCAGGCGGCGCGATTTCTGCAGGGCGAACTGGTCTTGCGGGAAGCTCGGCGCCAGCGCGGCGTCGGCCATGATCGCCAGCGACGGCGCCAGGTTGGCGGCGGTGGCTTGCAGGCGCACCAGCGACTGGTCGAGCCCCGTGCCGGTGGACAGGGTGGCGCCCAGGTTTTCCAATGCGTCCGACAGTGCAAAGGCGTCGCGCGTCTTCGTGCCCTTGTCGAGCAGGTCCAGCGTCAGCGCGGCGGCGCCGGCTTTCGCGCTGCTGTCCGATGCGGCGCCGGCGTCGATGGCCAGGGTCGCGTTGACGATCGGCGCGCTGTGGCGCTCGACCAGGATCACTTTCAGGCCGTTCTTCAGCTGGGCGCGCTGCAGGGCCGGGAACTTGACGTCCGGCGCTTCGCCCAGGCTTGGGAGCTGCTTGCGGTCGATGGCCGATTTCGCCGCCGCCAGCTTGGCGAACGGACGCACGGTCATCGTGTAGTGATTCGCGCGCAGCCAGCGCCCGCCGGCGGCTTTCACTTCGGCCGGGGTGGTGTTCGCCAGCTGCTCCAGGCGGTCCAGGTAGGCTTCCGGCGTGCCGCCGTAGGTCATGCTTTCGGCCAGCACGTCCGAGCGGCCGCCCATGCCGCCCAGGCGTTCGACGCTGCGCGAGAAGTCGGCCAGGGTACTGGTCTTCACGCGCGCCAGTTCGGCGGCGCTCGGTCCCTTGTCCAGCAGCTCGGCGACGATGGCGTCGACTTCGCGTTCCACCAGCAGCGGGTCGACGCCCGGCTTCACGGTGACCACCAGGTTGAAGGTGCCGCCCAGTTCGGCGTCGTTCAGGTAGGCGCTGACATTGGTGGCCATGCCCTTGTCGTAGACCAGGCGCTTGTCCAGGCGCGCGCTCTTCGAGCCGGCCAGCACGCCGCTCAGCAGCGACAGACGCGCGGTGTCGGCATCCTTCCAGGCGGCGGCATGCCAGCTGCGGTAGACACGCACCTGCGGCACGTGGTCTTCCATCTCGTCGCGGATGTTGCGGTCCAGGGTCGGAATCCATGCTTCCAGGCGCGGCAGCGGCGGGCCCGGCGGAATCGCGCCGAAGTATTTATTTACCAGTTCCAGCGCGCGTTCCGGCGTGATGTCGCCGGCCAGCGAGATCACCGCGTTGTTCGGGCCGTAATAGGTGCGGTACCACTCCTTGATGTCGTCCAGCGAGGCGGCCTGCAGGTCTTCCATGTAGCCGATGGTCGACCACGAGTAGGGGTGCGAGTACGGGTACATCTTGGCGCTCACTTCCATGCGCACGCGGCCATATGGCTGGTTCTCGCCCTGGCGCTTCTCGTTCTGCACCACGCCGCGCTCGCGCTCGAGCATCTCCTTCGAGATGTAGTTGCCGAGGAAGCCCATGCGGTCCGATTCCAGGAACAGGGTGCGCTCCAGCGCCGACACCGGCACGTCTTCGAAGAAGTTGGTGCGGTCGGTATTCGTGGTGCCGTTGCGGTTGTTCGCGCCGAGGTCGTCCATCGCCTCGCGGAAGCCGTGCGGGTAGTTCTCGGAGCCGTTGAAGAAGAAGTGCTCGAACAGGTGGGCGAAGCCGGTCTTGCCGCGCTTCTCGTTGCGCGAACCGACGTGGTACCACATGTTCACGCCGACCACCGGCACGCTGTGGTCTTCATGCACGATCAGGGTCAGGCCGTTCTGCAGCACGAACTTTTTATGGTTGATGTTGTAGGCGGCGCGGTCGAAGGGCGCGGCCTTGGCGGCAGGTGCGGACGATGCGGCGGCGGATGCAGGTGCGGCGTGCAGCGCGCTGCCGGCAAAGGCCAGCGCCAGCGCGCCGAGTAGCTTCTTGTTCATGTGTCTCCGGGAACGGTGGTGTGTTGTGGGCGGTATTCTAATGCCCGGTGCATCAGATGTGCGGGGTTTCTATGCGCCTTCGGTCAGCACCTGGGCTTGCGCCAGCTGCAGCGGCGCCATGCGCGCCGCGAGGCGTTTCTGGTAGGGCGTGGCGGCCGCGATGCCGCCGCGCGCCGCGCGGTGCAGCCAGCCATAGGCCGCAACCGGGTCGCGCTGCGTGCCCTGCCCCGCCGCCGCCATCACGCCGAGGTTGAACTGGGCGCGTGCATGGCCCTGGCGCGCGGCGCACAGGTACCAGAAGTGGGCGGCCTCGTAGTCGCGCTCGACGCCGTGGGCGCTGTCGTAGCGCAGCGCCAGCGCGAACTGGGCCAGCGCATGCCCCCCCTCGGCGGCCTTGCGGTACCACTCGGCCGCTTCGCGCGGGTCGCCCCGGTCTTCGCGCTCGAGCAGGGCGCCGACCATGTGCTGGGCCGGCGCATAGCCTTGCGCGGCGGCGCGCCGGTACCAGTCGAGCGCGCGCGCCGTATCCTGCGGCACGCCGTTGCCGGCTTCGCAGCGCAGGCCGAGGTCGAACTGGGCGCGCAGGTGGCCCTGCTCGGCGGCCTGCTTGAACCAGGCAGCCGCCTGCTCCGGGTCGCGTTCCATGCCCTGGCCCGCATCGAACAACTGGCCGAGGTGGTATTGCGCCGCCGGCAGGCCCTGTTCGGCCGCCTTGCGGTACCAGTGCGCGGCCAGGCCGGCGTCGCGCGCCACGCCCTGGCCGTGCTCGTAGCGCAGGCCGAGGTTGTCCTGGGCGCCGGCGTGGCCGCCCTCGGCCGCGCGCCGGTACCACTTCAGCGCCGCTTCCTCGTCGCGCGGCACGCCATGGCCGCTGTCGTGGACCAGGGCCAGGTTGAACTGGGAACTCAGGTGATCCTGCTCGGCCGCGCGCGTGTACCAGTGCACCGCCTGGGCGCTGTCCTGGTCCACGTCCTGGCCCTTGTCGTAGCGCAGGCCGAGGTTGAACTGGGCCGGCGCATGGCCCTGGTCCGCGGCGCGGCGCATCCAGGCCAGCGCCTGGGCCGGGTCGCGCACTGCCCCTTGCCCGCTGTCGTAACGCAGCGCCAGCGCGAACTGGGCGCGTGCATAGCCGCCTTCGGCCGCGCGCCGGTACCACATCGACGCTGCCTCCTGGTCCTGGGCGATGCCCTTGCCGCCCTCGTACATCAGGCCGAGGTTGTGCTGGGCGCCGGCGTCGCCCTGCTCCGCAGCCTGGCGGAACCAGTGCAGCGCCTGGTGCACGTCGACGGCCGTTCCCAGCCCCTTCGCATGCAGCCAGCCCAGGTTGTACTGGGCCGGCGCGTAACCCTGCTCGGCCGCGCAGCCATACCAGTACAGCGCCTGCGCGTGGTCCTGGGCCACGCCCTGGCCCTTCTGGTACATCACGCCGAGGTTGTACTGGGCCTGTTCCAGCCCCGCGGCGGCGGCTCTGCGGTACCAGGACACGGCCAGGTCGTAGTCCTGGGGCACGCCCTGGCCGTTCACGTACATGAAGCCCAGGCTGTGCTGGGCGCTGGCGACGCCGCGCTCGGCCAGCCCCTTCACGCGCAGGAATTCAGCCGTGTGGCGTTCCTGGGCGGGGGCGGTGGCGGAATCCATCGGTGGAGTCTGGGTCCCGGATCAGGCCAGGCCGGCGCGCGCGGCAATGGACCCTGCCGGCGCACCCTGCGCGCGCAGCACGCCGATGAAATTCGACAGCGAGATCGGGCGGTAGAACAGGTAGCCCTGCATGGTCTCGCAGCCGTTCGCCTTCAGGTAGTTCGACTGGACTTCGGTCTCGACGCCTTCGGCGATCAGGTGCAGCCCGAGGCCGCGCGCAATCGAGATGATCGCCAGGATCACCGGGTAGTGCCCGTTCTCGTCGTGGATCTCTTTCACGAAGGACTGGTCGATCTTCATCGTGTGGATCGGGAAGCGGTGCAGGTAGGAGAGCGACGAGTAGCCGGTGCCGAAGTCGTCGATCGCCACCGACACGCCCAGCTGGCACAGCTTGTGCAGCTGCTCGATCGCGTACTGCGGATTGCGGATGCAGATGTTTTCGGTGATCTCGACCTCGATCTGGCTCGGCGAAATCCCGTAGCGCACCAGGGCGCCGCGCATCTTCTCGAAGAAGTCGCCGCGGTCCAGGTATTGCGGCGACAGGTTCAGCGACAGCCGCACTTCCTGGCCGCTGGCCAGGTTCCACTGCAGCATGTCGCGGCACAGGGCGCCGATCATCCAGTCCGAGATCGGCAGCATCAGGCCGTTGTCCTCGGCGAACGGCAGGAACTCGCCGGCCGACAGCAAGCCGCGGGTCGGATGGTTCCAGCGCATCAGCGCCTCGGCGCCGACGATGCGGCCATTCACTGCGTCGAGCTGTGGCTGGTAATACATCTCCAGCTCGTTGTGCTCGAGCGCGCGGCGCAGCGCGTGTTCGAGCGCGATCTTCTGGTGCGACACGTCGAGCATCGAGTCGTGGTAGAAGCTGTGGCCGTTCTTGCCCAGGGCCTTCACCTGGTACATGGCGATGTCGGCATGGCGCAGCAGCTCGTCGATCGATTCGCCGTCGCCCGGATAGATGGCGATGCCGATCGAAGCCGAGATGTGGACTTCGTGGCCATCGAGGTCGAAGGGACGGTGCAGGCTTTCCAGGAATTTGTCGGCCACCATGCGCGCGTCGTCGCGGTCGCGCAGTTCCGGCAGCACGATGGTGAATTCGTCGCCGCCCTGGCGCGCCAGGGTGTCGCCCTTGCGCAGGCATTCCTTCAAACGCACGGCAGCCTGCTGCAGCAGTTCGTCGCCCTTCACGTGGCCGAGCGTGTCGTTGACCAGCTTGAAGCGGTCCAGGTCGATGAACATCACCGCCAATTCGGTCTGCTTGCGCTTGGCCTGGATCACGGCCAGGCCCAGGCGGTCCTTGAACAGGATGCGGTTCGGCAGGTCGGTCAGGATGTCGTGGTAGGCCTGGTAGGAGATCACCTCCTCGGCGCGCTTGCGGTCGGTGATGTCGCGCGCCACGCCATAGGTGCCGAAGAACTCGAGCTTCTTCACGTCCTGGTCGGGCACGTGCATGCCGATCGAATTCAGCGAGATCGTCATCAGGGTATTGTTGAAGGTGCGGTCGCCGGCGTTACTGCGCGCGCCGCGGCACTTCAGGCGCAGCTCGACGTTGCGCGAGGCGCGCTCGTCGACGCGGCGCTCGTTGAACACGTAGCGCGCGCGTTCCAGGTCTTCGTCGTGCACCAGGATCGAGTAATGCTTGCCGATCAGTTCATCGCGCGAGAACCCCAATAACTGGTAAGCGCGGTCGTTCACGAAAGTGAAGCGGCCTTCGTGGTTCAGCGTATAGATGATGTCCGGCGAACTGTCGACCAGGTAGCGGTACATCTTCTCCGAGTTTTCCAGCTGGTTGGCGATGTGCGCATTCATGGTCGCCAGGCGCCGCTGCTCCAGCGCATTCCCGACCGTCTTCAGCAGCTCTTCCCGGGCGTAGGGCTTGCGCAGGTAATCGTAGGCGCCGCGCTTGAGGGCGCCGATGGCCGCGTCGATGCCGACTTCGCCGCTCATCACGATCACGTCGGCGTCGATGCCGCGCGCGTTGATGAAGTCCATGATCTCGTGGCCGCCGATGTCGGGCAGGCGCAAATCGAGCAGCACCAGGTCGAAGCGCAACGACGACAAATGGGCAATCGCTTCGCTGCCGGAGCTGGCGGTGGTCAGGTGGTAGCCGCGGTCGCGCAGCAGTTCGTAGAGCGAAGCGAGCAGGCGCGGCTCGTCGTCCACCAGCAGCAGGCGCGGTTCGGGGTGGACTTCTGCGCCCGTTTCAACGTTGGCACCTGAGCCAACCTGGCCCTCCACAACCTGGAACATGGCTGAACTTGCGCTGGCTGAGTACACGTTGGTCTTACCTTATACAGAACCCAGCACGCGCACGGGCAGGGCCGGCGCTGCGCTGGCGCCGGACCACGCCGGCAGCAGGATTTCGAATGCGGTGCCGGTGCGGCCGCTGCGGCAGGCGATGTGGCCGTTCAGCTTCTTCACCAGGCCATGCACGATCGACAGGCCGATGCCGCGGTGGGCGCCGTCCTTGGTGCTCTTCACGGGCGCGAACAGGTTCGCCATCACCTCGGGCGCCAGGCCCGGGCCGGTGTCGGACACGCTCAGTTCCAGGTACAGGCGGCGCTCGCGGTGCACGTGGCCGCGGTTCGCGATCTCGATGCGCCCGCCGCCGCTGCCGGCCAGGGCCTCGACCGCATTCTTGACCAGGTTCACCAGGATCTGCTTGAGGGTGTCGGCGTCGCCTTCGACCAGGCGCGCATCGTCGTGCAGCGCGGTGCCGATCTGTACACTGCCCGGTACGAACTGGCCGGCGCGGAACAGGCGCACCACGTCCTCGGCTACCTTCACCGCGTCGGTGGCGCGCGGGCCGGTCTCGAGCGGCTTGATGTCGGCGAGCGTGCCGATCAGCTGGCCGACGCGGTCGATCTCCTCGTTCAGCACCGACATCTCGCCCGCCACCGGCTCGTGGCGTTCGAGCTTGCTGTCGAGGACACTCAGGTAGTTCTTGATGATCGACAGCGGGTTGTTCACTTCGTGCAGCACGCGGCGCGAGGCTTCGCGGTATTCCTCGGCCACGCTGGCCACCTGGCGCCGCGCATTCTGGCGTTCCTGCAGCGCGCTTTCCAGCGCCGTCGCGGCCTGGGTGCCGAAGGATTGCAGGAAGCGCTCGCGCTTCTGGCAGGCCGCCAGCTGCCAGGATGCCACGCCGCCCACCAGCACGCCCAGGCAGCGCGCGCCGGACACCAGCGGCAGGCAGACCAGGCCCTCGGTGCCGAGCATGCGCAGCAGCTGTTCCTCGGGCAGGCCGAGGGCGTCGCCGCCGCGCTGCAAATAGGCCGGGCGGCGCGCCAGCGCGGCTGCGGCAATCGGCCCGCCCTTGGCCAGCGGGATCGCGAATTCGGCGATGCGCGCGGTGGCGATGCCGGGAGCGCCCACCAGCAGCTGGCCGGTCGGGTTCTCGAGCAGGATCACGGTGTTGTCGAAGTCGAACAGGATGCGCGCGGTGCGCGTCATCGACTCGAGCAGCGCGCTCTCCCCTTCCTGGCGCGCAAAGGCCTGGCCGACTTCGGACACCAGCACCAGGTTGCGCACCTCTTCCGACAGGCGCTGCTGGACCGGGTCGACGACAGGCGGCGCATAGGCCGGCGGCGCCGGGATATCGTCCGCTCCCGTCAAGTCGATGCCGAGGTGGACGGCGGCCTTGTCGACCTGGCGCGCGCTGGCGGCCAGCATCTCGGCGACCTCGTCCTGCGCCAGTCCGCACAGCAGCGCGCCTTCGGCCAGGGCCGCGTCGTCTTCCGGGTGACAGGCCATCAGGTGCGCCAGGCGCACGATGCGGATCAGGGGATGGGCCGATTCCAGGCGTTCGCTCGACTCGTGGTGGTACAGCACGGCGTCGGCCAGGAAGGAATCGAGCTCCCAGCGCTCGACCAGCCAGGCGCCGGCTTCGGCGTGGGTGATCTGCAGGGTGCGCTGCTCGACCGCGCACAGGTCTTCGTCGTCGCGCGCGGTGAAGTTGAAGCCGTATTCCTTGGGCGCGGTGGCGAGCAGGGCCAGGCGCCCGACGTTGTGCAGCAGCCCGGCAAGATAGGCTTCTTCCAGGTGCGGATAGTCCATGCGGCGCGCCACGTCGCGCGCGATCACGGCCGCGGACAGCGAATTCTTCCAGAAGGCGCGCAGGTCGGTGCTGCCCGAATGGGGGAAGTTGTTGAAGGTCTGGAAGACGGAATCGCCGATGACCAGGGTCTTGATCATGTCGGTGCCGAGTGCCACCAGCGCCTGCTCCAGGTTGGCCGCGCGGTTGCCGCGGTGGTAGGCCGAGCTGTTGGCCACCGCGAGCAGCTTGCCGGTGATGCCGGCATCCTTGGCAATCAGGGCGGCCAGTTCCTGCATGCCGAGGTCGTCGGCCTGCAAGTGCCCGAGCAGCTTGACGAGAATTTGCGGCATCGCCGGCAGCCTGGCAACAAGCAGGCGATTGCGAATATCCTGGTCTGGTTGGTGCATGGTCTCGCTCGAGGACGCCACTAAGGTTTGAAGGTGGCGCTCCATCCCTGAGCTACCACGACATGACATTTAAGTACTGTTGAAACCGGATGTTATTTTTATTGCCACTTCGCACAAAATAAGCGTCTTAGCATATATACATTTCTGATCAGGAACAATACTTTCTGTTAAAAGCATGAGCTTTTACGTGAGGATTTGTATATTCAAGACAATTTTATTGTGCATATAGAAATATTGTCCGGGCAGCCTTATCGAATAAGGCTGCCCTCGGATGCCTTACCCGGCATTCCGTGCCTTGATGCGCCGGTACTGGCGCGAGACCATCCAGCATGCCAGCGCCGCCAGGGCAAAGCCGGCCTGGCCGAGCGCCAGCGCCAGCACCGAATGCGACAGCGCCGGCGCGATCAGCCCGGCGACGATCGCGCCCAGCAGGGTCGACACGAAGGACTGGCAGGATGCCACGGTGCCGCGGATATGCGGAAACAGGTCCAGCGCCAGCAATGTCGCGCCGGGCGCGATGATCGAGCTGCCAAAAGTAAAGAAGAACATCGGCAGCACTGTCCAGGGCAGCGCCGGCGGCAGGAACAGGTGGTAGCCCACGTTGAACGCCACCGCCGCCAGCATGAAGGCGAAGCCGGCCCAGATCTGGTACGAGAAGCTCTTCTTGCCGGCCATGCGGTTGGCAGCCATCGACCCGAGGAAGATCCCGCTCACGGTGGGCACGAACAGCCAGGCAAAGCCCGACGGCCCCAGGTGCAGCTGCTCGGGCAGCATCACCGGCGAGGCCGTGATGTACAGGAACAGCCCGGCGAAATTCAGCGCCGTGATCCCGGCCTTCATGAGGAACAGGAAGGAGCCGAAGATGGCGCTGTAGCTGCCCGCCAGGAAGCGCGGATTGAAGGGCTGGCGTTTTTCCTTGGGCACGGTTTCCGGCAGGTGCTGCCAGCACATCCAGCCCAGGAAGACCGTGAACACGCACAGCGCCAGGAAGATCGCACGCCAGCCGAGCAGGATCACGATCCAGCCGCCCAGCACCGGCGCCACCGCCGGCGCGATCGAGAAGATCATCGTCACCATCGACAGCAGGCGCGCCGCCGCCGTATCCGAATACAGGTCGCGGATGATGGCGCGCCCCACCACCACGCCCGCCCCCGCCGAGATGCCCTGCATGATGCGGAACACCCACAGGTAATGCACCGAGGACGCCGCCGCGCAGCCGAAGGTGCCGATGGCGAACACCACCAGCGACACCAGGATCACGTTGCGCCGCCCAAAGGCGTCCGACAGCGCGCCATGCCACAGCACCATGCCGGCAAAGGCCAGCATGTAGGCGGTCAGGGTCTGCTGCACTTCCAGCGCGGAAGCGTGCAGGTTGGCCTGGATCTGCGGGAAGGCCGGCAGATAGGCATCGATCGAGAACGGGCCCAGCATCGACAACCCGGCCAGCAACGTGGCCAGGCCGCCGGCGGTCAGCAGCGTGATCTTGTGCGGTTCCGGCAGCGGAACCGGGATCACCGGGTCCTTGGGCAGTTCGTCGGGTTCGGTGGGTGGCAGCATGGTCTACTTAATTTGCGGTCGGTTCCTGCTTCGGTTTGGCTTCTTCGCGGCGGTTGTAGCCGGCCACCATATCGAAGCGGAACAGGCGGCATTCGAGGGCGCCGTTGAAGAACGGGGTCTTGCGTGCTTCCTTCAGGCGCAGCAGCTTGGGCAGCGACAAATCGGCCGTGAACAGGAACACGGTCCAGCCGGCGAAGCGCTGCTTGAGCGTGGTGCCGAGCGCGGAATAAAAGGAGACGGCCATCTCGTCCTGCGGCACCGTCGAGTCGCCGCGCACGCCGATCCGCTCGCCGTACGGCGGGTTGGTCAGCAGGATGCCCGGACCCTCGACCGGCGGCGACACGTGCTGGGCTTCGATCTGTTTCAGCGGCACGGCGAACAGCACGCCGGCAATTTTGAGGTTATGGCGGGTCATGGCGACCATGTCGCCCGAGATGTCGGAGCCGAAGATGCTTGGTTCGCTCGGCAATGGATTGGCCTTGATCGCAGCCTTCATGTCTTGCCAGGCGTTGCGGTCGAAGTCGGCGAACTTTTCAAAGGCGAAGCGGCGGCGTGCGCCGGGCGGGATGCCCTGCACCATCTGCGCAGCTTCGACCAGGATCGTGCCCGAACCGCACATCGGGTCAAACAGCGGCGTGCCCGGCTTCCAGCCCGACACGCGCAGCATGCCGGCCGCCAGGTTTTCGCGCAGCGGCGCGTCGCCGGTTTCCTCGCGCCAGCCGCGCTTGAACAGCGCCTCGCCCGAAGTGTCGAGGTAGATGATGAAGTTGCGCGCGTCGAGGAAGCCGACGATGCGCATGTCGGGCTCGCGCGTGTCGACCGACGGACGCTTGTTGAACTGGTCGCGGAAGCGGTCGCAGATCGCGTCCTTGATCTTCAGGGTCGTGAATTCCAGGCTTTTGAGCGGGGACTTGACGGCGGTGACATCGACGCGGATCGTGTGGTCGACACTGAACCAGTCTTCCCAGGGCTGCTCGAGCACCAGGTCGTAGATGTCGTTTTCGTTGTTGTAGCTGCGCTGGCCCATGCGCATCAGCACCCGCGAAGCGATGCGCGAGTGCAGGTTGACGCGGTAGGAGTCGACCAGGGTGCCGGAGCAGTGCACGCCGCCAGGAACCTGGTTGTGGACCTTCAGCGTAGTGCTGTGCTGTTGGGCGATCTCAAGAAGTTCTTCGGCAAGCGCCGCTTCCATGCCGCGTGGGCAGGGGCAAAAATAGGAGGTCATGGGGTACCCTTTGTCCGTTGGTGTTGAAAAAATAATGTGGCTGGAAGCGCCGGTCGCTTGCAGCCACGATGGTGTTTCGATGTTGTTATTGCGCGGTGGTGGGTTCGAGAACCCACGCGGTCAACGCACGTATGACATGGCGCGAACGCCCATCAACGCGCGAATCCGCCGCGCGGATGACCGTCCGTAAAAATTAAAACGGCTTCACGACCACCAGGATCACGATCAGCAGCAGCAGGATCACCGGCACTTCATTAAACCAGCGGAACCACGTATGGCTGCGCTTGTTCACGCCGGCCTCGAATTTCTTCAGGATCGAACCACACGCATGATGGTAGCCGATCGCCAGGACCACCAGCGCCAGTTTCGCGTGCAGCCAACCGCCGCCCTTGATGCCGGCCTCCATCCACAGCCACAACAGCCACAGGCCCAGCAGCAGCGCCGGGACGGCCAGCATGGTGGTGAAGCGGAACAGGCGGCGCGCCATCAGCAGCAGGCGCGCGGTGGCGACGTTGTTGGTTTCCTGGGCCAGGTTCACGTAGATGCGCGGCAGGTAGAACAGGCCGGCGAACCAGGAGGCGATGAAGACGATGTGGAAGGCTTTGATCCAGAGGTACATGCGGTTCCTTGTGTGAGTTTTTTAGCTGCGTACTTCGCCGTGGCCGAACACGACGTACTTCAACGAGGTCAGCCCCTCGAGCCCGACCGGGCCGCGCGCGTGCAGCTTGTCGTTCGAGATGCCGATCTCGGCGCCCAGGCCATACTCGAAGCCGTCGGCAAAGCGGGTCGAGGCGTTCACCATC
Source organism: Massilia brevitalea (assembly GCF_030711405.1). Taxonomy (GTDB): domain Bacteria; phylum Pseudomonadota; class Gammaproteobacteria; order Burkholderiales; family Burkholderiaceae_D; genus Telluria; species Telluria brevitalea. The sequence continues at coordinate 98,964 of NZ_JAULSI010000005.1, forward strand.
ACCGAGGCCGAATCGACCTCGCGCAGGAAACGCAGCGCGGCGCTGTAGTCCTCGGTGACGATGGCTTCGGTGTGCTTCGACGAATAGCGGTCGATGTGGTCCATCGCTTCCTCGATGCCGGCCACGACCTTCACGGCCAGGATCGGGGCCAGGTATTCGGTGCGCCAGTCTTCTTCCACCGCCTCGGCGAGATACGGATAGCCGGCCAGGATGGCGCGGGCCTCTTCATCGGCGCGCAGCTCGACTTCCTTCGTCTGGTAGAGCGCAGCCAGCTGCGGCAGCACGGCCGGCGCAATCGCGCGCGACACCAGCAGGGTTTCCATCGTGTTGCAGGTGCCGTAGCGGTGGCACTTGGCATTGAAGGCCACCGGCAGCGCCTTGGCAAGATCGGCCTTGTCGTCGATGTAGACGTGGCAGATGCCGTCCAGGTGCTTGATCATCGGCACCGTGGCTTCCTCGATCAGGCGCGCGATCAGGCCCTTGCCGCCGCGCGGCACGATCACGTCGACGTACTGCGGCATGGTGATCAAGGCGCCGACGGCGGCGCGGTCGATGGTGTCCACCACCTGCACGGCGTCCAGCGGCAGGCCAGCCTTTTCCAGGCCTTCGGTCACCAGTTTCGCCAGCGCGCGGTTGCAGTGGATGGCTTCCGAGCCGCCGCGCAGGATCGCCGCATTGCCGCTCTTGATGCACAGGCCCGCCGCATCCACCGTCACGTTCGGACGCGCCTCATAGATGATGCCGATGACGCCCAGCGGCACGCGCATCTGGCCCACCTGGATGCCGCTCGGGCGCGACTTCATGTTCGAGATCTCGCCGATCGGATCGGGCAGCGCGGCGATCTGGCGCAGGCCGTCGACCATGGTGGCAATCGCCGCGGGCGGCAGCGCCAGGCGGTCGAGCAGCGCCGGGGCCAGGCCGCTGGCGCGGGCGGCGTCGAGGTCGAGCTGGTTCGCGGCGGACAGCGCGGCGGCCTCGCGTTCGATGGCCTCGGCGATCAGGAGCAGCGCGCGGTTGCGCGTCGCCCCATCGGCGCGCGCCATCGCCCGCGCCGCGGCCCGGGCATTGCGGCCCAGCGTGTGCATGTAGTCGGTGATGTCCATCGTGTTGGTTCCCGTGTACGTTCAAACAGCAGGTGATGTGGTGGTAATGTCAAAACAGTAGGGTGGGCGCCCCGTGCCCACGCGTAACGCGTGCGTCGTGTTGGCGTGGATGAGGCCGCGTATGTTCATCGTTCACGCGTGGGCACAGGAGCGCCCACCCTACGAACTTGACGTTACCTGGCCACCCGCAACGCCAACTGCAGCATCGCATCCCACGCATCCCCCGCAAACGCCCTGGCCCGCAACCCCTTGACCATCTTGTCCACCTGCGCCGCATCCTGCAGCGCCGCTTCCAGGGTCGCCAGCGACACGCGCCGCAGCGCCGGCTCCATCATCCGCTCGCGCGGCCCCCAGATCCGGTATTCCTTCAGCAGCGCCCCGAGCGGCCGCCCCTGCGCCATCCCGGACTTCAATTTTAGCAGCGTGCGGATTTCCTCGGACACCGCCCACAGCACCAGCGGCAGCGCCTCGCCTTCTCCCTTCAGCCCGTCGAGCATGCGCGCCAGGCGCGCCGCATCTCCGCTCAACATGGCCTCCGACAGCTTGAACACGTCATAGCGCGCCACATTCAGCACCGCGTCGTGCACCTGCTCGAAACTCAGCTTGCCCGGCTCGTGCAGCAATCCGAGCTTCTGGATTTCCTGGTGCGCCGCCAGCAAATTACCCTCCACGCGGTCGGCGATGAAGTCCAGGCTCTGGCGGTCCGCGCTCTGCCCTTGCGCACTCAAACGCATGCCGATCCAGCCCGGCAGCGCCGCCCGCTCGATGTTCGGGATGTCGATGTACACGGCCACCTGCTGCAGCGTCGTCACCCACGCGGCCTTGGCCGTCTGCCAGTCCAGCTTGGGCAGCGTGATCAGCGTCAGGTTGTCGGGGCTGAGATCCTTGGCGTAGGCCTGCAGCGCAGCGCTGCCGTCCTTGCCCGGTTTACCGCCCGGGATGCGCAACTCGATCAGCTTCTTGTCGCCGAACAGCGACAAGGCCTGGTTCGCCGCCAGCAGCTCGCCCCATTTGAAGGTGCGCTCCACCGTCAGCACGTCGCGCTCGGTATGGCCGGCCGCGCGCGCGGCGCGGCGGATCTTGTCGGCGGCCTCCAGCGCGAGCAGGTGCTCGTCGCTGGTGATCACGTACAGCGGCGCCAGGCCTTTCGACAGATGGCCTTCGAGCGCCTCAAGCCGCAATTGCATCGTACTGTCCTGCTCCGCGCGTCAGGTCTTGATCGCCGCCAGGCGGCGGATGATCTGCTGCACCAGGTCGGACTGCATGTCGCGGTACAGCAGCGCTTCCTCGCCTTCCTTGGCCAGCACGGCTTCCTCGCTGAACGTGAGGTTGCGGCGCAGGGTGATCTCGGTCGGCGCCAGGATCAGATTGCCGGCCGTGTCGCGCACCTGGAACACCAGGGTGTAGCTGAGCAGGTACTCGCGCACCCGGCCCAGGTTGTTCAGCGACAGGACCGCCTTGTTGCGCGCCTCGGAGACAACCTCGAAGCGCGCCTGCGCGGCATCGGCCTTGGGCACGATGATGACGTTGTCGATCGCACGCAGGTTGCGTTTCAGCTCGTTGCCGAGCGGCGAAGCATCGCCGAAGCCCAGGTGGATGGTCTGGAACGGCATGTTGTACGAGCCGTTCGAGCCGCGCAACTGGAAGCCGCAGGCGGCCAGGCTGGACACCAGCAACAGCGCGCACACGGCGCGCATCAGGGAAGGAAAGGATGCGCGCATGGGTTACACCACGATGTTGACGAGTTTGCCGGGCACGACGATGACCTTCTTCGGCGTGCCTTCGATGAACTTCTGTACCGCTTCCGACGCGAGTGCCGCGGCTTCGACCGCCGCCTTGTCGGCTGCCTTCGGCACCTTCACCGAGCCGCGCAGCTTGCCGTTCACCTGGATCATCATCTCGATCTCGGCCTGTTCCAGCGCGGCCGGGTCGACCTGTGGCCACTGCACGTCGAGGATGTCGCCGTGCGCTTGCGCGTAGCCGAGTTCCTGCCACAGCGCGTGGGTGATGTGCGGCGCCACCGGGTTCAGGATGCGCAGGAAGACCGACAGGCCTTCGGCGATCACGCTGTCGCCGGCCGGGCCTTCGGCCAGCTTAGCCTGCTCCAGCGTGTTGAGCATCTTCATGCAGGCCGACACCACGGTGTTGTACTGGATGCGCTTCAGGTCGTAGTCGGCCTGTTGCAGGATCTTGTGCACTTCGCGGCGCAGGGTTTTATGCGCTTCGTCCAGGGTCGCGGCGCCGTCCGTGTTGGCCAGGGCGGCTTTGACGCGGCTCGACTGGGCATACGCAAACGCCCACACGCGGCGCAGGAAGCGGCTGGCGCCTTCGACGCCGCTGTCCGACCACTCCAGGGTCTGTTCCGGCGGCGAAGCGAACATGGTGAACAGGCGCGCGGTGTCGGCGCCGTACTGCTCGATCTGCGCTTGCGGGTCGATGCCGTTGTTCTTCGACTTCGACATCTTTTCGGTACCGCCGATTTCCACCGGCTGGCCGTCGGCCTTCAGCACGGCGCTGTGCGGACGGCCCTTGTCGTCAAAGGTCAGTTCCACGTCGGCCGGGTTGTACCAGGTCTTCTTGCCGGCCGCGTCGTCGCGGTAGTAGGTCTCGTTCAGCACCATGCCCTGGGTGAGCAGGTTGACGAAGGGCTCGTCGAACTTCACCAGGCCGAAGTCGCGCATGACTTTCGTCCAGAAGCGCGCGTACAGCAAGTGCATGACGGCGTGTTCGATGCCGCCGATGTACTGGTCCATCGGCATCCAGTAATCGTTGCGCGCGTCGACCATGGCATCGTTCGAGCCCGGCGAGGTATAGCGCATGTAGTACCAGGACGAATCGATGAAGGTGTCCATCGTGTCGGTCTCGCGGCGTGCCGGCTTGCCGCACTTCGGACAGTCGCACTTCAGGAAGGCCTCGTCCTTGTTCAGCGGGTTGCCGGTGCCGTCCGGGACCAGGTGCTCGGGCAATACGACCGGCAGGTCCTTTTCAGGAACCGGGACCACGCCGCACTCGCCGCAGTGGATCATCGGGATCGGGGTGCCCCAGTAGCGCTGGCGCGAGATGCCCCAGTCGCGCAGGCGGAAGGTGACCTTCTTGTCGCCCAGTTCCTGCGCGGCGAGGTCGCCCGACACCGCGTTCACGGCGGCGGTGTAATCGAGGCCGTCGTACTTGCCGGAGTTGATGGTGCGGCCGCTTTCCTTGTCGCCGTACCACTCGTGCCAGCCGTCGAGCGAGTATTCCTGGCCTTCGACAGCGACCACCTGCTTGATCGGCAGGTCGTATTTCTTGGCGAATTCGAAGTCGCGTTCGTCGTGGCCCGGCACGCCCATCACGGCGCCGTCGCCGTAGGTCATCAGGACGTAGTTGCCGATCCAGACCGGCACCTGCTCGCCGGTCACCGGGTGGGTGACGGACAGGCCGGTCGGCATGCCCTTCTTCTCCATCGTCGCCATGTCGGCTTCGATGACGGAACCGAGCTTGCATTCGGCGATGAAGGCCTGCAGTTCCGGGTTGTTTTTTGCGGCGTGCTGGGCCAGCGGGTGCTCGGCCGCCACGGCGCAGAAGGTCACGCCCATGATGGTGTCGGCGCGGGTGGTGAAGACGTAGAGCTTGCCGTCGTTGATCAGCTCACCCGCTTCATCCATGATCACGTGCGGGAAGGCGAAGCGCACGCCGGTCGACTTGCCGATCCAGTTGGCCTGCATGATGCGCACGCGCTCGGGCCAGCCCGGCAGCTTGTTGTCGACGAAGTCGAGCAGCTCGTCGGCGTAGTCGGTGATGCGCACGTAGTACATCGGGATTTCGCGCTTTTCGATCGGCGCGCCCGAACGCCAGCCCTTGCCGTCCACGACCTGCTCGTTGGCGAGCACGGTCTGGTCGACCGGGTCCCAGTTCACGGTGCCGGTCTTCTGGTAGATGATCCCTTTTTCCAGCATCTTGAGGAACATCCACTGGTTCCACTTGTAGTATTCCGGCTTGCAGGCGGTCATCTCACGCGACCAGTCGATGGCCAGGCCCATCGACTCCATCTGCCCGCGCATGTGGGCGATGTTCGAATAGGTCCATTCGGCTGGCGGCACGTTGTTGGCCATCGCCGCGTTCTCGGCCGGCATGCCGAAGGCGTCCCAGCCCATCGGCATCAGCACGTTGTAGCCGTTCATCCGCAGGTAGCGGTACATCACGTCGTTGATCGTATAGTTGCGCACATGGCCCATGTGCAGCTTGCCGGATGGGTAAGGCAGCATCGAACAGGCGTAGTATTTGCCTTTCGGGAAACGTGGGTCGTTCTCGACGGCTTTGTAGGCGTCGATCGACTTCCAGTACGCCTGGGCGGCCTGTTCAACTTCGGCTGGACTATATTTATCTTGCATGATGTTCTGCGGAAGAATATTGGAGGGTGAGCAGGACATTATACTGGTTCATCTTGCACTGCGGCGTAGCGAGGCAATGCCTTTCCCCGAGCGTGGTCGATCACCCCGGGCAGTTCATTTCGCTGCGGCGCAATGGGAGTAATCGGTATCGAACCAGCCCGTCGGGCGGCAGCGTCCGTCAAGCACCGCCTGTACCCGGACCAGGCGGGCGGCATACGCGACTGGCTCGCGCACGGGGTGATAAGCGTTCGGCGCCTTGATCATGGCGACCAGGCCGGCTGTTTCAGCGTTGCTCAGTTGCGCCAGCGGTTTGCCGAAATAGGCCTGGGCCGCTTGCGCCAGGCCGCGCACTTGCTGCCCATCGTGGCGGCCCATGTAGACCGACTGCACGTACATCGCCAGTTGCCGCTCCTTCGGCAGGCGGGCGTCCAGCACCAGCGCCATCGTGTCGCGGCCGAAGTCGATGCGCTTGCAGCAGTCGAAGACGCGGCGATAGAAACCTTGCAGGCTGCCTTGCACGCCGTCCAGGCGCGGGCCTTCCAGGAAGAATTCACGCGCCAGTGCCGAGGAAATCGTGGCCACGCCCTGCCCTTCGGCCAGGCTCAGGCCGTGGTGGGTATGGAAGGTGGGATCTTCGATGCGCAGCAGGATGTCGGTCTGGCGTGGGGACAGCGCGGCCGGCGCGGCGCCGCGCGGCCAGCGCGCCAGCAGATCGTCGAACGAAGCGGCGGCCCAGCCGGCGGCAATCGCAAGGTAGAGGGCCAGCGCCGCGAGCAGCACCAGCATGGCTTTACCCAGGCGCTTCATGGCGCTTTCGTCACGGTGGGATAGGCGCCCAGAGCGTCGATCTCGCGCAGGAAGCCCTGCTCGATGTAGGGGAGGATCTTGCCGAACTCGCCCAGCACGCGGGCGCCGAATTCGTCGTGCTCGTGCCAGCGCTCGGCGGGCAGGCCGAAGTAGCTTACGGGATGGGCCGGCATGACGTAGTGGGAGATGCGCAGGAGGTCGTCGGCGGTCATGGCGGTCCGGGGTCGTGGAGCTGCGGCTGCCCTGTTATTGGTGTGCTCCATCCGCGTGGGCACGGAGTGCCTTGCGCGGCCCGGCCCACCGTACGAGACACGTTCCGGGCCGTTTGCAGACAAAAAGCCAGGGTAGTGTTCCGGCCGTTTGCGGGCAAAAACCTGTTAGCGCAGCACCAGCTTCAGGGCCGGTTTTTCGCCGTAGTCTTCGTAGCGCTCGTTGATGCCGCCGACGCAGAAGGCGATTTCCTCGAGCAGGTCGGGCAGGCGCGCCTGCAGGGCTGGTCCGTCGGTGATGACGATCTCCAGCACCTCGTTCGGCTTCAGGCGGAAGGCCGTCATGTTCTCGTCGTCGCGCAGGTAGCTCAGGCAGTCGACCCAGGCGTCGATGGTGTCGGCGTAGGTCTCCGGGAAGCCGAAGGCGCGGCGGCTTTCAAGGTGGAAGGCCGCTTCGTCGACGATCGCGGCGCCGTTCAGTTGGACGCTGGCCATGTCAGCCCTTCAGGCCCAGCACGTCCTGCATGTCGTACAGGCCGTTGGCTTTGCCGGCGATGAAGCGCGCGCCGCGCAGGGCGCCGTGGGCATAGGTGACGCGGCTGCTGGATTTGTGGGTGATCTCGATGCGCTCGCCGGTGCCGGCGAACAGCACGGTGTGGTCGCCGACGATGTCGCCGCCGCGCACGGTGGCAAAGCCGATGGTCGACGGGTCGCGCTCGCCGGTCACGCCTTCGCGGCCATACACGGCGCAGTCCTTCAGGTCGCGGCCCAAAGCGTCGGCAATGACTTCGCCCATCTTGAGGGCGGTGCCGGACGGCGCGTCGACCTTGTGGCGGTGGTGGGCCTCGATGATCTCGATGTCGTAGCCTTCGGCGAAGCTTTTCGCCGCCATCTCCAGCAACTTGAGGGTGACGTTCACGCCCACGCTCATGTTCGGCGCGAACACGACCGCCACTTTCTCGGCGGCGGTGCGGATCGCTTCCTTGCCGGCGTCGTCGAAGCCGGTGGTGCCGATCACGACCTGGATGCCGTTGGCAGCGCAGTATTCCAGGTGCTTGAGGGTGCCTTCGGGACGGGTGAAATCGATCAGGCAATCGGCGCCGGCCAGCGCGCGCTCGAATTCGGAGTGGATCACCACGCCGGTCAGCTGGCCCGAAAAGGCGCCGGCGTCGCTGCCGATGAAGGGCGAACCGGCGACGTCGAGGGCGCCGGACAGGGTGGCGTCGGGAGCGGCGGCGATGGCCTCGATCAGCATGCGGCCCATGCGCCCGCTGGCGCCGGCAACCGCGATTTTCAATTGCGTCATGACGTACTGGTTACTGGATGTTGGAATTGGTCGGCGACGCCGGCGTCACCGGGGCCACGGCGCGGGTCGGCGCGTTTTTCGTCGGGAACTTGGTCGGGCCGGCGATGCGGTCGATGTACTCGCGCTCGGTCGGCAGGTTGCCGCCGTCGAAACGCTCGACGACATTGTCCTTGAAGTAGACGGTAACGCGGCTGGTGGTCAGCTCGCCGTCGCCGCGTGCCAGGTAGAACGGGAAATCCCAGCGGTCGGCGTGGAACATGTCGGCGATCATCGGCGAGCCGAGCAGGAAGCGCACCTGCTCGCGGGTCTGGCCCGGCTTCAGCTGGGCCAGCATTTCCTGCGACACGAAGTTGCCCTGCTGGATGTCGGGACGGTAGGGCGAGAAGATCCAGAGGAATTTTTGCAGCTTGCTTGACTGGGTCGTTTGTGCGCCGGAATTTGCCAGGGCGGCGGCCTTGTCGGCGTCGGCTGTTACGGCTGCCGCGTCGGTGCTCGCCGGTGCAGCAGGCCGGGTCTGGTTACGCCAGGATGCGCAGCCGGACAGCAACAGCGTGCATGCGAGGCCCGCGGCGAGCGCAGCCCGGACCTTAAAACTGTGAACAACGGCATCGGTGACACGCATAAGTAACCTCAAAACGTTTAAGCGGGAGCTTCCAAAACGCTATATCATAAAGCACTCCGCCCATCTACGAGTAACAAACATGAGTAACAAACCCACCGACCTGAAGGCGAGCGGCCTGAAGGCCACCCTGCCACGCCTCAAGATCCTGGAAATTTTCCAGAACAGCGAAGTGCGGCACCTGACGGCGGAAGACGTCTACAAGATCCTGCTGGCCGAGAACATGGACGTCGGCCTGGCCACGGTGTACCGCGTACTGACCCAGTTCGAGCAGGCCGGCCTGCTGAACCGCAATCACTTCGAAACCGGCAAGGCCATCTACGAGCTGAACGCCGGCTCGCACCACGACCACCTGGTCTGCCTCGACTGCGGTCATGTGGAAGAGTTCTTCGACGAGGAAATCGAATCGCGCCAGAACAAGATCGCCGCCGAACGCGGCTTCAAGATCGCCGAGCACGCGCTGGCCATCTACGGCAATTGCATCAAGACGGCTTGCCCGCACCGCGGGAATTGATTGATCGATTGTGGTAGCAACAACAAGAAACGGCGCTGCGGCGCCGTTTTTTTACGCCGTTTTACACGTAGGGTGGGCACTTGTGCCCACGCGGTCGTACTCCCGCACACCTCCACTGCTTCGCGAAGCGGTACGACCATCATACGTTCTACCGCGTGGGCACAAGTGCCCACCCTACGAACAACAACAACAACAACAACAACAACAACAACAACAACAAGAAACGGCGCCGCGACGCCGTTTTTTACGCCGTTTTACACAACGCTGTTGTTATGAATGGCTCAGCGCATTCGACAGCAGCTTGGCCGTGATGTCGACGATCGGAATCACGCGCTCGTAGGCCATGCGCGTGGGCCCGATCACGCCCAGGGTGCCGACGATCTTGCCGTTCACCTCGTAGGGTGCGGTGACGATGCTCATTTCGTCCATCGGCACCAGCTTCGATTCGCCGCCAATAAAGATCTGCACGCCGCCGGCGCGGCTGGAGACGTCGAGCAGCTGCATCAGGCCGGTCTTCTGCTCGAACATCTCGAACATCTGGCGCAGCGACGTCATGTTCGACGACAGGTCCGCCACCGACAGCAGATTGCGCTCGCCGGCGATGACCATGTCCTCGCCCTCGGCCATGGCTTCGCTGCCCGCTTCCACCGCTACCTGCATCAGGCCGCCGATGTCCTCGCGCAGCTGGCGCAGTTCGCCGGTGAGGCGGGTGCGTACATCGTCGAAAGACAGGCCGGCGAAGTTCTGGTTCAGGTAATTGGCCGACTGCACCAGCTGGGACGGCGTGTAGTCGGCCTCGGTGAGCAGCAGGCGGTTCTGGACGTCGCCGCGCGGGTCGACGATGACGAGCAGGATGCGCTTTTCCGACAGGCGCAGGAATTCGATCTGCTGGAACACCGATTCGCGCCGCGGGCTCTGCACCACGCCGGCGAATTGCGTCAGCGACGACAGCATCTGCGCCGCGTTGGCGATGACTTTCTGCGGCTGGCAGGCCGGCAGGCGCATCCGCTCGGCGTCGACGCCCTCGCCCAGGTGCTGCACGGTGAGCAGGGTATCGACGAACAGGCGGTAGCCGCGCGGCGTGGGCACGCGCCCGGCCGAGGTGTGGGGACTGGCGACATAGCCCATCTCCTCGAGGTCGGCCATGATGTTGCGGATCGTGGCCGGCGACACGTCCAGGCCGGAGATCTTCGACAGCGCGCGCGACCCGACCGGCTGGCCGTCGGCGATGTAGCGCTCGACCAGGGCTTTCAGCAGGGTTTGGGCACGGGTATCAAGTTGCATAAGGCGGAGGCAAGGACAGAAGCGAAAGCGGAAGGGGATCGGAAGCGCTGCGCTTCCCGGTCTGCTTCCATTATGCACCTTTGGCAGGCGGCTGTGCAGTCAACCGCGCAGTCGGGCACGCAGTCAGCCGAACGCTTGCCTGAGCCAGGCCAGCAGTTCGTCGAAGTTGGCCACGATCGCGTCCGGCGCCACGCCCTCTTCCAGGTGGCGGCGGCTGGCGGTGCGGTTCATCCACACGCCGCGCAGCCCGGCGCGCTGGGCGCCCTGTACGTCCAGGATCAAATCGTCGCCCACGTACACCGCCTCCTGCGGGGCCACGCCGAGCGCCTCGCAGGCGGCGTGGAAGATCGCCGGGTCCGGCTTGGCGCGGCCGAATCGCGGCGCCGACACCGATGCCTGGAAGTGGTGGGCCAGGCCGATGGTCTGCAAATCGGCGTTGCCGTTGGTGACCGCGCCGAGCAGCACCCGGCCCTTCAGGCGCAGCAGTCCCGGCAGCACGTCGTCGTAGGGCGTCACGGCATTCCGGGCCGCAAAGAACTCGACCATCGCCAGTTCCACCTTGGCCGTGTCTTCTCCTGCCTGCTCGAACGCGGCCAGCAGCCCGGCACGGCGCAGGGCGCCCAGGTCGAGCTGGAATTCCGGGCGGCTGGCCAGCAGTTCCAGGCGCGCCTGGCGCAGGCTGTCGATGGTGAAGCGCTGGGCCACGCGCGGGGCATGGCTGGCCAGCCAGGCGAACAGGGTCTGCTCGGCCTGCAGGATCACGGGGGCGATCGGCCACAGGGTGTCGTCCAGGTCGAACAGGACGGCACGCGGCCAGGGCCGGCGCGCGGGCGGCGTGGCAGACTTCAATTCGGGCTTCAATTCAGGCATCAAGTCAGGCTTCAATTCGGGCGTCGGGGCGAAAAGACGGTGATCCGAGCATAGCGAGGCCGGCTGCGAAATGCAATCGCGCGCCGTGCGCAGCCCCGTCGTTACACCGTGATACAAACGGCGATGAGCCCGGGGCTTGTCAAATGCTCTAAAATGATGGGCAAACTTCCAGCTTCGACGCGGCACGGACGCCGTTGCGCGTCTTGTCCAGTTCCCTTTTATTTGGAGAAATTATGATTCGTTCCCCCCTGCGTGCCGGTGTCGCGCTGGCTTGCGCGTTGAGCCTGTCCGCCTGCGGCGGCGGCGACGGTGAGTTCTACCTGGGCGGCAGCATTATCAACAACACGGCGGAAGGCCTGGTTGTCACGAATAACGGCGGCTCCGACTATGCCGTGCCCGCCGGCGCCACCACCTTCTACTTCCCCGACCTGGTCGATGCCGACTCCTCGTACCGGGTCGAGATCAAGCAGGCGCCCAAGAATGCCGAGAAGTGCGAGGTCATTTCGCCGACCGGCGTCGGCCGCGCCACCTTCAACATCAACACGGTCGAGATCGTCTGCACGCTGAAGTCGAAGCCCCTGAACGTCAACGTCAGCGGCCTGCGCGGCGGCAACCTGGTGCTGGTCAACGGCTCGGTGCGCAAGGATGTCACGGCGAACGGCAGCTTCGAGATGTTGAAGGCTGGCTGGGGCCAGCCTTACGGCGTGACCGTGTACGAGCAGCCGAGCGGCCAGACCTGTACCGTCCAGAACGGTGTCGGCACGGTGCCGAGCGCCGACGAACCGAAAACGATCGACGTCAGCGTGACCTGCGCCTGACGGTTTAACGCATTCCAGGAGATGAATTTGAAGAACAACGTATCGGCCCGCGCGGGCCTGGCGCTGGTCATGGCCGCGGCCCTGGCTTCCTGCGGTGGCGGCGGCTCGAAGTACACCATCGGCGGCGTCGTCTACGGGCTGCAGTATGGTCCTTTGGTACTCACCACCAATGGCATGGAAACGGCCATCCAGCCGAACACGACCAATACCGCCACCGACATCAAGGATGTGACGTATGCCTTCCCGGACAAGCTCGAGTATGGCGACGTGTACAACGTCATCCAGAAGCAGGTCACCGATGCGTCCGGCAACGTGACCATCCAGCAGCCGCCGCACCAGGTTTGCGGACCGGCCAGCAACAGCCGCACCAGCGACACGGCGGGACGCCTGTCGGTCATCAGCGCCGACTTCGTCTGCCAGCTGGTGACGCCGACCATCGGCGGCAAGGTCAAGGGCCTGGGCGCCGGCACCCTGGTGCTGAACAACGGCAGCGACAGCCTGTTCTCCATCGCCGCCGTCACACCGGCCGTCACACCGCCGGCCGACATCGCCTACACTTTCTCGGTTCCTGTCACCTACGGCAAGACCTATGGCGTGACGGTCCAGACCAATCCTGCGGGCTATACCTGCACCGTCGCCAACCCCACCGGCACGATGGGCGACAATCCGGTCACGAACATCGACGTCACCTGCGTCGCCAATCCGGCCTGAGACAGACCTTGAGACAGATATACGCTGCGCTGATGACGATCATTCCAAAAGAAAATTGGATTTATATGTTGTAGCGCAGCATAATCCTACCTGTCTCCTCCAACTCTCCTCAGAAAAGAATTGGATTTAAGCCCACCCGCAACGGTGGGCTTTTTTTTTGCCCCTGCACGGGAGGTTGTGAAAAAATGGTCAGGGCAAGGCGCCGAGTCGAAGACAGTACGAGCCTACGGCGAGACGAGGCAACGCCGCCATGGCCATTTTTTCACAACCTCCGGGGCAGCCGCTCAACCGAGCTTGGTAACCGGCACCAGGCGCTTGCCGCTGACCTTCACGATCGCCATCTTGCCGGTGCTCACCGCCACCATCGCGTCGGCACGCACTTGCGCTTTGTAGCTCTCGGCGCTGGCGTAAGTGCTGACGCCGACCAGCAGTGCGGCGACGACGAAGATCGATTCCATGTGTTTGAGGACGTTCATTTCAGGCTCCCTTCGGTTGAGTGGTGGGCCCTTTGCGTCTGCATTCGGGCTTTCGATGGGAGTAGATTAGCAAGCACCTCGGCCACCTTCCAGCGGCCTGCGACGAACTGCAAAAAGCAGGCGCCAAAGCGCGTCAAACGGCGATATAGCGTGTTTGTGCAGCGCAGTAGCTCAGCGGGCTAGTGAAGGAAAAACGGGAAAGAAGAGACGCGGCGGCCACGCGGACCGCCGGAAGAAATTTACTGCACCGGCTTGAGGATGTTCGCCAGCGCCACGTACTGTTCGAGCGACACGGTCTCCGGACGCACGCCCGGGTCGATGCCGGCGTCCAGCAGCTGCTGTTCGGTGAACATGCCGGCCACGCAGTTGCGGATCACCTTGCGGCGCTGCGAGAAGGCCTTCTGCACCACTGCTTCCAGGGTCGGGCCGTCGGCCGGCAACTGGCGCCGGGTCGGCACCATGCGCACGATGGCCGATTCCACCTGCGGCGGCGGATCGAAGGCGGTGGGCGGCACGATGAACATCAGGGCCATGTCGTAGCGCCATTGCAGCATTACCGACAGGCGGCCGTAGGCCTTGGTGCCCGGCTCGGCCACCATGCGCTCGACCACTTCCTTCTGCAGCATGAAGTGCTGGTCCTCGATCAGGTGCGCAAAGTCGGCCAGGTGGAACAGCAGCGGGCTGGAGATGTTGTACGGCAGGTTGCCGACCACGCGCAGCTTCTGTCCTTCGGGCACCGGGATCGAACCGAAGTCGAATTTCAATGCGTCGCCGGCGTGGATCGTGAGCTTTTCGCGCGGGTAGGCCTTTTCCAGGCGCGCCACCAGGTCGCGGTCGAGTTCGACCACGTGCATGTGGTCGAGTTCCTTCAGCAGCAGCGCCGTCATCGCCGCCAGGCCGGGGCCGATTTCGACCATCGCCTCGCCGCGGCGTGGGCCGATGGCGTCGATGATATTGCCCAGGACGAGTTTATCGGTCAGGAAGTTCTGGCCGAAGCGCTTGCGTGCGACGTGTTTCATTGGTGCTTTCGTTTAGTGTGATGCGGCGCGGCTGGCCGCCACCATGGCGGCGGCGGCGCGGATGGCTTCTTCCATGCTGCCGCAGTCGGCATGGCCCAGGCCTTGCGCCGCCAGGTCGAGCGCGGTGCCGTGGTCGACCGAGGTGCGGATCAGGGGCAGGCCAAGGGTGACGTTGATGCCGCGCCCGAAGGTGGCGTGCTTCAGGACCGGCAACCCCTGGTCGTGGTACATGGCCAGCACGCAGTCGGCGTCCTGCAGGTACTTGGGCTGGAACAGGGTGTCGGCCGGATACGGCCCGCGCGCGTCGATGCCGCGCGCCTGCGCCGCCGCCAGCGCGGGTGCGATGACCTCGATTTCCTCGCGTCCCAGGTAGCCGTTCTCGCCCGCATGCGGGTTCAGGCCGGTGACCAGGATGCGCGGTGCGGCGATACCGAATTTGGTGCGCAGGTCGTGCTGGATGATGTCGAGCACGCGTCCCAGGCCCTCCTGCGTGATCGCGTCCGGCACGTCTTTCAGGGGCAGATGGGTGGTGGCCAGCGCCACGCGCAGATACGGTTGCCCGCTTGCCGGCTGGCCGGCCAGCATCATCACCACCTGCTGCGTGCCGGTCTTTTCGGCCAGGTATTCGGTATGGCCGGAAAAGGCGACGCCGGCGTCGTTGATGGTGCTCTTCTGCAGCGGCGCGGTGACGATGGCGTCGAACCAGCGCGACCCCACGCCTTCGATCGCGAGGTCGAGCGTGGCCAGCACCGCGCGGCCGTTTTCACGGTTCAGGGTGCCGGGCGTGACGTGGGCCGCGAGCGGCACGTCGACCACGGCCAGGCGGTCCTTGCCGAAGTGCGGCAGGCCGCCGTTCCTCAGCGCCTGCGTGGACAGGGCCGAGAGGCGGATCGCGGGGTCGATCAGGCTCGCCGTCAGCGCGAGGAAGGCGGCGTCGCCCACCAGCACGCAGTTGGCCTGCTCGCGCAGCGCCCAGGCGGCACGGATGGCGATCTCGGGACCGATGCCGGCCGGCTCGCCGACCGTGAGCGCCAGGGCCGGACGTGCTGCCTGCATCGTCATGGCCTCAGCCTTCCTCGCGGTACTCGACGTAGGCGCGGTCGCGCACTTCGCGCGCCCAGTCCTCGAAGGCTTCGCCGAGCTTGCGCTCGCGGATGACCTGGCGCGCGCGGTTGCGTTCCTTCTGCGCGGTCACGTCTTCGCTCTTGCGCTCGAGGACCTGGATCAGGTGGAAGCCGAACGGGGTCTCGACCACGCCGGACAGCTCGTTCGGCTTCAGGGCCGCCATCGCGGTTTCGAATTCCGGCATCACGTCGCCCGGGTACAGCCAGCCCAGGTCGCCGCCCTTGGATACCGAGCCGTTGTCCTGCGAGTTCTGGCGCGCCATGTCCTCGAAGGTGGCGGCCTTGCTGTCGATCCTGGCCTTGATTTCCTCGAGCTTGCGCTTGACCTCGGCCGCAGGCATGGTCGGCGTCGCCTTCATGAGGATGTGGCGCGCGCGGGTCTGCTGGACCACGGCCTGCTCCTGCGCCGCGGCGCTGGCCAGGCTGCGCTTGTCGACCAGCTTCAGGATGTAGAAGCCAACGTTGGTCTTGATGACCGGCGTGACCTGGCCGGCGCTCAGCTTGCGCAGCTCGTTGGTGAAGATCGGCGGCAGGCGGTCGGCCTCGCGCCAGCCGATCGCGCCGCCCTTCAGGGCGTCGCCGGAGTCGGAATAGGTGGCGGCGACCTTGGCGAAGTCGGCGCCGGTGCGCAGCTGGCGCTGCACCTCGTCGGCACGGGCGCGGCGCGCGGCGATCTGCTCGGGCGTGGCGTTGGCCGGGATGCCGACCAGGATCTGGGCGATGTCGACCTCGATGCGGTCGGCGGCGGCGGCCTTTTCGGCGGCCAGGAAGGTATCGACCTCGGCATCCGAGACCTGGATCTTGCTGTCGACCTCGTGCTCGCGCAGGCGCTGCATCATGATCTCGCTGCGGATCTCTTCGCGGAAGGCGGCAAAGGCCATGCCTTCCTTTTCCATCTGGTTGCGCATCTCCTGGACCGACAGCTTCTGGTCCTGGGCGATGCGGCCGATGGCGGCGTCGAGCATGCGGTCGTCGACGCGCACGCCCATTTCCTTGGCCAGCTGGACCTGGGCGCGTTCGACGATCATCGCCTCGATCACCTGGCGCTCGAGGTCGGCCTGCGGCGGCAGCTGGGCGTTCTGGGCGCGCATGCGCTGGACGATCTGGGCCACGCGGTTGGTGACTTCGTTGCGGGTGATGACCTCGTCGTTGACGACCACGCGGATGGCGTCGACGACGTTGGCGTTGCTGGATGCCGGCGGCAGGAAGCCGCTGCCCGGATTGGCCGGAGCAGTACCGGTTGCCGGAGCCGAACCAGTTGCCGGAGTCGCCTGGCCAAGGGCCGTGCCGGCCGTGAGCGCGCACAGCAGCGCCGCTGCGAGCTTAAGTTGATGCAAACGGGTAGTACGCATAATCTGGGAAGCACTCATTCAGGTCAAAAATCATCCATGGTCCCGGTCAGCGGCGGCCCACGTTGGTGTTCAGCCGGGTATAGCCGGGAATACTCTTGTAAAACGAGTCGAGCGGGTTGCCCATGCCGAAGCCCGACAGGCCGTTCAGCTCGAGCTGGAAGAACACCGGCGTCGAGGTCGACTGGGCCGCCGTCACGAAGCGCTGCGCGCCCATCCGGAATACCCAGCAGTCGGCCTTGTATTCGAGGCCGACCAGGCCTTCGAGCACCTTGTGGTCCTGCAGCGAATAGCTGACCCGGCCGACGCCGAACCAGCGCGTCGACAACGGCCACTGGGCCGAGATGTCGGCATTCCGGAAGCTGTCGCGCACGTAGCGGTACTCGGCGTTGAGCACCTTCAGCATGCCCGGGCTCCAGCGCAGGCCATAGTTGCGGCTGTACACGCTCGAACTCGTCGCATCGTATTGTACGCTGGCGTCGACGTTCAGGCTCTCGACGATGCGGCCCGATGCCGCCAGCAGCAGGTCGGAGCGGTCCTTCCGGTCCTGGATCGGGCGGCCCGGCATCTGCACGCGTGGCTCGGTGAAATAGAAACGCTGGCCAAAGGCCAGGCGCAGGCGCTCGGCGCCGCTGCCCTCGATATAGCGCGACACCACTGCCGCGGTCAGCTGGTTGGCGTCGGACACGCGGTCGCCGCCGACGAAGCGGTTCTCGCTGAACAGCTGGGCGTAGCTGAAACCCGCCTCGCCGCTGTCGAAGTTCGGGAAGTCGTCCTGGTCCTTGTAGGGCGTGCGCACGTAGAACAGGCGCGGTTCCAGGGTCTGGGTGGCGGCGGTGCCGAGCAGCGTGGTCTCGCGCTCGAACACCATGCCGGCGTCGAGCGAGAAGGTCGGCAGCACGCGCGAGAGCGTGGTATCGCGTCCGGCATTGCTGTCCAGGTCGTACTTGGCCGCGTTCAGCATCAGCTTCGGCGTGATGTAGTAGCCCGGACGCACCCAGGGATAACTCACCTGCGACAGCACCGTCGCGCGGTTGCCGCTGTCCCAGGTCGAATGGGTGAAGCGGGTGGCGTCCGCATCGACCGACCAGTCGAAGCCGTTGACGTCGAAGCGGCCGGTATGGAAGGTAATCTGCGGCATGCGCGCATACGGACGCGGAATCGTCAGCGCCGGATTGGTCACCGCCGCCGGCTCCTGCAGCACCTGGAAGTTCTGGGCACGTGCGGTCAGGCTCCAGAATTCGGTGTTATAGGCGGTGGACACCTCGCGCACCAGCTGGCGCTCGGCGCTGACCGAGACCGAACGCGAGAAGTCGCTCAGGTACTGGTCGTCGGACGCGCCGTGCAGGTTCCAGCCGAAGGACCATTGCGGACTGAGCTGCTGGGTGTGCAGCGAATCGACCAGCCAGCGGTCGGTCTTGGTGATGCGGTCGTTGCGCAGGTACTCGAAGTGGGTCTCGCCGCTGTAGGGGCCGCGCTCGGTGGCGCCGAGGTAGCGCCCGGTTGCGCCCAGCTGCAGGCCGCGGTCGAACATCATGCGCGGGAATACCGTCAAATCGCGGTTCGGCGCGATGTTGAAGTAATACGGCACCATGACCTCGGTCTTGCCCTTCGAGCCGGCGCCGATCGAGGGCGGCAGCCAGCCCGAACGGCGCGCGCCGGACAGCGAGAACGACAGCGCGGGCGTGCCGAGGATGGGCACGTCCTTGAAATAGACGATGGTCTTGCCGGCGATGCCGACGTCGCGCCCGGAATCCAGGCGCAGCGTGCTCGACTTCAGGTACCAGTCGGGGTTGGTGCCCTGGCAGGTGCTGTAGGTGCCGTCGACCACGAGGGCCTGGTCCTCGCCGAGGAAGTCGATGCGGTCGGCACGGCCCTGGGCGTTGTTCACCTGCAGCTGGTATTCCGGATTCAGGAACCAGCCGCGCCCGGTTTCCAGGTTCAGCTGCAGCGAGTCGCCCTGGTAGCGGTCGCCGAAACGCCACAGCTTCACGTTGCCGTTGGCCGTGACCTCGTCTTCGACCAGGCGGTAGCAGGCCGTGTCGGCCGTCATTTTCGTCTGGCCGCGCGTGACCTCGACGTCGCGGTTCAGGTTGATCTCACGGTCGGGACGGCCGCCGATCTCCTCGGCGCGCACGGTAATGGGAAGATCGTTTTCGTCGGCACGGGGCGTCGCCGGCGCGGTTTGCGCATGCAGGGGCCCCGAGGCCATGGTAACGAGCGCGGAAAAGGCGACTGCCTGCCGCTGCGGGAATGGTAGGGCCGTAAACCAGCTCATGGATTCTTGGGCTGCACCATAAAGGGCGATTTTTTAGATTGAATCCCTTATTATATGGGAATTAGTTCACTCAACCGGTTTCCCTCGGACGTTTCATGGCTTCTTCGTATCAAAATTCCCCCACTTCCACCGAGCAGGATGCGCGCCTCGCACTGCTGACCGAATGGCTGGGCTCGCTGAACCTGGTGGAAACCGGTTCGCGCCGCCCGGCATCGACCGATGCCAGCTTCCGCCGCTACTTCCGCCTCGATGTGGCGCCTGCGCTACGCGACACATTGGGCGAGACCCTGATCGCCATGGATGCCCCGCCCGAACGCGAGAACGTCCCGGCCTTCATCCACGTCCAGGGCCTGCTGCAGGAAGCCGGCGTCACCGTGCCGAACATCGTCGCGCGCGACGTCGAACGCGGCTTCCTGCTGCTGTCCGACCTCGGCACCACCACCTATCTGGCGCGCCTCGACCCGGACAATTCCGCCTTCATGTATTCGGATGCGGTCGACGCCCTGATCAAGTTCCAGCTGCACAGCCAGCCCGGCGTGCTGGCGGAATTCGACCGCGCCTTCGTGCTGCGCGAAATGAATTTGTTTCCCGAGTGGTACCTGGGGCGCCACCTGGGCGTCACGCTCAGCGAAGCCCAGCAGGCCCAGCTCGACAAGGTGTTCGAGGCCATCACGTCGAATGTGCTGGCCCAGCAGCAGGTGTTCATGCACCGCGATTTCCATTCGCGTAACCTGATGTTCCTCGACGCCGGCAACCCGGGCGTGCTGGACTTCCAGGACGCCGTGTACGGCCCGGTCACCTACGACCTGGCCTCGCTGCTGCGCGACGCCTACATCCAGTGGGACGAAGAAATCGTGCTCGACTGGGTCGTGCGCTACTGGCAAAGCGCCAAGGGGGTGGGCCTGCCGGTGAACCCGGACATCGACGCCTTCTACCGCGACTTCGAATTCATGGCCCTGCAGCGCCACCTGAAGATCCTGGGTATCTTCTGCCGCCTGAACTACCGCGACAGCAAGAACATCTACATGGGCGACCTGCCGACGGTGCTCGACTACGTGCGCAAGACCGCCAACCGCTACACCGAACTCAAGCCCCTGCTGCGCCTGCTCGACGCCGTCGACGCCTTTGGCGACAAGGGCGCGCCGCAAGTCGGCTACACCTTCTGAGTACACCGGGGACACCATGAAAGCCATGATCTTCGCCGCCGGCCGCGGCGAGCGCATGCGTCCGCTGACGGACACCTGCCCGAAACCCCTGCTCAAGGTGCGCGGCCGTCCGCTCATCGTCTGGCACGTGCTGAACCTGGTGCGCGCCGGGATCACGGACATCGTCATCAACCACGCCCACCTCGGCCACATGATCGAGGAAGCGCTGGGCGACGGCAGCAAGTTCGGCGCGCGCATCGTGTACTCGCACGAGCCGAAGGCGCTGGAAACGGCCGGCGGCATCGCGAACGCACGCCACCTGCTGGGCGAGGAACCCTTCCTCGCCATCTCGGCCGACATCTACGCGCCCTACTTCGATTTCTCGCAGGTGCTCGACGCCCTGCCCGAGCGCGACATGCTGGGCCAGCCGATTCCGCCTGAAAAACGCGACATCGCCTGGCTCTACCTGACGCCGAACCCCTGGCACAACCCGGAAGGCGACTTCGGGCTGAACATGTACTCGCTGACCAACAACGGCAACCCGAAGTGGAACTTCGCGAACATCGGCGTCTACCGGCCCGAGATGTTCGACGGCATCGCCCCCGGCGAAGTGATGCGCATCGGCCCGCTGATGCGCACCTTCATCGAGCAGGGCCGCATCGGCGGCGAGATCTACACCGGCCCCTGGGTGAATGTCGGCACGGTCGGGCAGCTCGAGGAGCTGAACGCGCCCCTTGGCAAAAAGGCCGGCGCGTGAACCCTTACGCCGCGCGCCGCGCCCACCTGGCCCAGGCCATGGAGCCGGGCGCGGTGGCGGTGCTGGCCACCGCGCCTGAAGTGCTGCGCAACGCCGACAGCGAGTACCCCTACCGCCACGACAGCCATTTCTATTACCTCAGCGGGTTCGCGGAACCGGAAAGCGTGCTGGTGCTCGTGGCGGCGCATGGCGCCACGCCGGCCCGTTCCATCCTGTTCTGCCGCGACAAGAACGTCGAGCGCGAGACCTGGGAAGGTGTCAGGTACGGCCCGGCCGCCGCGCGCGAGGCCTTCGGGTTCGACGAGGCGTTTCCGATCGGCGAACTCGATGCGCAGATGGCGCGCCTGCTGGCCGACGTGCCGGCCCTGTACTACGCGAACGCCCGCGATGCGGCATTCGACGCACATGTGGCCGGCTGGATCAACACGGTACGGAGGCAGTCCCGCTCGGGCGTGACGGCCCCCGCACGTATCCAGCACCTGCTGCCCCTGCTCGACGAGATGCGGCTGCTGAAGGACGCGAGCGAACAGGCATTGATGGAAAAGTCGGCCGGGATTGCCGGCGCCGCCCACCTGCGTGCGATGCGCGCAGCCAGGGCCGGCATGTTCGAGTACGAACTCGAGGCCGAGCTGCTCTACGAATTCCGCCGCAACGGCGCCCAGTTCCCGGCCTATACGCCCATCGTGGCCAGTGGCGCGAACGCCTGCATCCTGCACTACAACGCCAACAATGCCCAGACCCGTGACGGCGACCTGGTGCTGATCGACGCCGGCTGCGAGTTCGACAGCTATGCCTCCGACATCACGCGCACCTTCCCGGTGAACGGTGTGTTCAGCGCGCCGCAGCGGCAGCTGTACGAACTGGTGCTGCGCGCCCAGGATGCGGCGCTGGCGGCGATCCGGCCGGGCCGGCCCTACAGCGATTTCCACGAAGCGGCGCTGAACGTGCTGGCCGAGGGCATGCTCGACTTCGGCCTGCTCGACAAGACCCGGTACGGCAGCGTCGAGATCGTGCTGGCCGAACGCGCCCATACCCGCTTCTACATGCACGGCACCGGCCACTGGCTGGGCCTGGACGTGCACGACGCCGGCGCCTACCGCGACCTGGCGCTGGAAGGCAAGCCTTCGCGCCTGCTGGCGCCGGGCATGGCCCTGACGGTGGAGCCGGGCATCTACGTGCGCCCGGCGCCGGATGTGCCGGAACACTTCTGGAACATCGGCATCCGCATCGAGGACAACGTGATCGTCGGCGAAGCGGGAGCGCGGGTAATATCGGGGGCGGCGCCGAAGACGGTGGCCGAGATCGAAGCGTTGATGCGTGAAACCCCGATGGGAGGACGATGATGGAACAGCACCAGGACAACTATGACGTGGCGATCTGCGGCGCCGGCCCGGTGGGGCTGGCCCTGGCCGCCCTGCTGGCGCGGCGCGGCATCGCCGGCAAGCGCATCGTCCTGATCGATGCGCGCGCGCTCGGCCAGTCGATTTCCGATCCGCGCTCGATCGCGCTGGCCTGGGGCAGCCGTATGCTGCTGGAAGAAGTCGGCGCCTGGCCACTCCCCGCTACCGCGATCCACAGCATCCACGTTTCGCGCCGCGGCCATTTGGGACGCAGCCTGATGGACCGCGCCGAACACAGGCTGGACGCGCTGGGTTACGTGACGCGCTACGGCGAGGTGGTCGATGCGCTGGCGCGCGCGGTGGACGCCGCCGGCGTCGAGGTGATCCGCCCGGCGCGCGTGGCCTCGCTGAACGAGGATGGCGGCCACGTCACCCTGGCGCTCGACGATGGCCGCACCTTGAGCGCCCAGGTGGCGGTCGGCGCCGAAGGCGGCGTGTTCGGCCAGCAGGAAGACAAGAAGCAGACGCGCGACTATGGCCAGCATGCCGTGATCGCGCGCGTGGCAACCAGCAGCCCGATCCCGCACCGCGCCTTCGAGCGCTTTACCGACGAGGGGCCGCTGGCCCTGCTGCCGCAGGACGGCGCCGACGGCTTGCAGTACGCGCTGGTCTGGTGCGTGCAGCCGGAGCGTGCTGCTTCCTTGCAGGCGATGGAAGAGAGCCGCTTCCTGGCTGAACTGGGCGAGGCCTTCGGCGGGCGCCTGGGGCGCTTCACCAGGGTCTCGGCGCGGCTCGCGTATCCGCTGGGCCTGAACGCCGAAGCCCACGCCACCACGCGCACGGTTGCCATCGGCAATGCGGCGCAGACCCTGCATCCGGTGGCCGGCCAGGGCCTGAACCTGGGCCTGCGCGACGCCGCCGTGCTGGCGCGCCTGCTGGCACGCTGCCCGGGGCCGGAAGCCATCGGCCGCTTCCTCGACGAACGGGCGCAGGACCGCAAACTTATTATCGCCCTCACCGACACCATGGCGCGCGCCTTTGTCGGCAGCGGACCGCTGCAATCGGTGCTCGGGCTGGGGCTGGCGACGCTGGACGCCGTCAAGCCGGCGCGCACGCTGCTGGCCGAAGTCATGATGTATGGGCGAAGAGGCGGGTCGTCGTTCTTGCCGTACCGGCAAGGCTAAGGTTGATTGGTTACAGGCGGTGATTTTCGTAGGGTGGACACCTGTGTCCACGCTGTCTGACCCTTCGCATAGACACGACCTTTACAAATTCCACCACGCCAGCAATCCGACATTCGCATACGCCGCATCAACGCACACGATGAGACAGCGTGGACACAGGTGTCCACCCTACAAAACCTCTGCCGAGCCATCGTCAATTTTTCTTGACACGCTCATGGGCGTTAACTAATCTTGACATACACTCATCCACGGAGATGTTCATGACCATCCAGTCCGGCCTCCTTCTGCCCGAACAGCGCGCCAGCCTGCAGCACGCTATCGAAGCAGCCGTCGTCGCCCACGCGAGCCTGGTCGACGCGCCTGACGCCGAAGCCGACAACGCCCTGCGCCTGGCAGCGGCCAGCAGCGCCGGCGTGCAGATCTGCGAGGGCCTGCAAAAGGAGGCGGTCGGCAAGGCGCGCCAGGCCGGCCGCTCCTGGGCCGAACTGGGCGCCCTGATGGGCATCACGCGCCAGGCGGCGCAGCAGCGCTTTACGCCGTCCGGCAAGAAGGAATGGTTCCCCAAGGAGTGGATCGGCACATGGGACGGCATCGAGATCAAGGCGCGCAATTCCTGGAACGACGGCCTGAAGCTCTACGTCGACGGCTTACAGGTGGCCGAGAACGGCGGCATGTTCGCACTCGACAAGACCCGCCCGTTTGTCGCCGTCACGGTCGCGCGTGCCGACGGCAAGACCTTCCTGGTCGAAGTGTTCGCCTACGCCCTGTTCTCGGTCAGCATCAAGATCGTGGTCGACGGCAAGCAGATCGCCGGCGACGTGTTCTAGCGCCTACTCCACCGCCTTCACCATCGATTCGATCACCTTCTTGGCATCGCCGAACACCATCATCGTGTTCGGCATGTAGAACAGGTCGTTGTCCAGCCCCGCATAGCCCGACGCCATCGAGCGCTTGTTGACGATGATGCTCTTGGCTTTGTAGGCCTCCAGGATCGGCATGCCGGCAATCGCCGATTTCGGGTCTTTCGCCGCCGGGTTCACCACGTCGTTCGCGCCCAGCACCAGCACCACGTCGGTCTGGCCGAACTCGCCGTTGATGTCTTCCATCTCGGCCACCTGGTCATAAGGCACCTCGGCCTCGGCCAGCAGCACGTTCATGTGGCCCGGCATGCGCCCCGCCACCGGGTGGATCGCATAACGCACGGTCACGCCATGCTCGGTGAGCTTGTCGACCAGTTCCTTCACCGAGTGCTGGGCGCGCGCCACCGCCAGGCCATAACCCGGCACGATGATCACCGATTCGGCGTTCTGCAGGATGAAGGCGGCATCCTCGGCCGAACCGGATTTCACCGGGCGCTGCTCCTGCGCGCCGCCGTTTGCGACCACCGCCTCGCCGCCGAAGCCGCCCAGGATCACGTTGAAGAAGGAGCGGTTCATGGCCTTGCACATGATGTAAGACAGGATCGCGCCGCTTGAGCCCACCAGCGAACCGGCGATGATCAGCATCGAGTTATTCAGGGAGAAGCCGATGCCGGCCGCCGCCCAGCCCGAATAAGAGTTCAGCATCGACACCACCACCGGCATGTCGGCCCCGCCGATCGGGATGATGATGAGCACGCCCAGCACGAAGGCCAGCGCAGCCATGATGGCAAACGGCGTCCAGGCCGGCGCCGCACCATCGGAGAAGCAGAACACCAGGCCCAGCACGATGATGGCAATTGCGATGACCAGGTTCAGGATGTGCTGGCCGCCAAAGCGCACCGGCGCGCCCTGGAACAGGCGGAACTTGTATTTGCCCGAGAGCTTGCCGAAGGCGATCACCGATCCCGAGAAGGTGACGGCGCCGACAAAGGTGCCGATGAAGAGTTCGAGCCGGTTGCCAAAGGGAAGCGCGCCACCGCGTTCGGCGATGTTGAAGGCCCACGGTTCCGAGACAGCCGCCACCGCGATGCACACCGCCGCCAGGCCGATCAGCGAGTGCATGGCTGCCACGAGCTCCGGCATCTTGGTCATCTCGACCTTTTTCGCGGCGTAGGCGCCAACCGCGCCGCCGACCACCACGCCGAGCATCACCAGCGGGAAGCCGAGGCCGGCGTGGCCGCTGGCAAACTGTTCCTGCAATTTGAAGATCAGGGCGATGGTGGTGGCGACCGCGATCGCCATCCCGGCCATGCCGAAGGTATTGCCCATGCGCGCGGACGACGGCGACGACAGCCCTTTCAACGCCTGGATGAAGCAGACCGATGCCACCAGATACAGCAGCGTGACCAGGTTCATGCTGATCATGTTCATGCGGCCTCCTTGCCGGACGCAGTCCGAGCAGCGGCTTCGACGGCGGCTTTCGGCGCGGCGGCTTTCGGTTCCTTTTTCTTGAACATCTCCAGCATGCGCTGGGTGACGAGGAAGCCGCCGAACACGTTCACCGCAGCCAGCGCCACCGCTACCGTGCCCATGGCCTGGCCAAGCACGCCTTCGGTGAGGCCGGCCGCGAGCATGGCGCCGACGATGATGATGGCGGAAATCGCGTTGGTCACCGCCATCAGCGGCGTGTGCAGCGCCGGCGTCACGGTCCAGACGACGTGGTAACCGACGTAGATCGCCAGCACGAAGATGATCAGGTTGATGATGGTGTGGCTGATGTCCATTCCCGTCTCCTTTTATTTTCTTAGTGCTTCGCCCTGGTGGCACAGCAGCGTGGCGCGCACGATCTCGTCTTCCAGGTCGATATGGAATTTGTCGTCCTTGTCGAACACCAGCTTCAGGAAGTCGAGTACGTTGCGCGCGTACAGGGCCGAGGCGTCGGCCGCCACCAGCGCCGCCAGGTTCGGCTCGCCGATGATCGTCACGCCATGCCTGACTACGGTCTTGTTCAGCTCCGTCAGCGGGCAATTGCCGCCCTGCTCGATCGCCATGTCGACGATCACCGAGCCCGGCTTCATGGCCTGCACGGTTTCTTCGCGAATCAGGGTCGGCGCCGCCCGCCCCGGGATCAGGGCGGTGGTGATGACGATGTCGGCCAGCTTGGCGCGTTCGTGCACGAGTTCGGCCTGGCGCCGCATCCAGTCCGCCGGCATCGGCCGCGCGTAGCCGCCCACGCCCTGCGCGATCTCGCGCTCTTCGTCGGTCACGAACGGCACGTCGATGAACTTGGCGCCGAGCGATTCCACCTGTTCCTTGACCGGCGGACGCACGTCCGAGGCTTCGATCACGGCGCCCAGGCGCTTGGCGGTGGCGATCGCCTGCAGGCCGGCCACGCCCACGCCCATGATCAGCACGCGCGCCGCCTTGACGGTGCCGGCGGCCGTCATCAGCATCGGCATGAAGCGTTGGTAAGTGTTTGCGGCCAGCATCACGGCCTTGTAGCCGGCGATGTTGGCTTGCGAGGACAACACGTCCATCGATTGCGCACGCGTGATGCGCGGCGCCGCTTCCAGCGCAAAGGCGGTGAGGCGCGATTGCGCCATGGCGGCGATGTTATCAAGATCGAAAGGATTCAGCATGCCAACCACCACGGTGCCGGGCTGCATGCGGGCGCGCTCCTGCTCGTTCGGTGCACGCACTTTCAGCACGATCTCGGCGCCGAAGGCATCGTCCGCGCTGCCGATGCTGGCGCCGGCGGCGGCATAGGCTTCATCTGTGACGGCGGCGTGCAGCCCTGCGCCGGACTGGACAATGAGCTGGTGCTTGCCCGCGAGTTTCCTGACCGTTTCCGGAGTCGCCGCCACGCGCGTTTCGCCTGGCCGTGTCTCCACCGGAATGCCGATTCTCATGCACGCCTCCCTTCGTATGGGTTTTGTGTTCACAATCTAACACGTAAACATGCACAAGAATCTGCTGATAATGACAAGTCGATCCGGCTCGGCATTTCGATGGTAAATACGATACAGCTGAGGCGAGATCGCATCGATTTCTGTATCAATTCGGCTTTCTTCGGGCTTTTTTGCTGCATTGCACACGTACTGTCGAGCAACGCTTTGCGGGTCGCTGTAGAATATCGGCTCATTTCCAAGGATGCGCATGACCCATACCTTCAGACCGTCAGTCACCGTTGCCGCCATCATCGAACGGGATGGCCGTTTCCTCCTGATCGAGGAAGAGACGAGCGAAGGAATCAGGCTGAACCAGCCGGCCGGCCACCTCGACCCGCACGAGTCGCTGGAGCAGGCGGTGGTGCGCGAATCCCTGGAAGAAACCGCGCACGAGTTCATTCCGGAAGCGCTGGTCGGCATGTACATGTCGCGCTACCATTCGAAGTCGCGCAATGCCGACGTCACCTACCTGCGCTTCACCTTCTGCGGCAAAGCGGGCAGGCAGTATGACCAGCCGCTCGACGAAGGCATCCTGCGCACCCTGTGGATGACGCGCGACGAACTCGCCGCCTGTCCCGAGCGCCACCGCAGCCCGATCGTGCTGCAATGCGTGGACGATTACTTGGCCGGCAAGCGTACCGAACTGGCGCTGCTGCACACCCACCCATCGGTGTTCGAGGGCGGACTGGCCACCACGGATCAGGTCTAAATACAGTCAGGTTTAAAAAATGAGCAAGAAAAAAGTCGTGATCGGGATGTCGGGCGGAGTCGACTCCTCGGTCGCGGCGTGGATGTTGAAGGAACAGGGCTACGAGGTCGTCGGCCTGTTCATGAAGAACTGGGAAGACGACGACGATTCCGAATACTGCTCGACGCGCCAGGACTGGATCGACGCGGCCAGCGTGGCCGACGTGGTCGGCGTCGACATCGAGGCCGTGAACTTTGCTGCCGAATACAAGGACCGCGTGTTCGCCGAATTCCTGCGCGAATACCAGGCCGGCCGCACGCCAAATCCGGACGTCCTCTGTAACGCCGAGATCAAGTTCAAGGCCTTCCTCGATCACGCGATGAAGCTGGGCGCCGACCTGATCGCCACCGGCCACTATGCGCGCGTGCGCGAAAACCCGGCCGGTAAATTCGAGTTGCTGAAAGCGTTCGACTCAACGAAAGATCAAAGCTACTTCCTGCACCGCCTGAACCAGGCGCAGCTGTCGAAGTCGCTGTTCCCTCTGGGCGAGATCCCGAAGACCGAGGTGCGCAAGATCGCCGAAAAGCTGGCATTGCCGAATGCGGCGAAGAAGGATTCGACCGGCATCTGCTTCATCGGCGAGCGCCCGTTCCGCGACTTCCTGAACCGCTACCTGTCGCACAAGCCGGGCCCGATCAAGCTCGATAATGGCCAGACGGTGGGCGAGCACATCGGCCTGTCGTTCTACACGCTCGGCCAGCGCAAGGGCATCGGCATCGGCGGCCTGAAGTCGCACAGGAACGCCGACGGCACCAGCGAACCCTGGTTCGTGGCGCGCAAGGACATCGCCAGCAACACGTTGTACATCGTGCAGGGCCATGACCATCCGTGGCTGCTGTCCTCGCGCCTGGACGCGGGCCAGGCCAGCTGGGTCGCGGGCGAGGCGCCGGAACCGCGCCTGCTGTCGGCCAAGACGCGCTACCGCCAGCAGGACGTGGCCTGCCGCGTGCTGGCCGAGGGCACGGACCGCTTCGCGCTGGAATTCACCGACCCGCAATGGGCCGTGACCCCGGGCCAGTCGGCCGTGCTGTACGACGGCGACATCTGCCTGGGCGGCGGCATCATCGACGGGGCGTTGGGCGTCTGATTCGACGCTGGTTTTGCACCGTTGCGGCGCAGGCCTAACCTGCGGCTTCAAACGTACGGTGGGCACCCTATGCCCACGCGGTACGTGCGCATCCTTGCACTACGTGCCCTGAAACGTCGCTCGCACATGATCACCGTGCCACTATCAGGCCAACGGCTCGCGGACGCGGTGCGAGCGATACATCACCGCACGTAGTCATCAGGACACGCACGTAACCGCGTGGGCACGGAGTGCCCACCGTACGGTTTCTGCCATCACCCACTCTCCCCTGCGGCACACCCGCAACATTCCGCACAAAATTTCCGTTCAATTAGTATTTCGCCATTGAGTTGGACCGTATAGCGCCGTTACCCTACGTTGCTATACGGAAAAATCAGTAATTCCGGTCAATACGCCGGCACCTGGCCGGCTAGCCTGGCCCCCCAACCTCAAAGACGAAACCCATGAACATCGCCAACCTGCGCGTACGGACCCGGCTTTTCGCCGGCTTCGGCCTCCTGTGCGCTTCCTCATCCTCGTCGTCGTGCTCGGCACGGCCATGCTCGGCCGCATCAAGACCGGCACCGACGTCATCGTCGGCAACTACATGCCGAAGATCGAGGCATCGAACGCCGTGCTCACCGAGGTCAACAACGTCTCGATCGCGCTGCGCAACATGATGCTGAATGCCGACCCCGCCGACCGCAAGGTCCAGGCCGCGGACGTCGACAAGGCGCGCGCGAATATCGCCGCCACCTTCGACAAGCTGGCCCCGACCATCGTCAGCGAAGAAGGCAAGGCCCTGCTGCGCCAGAGCCTGGACTACAACGGCAAGTTCGTCGCCGCCCAGGATGTGCTGCTGCGCCACATCGGCGCCGGCGAGATCGAACAGGCCTCCAGCTACCTGGTCAACACCTACCGTCCGCTGCTGGCCGAATACCGCAAGGTCATCACCGGCCAGATCGACATGCAGAAGGGGCTGGCCGCGAAGGCCGCGCTGGAAGCCGACGCCACCTACGACAACACCCTGCGCCTGATGCTGGTCCTGAGCGCGGTGATCCTGGCGCTGGCCGCCGTCATCGCCTGGCGCATCACGGCCTCGATCACCACGCCGGTGGCGCGCGCCCTGGCGATCGCCGAAACCGTGGCCGCGGGCGACCTGACCAGCCGCATCGAGGTGAGCACGAAGGATGAACTCGGCCAGCTGCTGGCGGCCCTGAAGAAGATGAACGACAGCCTGCTGGGCACCGTGAACATCGTGCGTGGCGGCACCGAGCTGATCGCCTCGGCCTCCTCGCAAGTGGCGGCCGGCAGCATGGACCTGTCCTCGCGCACCGAGGAACAGGCCAGCGCGCTGGAAGAAACCGCGTCGTCGATGGAAGAGCTGACCTCGACCGTGCGCCAGAACGCCGACAACGCGCGCCAGGCCAACGTGCTGGCCGGCGTGGCTTCGAGCGTGGCCGAACGCGGCGGCGCCATGGTCAAGCAGGTGGTCGGCACCATGGACGCCATCCACGCCAGCTCGCAGCGCATGGCCGACATCATCNGCGCCAGGCCAACGTGCTGGCCGGCGTGGCTTCGAGCGTGGCCGAACGCGGCGGCGCCATGGTCAAGCAGGTGGTCGGCACCATGGACGCCATCCACGCCAGCTCGCAGCGCATGGCCGACATCATCGGCGTGATCGACGGCATCGCCTTCCAGACGAATATCCTGGCGCTGAACGCGGCGGTCGAAGCGGCACGCGCCGGCGAACAGGGGCGCGGCTTCGCGGTCGTGGCCACCGAGGTGCGCAACCTGGCCCAGCGTTCGGCGGCGGCGGCCAAGGACATCAAGGGGCTGATCGAGGATTCTGCCGGCAGGGTCGGCGACGGCAGCCGCCTGGTGAACGAAGCCGGCAGCACGATGCACGAGATCGTCGAGAGCATCCGCCGCGTGGCCGACATCATGGGCGAGATCAGATCAACGGCGCCGTGGTGCAGATGGACCAGGTGACCCAGCAGAACGCGGCCTTGGTCGAGGAAACCTCGGCTGCCGCGGATGCGATGCGCATGCAGGCGGCCAAGCTGGCGGAAGCGGTGGCGGTGTTCAGGACCGGTGAGGCGGTGGCGGCGGTGGCGAAGCCGGTCGCCGTTGCACCGCGCGCCGTAAAGCCGGCCTTGCCTGCTACCACGCCGCGTGCGGCTGCCAAGACGGCGGCGCCGGTACGCAAGGCGCAGTTGGCCAGAACGGCCGGCGACGAATGGGAAGAGTTCTAAGCTAAGTCCAGTTTTTTAACAGAGCAGAAACGGCGCACCAAGATCATCCGGTGCGCCGTTTTTGTTTTTGTAGGGTGGGCACTTGTGCCCACGCGGTCTCATCGCATGCCAATAAGCGGAGTCATTCCACCCAAATTGCTTGATGTACCACTTCGGTCGCTGCTCGAATGATCAGCAGCTCTACCGCGTGGGCACAAGTGCCCACCCTACGAAAGCGACGCCCGAGAATAAAGGGACGCCGTTTCAAGCGGTCATCAGGCGCAGGCCAGCACTGGCGGCGGCACCGCCTTGCGCTCGCGCGGCAGCGTCCACTTGGCGCAGATCCAGCGCTCGAAGTCTTCCGGCGCCATCGGCCGCGCGTACAGGTAGCCCTGAGCCTGGTCGCAGCCTTCCGCCAGCAGCAGGGTCGCCACCGCCGCGGTTTCCACGCCCTCGGCCACCACGCGGCGGCCCAGGTCGTGCGAGAGCTTGATGACCGTGCTGACCAGCGCGCGCTTGTGCCTGTCGGTGTCGAGGTCGCGCACGAAGCTCTGGTCGATCTTGACCACCCTGGCCGGCACGCTTTGCAGGTAGGCCAGGCTGCTGTAGCCGGTGCCGAAGTCGTCGATCGCCAGGTGTACGCCGGCGGCGGACAGATTTTCCAGGGTCTTCATGGCCAGTGCGCGGTTCTTCATCAGCGCGCTTTCCGTGATTTCCAGCGCCAGCGCCTCGGGCGGCAGGCCGTGCCGGCGCAGCTGCCCGGCCACGTGGGCGCAGAAGTCCGTTTCGGTCAGGTTCACCGCCGAGACGTTCACCGCCATCTGCAGCGTCAGGCCGGCATCGCGCCAGGCGGCCAGCTGCTGCAGCGCCTGCGCCAGCACCCAGCGCGTGGTGGCGCGCGCCAGCGAGGTCTGCTCGATCAGGGGGAAGAACTCGCCCGGCGATACTTCGCCCAGCACCGGATGGTTCCAGCGCAGCAGCGCCTCGGCGCCGAGGCAGCGTCCGGTCGACAGTTCGATCTTTGGCTGGAACACCAGGCGCAGCTGGTCGGCGCTTTCCAGCGCCGCGCCGAATTCGTTGACCAGATAAAAGCGGCGCAGGAACACCGCGTTCTGCTCGGCCGAGAATACCCGCACGCGGTGCGAGCCGTCGAGGGCGTCGTGGGCCGCGCTGTGCATGTCGCGCAGCACCTCGAGCGTGTCGCTCTGGCCGACGCGGAACGGCGCCACCCCGATGGTGGGGGTGGTGACGAAGCGCGCGGTCATGGCGTCGGCGCGCAGGTCGAGCCAGCTGCCGAGCCAGTCGCAGAAACGCTGCACGTCGGCGCCAGGTTCGGCCAGGAACACGAACTGGGTCGGGGCCACGTGGTACAGCTTGCGCCCCGGCCCGAGCGCCGCGCGCAGCATGCGCACCGCCTCCTCCACGACTTCGTCGAGGTAAGCGGTGCCCATCGCGCGCATGGCGTCGCTGATCTGCTCGGGCGTGGCCAGGTTCACCATCGCCGCCAGCCGGACCTCGCCGCGCGGGCGCTCGTTGGCCAGGTCGCTCATGTCTTCGATGAACTGGCTGCGGTTCGGCATGCCGCTGCTCGGCTCGATGCGGCCGATGGCATGCTGGAGCTCGATCTGCGCCATCACCATCGCCGCCAGGTCCATCAGGCCTGCGCGCTCGGCCTCGGTGATGTCGCGCGGTTCCTGGCCCAGTACGCACATCGCGCCCAGGCAGTAGCCGTCGCGCGTCATCAGCGGCGCGCCCGCATAGAAGCGTACGCCGGTGCGCGCCAGGTTACTGTCGCGGTAGCAGGCGTCGGCCTGCAAGTCCGGGACCACCAGCATCCTGCAGCTGTCGGCCACGTTCGCGCACGGCGCCAGCTCGCGCGGGATCGAGGTGTGCTCCACGCCCACGCGCGCCTTGAACCACTGGCGGTCGGCATCGGTCAGCGACACCGCCGCCACCGGCAGCTTGAACAGCTGGGCCGCCATGCGCGTGATCCGGTCGAAGGCCTCGCTCGGCGGCGTATCGAGCAGCTCCAGCTTGCGCAGGGCATCGAGGCGCTCGGTTTCGTACTGCGCGGAGGGTTGACGATGGGGCATGGACTTCCTTGACGATGGCCTGCGAAACAACTGATGAAAATGACGAATACTCCCATTCTGTTCGTCAAATTTCTATGAGTCAATAAAAATTGTATTAGGTCATCACTATATGTGGGATATGGACGGATCGTGATGTTTTCTAGCAACTTACATCATCAAATTCGATAAATTTAGAAAATCGTCCAGTAGAATGCGAACTTGGTTATTTCTTTGTTGAAAGAGTTTTCGTCATGTCCGCGCCTTCATCCGGAACTTCGGACGATCCGATCCTGACTACCCGCGAAGCAGCCCGGCTGCTCGGCATTGCGGTGAGCACCGCCCAGCAATGGATCGAAAACGGCCTGCTGCCGGCCTGGAAAACGCCGGGCGGCCACCGTCGCGTGCGCCTGAGCGCAGTCAGTTCCCTGCTGCGCGAACGCGCCGGCCTGGCGCCGCTGTCGTCGGCGCCGGTCGATCCGGCCTTCCTTGCTTATCCCGTGCACGCGGTGCAGGCCGCGCCCGCGCTGCCGGCCGACGAGCCGGCGCGCCTGGACGCGCTGGCAGCCACCGGCCTGGTCGGCAGCGTCCCCGAGACCGTGTTCGACCGTCTCACCTGGCTGGCGGCCCAGATCACCGACAGCCCGATCGCCACGCTGACCCTGGTGGACGAGGAGCGCCAGTGGTTCAAGTCGCGGGTCGGGGTTGGCTTCAGCGAAACCCCGCGCGACATCGCCTTTTGCAGCCACACGATCCTGGCCGGCGAGCCGCTGATGGTGGCCGACACCTGGCTCGACGGACGCTTCATCAACAACCCGATGGTGACCGGCGCCCCGCACATCCGCTTCTATGCCGGCGTGCCGCTGGTCGACGCCAAGGGTTTTCGGCTTGGCGCCTTGTGCGTGATGGACCGCGAGCCGCGCCGCCTGCGCGAACGCGAATTGCGCGCCCTGGGAGAATTGGCTGCGATTGCAGCCGAAGAAATCAGGCGCCGCCGCCCTGCTGCTTCCTGACCACGGCAAGCACCGTATTCCGGATAGTCTTGAGCACGGCGTCGGCCTTGAAGGGCTTGACGATGAAGCCGTGCACGCCGCGCGCCAGCGCGCCCTGGATGGTGGGTGCATCGAGCGTGCCCGAGACCATGAAGATCAGGGTCTTGGGCAGGGTGGCGCGCAGCTGCTCGACGATGTCGCTGTCCTCGACCTGCTCGCGCGCGATGCAGATCAGCTGCGGGCGGAACCTGGCGGCCAGCAGCATGCCCCCGTGGCCGGTGTGGGTCTGGCCGGCCACCTCGTAGCCGCCCTCGGTGAGCACCGTGTTGAGCAGGCCGCGCGAGATCGCGTTCGAATCCACCAGTACTGCCTTCAGCATGTCGAGTCCTTCCGTGTCGGTTTGTGCTGTCAATGCGACTCGTAGGCCAGCATCTTCCACGTCACGCCCAGGCGCACGTCGGTCTTCAGCTGCACCAGCTGGCGCGACAAATAGAGTATCTCGCGTTCGGCGCGCAAACGCTCGCCCAGCGGGGTCTTGAGGATGCCGGCGCCGGCCATCACCGCGTCCAGGCCGCCGTAGGCGTTGAGCAGGCGCGCGGCGGTCTTCATGCCGACTTTCGACACGCCCGGCACGCCGTCGGTGGCGTCGCCCATCAGCGCCAATAAATCGTGCAGCAGCTCGGGCGCCACGCCGAACTTGTTGCGCACCCAGGCGTCGTCGTGCCACTCGTTCTTGAAGTGGTCCCAGACCAGGGCGCCGTGCGCGATCAGCACGTGCAGGTCCTTGTCGGTGGTGGCGACGATGGCCTCGCCGCGGTTCTCCTGCAGCCAGCGCATCACGCAGGTGGCGACCACGTCGTCGGCCTCGACGCCGGGCAGCACCGCCACCGGCACCCCGGCCGCCTGCAGGCGCTCCTGGAATTCCGGCAGCGCTTCGCGCAGCACCGCCGGCATCGGCGCGCGGTGCTCGCGGTAGCGCGGATACAGCGCGTGGCGCCAGTTCTCGCCGCCGTAGTCGAAGGCGGCCAGCACGTGGGTCGGCGCATGCGTTTCCAGCACGTTGCGGAACGACGAGAACGCGTGGCGCAGCGCGATGCTGGCCTTCAGGTCGGAGTCGGGCTCCGGGCTCGCTTCGTAAACCCGGCGCACGATGTTCAGTCCGTCGATCGCGAGCAGTTTTGCCATCAGCTTGCCATCACCTTGTCATCATCAGCGGGCATAGTCGTACTTGCCGCCGCGCTCCAGCGCGCGCGCGTACGCGGGACGCGCATGGATGCGCTGCAGGAAGCCGCTCAGCTGCGGGTACTGGGCGCCCAGGCCGCCGCGCGAAGCCGCCGCTTCCAGCGCAAAGCTCATCTGGATGTCGGCGGCGCTGAATTCGCTGCCGGCGAACCAGGGCCGCGCCTTCAGTTCGGATTCGAGGTAATCGAGCTGGGCCTGGATGTTCGGGTTCACGAAGCCCTCCTTCACCTTCCGGGCGATGCCGCGCGCAACCGGCTTGACGAAGAACGGCATGGGGCCGTTCTCGATGCGGTCGAATACCAGTTTCATCAGCAGCGGCGACATGGCGGAGCCTTCGGCGAAGTGCAGGAAGTAGGTGTACTTCAGTTTTTCCGGCGTGCCGGCCGCCGGCACCAGGCGCCCGTTGCCGTAGCGCTCGACCAGGTATTCGACGATGGCGCCGGATTCGGCCACCACGGTGCCGTCGTCGGTGATCACCGGCGACTTGCCCAGCGGGTGCACGGCCTTCAGTTCCGGCGGCGCCAGCATCGTCTTCGGGTCGCGCTGGTACTTTTTGATCTCGTATTCCAGGCCCAGTTCCTCGAGCAGCCAGAGGATGCGCTGGGAGCGCGAATTATTCAGGTGATGGACGGTGATCATGGGAGCAGGCGCCGATGTGATGGGACCGCTAGCTTAGCACTGTTGCGCACTTACAAAAAGACAGTGGACATTTTGCAATTGAACGTTGGCATTAGGAAACATTCGCTATACTTGCGCACTATTTACTAAACCCTGTTAATCAATTTTCTTAATTGATCAGTTTCCCCTGTAGATCGTCCTGCAACGTTTCCAATTTACTATCTTTGACATGCTAAAACTGTTTCGCCTGAATATAGCCCAGAAGCTCGGCCTCCTCACCCTGAGCACCGGCCTGGGCATGGCGATCATCGCCGCCTGCTTCCTGGTGTCTGAACGCGGCCTGATCGAGGAAGAGCGCGGCAATGGCGTGCGCCAGGCGGTCGAGGTGGCAACCGGCGTGGTCGAGCGCTACCGGCAGGCTGCCGCAGCCGGCCAGATGGACGAGCTTGAAGCCAAGCGCGCCGCCCTGGCCGCGTTGCGGGTGCTGCGCTATAGCGGCCAGGAATACATCTGGGTCAACGACATGGGGCCGCGCATGCTGATGCATCCGCTGAAGCCCGAGCTCGAGGGCCAGGACCTGAGCGCCTCCACCGACCCGAACGGCCTGCACCTGTTCGTGGCCTTTGTCGACGTCGTGAAAAAGGACGGCGCCGGCTTCGTCTCCTACCTGTGGCCGAAGCCGGGCCAGGACGCGCCGGTGCCGAAGATCTCCTACGTCAAGGGCGTGCCGGCCTGGGGCTGGGTGGTCGGTTCCGGCGTCTACACCGACACCATCGGCGCCATCTTCTGGCCGCGCGTGGCCTGGTTCTCGGGCGCGACGATTGTCCTGTCGAGCATCCTGATGCTGTTCGGCTTTTCGCTGTCGCGCAGCATCGCCCGCCCGATGGCGCGCGCCGTCAGCGTGGCGCGCACCGTGGCCGCCGGCGACCTGACCGCCGTGATCGAGGTGCGCGGCCACGATGAAACCGCCCACCTGCTGGACGCCCTGCGCGAAATGAACGGCAGCCTGAACACCATCGTCGGCGAAGTCGACACCGGCATCCAGGCCATCGCCAGCGCCTCGGCCCAGATCGCGGCCGGCAACCACGATCTGTCGAGCCGCACCGAGCAGCAGGCCGGCGCGCTGGAGGAAACCGCGTCATCGATGGAAGAACTGACCGGCGCCGTCCAGCAGAATGCCGAGCACGCGCGCCACGCCAACCGCCTGGCCTCGCAGGCGGCCGACGTGGCCGTGCGCGGCGGCGACGTGGTGCAGCAGGTGGTGCAGACCATGGACTCGATCAACGCCTCCTCGCGCAAGATCGTCGACATCATCAGCGTTATCGACGGCATCGCCTTCCAGACCAATATTTTGGCCCTGAACGCGGCGGTCGAGGCGGCGCGCGCCGGCGAACAGGGCCGCGGTTTCGCGGTCGTGGCGGGCGAAGTGCGCAACCTGGCGCAGCGCTCGGCCGCGGCGGCGCGCGAGGTGAAGGCGCTGATCGATGACTCGGTGAGCAAGGTCGACGCGGGCAGCGCCCTGGTGCACCACGCCGGCGCCACCATGCAGGAAATCGTGGCCAGCGTGCGCCAGGTGAACGGCATCATCGGCGAGATCACCGCCGCCAGCGCCGAGCAGGAAACCGGCATCAGCCAGGTCAACCGCGCGATCGCCGAGATGGACGGCGTGACGCAGAAGAACGCGGCCCTGGTCGAGGAAGCGGCGGCGGCCGCCGAATCGATGCGCCTGCAGGCCGAGCGCCTGTCGGACGTGGTGGGCGTGTTCAAGGTGGCCGCGGCCGGCGGCGTGCGCCGCCAGCTTGCCCTGACCTGACCTTGGCTGACCTTTAGCTTCCAGCTGTACGCGTTCGGCACCGCACCGAGCGCGGCAGCCTGTGTCTCTATGATCGCTTCATGGCGATCTACATCGGTATCTCCGGCTGGCGCTACGTCCCGTGGCGCGGCGTCTTCTATCCCAGGGGCCTGGTCCAGGCGCGCGAGCTCGACTACGCGTCGCGCCAGCTGCCGACCATCGAGATCAACGGCTCGTTCTACTCGCTGCAGCGCCCCGAAAGCTACGCCGCCTGGTATGCCGCCACGCCGCCCGGCTTCCTGTTCGCGGTCAAGGGCAACCGCTTCATCACCCACATGCTCAAGCTCAAGGAGATCGAAGGGCCGCTGGCGAATGTGCTGGCCTCGGGCATCTTCGAGCTACGCGAAAAGCTGGGGCCTTTCCTGTGGCAGTTTCCGGAGATGGTGAAGTTCGATCCTGAACGCTTCGCGCATTTCCTGTCCCTGCTGCCGCACGATACCGAAGCGGCCCTGGCGCGCGCCCAGCAGTACCAGCCGCGCATGGAGGGCAAGGTGTCGCTGGCCATGGATGCGAAGCGGCCGATGCGGCATGCGGTGGAAGTGCGGCATCCGAGCTTTCGCGACGAGCGTTTCATTGCTCTCTTACGCAAGTACAAGGTCGCGCTGGTGGTGGCCGATACGGCGGGCAAGTGGCCGTACATGGAAGACGTGACCGCCGACTTCATGTACCTGCGCTTGCATGGGGATGAGGAGCTGTACGCGAGCGGGTATGGCGATGCGGCGATCGAACGCTGGGCCGGGAAGATTCGGGCGTGGAGCGCCGGTGGGCAGCCGGAAGGCGGCGAACGGGTGTCACCCAAAGCCCCGTCCAGGCGCAAGAGCCGTGACGTCTACTGCTACTTCGACAACGACATCAAGGTGCATGCGCCCTACGATGCCAAGCGCCTGATCGCAGTACTGGGGTTGGATGATCCGCCAACGCCTGCATGACGGTTTTCGTAGGGTGGACACCCGTGTCCACGCGGTCGTACCCATGCACACCCCACCACCTACTCGAAATGGAGCTCTTCAATCTCCGGCGACCCACCCCAATCGCCCGGATAAATCCCACCCCGCACATGCCGATGAAATGTCGAATGCGGCCACGCATTCACCTGCTTCACATACTTGTGCTTGACCGGATTGAAATGGATGTAATCCATGTGCCGATCAAAATCGGTCTCGTCCCGAATCTGGTGTTCCCAGAACCTGCGTTGCCAGATGGTCGACTCGCGACGGTTGAGCGCAGCTTGCGTCAACAGATTTGGAGCACGCAGCTTCGGCCGGCACCAGCTCGACACGTAGCGTTTGATTTCGGCCCAGCGTATCGAATAGGCATGGTCATCTTCGGGCAGCGTCCAGATGCAATGCATGTGATCTGGGAGTAGCACCCAGGCGTCCACGGAAAACGGGCGTGTTCGGCGCACGGTAGCGATCGCATCGCGCAAAGCGGTGCGCAATGCAGCGTCACAGAAGATGGGGCGGCGGCGGTAGGCCACCACCGTGAAGAAATAGGTGGGGCCGGTCAGGAGGCGGCGGTAGCGGGACATGGTGCGGCATCGTAGGCCGCCGGTTGTGTCCGGTATATGTTTTGGGTCAATCGTGTGCGACAGGCATCGGGCGTGCCGGACAAGGTGACATATGCGAAGGGTGAGACAGCGTGGACACAGGTGTCCACCCTACGGTTTTCGGTGGATTTTAATGACGCGATGTTTGCTGTCAGCCGGCGGGGTTGGCTCCGCCGGCGTCTCGCAGGTATTGCAGCTGTTGCACCCGCTCCCGCAACTGCCGCCGGTATCGAGCCAGCGCACCAATCGCGAATCCGCCCCGCCCTTCGACAGGCGGTTCACGATGCGCACGCGCCAGGCCGCCGGCAGGTACTTGGCGCCGACGTAGACGGCGGCCACCAGCACGAACACGGCGACGGCGAGTTCCTGCCACATGTCAGCCGCCGCCCAGCGCCAGCGCGACGCGGTAGGTGATGAACGAGGCCACGTAGGCCAGGCCGAACATGTAGCCGGCCATGATCCAGGCGTACTTGGCGCTGCCGGTTTCGCGGCGCACGGTGGACAGGGTCGCCAGGC
Source organism: Massilia brevitalea (assembly GCF_030711405.1). Classification (GTDB taxonomy): domain Bacteria; phylum Pseudomonadota; class Gammaproteobacteria; order Burkholderiales; family Burkholderiaceae_D; genus Telluria; species Telluria brevitalea. The sequence goes on from NZ_JAULSI010000005.1 coordinate 138,938, forward strand.
ACTGCGGCGCGTACACGTACCAGGCTAGCAGCGACAGCGCGGTGGCCATCGACCACGAGCCGGCGATCAGCGGGCCCAGGGTGCCCGCCACGTCGTCGCCGGATTCGGACAGCGCGTACACGGTGCCGAGCGCGCCGACCGCCACTTCACGCGCGGCCATGCCTGGCACCAGCGCGATGCAGATCTGCCAGCCGAAGCCGATCGGTGCGAAGATCACTTCCAGCGCGCGGCCCAGCATGCCGGCCACGCTGTAGTAGATCGGCGGTTGCGTGGCGCCTTCGGGTGCACCCGGGAAGCTCGACAGGAACCAGAGCAGGATCGTCAGCGTCAGGATCAGGGTACCGACGCGCATCAGGAAGATCACTGCGCGTTCCCACAGGCCCATGACCAGCGAGCGCAGGTGCGGCCAGTGGTAAGCCGGCAGTTCCATCATCAAAGGATGCTGGCCGCCGCCGCTGCGGCGCTTCATGTACCAGGCCACGCCCATGGCGCTGACGATGCCCATCACGTACAGCGCGAACAGCACCAGGCCCTGCAAATTGAAGATGCCGACCTCGCGCTCGGGAATGAAGGCGGCGATGATCAGGGCGTACACCGGCAGGCGCGCCGAGCAGGTCATCAAGGGCGCGATCATGATCGTCACCAGGCGGTCGCGCGGATTCTGGATGGTGCGCGCCGCCATCACGCCGGGAATCGCGCAGGCGAACGAGGACAGCAGCGGAATGAAGGCGCGGCCCGAGAGTCCCACGCCACCCATCATGCGATCGAGCAAAAAGGCGGCGCGCGGCAGGTAGCCGATGTCTTCCAGGATCAGGATGAAGAAGAACAGGATCAGGATCTGCGGCAGGAACACCAGCACGCCGCCGACGCCGGCGATGATGCCGTCCACGATCAGGCTGTGCAAGGGCCCCTCGGCCAGCACCGAGCCGACGAATTCGCCGATGGCGCCGACGCTGCTCTCGATGAAGTCCATCGGCGCTTCGGCCCAGCTGAACACGGCCTGGAAGATGATGAACATCAGCGCCGCCAGCAGCACCGGGCCGATCGTCGGGTGCAGCACCACGTTGTCGATCTTTTCCGACAAATTGCCCTTGTCGTGGGCATGGCTGGTGCTGGCCTCGACGATGCGGCGCACTTCGCGCTGGGTTTCCTCGACCGGCACGGCGTCGATGGCGGCCAGCGGCTGCGGTTTGACGCCGCCATTGAAGTCCATGCTGTCGAGCAGCTCGACCAGGGCGCGTTCGCCGCCGGCCTGGATCGCCACGGTCTCCACCACCGGCATGCCGAGTTCCTGCGACAGGCGCGCAGTGTCGATCTCGATGCCGCGCTTCTTGGCGACGTCGACCATGTTCAGGGCCAGCACCATGGGCAGGCCGAGGCGCTGGATTTCCAGCACCAGGCGCAAATTCAGGCGCAGGTTGGTGGCGTTGACGACGCACACCACCACGTCCGGCGAGGTTTCGCCGGCGCGCAGGCCGGCCACCACGTCGCGCGTGATGGCTTCGTCCGGGGTCTGGGCGGTCAGGCTGTAGGCGCCCGGCAAATCGAGCACGCGCAGGGCGCGGCCCTTCGGCGAGGTGAAGTGGCCTTCCTTGCGTTCGATGGTGACGCCGGCGTAGTTGGCGACCTTCTGGCGCGAGCCGGTGAGACGGTTGAACAGGGCAGTCTTGCCGCAGTTCGGATTACCAAGCAATGCGATCAGGGGCACGCGTTTCGTCGCCACCTGCTGTTCCATGACACCCATTGATTATTCCGGCTGAATTGAGACGAGTGCGGCCTCGAATTTACGCAAGGCGAAGGTCGATTCGCCGACCTTGACCGCCACCGGGCCGCCCGGCAGGCCACGCTTGAGCATGCGGATGCGCTCGCCCGGCACGAAGCCCAGCTCCATCAGGCGGCGCGGTACATCGGCGCCGCCCTGCGCGGTGGGGGCGAGGTGGACCACGGTGGCGCTTTGCCCGACTTTCAGGGCGTCGAGCGTGGTCAGGGTGGGATTGAGAGTCATGGCGGGTTCCGTTGAAGTAGTGCCAATGCGCGCTCACGGTGCGGCTGGGGGACTGATGACCAGTGATGCATCGCAACGCATGTAGCGCTGATGAGACAGATACTAGCATCATAAACCTAAATGCGAATTATTTCTATTCAGGTGACCCCGCACACAACAAATCCGCTTGCGTTCGTCGTCGAGTTTCAGCAGAATACAACACGAATGAGAACGATTCTCATTAATTATCAAGCAACGTTATCCCGGCGTTAAGGAAGCATTCGATGATCGTCTGTGTCTGCAATAACATCTCCGACCGTGAAATCCGCCAGGCCGTGGACCTCGGCATCACCTCCGTGGCCGAGCTGCGCCAGGAACTGGGCCTGGGCACCTGCTGCGGCAAATGCGTGAGCTATGCCCGCGAAGTCCTGAACGAACACCTCGACAGCAAGACGACCGTTACCGAACTGAGTTTCCGCCCGGCCCAGCTGGCCTGAGCGTCGCCCTTCTTCCTCCGTGCCGGTTTTTCCGGCACGCGCCGTCGCGCCCTTTGCTATGATGGCGGCAATCACCATCACAACAAGGCACACCATCATGAAGGGCGATCCCAACGTCATTCGGCTGCTCAATGCACAGCTGACCAACGAACTCACGGCCATCAACCAGTACTTCCTGCACGCCCGGATGTACCGCCACTGGGGCTTCACCAAGCTCGGCAAGAAAGAATACGACGAATCGATCGGCGAAATGAAGCACGCCGACAAGCTGATCGACCGCATCCTGATGCTCGACGGCCTGCCGAACCTGCAAGCCCTGCATAAGATCCTGATCGGCGAATCGACCCAGGAAATGCTGGAATGCGACCTGAAGCTCGAACGCGGCGCCCAGATCACCGTCAAGGAAGGCATCGCTGCCTGCGAAGCCGCCGCCGACTACGTGTCGCGCGACTTGCTGCTGATGATCCTGGAAGACACCGAGGAACACATCGAGTGGCTGGAAACCCAGCTCGACCTGATCGTGAAGGTCGGCATCCAGAACTACCTGCAAAGCCAGATGGGCGAATAAGCCTCGCCGGGATGCACATCGGACGGCGGGCCTGCGGGCTCGCCGTTTTTATTTGGGCAGCAGCGTCGAATGGCCTGGGGCAGCCCTGGCATTGTTGGCTGAAACCGTACGGTGGGCACGGGGTGCCTAGCGCGGCCCGGCCCACCCTACTGTCACTGCCGCTGACTACCGTTCCTGCGTCACCCACACCGGCGCCGACCACAGCACCTTGCCATCGGCCTGCGTCACCTTCGCATAATAGAAATGCGCCCCCGGCGCCGGCGTAAAGGTCGTCGTCGCCTCGCTCGACATCTGCGTCACCACCCCGCCCCTGCCCGGCACGCCTTCCATGATCGCCACCGCCGCCACCTGCTTGCCTGCCGCGCTGGCGAAATTCGCCACCAGGGTCAAGGGACCGCTGTTGCTGAACCGCTCACCCATCAGGCGCCCATTCGCCGTCAGGACCAGTTGCGACTCCTTGTCCATGGTCGCGAACACGCGCCGCGCGCGCAGGGCCTCGATGAAGCTGTCGCGGCCCAGCGGCACGCCGTTGGCAATCAGCACGCCGGTGCGGTTGCCGTAGGCCGTGCCCCAGTTGGCGCAGTGGTTGTCCTGGTTGGTGCTGAAGGCGACATGGAAGCCGGCTTCCAGCAGCTTGTTGCAGGCCCCTTCGAAATTGCTGCGCCGGGTTTCGCCTTCCTTGTCGTTGACCGAAAAGGCCGTGCTGTTGACCACTTCGCACAAGACCATCGCCTCGTCGCCGTCGGCCGTGTAGCCGAGCGCGGCGCCGCCCGCCATGAACTGGCCGCTCGTGGAAGGATGGTTGAACTGGCCGATCCAGCCACGCTCGCGCATCAGCGTATATAAAGCCGGATAATCGCTGCGCGGGGTCGCCACGTCGGCCAGGAGTTCGTCCTTGCCGTTCTTTTCCCAGCCCAGCAACTGGTCGCTGTTGAAGATGTTGATGTGGCCGCCCTTGTCGATCACGCCCCACTCCATGCCGTACAGCGCCAGGAAGCCGGGATGCGCCGCGCTGTAGCTTGCCGCGGCTTCCAGCCCCTTGCGGTACAGCGCGCCCGGTACGGACGGGTCGGCATCCTCCCTGGTGCCGGCCGAGCCGTCGTACATGTGGTTGTGCTCGGACGTCATCAGGATGTCCAGCCCGTGCTTGTGCGCGTAGGCGTAGGCGGCGTCGGGGCCGTAGGGCGCCTTCAGGGGTTGCTGGGCGCCCGTGCAGCTGTCGAGGGCCGCGCCGCCGTCGCTGTGGTTGGTCTGGCTGTGCAGGTTGCCGAGGTAGACGGTGTAGGGCAAGGCGTCCGGCGCCGGCGCGGCCCGCAGCGGCGCCAGGCGCGAAGGCAGCGGCGCGAAAGCCGGCGTGGCCGGGGTCTGCGCCGGGCCGATCTCGATCTGCCAGCTTTGCTCGTGCACATCGGCGGACGGCGCCGTGCTGCCGGCATCGCGGCTGCCCGCGCGCAGGCGCACCTGGTAGACACCGGCGGCGAGTTTGCCGGCATCCAGGCCTGACCAGGGAACCTGGACCGACACCGGTTCGTCCGCCAGCCGCGTTTCGCCCTGCCAGCGCCGCACCACCAGGCCGTTCGGACTGATCAGTTCCAGCTGCCAGTCGACCCGTTGCGGCTGTTGGGCATTCGGATAGTCGAAAGCCAGCGTGAAGATGCGCGCATCGGGACGGGCCTGGTCAAGCGCCCGGTACGGCGCATGCAGGGTAGCTTCGAATTCGCTGTGTTCGTCGATGACGGGCAGTGCCGAAGCGCAGCCCGAGAGGATGGACAGGGCGACCAGAGAAAGAGAAAGATGCGAGGGGAAGAGAGAGGTTTTCATGATGCAATTTTTGCAATTGCATCGCTATCTTCTCTTGCGCCAGCAGCAGGAAACCGCCCTACTTATTTCCTATTTTTTGACAAAAGGACAATGTCGTAAAAACAATTTTTCAAGCGGCATTCATCCAGCGGTCGACCTGCTTCAGCGGCAGGTTGATCCGCGCGCAGCCGATCTGGTCCGGTCGCACGTTCAGCTCGATCATGCGCGGGCCGTCGACGCCGATCGCCACGTCCACGCCGGCCACGTTCACGTGCGGGAAAGCCTGCAGCGCGCGCATCGCCACGTCCTGGCACTCGCGCCAGTAAGGCAGCTGCACGCCGCCGATCCGGCCGCCGGTGTCCGGGTGCACGTCCATGGTGTCGAGCGGGTTCTTCGCATTCGCCGCATGGGTCAGCGTGCCAGTGGCCAGGTCCACCGGACAGAAGATGCCGCCGCTGCTGGTGTTGTCGACCAGGCTGCCCTTGCGTCCCACACGCAGGAAGGCGCCGGCGATGCGGCACTCGCCGCGCGCCTGGTACAGCCAGATGCGCAGGGTGTTCAGCGAATTCGGATGGATCGCCGCCAGTACCGGGTGCTGGGGCAGGTAGTGTTCGACGATGTAGCCGTCGCGATTGCTGCCGGCCCCTTGCCACCACTCAGCCAGCGTCGTCACTGCGCCCGTAAACGGGTGCACGAATACCGGCTGCCCTGCCCGCTCCTCGACCTGGAAGGCAAAGAAGCCGGCGCCGCCATAGCCCTCGACCAGCTTGAAGCAGATCTTCTGGCCGGCCAAGCCACGGCACAGCGCTTCGAGGTCGGTCAGGCTGCGCAGGGCGGTCCCATCGGCACGGGCGCCGCGCTGCGGGTGGATGAAGCCGATGAATTCAGGCGTCGGCACGCCGACCAGTTGCAGGACCGCCTTTTCGATCACCTTGTGCTGCGAGCTCTTCTGGTATGGGCGGCGGTTCCAGCGGTCGATGAACTCGTTGTATTCGTTCTTGTTCATGTGGGCCCGTTTGTCGGCAAAGGGCACCGCCGTACGCCACCAGCGCGCCTGCAGGTAATAGCCGGGGCCGATACGGCGCACGAAAAACAGGTAGGCCATCTCGGCCAGCTGGCGCCAGAACGGCAGGTAAGGCTGGTCCGCCTTTCCGGCGCTCAGTTGCGCCCAGGCGCGGCGTATATCGTTGATGACTTGCATGCTCTGTCCAGTGTGTCGGGGCCGGCGCAAAAGATGCCAACCGGAATTGCCATTATATTATGCGATTCCGATATGCAATGCTCGTCCGTTACGCTGCCCGATCGCCTGGCATGGTGCTCAGAAGTGGTATTCGGCGCGCACCATCGGCGTGCTGGCACGCTGGCCGGCGCCGCCCGTGGTAGCGCGCGTATTCCCGAACTTGTTGTTCCAGAACTGGTATTCGAGGCCGACACGGAAGCGGTTCTTCGGCTGGCCGAAGTGGGAACCGACGTCGTACATCAGCGCCATGTCGAGATTGGTCTCGGCGCCGGTGCCGTTGCCGACTTCGTCGCGGCCCTTGGCGGCGATGAAATTCAGGTAGCCCTCGAACGCCAGGCGCTCGGCCACCGGGATGCCCCAGCTCGCGTTCAGCATGGCATGGGTGTCGTAGGTATAGCGTCCGTTCACGTTCGAGATCGGCGGGAAGGCGCCGCTCGGCGCATTCGATTCCTTCAGCAGCAGGATGCTGGTGGTCAGAAAACCCGGCACGTCCCACATCAGCGTCGGCCCGGCCACCAGCATGCGCTTGCGCGAGTTGTAGCCGACGTCGTTCTTGGTGTTCCAGTCGAAGCCGAAAGTAACGCCGACGCCCTTCACCGGGCCGTAGCGCATCTCCGTACCGCGCAGGGCGCCGATATCGAACGTGTGGCGGTAGACGACATAGGCTTCCTGGGCGCCCTCGGACTGGCCGAGCGAGGCCGGGTCGGTCTTGTCGGACTGCAGCAGGTCGACGTTGAAGTAGTTGCTGCCGTACTTGTAGCCGCTGGCGTGGGTCAGCGCGAAGATGTGCTTCTTGATGTGCTCGGGGTTGTAGGGCTCGGCGAAGCGGGTGCCGTAGCGCCAGCTGATGGCCGTGTCGCTCCAGTCGGCGGCGCAGGCAGCGCCGGACAGCAGGAAAGCGGCGGCGCCGGCCGCCAGCGTGGTCGTCTTCATGTGATGGATTTCGATTGGGTTGGTTCGCATGCCGCCGCCATGGCGGGCCCGTGCCGGCGCGGCACCAGCAGCTCGACGCGGTGGCGCTGGCCGTCGTCGGCCAGGTCCAGCACGTTGCCTTCGCGTTCCCGGCCATCGACCAGCAGCGCGCCCGCTTCGGCGAAGCGCACCTCGATCTGGTACACGGTACTGCGATAGCGGTATTCCATGCGGAAGCCCGGCCACCCGCAAGGCAGCTGCGGCGCCAGCACCAATTGATCGCCGGCTTGCCCGGTCTTGCGCCCGCGCTGGTGCGCATGTTCGCATTCGATGCCGAGCAGCGATTCGACGATCAGCCGGTACATCCAGCCAGCCGAGCCAGTGTACCAGCTCCCGCCGGCGCGTCCGATATGCGGCGCCGCGGCGCTGATGCTCTCAGCCGCCACATACGGCTCGAGCCGATAGCGCTGCGCATCGTCGCAGGTCCGGGTGCGCTGCAGCGGATTGATCATGTCCAGCAGGTTCCAGGCGCGTTCGCCCTGCCCCAGGCGCGCAAAAGCCATCGCGGCCCAGGCCGCGGCCTCGTTCGACTGGCCACCGTTCTCGCCCATGCCGGGCGGCCAGGCGCGGATGGCGCCGGGGTCGGGGCCGGCGCCGTCGAAAGGCGGGTCCAGCAGCCGCACCAGGGCGTGCTCGCGCTGCACCAGGTGGGCGTCCAGCGCCGCCATGCTGCGCGCCGCCCGTTCCTCGCTTGCCACGCCGGACAGCACGCTCCAGCTCTGGGTGGCGGCGTCGATGCGGCCTTCCGCGTTGGCCTGCGAACCGAGCGGCGCGCCGTCGTCGAAATAGCCGCGCCGGTACCATTCGCCGTCCCAGCCGTGTTCTTCGAGTCGGCCGGCCAGCACCTGGCCGGCCGCCCGGCAAGTGGTGGCGAAGCCGAAGTCGGCGCGGCGCTCGGCCAGTTCGGCGAAGCGCCCCAGTACCTCGGCCATGAAGAAGCCCAGCCAGACGCTCTCGCCCCCACCCGCGGCGCCGACGCGGTCCAGGCCTTCGCTCCAGTCGCCGCTGCCGATCAGCGGCAAGCCGTGAGCGCCGAAGCGCAGGGCATGGCGGATCGCGCGCACGCAGTGTTCGTACAGGTCGCCCTGCTCGCCAGATTGCGCCGGCGTGCCGACATACGAGGCTTCTGCGTCCTGCAGGGCCGGGCCTTCCAGCCAGGGGATGGATTCGTCCAGCACGGCCATGTCGCCGCTGGCCGCGACATAGCGGCAGGCGGCCAGCGGCAGCCACAGGCAGTCGCTTGAAGATCGCGTGCGCGCGCCGCGCAGGCCTGATGGCTGCCACCAGTGCTGGACATCGCCCTCGACGAACTGGTGCGCCGCCGCCTGCAGCAGCTGTTCGCGCAGCAGTTGCGGGCGGATGTGCACCAGCGCCATGGCATCCTGCAGCCCCTCGCCAAAACCCGTGAAACCCTGGCCCCCCTGGCCGCCTGCCCCCATGCGTCCGGCGATCAGCTGGTAGGGCAGCCAGCCGTTGACGAGCAGGTCGAGCGCCGGGTCGGGCGTGGCGATGCGCAGCGCGCCCAGGGTGGCGTGCCAGTGCTCGCGCAGCCTGTCCAGGGCCGCACCGGCCGCCGCCGCGCCGCGGTGCTGCTGCACGAGCTCGCCCACGTCGTGGACGCCGGCGCTGGCGCCGAGCATGAACACCAGTTCCTTCTGCTCGCCCGGCTGCAGCTCGAACACCAGCTGCAGCGCGGCGCAGGGGTCGCCGCCGGCGCCAAGCGCCCCGGACAGGCCGGCGCGCAGCATGGCGGCCGGCTGCATCGGGTTACGGCCGCGGCCGATGAACTCGATGCGGTCGCAGGTAAAGGCGGCGTTGCCGGCATCGAGGTGGAAGAAGGCGGCGCTGGCGCTGCCGGCATCCTGGGCCAACAAGGCGCCGCTGGCGGCGTCGCGCCCAGTCACCACCTGCGTGCGGGAGGCGCCGAGCGCCCATTCGACATAGCCGGTCAGCGACAGGCGGCGCGGCGCGCTGCTGTCGTTGCGCAGCTTGAACACGCTGTACTTGAGCGGCGCGTCGAGCGGCACGAAGCCGGTGAGTTCGGAATGGATGCCCTGCGCCGTGTGTTCGAATACGCTGTAGCCGAAGCCGTGGCGCGTGGTGTACATGCCGCCAGACGGCGCCGGCAAGGCGGTGGGCGACCAGAACACACCGGTGTGTTCGTCGCGCAGGTAGAAGGCTTCACCGGCGGGGCCGCGCAGCGGATCGGTGTGGCGGGGCGTGAGCTGTAAGGCCGGCGCATCGGTGCGCCAGGTGCAGGCGGCGCCGCTTTCCGACACCACCGAGCCGAAGTGCGGGTTGGCCAGCACATTCGTCCAGGGCGCCGGCGTATGCTGGCCAGGCCCGGTGCGGATATGGTACTCGCGGCCGTCGGCGCTGAAGCCGCCGATGCCGTTGTCGAGCACCAGCTGCGGCGGTGCCGGCTCGGGCGTGCGCACGGTCCAGGCCTCGGGCTGCGGGTCGGGTTGCAGGGCGGGCGGCAGCGTGCTCCTGGCCGTCTCCGCGCGGCGCAGCTGGTCGCGCAGGCTGCCGCCACCGTCGCGCAGCGCGACGCTTGCCGCCGCCTGCAGCGCCGCCTGTTCTTCCTGCGCCAGCTGGTCGACCGAGAACACGTACACGCCGCCGGGGCAGGCGACTGCCTGCGCATCGACACGCGATGCAACCAGGTTCCTGGCCTGGTCGTGCAAGGCGGCGTCCGTGCTGTCCAGCCAGAGCACGAGGTCCGCGTGCAGGCCTTTCATGCGCCACCAGGCATGGGCCTGCAGCAGCTGGCAGGCGAAGTCCAGGTTCGCCGCGTCGCCGACGCTGGCCAGGACCAGCGGATGCGTGCCGGAGATGCCGCAGCGCTGCAGGCCTGACCGGCTTGCTCCATTGCTGGCGACGGCCGGTTCGGCGCGCAGCGCGCGCTGCGGATACAGCCGCTGTGGATACAGCAGGAAACCGGCCAGGCGCGCATACAGCTCGGCCTCGGCTTCGCTGGCGCCGAGCTGGCGCAGCAGGGCCTGATTCCAGGTCCAGGCCAGCTCAGGAACGGCGTCGGCCGTATCGCGATCCTGGTATTTTTGCACCAGACGCAGGGCTGCCTCGCGCGTCGCGGCGGCGCCCAGCACCAGGTCGGCCGTGGCTTCTTCGCCGGGCGCCAGCGCCAGCACGCGCCGGATCGCAAGGGCCGGCTCGGGCACGAAGCCGGCATGGCCGCCGAGGGCGCCGCCGTCGCGCACGGCGACCGGCAGCCCGTGGCCGGCGCCGGGTCCGAGGAAGTGGGCGCGGCTGGCCTCAAAAGAGGCGTCGGTCCCGTTCTCGGCCCGCATCAGGTGCAGCAGCCAGGGTGTTTGCTCTCCCGGCTCACGCGGCCGGCGCGTGCACAGGATGGCGCCGTGATCGGGCAGGATTTCGCTCTGCACGAAGACCGGGTCGGCTGCGGCCACGGACGGCGCCAGGGCCACCTCCGCGTAACTCGTCAACTCGATGGTACGTGCGCGCCCGGAGACGTTGCGGATGCGCAGGCGGCGCAGCATGACGTCGTCTTCCGGCGCCACCACGATTTCGGTGGCGAGCTCGATGCCGTGGTCGCGCCGGCGCAGCGTCACGCTCTCCTGTGCGAACACGGCCTCGTACTGCTCGGGTTCGGCCAGCACCGGCCGCCAGGCATCGGTCCAGACCGCGCCGCTGTCGACGTCGCGCAGGTAGCAGACCAGGCCGCCCTCCTCGCTCGCCGCATCCGCACGCCAGCGCGTCAGGTCGACATCGTGCCAGCGATTCCAGCCGGCGCCGTCGCCCGTCACCAGCGCGTGGTAGCGCCCGTTCGACAGCAGCTGTACTTGCGGCTGGGCCGCACCCGGACGCGTGAGGGAACGGACCGACGGCGGCGTGCGCACGGCCCCGGTCTCGTGGCGGGCCGCCCTGAAGGCGCCCGCCGCCGGCACGCGTTCCTGCAGCAGCGGCAGCGCCGCCCGGCACTGTGGGTCGGCCGCGAAGCGCTGCCGCATCGGGCCGCCGTGCAGCAGGCAGGATAGCGCCAGCAAGCCCATGCCCTGGTGCCGGGCCGTGAAGGCGCGCACCACGGCCTGGCGGCGGCCGCGCGGCAGGCGGGCGGCGGTGCAGTCGAGCGCCTCGTAGAAACCGTATTCGCCCAGGCAGCCCAGCTGCGCCAGGCGTTCCAGGTTGGCGCAGGACGCCTCCGGTTCCACCATCAGGCCCAGCATCGCCGCGTAGGGCGCTGCCACCAGGTCTTTATCCAGGCCGCGCCGCAGGCCCATGCCGGGCGCGCCAAAGGCACGGTTTTCGTAGTGCAGCGCGGCGTCGACGGCGTGGCAGGCGGATGCGGCCATCCCCCAGGGCATGGCGTGGCGGCGCGCATGCTCGGCCTGGACCCGCACCGCCGCGCGGCAGCTGCGCTCGAGCAGGGTGCCGTCCCAGGACGGCATCACCAGCAGCGGCGCCAGGTATTCGTCCAGCCCGCCGCTCCAGGACTGCAGCAGCTGCTCCCGGCCGACAAAGGCCAGCGGGCGGCCCAGGGCTTGCCAATGCGATGGCGGCAGCTGGCCCTGGGCGATGCCGAGAAAGCTGGCCAGGCGCGCTTCCGACGCCAGCAGCGCATGGCTCTCGCTGTCCAGGCGCTCCTCGGCGACGTGGTAGCCGACCGCCAGCAGGCCTTCCTTGCGCCGGTACAGCAAGCCGAAGTCCATGGCGCCGAAGGCGCGCGCCTGGCCGGCCAGCGCGGCGATTTCGTCCAGCCGCGCACGTGCCGTGGCCACGCCTTCTTCCACCAGGGCGGCCAGTGCGCGTGCAGAACCGTTGCCACTGCCGCCACTGCCAGCGGTCGGCGTGAACGCGGCCAGTTCGCGCAGTGTCGGGATGCGCGTCAGGCTGGCGTCGAGCACGTATTCGTGCACGGCGCGCATCCACGGCGCCAGCGCCAGCAGGTCGGCCTGGGCTGCGCGGCACTCGCCGTCCAGGCGCTCGCACCAGGTACGCAGGAGCGGGTCGGCATCCTCGGGCAGGGCTGCGCACAGCGCCGCGGCTGCACTGGCGGCCGCGCCCAGGCAGTCGGCCAGGCCCGGCAGGGTGTCGGCGTTGCGGCAGCTATCCGAGCCGAGCGCCGTGCGGCAGGCCGCCAGCGCTGCGCCACCCGTGGCCTGCGCCTGCGGCAACTCGTCGATCACCTGCAGCGTGGCGCGTGCGCCGGCAAGAAAGCGCACACCGGCGATCGGCTGGTCGGCCAGCTGTTCCAGGCCCACGGCCAGGGTCAGCAGGTGGCCGGCCAGGTTGCCGCTATCCGCCGTCGAGATGTAGGTCGGCTGCAGCGGCGCCAGGGTGCGCGTGTCGTATCCGGTATAGAAGTGGCCGCGGTGGCGCTCGAGCAGCGCCATGCTGTCGAAACCGGCGCGCACCCGCGCCAGCAGCGCGGAAGCCGGGATGAAGCCGAAATCCCAGGCCGCCAGGCTGGCCAGCAGCCCGAGGCCGATGGCGCCGGGCGAAGTGCGCGGCGTCACCATCGTGTGCGGGTGTTCCTGCAGGCTGTCGGGCGGCAGCCAGTTGTGCTGCGGGCCGGCCTGGGTTTCGAAGAAGCTCCAGGTGCGGCGCGCGATCCGGGCCAGGAACAGGGTCTGCGCCTCCGACATGCGTGGCGTGCGGCGCACGGCGGGCAGGCTGACCCACCAGGCCAGGATCGGCGACAGGAACCACAGCAGCAGCAAGGGCGCGGCGGCGAACAGCGCGAACGGATGGGCAAAGGTCAGCAGCAGCGCGGTGCCCACCGCCAGCGTCGGGGCAAACCACATGTTGCGCCAGTTCGCTTCGAGGTCGAGGCTGGAGCGCGCCAGGCTGGGCGCTTTCCATTCCAGCAGGCGGCGCCGCGAGACCAGCATGCGCCAGCTGCTGCGCGCGATGGCGTCCAGGCTGTACCAGGCTTCGTGCGGCAGGAAGGCGGTGCGCATCACCGCATGGCTGAGCGCATTGCGCGCGCCGCGCCACCAGTTGGCCAGGTGCTGGCGCCACAGCATGTCGTGCGGCCGGTCGCCCCAGGCGATGAACATGCCGAGGAAGGCCGGCAGGAAGAACACCGCCAGCGCCGCCGCGCTCCAGAACGCGGGTTCGGGCAGCAGCGACCAGCACAGCACCAGGGTGGCGGCCAGGGTCGGCGCCACCAGGCTGCGGCGCAGCCGGTCGAACAGCTTCCAGCGCGCCAGCGGCGGCAAGGGGTTGGTCACGCGCTTGCCGCCTGGCGCGGGGACGCGCGTGCGCAGCCAGCCGGCCAGTTGCCAGTCGCCGCGGAGCCAGCGGTGGCGGCGGCCGACGTCGTCGCTGTAGCGCGCCGGGCAGGTTTCGTGCACCTCGACCGCGCCGGCCAGGCCGGCGCGCAGGTAGCAGCCCGCCAGCAGCTCGTGCGACAGCACCCGGCCTTCCGGCACCGCGCGGCCCAGCACGCGCTCCCAGGTGTCGACTTCGTAGATGCCCTGGCCGCTCCAGTCGCCCGCGCCGAACAGGTCCTGGTAGATATCGGATGCGCTGCGCGCGCCGGCGCTGGCCACCGGCGCGCCGCCGTGCAGGCGTTCGTAGCGCGAGGCGTCGGCGGCCGGCAGCGCAGGCGTCACGCGCGGCTGCAGCAGGCCGTGGCCGGCAATCACGCGACTGCCGCTGGCATCGAGCAGCGGCCGGTTCAGCGGGTGCGCCATGGCGGCCACCAGCTGGCGCCCGGCGTCGCGCGGCAGCTGGGTGGCGGGGTCGAGCAGGATCACGTAGCGCACCGCGCCCAGGTTGTCGGTTGCGCCTTCGATCACGGCGAAGGGTGTGCGTGTGCCGCCGCGCAGCAGCGCATGCAGGTCGGCCAGCGCGCCGCGCTTGCGTTCGCGGCCGATCCAGGCGCCCTCGCCTTCGCTCCAGCTGCGGGCGCGTTGCAGCAGCAGGAAAGGAGCGCTGTTATCGGCACCGGCATCGGCGCCGTAGCGCGCGTTCAGGGCGGCGATGGCGGCGCGCGCCTGCCCGGCCAGGCCGGCATCCTCGAACATGGTTTCGCGCGGTGCATCGGCGCCGTCGGCGAGCAGGCAAAAGCGCAGCTGCGGGTCGCGGTTGGCCAGGTAGCGCACCTCCATGCCGGCGCACAGGGCGGCGATCTTGTCCGCGCTGTCGAGCAGTGCCGGCACCACCACCAGCGTCTGGGCATCGGGCGGGATGCCGGCGCCACAATCCATGCGCGGCAGCGGCTGCGGACGCACCAGGCGCGCCGTCATCAGGTTGACCAGCACCAGCGCCAGCTGGCTGGCGCCGAACACGGACAGCACGGCCAGCGCCAGCAGCAGCGGCATGCCGGCGCCGTCGAGGTAGGCGTGCACCAGCAGCGAGGCCGTGAACAGCAGCGTAAAGGCGCCGACCGCCCCCAGCCAGGACAGCAGCGGCCGGCGCCGCGCCGCCTGGCGCAAACCGGGCAGCACGCCGGCGCGCATGCGCAGCCGGGCGCGCAGGGCCGGCTGGCCGTCGCCGACCAGGTAATGGCCGACGTGGCGCCGGCGCGCATCACCTTCGGCCTCGGCTTCGTGTTCGGGAACGGCGCCGGCCAGGGCCAGGGCCTCGGCCGCCACCTCGGTTTCGCTGTGCAGGGACTGGCCCGCCAGCCGCGCCACCGCCTGGCGGTAGTGCTCGCGCGTGGCGGCGTCCATGCGACCGTAGGCGCCGCAGGGGTCGAGGCGCAGCGTGTGCTCGACCGCGCTCATGGTTTCGACGAATTCGCCCCAGTCGATGGCGGCCACCAGGCGCAGGCTGGCGATGCTGTTCGCAACCGATGCGCCGTCGGCGGCCTGGCCGGCGTCGTCCAGCCGCAGCTGGGCCTCGATGTTTGAGCCTTCGTCGGCCAGGCGTGCGCCGGTCCAATCGATCACCTGCGCCAGGGCGCCATCCCGGCCCTGCAGGCGGCGCGCCAGCTCGGCGACAAAGGCTGCGTCGAGCTGCACCGCGCGCGCCATGTCGGCCACCAGCAGGACCAGGTCGCCGGGGCGCTGGCCGGCCGTGGCGATCATGCGCTCGGCCCAGCCTCCGGCCAGCGCACGCTGCACGCGCTGGCGGTCGAGGCGCGCGGCGATGCGGCGCAGGTTGTCGACCAGCGCCAGGCGCAGCATCACCGGCATCGCCCACAGCTCGTCCAGCACCAGGGGCGCGCCTTCCTGGTAGGCCGCGACGAAGCGCGCCAGGCTTTCCTGTTCCAGCCGGCCGTCGCCGTGCGACACGATTTCCAGCGCCAGCTGGTAGACGCGCGGCGCGCCGCCTGCCAGGCGCGGCAAGGCGCGGCTGCGCGCCGGCGGCAGCAGGTGCCGCGCGGCGCGCACGTGTTCGTCGACCAGGTAAAGATGATCGAGCAGGCAGGCGGCGCCGGGCGCCAGCGCTTCCCCGGACCTGGCGGCGCGCGCCAGGGCGGCGCCGGCCTGGGCGATGGCGGCGGCGTTCGCGGCTAGGCGCACCAGCAGGCGGTCCGGCGTGTCTTCCTGCGCCAGCTCATGGCGTGCGGCGAGCTGGCGGCCGTGCACCGCCATCTGCGCCGCGCCGAACAGCTCCGCGCGCAGGGGCGCCTCGTCCGCGCGGTCGTACTCGCGGACAGGGTCATGCCCCGCGCGCAGGGCGGCGGGAAGGAGATGCGGTTCTTCGGTCAACAGTGGCCTCGAGTACGAATATAGGCGCCGCCCGTCGAGTCCGAAGACAGGACAGGCGGCGCACGTGTCAAGGCATGCTAGAAGAACATCTGATGAGAAACCGTGCGCTAACGTACGCTGTGTTTCCGCAGGGCGGGCCAGTTGCTCCCTGTTTGCGCTCCGTTGAGCCCAGTTGCGCTCAATTACCTAGCAGGGCCAGCCCACCGGCAAGGTGCCAGACACGCTCGCGTCCCAGTCCCTGCAGGCATTGCAGCGCCTTCAGGCTGCGGTTGCCGCTGCGGCAGAAGAACAGCAGCGGACGCGCTTCGTCGCGCAGCCAGGCTGCATATTCGGCCAGGCGCGACAGCGGCAGGCTGTAGGCGGCGCGGCCCTGCAGCATCGGCGCGCCGGCCGCGTGCTCGCAGGCTTCGCGCACGTCGATCAGGAGCGCATCCGGGTGCTCGGCAAAGAAGTGTTTCAGGTGGCGGCGCGCCAGTTCGGCGGGCTTCTGTTCCACCGGCGGCGCCTGGATGCCCGCAGGCAGGCAGACGATGGCGCCGCCGGCGTCATGCGCATCCGCCGGCGTGTGCGCGAACAGCAGGCGCGCCTGGCGCAGCACGCCGTCGTCAAGCGCGCCGAGCAGGTAGCCGCCGCCAGGACGCCGCACCAGCACGTCGCGCCCCAGGCGGAGCGCCGCGGCCGGCGCGCCGTCGGCCAGGCGCACCGTTTCGCCATCGGCCGGCCAGGCGCCGGCATCCACATCCGCATCGACCTGTGTGCACAAGGCTTCGGCACCGGGGCCGAGCGCTGCGCGCAAGCGGTAGCCGTGCCGCTGCAGCAGGGCCGCGGCGGTATCGGCCTGCGTCCCGGGCACGTCGATCGCCACGCAGTCGCCGCCTTCCGGGTCGAACACCAGCCAGCCGCCGTCAAGGCCGCAGTGGTACACGCCGGCGCGCCCGGCGCCGGAAGGCGAAGCCGCCAGCGGCTGCCTGCGCAGCGCTTCTCCGCAACGCGCGATGCGCGCGCAGGCCGCATCGACAAAGGCCTCGTCCAGCAGCGGCCCGACCGACAGGCGCACCGCGTTCGCGCAGCGCCAGGCCGGCAGCGCCATCGCCTCCAGCACATAGCTCGGCGCCGCCTTGGCCGCCGAGCAGGCGGAACCCGCGCTGACGCGGATGCCGGCGGCGTCGAACAAATCGAGCAGGGCCTTGCCGGACAGGCCGGGCACGGCGAAATTGAGCGTGGTCGGCAGCGCGTGCTCGAAGGGGGTATTGAATGCGATCGCCGGGAAGGCCGCGTGCAGGGCCGCCGCCAGGCGTTCGCGCACGGCCAGCAGCTGCGCGTGGCTGCGGAAGGTGCAGCCCTCTTCCAGCGCGCGCAGGACGGCGCCGAGGGCGGCGATGCCGGCCATGTTCTCGGTGCCCGAGCGCTGCCCGGCTTCCTGGCCGCCGCCGCACATCAGCGGCGTGAACGGCGCGCCCGCGCGCACGTACAGCATGCCGATGCCCTTCGGCGCATACAGCTTGTGGCCGGAGAACGGCGCGTAGTCGATGCGGGTGCGCTCCAGCGCCAGGGGCAGCTTGCCGAGCGCCTGCACGCAGTCGACCATCCACAGCGCCGGGCTGGCGGTCTGTTCCAGCACCGCCGCGATGCCGTCCAGGTCGGACACCACGCCGCTTTCGTTGTTGGCCGCCATGGTGCACAGGAAGGCCGTGCGCGGCGCCAGTTCGCGCAGCACATCGAGGCGGTGGCGGCCATCGCCGTCGACCGGCAGCGCCTGCAGGGTGAGGTCGGTGCCGAGGATGCGGTTCCAGTGCGCCAGGCTTTCCGGCACGGCCTTGTGCTCGGTGGCGCCGTACAGCAGCAGGTCGCCGCAAGCCTGGCCGGCGGCGCGCCGTTCGCGCACCGCGCACAGGGCCGACAGCACCGCGGTCTGGATGCCCTCGGTGGCGCCGCTGGTGAACATCACCCTGCCCGTCTCCGCACCCAGCACGCGCCGCGCCCGCGCCCGCGCATCGTCGAGGATCAGGCGCGCGCGCAGGCCGGCCGCATGGCTGCTGCTCGGATTCCCGAAATCGATCTCGAGGGCGGCGTGCGCCGCGGCGATGGCGGCCGTCAGCACGGGCGATGTGGCATTGGCGTCGAGGTAGAGTTCGGGGACCATAATAAAAGTGAAATATCGGGCGGAGATCGTGTTATTGTTTAGCAATATGGTACGAATTTGTATAGAAGTGTTCGTTCTTAATTCGTTTCTATATCTCCAAAACTAAGTATGTTTGTTCTAATAGTGACATATAAATAGAATGAATTCACTAGACAAATTTGATTGTGCCATTCTGGCAGCGCTGCAGGCGGATGCAACGCTGTCGATCTCGGGCCTGAGCGAAAAAGTAGGACTGTCGAGCACCCCGTGCTGGAAGCGCGTCAAGCGCCTCGAGGAAGATGGCTACATCGAAAGCCGGGTCACGATCGTCAACCGCCAGAAGGTCGGGCTGCCGGTCACGGTGTTCGTCAGCGTGCGCACCCGCGAGCACGACGAAAAGTGGCTCGAGCGCTTTGCCGCCGCCGTCACCGCCCTGCCCGAAGTGCTCGAGTTCCACCGCATGAGCGGCGACGTCGACTACCTGCTGAAAGTCGTCACCACCGACATCGAAGGCTACGACCGCTTCTACAAGAAACTGATCAAGGCCGCGCAACTGAGCGGCGTGTCCTCGGCCTTCTCGATGGAGCAGATCAAGTACACCACCGCGCTGCCGCTGGAGCTGATCGCGCACGGCCTGCCGGCCTGAATCTCCGGCCCCGAAGGTCTGGAGGACCTGGCTCTTTTCATGCGATGATTGCAGCTGTTCGCAATCAAGGAGACAGGCTGATGCCATCGAAAATGAACATGGCGCCACTGGCGCTGGCCGCGCTGCTGTGCGTATCGACGACCATGACGAATGCCGCGCTGGCGCAGGAACAGGTCGTGAAAATCGGCGTGACCGGGCCGCTCTCGGGCGCCAATGCCTTTGCCGGCAAGGACAACGAAAACGGCGTGCGTTTGGCGGTGGAAGACCTCAACGCGCAGAAGATCAAGGTGGCCGGCAAGACCGTGCGCTTCGAGCTGCAATCCGAAGACGACGCCGGCGACCCGAAGCAGGGCGTGACGGTGGCGCAGAAACTGGTCGACGGCGGCGTCAAGTTCGTCCTCGGCCCCTACAATTCGGGCGTCGCGATTCCCGCATCGCGCGTCTACAACGAAGCCGGCGCATTGATGTCGACGGTCGGCACCAATCCCAAGATCACCCAAAGCGGTTATAAAACCGTGTTCCGCACCGTCGCCAGCGACGCCCAGGTGGGCGGCTCGATGGCCAGCTACGCGGCCAAGGAACTGAAGCTCAGGAACGTCGGCGTGATCGACGACCGCACGGCTTTTGGCACCGGCATTGCGGCCGAATTCAAGCGCCAGGCGCAGGCCGCCGGCATGAAGGTCGCGGGCCACGAATTCACCAACGACAAGGCGAGCGATTTCGCCGCCATCCTGACCTCGCTGCGTGCGAAGAAAGTGGACGCCATCTTCTTCGGCGGTTATGCGCCGCAGGCCGCGCCGATGGCGCGCCAGATGAAGGCGCTCGGCCTGAACGTGCCGCTGCTCGGCGGCGATACCCTGTGCAGCCCGGAGATGGCCAAGCTCGGCGGCCCGGCCGTCGGCGAGAACGTGCGCTGCGCCCAGGCCGGCGCCATCATCGCCAGGCAGCCCGGCGGCCCGGCCTTCCTCGACAAATACAAGGCGCGCTTCAAGCGTGAGCCGGACGTGTACGCGCCCTCCTTCTACGACCAGACCATGTTCATCGCCCAGGGGATGAAGACGGCCAATTCCTTCGACCCGGCTGCCGTGGCACAGCAGCTGCGCAGCCAGAGCTACGCGGGCGTGGTCGGCACCTACGGCTACGACGACAAGGGCAACCTGAAGAAAACCACCGTCACCGTCTACACCTTCAAGAATGGCGCACTGGCGCCGCTGGCCAGCTATTAAGGAATCATCGTCATGACCCAGTTGTTCAAGCTCGGCGCGTTTGCCGCCGCGGCCCTCATCGCCTGCGCTCCAGCCCTGGCCGCAGGACCGGCTGAAAATCAGGCCGCAACACCCGTTACCAAGCAGGCCGCTGTCAACCCGCAAGCCGGCAAGACGCTTAACAAGCTCGCCGACGAATACTACGACGCCATCGCGCGCTTCGATCCGGTGTCGGCGGGCGAAAGCGGCGACAACCGTTTCATCGACCAGATCGGCATGACGATCGCGCCGCAAGAACGGGCTAAACAGTTTGCACGGTATAAAGCGTTCCAGAAGCGCCTGCACGCCATCAAGCGCGACGGCCTGAGCCCGCGCGACCAGACCAGCTACGACATCCTCGACTACGAGCTGGCCACCGCGCTGCGCTTCGAGCCCTTCCCCGAGTACCTGCTGCCGATCAACCAGATGGACAGCATGCCGGTCACGCTGGCCAACTATGCCAGCGGCCAGGGCGCCCAGCCATTGTCGAACGTGAAGGACTACCGCGCCTACGCCAGCCGCCTGGCCCAGCTCGGCCCATGGATCGACCAGGCAATCGCCAACATGCGCGAAGGGATCAAGCGCGGCATCACCTATCCGAAGTCGGTGATGGGTTCCGCCCTGCCCCAGTTCAAACAGCTGGTGGCCGCCACGCCGGAAGACAGCATCTATTACGCGCCGGTGAAGAACTTCCCGGCTGGCTTCTCGGACGCGGACAAGCGCCAGCTCACCAAGCTGTATGGCGACACCATCGCCGGCAAACTGAATCCTGCGCTGGCGCGCCTGTCGACCTTCCTGGAAAAGGAATACCTGCCCGCCGCGCGCACCAGCACCGGCTGGGACGCCCTGCCGAACGGCGCCGAATGGTACAAGGTACGGGTGGCGAGCCAGACCACGACCAGCCTCACGCCCGAGCAGATCCATGAGATCGGCCTGAAGGAAGTGGCGCGCATCCAGGGTGAATACGGCCGCACCGGCCCGAAGATGGGCTACAACGGCCCGGCCGCCGGCCTGCCGGCCTGGGTGTCGCAGCAGGCGAAGTACAAGCCCTTCAAGACCGAACAGGAAGTGATCGACGTCTACCGCAAGCTCGACGCCCAGCTGCGCACGAAGCTGCCGGCGATGTTCAACCTGATGCCGAAGTCACCGCTCGATTTGCGCCTCGAGCCTGAGCTGAGCCGCGCCACGGCATCCGACCACTACACCCCGCCGGCGGTGGACGGCTCGCGTCCGGGCGTGTTCTGGTCGGTGGTGAACGACCCGACACAGTACGGCAGCACCGGCATGGTCACCCTGTTCCTGCACGAGGGCCAACCGGGCCACCACTTCCACATCGCCCTGCTGCAGGAACTCGGCTTACCGAACTTCCGCAAGTTCGGCGGCAACAACGCCTTTACCGAAGGCTGGGCGCTGTACGCCGAGACCCTGGGCAAGGACATGGGCCTGTTCGACAAGCCGGAAGATTACTTCGGCCACCTGAACGACGAAATGCTGCGCGCGGCGCGCCTGGTGGTGGACACCGGCATGCACACCAAGGGCTGGTCGCGCGAGCAGGGCATCAAGTATTTTTCCGAGACACTGGGCTACAGCGAAGCGGATTCGCGCGCGCAGATCGAGCGCTACATGGTGTGGCCGGGCCAGGCGCTGGGCTACAAGATCGGCGCGCTGAAGATCATTGAGCTGCGCCGCCGCGCGGAGAGCGCCCTGGGGCCGAAGTTCGATGTGCGCGCCTTCCACGACATCGTGCTGGGTGAAGGGACGCTGCCGCTGTCGCTGCTGGAGGCGAAGGTGGACCGGTGGATTGCGGAGAGCAAGCAGTCCTGATGCGAAGGTGGGCGATGCCCACCTTTTTTACACCTGCGTCATGCAGCGCGCCGCACTGAAGCTACCGGTCTGCGCGACCTGTCAACACTGCCAGGACGTCAGACTGAACCAACACTTCGCTCGCCGGCTCTTGATGAAGATTGCTGCGACAGGGTTACGCCTTGCGGAAAATTTACCGCCATGGTCCTCCATCTGCCCAGTGCTGGCTGCCTACGCTGCCAGCCAAAACGGGAAGCAGAAAAACCTTCAGTTCTTCGACTACATCGGATAAATCCGCGGCCTCAAGCTTGTTCTTTCTAATAAAGCCGCGCCATTGCGACAGTTTGGATACGTCCTGGCTGAATGCATCAGCCAAGCCGATCGGCTGCAAGTCGACTTCCGTTTGCCGACGCTCCAGTGTTGCCTTCAGCGCCAGCTGGATGAGCCGGGCCAGAACCGACTGCGGCATGTTACTTGTCCCGTTCAAACAAGCGACTCCAGATAAGGACGCATGATTTTCTCGACCCTGCAAACCTTACCGAAATGGTAAAGCTCGCGCATCGTCACGCGCTTTTCACGCAATGCCTCGCGCAACGCCTCGATGCCGATATCGACGCCGATCTTGTTGCGGTACTTGAAGCAATCGGCAATTGTCTTTGCAATACCGTAGACCTTGATGGCCTGTCCGGCCACCTCATGCCGTTCGACGCCTTCCATGAGCGCCGCGCCTGAGTACCAGGCAATCCTGACCGGGGGATAGTCGATCTTCGGGACACGTGCCTTGTTGGGCAGTGCCAGCCAGACTTCGAAGGGCGACTGGGTAGTCAGCTTGTGAAACCGCAGGGCAGTCAGCAGGCAGAAGACACCCTGTGCGTTGTAGGCGGCAAGGTCGACCAGACTGTCCAGTTCCGTGCTAGGCCTGTTAGGGACTGCATACAGGCCGCGTGCGATGCGCGTGATATCGCCTTGACGCACCAGACGCGTCAGCGCCATACGCGACAGGCCGGCGTCGATGGCATCCTTCGCCCGGAAGGCTGGTTTATTGACAGCTTGCAGCGCGGTAGGCAGGAGCTGGGTATTCATGCGCCTATTGTTGCATATCGTCGGTAAATGTCAATATCTACCGACGTTTTGCAACGTCACTGCCTCATCACGTCAATCTCATCCAACGGCGGGGAAAGTCCGCAGTGGAAACTGTGCTCCCGAAACCGCTCGGTATCTGCCCTTACTGCCCTGTCTTCGGCTGCATCTTCCCCTGCTTCATCATCGTCGCGTTGCTGTCCATGATCGTCCCCCACAGCGCCTTGACCGATTCCGGTGTCGGATTCTGCTGCATGCGCAGCTGGGCCAGATCGATGCGGGCACGTGGATAGCGCGCCTGTGCCGCCTTTTCCAGCCAGACGATGGCCTCGTCACGCGCCTGCGCTGTGCGGTCCGCATACAGCATCTCGCCCAGCTCGGTCTGCGCCACCGGGAAGCCCAGCCGCGCCGCTTTCAGGAACCAGCCCTTGGCCTGCGCCCTGGCCTGCCGGCGCGCCGCACCGCCCTGGCCCGCATCCTGCAAGGCGGCCAGCCCCAGCGTCGTCATCGCCACCACATTCCCCTTGCCGGCCTGGCGCCGCAGCAGCGCCATCTCGTTGCTGTCCGCCGCATGCGCGCGCGCTTCCAGTTCGTGATCGAGCCCGGTCCAATCTGACTCGTCCATGTCGCGGTACCAGGCGTCGTTGCCGGTGCTGCCGATCGAGCCGATGCCGCGCGAGCGGCCGGCCCCGGCAGCGATGCGCGAAGGCATAGGCGCCGCCCCCGGACGCCAGCCCGGCGGCGGCAGGAAGTAGAAATCGCCGGCCAGGGAGGATTCGAACCAGGGCTGCTGGTCTTCGCGCGTCTGGCGCCGCACCTGGTCCGACAGCGTGCGGAACAGGGTCTCGGCCGGCAGCCCGCGCTGGGTCAGCAGCCTGGCCAGGGTCTCGGTATAGATGCTGTGGCGGCGACCGGTGCCGTCCTCGGCCAGCTGGCCCGGTGCCGTGGAATACGCCACCAGGGTGCCGCGCGCGGCGCTGGACGGCGCCAGGCCCAGGTTCTCGAAGCTGCGCAGCTTCACCGGCTTCACCGGCTGGAAGGGATTGTTGCGGCAGGCGTCGAGGATCATCACGTTTACCGACGACTTCGACAAGGCCAGCCTTTCGTGCAGGGCCTGCAGCGGAAAGGCGCGTTGTTTTACACCCTCTTCGCCGGTGACGACCATGTCGACCGGCAGCAGGTAGTTCTCGCCCTTGATCTGCATGCCGTGGCCGGCGTAGTAGACAACGGCCGACGCGCCGGCCGGCAGCCGCTCGGCGAAGCTGCGCGTGGCGTCGAACATGCCGCTGCGCGTGAGGTCGGTCTTCAGGGTCACGTCGAAGCCAGCCTGGCGCAGGCTGTCGGCGACCAGCTGGGCGTCGGGCCGCGTGTTCGGCAGGCTGTTGGCGCCGTAGTTGCCGTTCCCGATCACCAGCGCGTAGCGGTTGGTGATGGACGCCGGCGCCTGCGTCTTCGGTTGCGC
The DNA here is from genome assembly GCF_030711405.1 of Massilia brevitalea. Classification (GTDB taxonomy): domain Bacteria; phylum Pseudomonadota; class Gammaproteobacteria; order Burkholderiales; family Burkholderiaceae_D; genus Telluria; species Telluria brevitalea. Next base: position 162,998 of record NZ_JAULSI010000005.1, read on the forward strand.
CCCTGCCGGCGCCAAGGCCAGCAGCAGCGTCAACGCAAGGAAGAAGCGCCGCATCATTCCTGCTCCAGCACGAGCACGTCGTCGACCAGGTTCGAGCGCAGCAGGGCGGCACGCACGGCCTCGATGCGCTTGCGGTCGTCGACCACGAGCCAGAATTCGCCGCCGCTGCCCGGTCCCCAGACGATCTGGCAGCGCTGTCCCTGCAGCAGTTCGACCAACTGCGCCATGCTGGCGTTGGCGCTCACCACGATCTTCAGGTTGGCCGCGCGCTGCGACGTGGCCAGCGAGCGGGTTATGGGTTCCTCAAACGGGCGCGTGACCACGCCGAGGTTCATCACCGTTTGCAGTCCCAGCAGGGCGATGACGAAGCCGAGCGCCGGCGAGAAGCCCCAGCTCGCGGCCCAGTCGCGCCAGCTGCGTTTCTGCGGCTTTTGCTCTTCGGCGCGCGCTGCGGCCAGGCGCTTCTGGAATTGATCGAAGCCGGCCATCGGGTCGCGCTCTTCCACGTGCTGGCGCGCCGCACCGGCCAGCGCCTGCGCGAAGGCCAGTTCATCGCGTGCTTCGGCATCGAGCGCCAGAAACGCCTCGACCTCGGCCCGTTCGCCTTCCGGCAGCGTGCCGTTGATATAAAAGGGCAGCGCCGCCCGGAAGCTGGCGCGTGCCTGTGCCTTGTCATCCATTCAGTTCTCCTCCGAAGCCGCCACCAAAGGCCCGTTCCAGGCACTCGCGCACGCGGCGCCGCGCATGGAACAGGCGCGATTTCACCGTCCCTTCCGGCACGCCGGTGCGCGCCGCCACTTCATCCAGTCCGCACTCTTCCACCGCGCTCCAGTACAGCGCCTCGCGCTGGCTGTCCGGCAGCCGGTCCATGCATTCGACCAGCGCCGTACCGCGCTCGCGCTCCTCGATCAGTTCCAGCACGCCCCAACCCGGCGCGGCGGCGCCGTCGATGGCGTCGGGGTCCTCGACAAACACCTCCTCGCGCCGTCCCTTACGGCGGCGCCAGTCGGCCACCTTGTTGCGCGCGATGCCGCACAGCCAGGTCGAGAACTCCGACACGCCGGTATACGCATCGGTCTTGCGGAAAGCCACCAGCAGGGTGTCGCTGACGATCTCCTCGACCGCATGCGGGTCGTCCCACACCTGCGCACGCACGTAGCCATACACGAGGGGCTGGTAGGCCGCATACAGCCTGGCCGACGCTGTATCGTCGCCACGCGCGATCTGGTTCAACAGCATTCGCACTTCATGGCGGGGAAGGTTTCGCATTGTTCGTGAAAAAAATTTGAAAAAAGATTGAACCGGCTCGAACCCGGCAGCGATACACGGGCACAGATGCTAACACCGACCCACCCTGACCCGAGGAGCCACTACCCATGCATACCCTGACCACTTCCGCCCGCACCGTGCGCGGCAAAATCCTGCGCGACACGCAAGCCGGCCCCGGCCTGCTGGCGGTCGACGGCAACAAGATCCCGTTCACGCTCGAGGACCACTGGAGCGGCACCACCCCGCCGCAGACCGGCGGCACGGTCGACATCGGCTTCGACGACGGGGGCCAGCTGCGCACCGTGAACCCGGTCGGCGTCGGCAAGGAAGAACTCGAGATCGCCGGCGAGCTGGCGCGCCAGGCCCTCGGCAAGGGCGCGCCGGTGCTGCGCGCATCGGTGCAGAAGATCGGCACCCCGGTGCTGGTGGCCATGGCCATCGTCGCCATCAGCTGGATCTGGCTGCCGGCGGTGACGGTGCAGATCATGGCCGGCATGTCGCAAAGCGCCACCATGTTCGACGTGCTGCGCATGGTGAACGCCGGCGCCAGCCTGCAGAACTTCGGGCGCGGCGGCAGCGCCGGCATCTACGGTTTGCTGTGCATCCTGGCGATGGCTGCTCCCGCCCTGCCGGCCCTGTGGAAGCACCGCCTGGCGCCGCTCGGCTACTTCGCCCCGCTGGCCTTCCTCGCCGCCGTCGGCCTCGTCATCTACACGAAGATGAACGCCATGGCCAACGCCGCCACCGAGCAGATGGGCGGCCTCGGCGGCAGCCAGATGGGCGACATCGTCGGCGCCATGATGAAACAAGTGATGCAGGCCGTCTCGGTTGGCTTCGGCGTGTATGTGTCGCTGGCCGCCGCCCTGTACCTGGCCTGGATCGGCCTGCGCGCACTCCGTCAACGTTAATCCACCCTCAACCTTGCCACCCTTAACCTCCAGAGCACAACCATGAAAAAGACCACCATCCTCGCCGTCCAGATCGCCCTCGCCTTCAGCCTCGCCGCCTGCTCCAAGAAGGATGAAGCACCGGCCGCCGCCGCACCTGCGGCCGCATCTGCTGCCCCCGCAAGCCTGGCCGACCTGCAGAACCCGCAAGCCGTCAACAAGGCCGTGGCCGCCACCCTGCCGAAGGGCGACCCGGCCACGCCTTTGAGTGCCTACCGCAAGATCGACAGCGGCCACCAGGTGATGTTCATGTACTACGCGCTGTCGAACATGCCGGCGCCCTACGACGAGATCGCCAAGACCTATTCCGACGAATACCGCCGCACCAGCGACAGCTTCCAGCAGCGCGACATCCTGAAGGCGCTGCAACCGCGCATCGACGGCGAGATCGCCGGCGCGAAGAACGGCCGCTACGTCATCGTCGACCAGCAGGACAGCCGCCTGCTGCAGCGCTACGACTTCGAAAAGAAATCCTTTGCCATCAACGACTTCTCGGACGACCGCTACACCTTCTTCAACGACAACAGCCAGTACACGCTGGCCACCACCAACGCGGCCGACTTCTCCGCCTTCAAGGTGACCGACGAAGCCAAGGCGCGCGAGATCGAGGGCTACCTGAGTTCGTATAAACCGCTGCGCCTGGAGACCTATGCGTATGCCCAGGACGCCGATCCGAGCAACCGCCGCATCAAGCTGCAGGTGCTGAAGGTGCGCTTGCTGGATGCGCGCGGCACGGTGCTGGCGGAGATGTAGGGCACGTAAGGTGGGCGGCCATGCCGCCCCTTACCTACCTCAGCTTCGCGCAGAATGCTTCAGCGCCGCCATCGATGATCGCCCCGCTCGGCCACATCCCCGTCGCACGGCGCGCCTTCTGCAAGGCGGACGCCAGCGCACTGTCCCCGTCCACCGCATACACGAACACCGGCATGGCCAGCGCCGCCGCGTCGTTCAGCAAGTTGCGGTTCGCCTCCAGCGTGCGCGCATCGACGTGCACGCCCACCGGCGCTCCCACCCGCCCCTGCAGATTGCTCAGCCAGTTGCGGTCCAGGCGCGGCGCCTGGGCGTGGCTGGCCACGAAGCGCGTGGCGCGCGAATTGCCCAGTGCCTGGGCATTGCGCGGATCGAGCACGATCAGCCCCAGGTAACCTTCGCGGTCGGCCTGGCGCGCGCAGCGCAGGTTGCCCTCTACCGGCGAGGTCAGGAACCAGTTGCCATGCCCGACTTCGCCGCGCAGCTGCTGCACCAGCGCGCCGACGTCCTGGCAGGCCGCCACCGTCTTGATCTCGGCGTTCAGCGTGCCCTGCGGGTAGCTGGACGCCAGCTGCGCCAGGTCGCTGGCGAAAGGCGGCGCCTCGCCGGTCACCGCGCCGCGCAATGTCATGCGCGCGGCGCGCCAGTCGGCGCTGCGCAGGCTGTTCACCGGCACCGGCGCCGCGGTGCGCACCACGCGGCCAGTGGCCTGGTCGTGGTGCACCACCCATTCACGGTCGCCCAGCATCTGCAAATCGGTCTCGACGCCGTCGAAGCCGCCGGCGTAGGCCGCGCGCAGCGCACCCAGGGAATTCTCCGGCGCCTGGCCATTGCCGCGGTGCGAATGGATCTGCATGCCGAGGCAGTCCGCCTGCACGGGCGCGGCGGCCAACAGTGCAGATAACAGCGCAGCCGGCAGCACTGCGGCGAGCGCGGATTTACGGTGTGGGTTCATAGCCATAGTTCAGGTCCTGCAAGAGAGTGACGCGGATCGCTTCATTGACGGGATAGCTGTAGCCCTGCCCCACCGCTACCACGTGGGTGATGTTGCCTATCAAGGCTTTGCGCGTGCGGGTCCAGCCGGTATCGCCCTCTTCCGGCGCGCGCGACTGTTCCATCATCTGGACGAACAGCTCGCTGCGCGTGATGCGGTTCTCGACGAACGACAGCAGCAGCCAGACGCCGGCAAACGCGGCCACCAGCACCGCGATGGCGGTCCAGCCGGCGCGCCGGCTGAGCGTGTCCTGGCCGGGGCTGCGCAGCAGCAGCACCAGCGTGGCGACCAGGTACAGCAGCTTCGAGAAGTGGCCGATCGCGCCCAGCAGCGAAAACGCCAGCGCAACCGGCGGTACGATGGCCGCGCGCGCCGCCTCGTTGCCGTCCTTGAACAGGCGCGCGCCGTATTCGAACTGCGCAGCATCCGAGTCGTAGCTGGCGCGCTTGTCGCGCACCGCCTTGCCGACCATCGCCTCGTACAGGCGCTTGAATTCGGCCGCGCTGCCGTAGTCGTGCGCCACGGTCGCGCCGGCCGGCAGCGCCAGCGCTTCGCGCAGCTGGCCCTGTACGCCCGGACGCGCCACGAACTGCGCGAACGACAACCCCGGCGGAATGCGGTCGCGTCCGACCACGATGCCGCTGGTCGACTTGCGGTAGCGCTGCTCGACGGCGTCGCGGAAGGCCACTTCGTCGGATGGGTCCCAGCGCGCACTCACCGGCACCTTCTGGCGCACCTTCTTCACCACTGCGGCGCGGCGGTAGCCCGGCACCGTGTAGGGCGTCCAGTTATGCTTGCGCAGCGAATCGACGTAATCTTGCCAGGCCTTGTCCTGCTCGTGCTGCAGGTCGTCGTTCGAGGCCGACGGAATGCGCGCATATTTCTGCCAGTTGGTGTGGGTGCGCTTGATCGCTTCGAGGTAGTCCTCGTAGTACTGCTGGCCGGTCTTCGAACTGCGCACGATGTTGCCGATCACCTGGTCCTTGGTGCCCTTCATGCGCTCGTCCAGGGTCGAGCTCGACAGGGCCAGGAGGGGAAACAGCGCCAGGAAGGCCTTGCCCTCGGGCTGGGCGAACAGCAGCTTGTCGTCGACCAGGCCATCGAGTTCGGCCTGGCCATTCACCAGCGAGCGTTGCAGCAGAATGGTGTTGTAGGCCACGCGCCGGAACTCGGCTTCGCGCGTGGCCACCGATACGTCGACGAAGATCTTGATCGAGAAGAAAACGGCGCCGGCCACCAACAGGCAGCCGACCGCGATACGCAGCAGCGAAGGATACGAGGACTGGCTGTGCAGGCGGCGCCGCAGCATCACCTGCAGCAGCACCAGCGCCGCGGCCACGCCGGACAGGGTGCGGCCATATACTTCCAGGCGCTCGACGTCGTGCGGGCCCGCATTCCCGCCCACCACGTCGAGCAGGCGCGCATTGAAGCCGAGCTCGAAACACAGGTAGACCACGGTCAGCAGGATCAGGAAGACCAGTTGCTTGAGTTGTTGGGCGCGCATCGTGGCTTACTTCCTCAGGTCGATGCGGACCGGCTTGATTTCCTCGTCCGGAATGGTGAGACGCCCGCGCGGCAGCTCGTCGCTGCGCTTGCGCTGCGGGGTGGTGTCGCGTGCGACCGTGGTGTCGCGTGAGGTCGGGTTGTCGCGCGGCGCGGACGGCGCCTTATTGCCGGCCAGGGCGGCGCGCTGCGGCGGCGCCGGGATCACGCGGCCGCCGCTGCCGGCGATGCCCGTGCGGTTCGGCGCAGCCAGGCCGGGCGCAGTGCCGGGACGGCCATCGCCGCGTGCCGGCGGCATCGGAAAGGTCGGACGCAGGTTCTCGTCGGCGTAGGGACGCACCGCCATGTTCACACCCGCCGGCGCCGGCGCCCGGCCCGAATACAGGCGCTGGTCCATGTAGCTGTAGCGCTTCAGGCTGTTGTGCTCGGGGAAGTCGATGTAGATCGCGCGGCCATCCTCGTCCAGCGTGGCCTGGGGCCGGTCCTGGCAATTCCCGAAGCCCCACTGCAGCACATCGGTGCCTTCGATGGCCATCAGCGTGTACTTGTAGTGGCAGTTGCGTTCCTGGGTCTCGACGATCACCACCAGGCGCGATTCCACCTGCGCCACCATGGCGATGCGCGCCCCTACCGCATTCGGCAGCGGCACCACGCGGTAGCTGCCGATCTTCACCGAAAAGGCCCCGGTCGAGGGATCGTGGCGCAGCGAGCCAAGGGTGCCGTCGGCCAGGCGAAAGCCGCCCAGCTGCTTGCCGAAGAGCTCGGCCGTATCCAGGCCGATCAGCACGCCGCCGCGGTTGTTCGGCTGCACGGCGCAGCCGGCGGCCAGCAGGGAGGCGGCCAGGATCAGCGCGCGCGGCAGGTGTTCGAGACGAATGGACGGATTGATGGTGTTCTCCGAAAGTGGGCACGGGTAGATGCCGGGGAACACCGGTTGTAGCGGTGGTCCCAACGGTCCCGCAGTGCAACATGCGCTTGACCGCGCATTATGCCTTGCGATGCCGCCTGGAAAACTCACGCATTGTCACTTCCGGCAGCGATTTGCCGGGACAATCATGCCGCCGCCCGTGTTGCCAGGCGCGGCCGGACACAAGCGATCAGATGCCGCAGCGATCCCTGCAAGACGAAAAGTCCATCTGGCATTCGCTTTCAGGAACGCCGGCAGCCTTGCAAGCCTTGAAAACGGTGAAGCATTGCTGGGCGCAGGAAGGTGGATCCAGGGGGCCGAACGCCAGCGCGGAACCGCCCGCCATGCCCAGACCAATTGCAAACAGCAGCGTTGCCAACTTCTTGTTCATATTTGTCTCCAAAAGAATCAATCGTCGAATGCGCACCGAGCCAGAATGTGACATTTTTTAACTCAGCAGCAATGGCAACATCGCATCGCACGTGATGCAAGTCAAGCACTACGCTCCCTACATAAATCGCCTTATGCGCGCCGCATGCACAGCGCTGCGGCCAGCCCCTTCCCTGCCGCCCGTTGACCCGGTTTTTACGCCCATGCCCCCACCCTTTTCAGTCTATTTACCGCACTCTCGCTAAGCTGGACTGCCTCCCGACTCCAGCAGAGACAAGCATGATCATCGCCGTCGTCAACCAGCACGCCAGCGCCGACCGCAGCATCGTGGCGCGCAATCTCGCGGTGCTGCGCGCGCGCAGCGGACGCAAAGTCTGCCTGGCCATGACCGGGCTCTGGCATGGGGGCTACCTGTGGGGCGAAGCGCGCAGCGCGGCGCGCATCCGGCCCTGGCTCGACGTACGCAGCCTCGGCACGCGTGGCGTCGCCGGCAAGCTGGCCGGACTGCGGCGCCTGTTCAACGACATCGTGGTCGATGCGGGTGCGCGCGATACCGAGGAATGCCGCTGCGTGCTGGCCGCGGCGCGCGTGATCGTGGTGCCGGTGCGGGGCGGAGAAATCGACCTGGCCGGCCAGTACACGCTGGCCAGGCGCCTGAACGCGGCGCGCACCGTCAATCCGGAAGCACGCATCCTGTTCGTGGCGGTGTGCACCGCAGAGCCGCGCAAGGATGCCTCGCTGCTGGCCCATGTGCAGCGAGTGGGAACGGCGCGCCTGGCGCCCGTGCGGCTGCACGAACCGGGGGCCTGCGAATATGGCGCGGGACGCTGCGTGTGCGATGCCGAAACCTGCGACCCGGAGCTGGCGCAGGAAATGCACGACCTGTATCGCGAGGTGTACGCGCAACCGGTTGCGCGGCTGCGTGTTCCCCTACTCGGAGTCGCGTAGCCAGGACCGGCTGCCTGGCTTGACCGGCACGGCCGGGGTGGCGGCGGGCATGCGCCGCGCCTGCTGGGAGGCAGTGCGCGCCGATTTCGCCTTGGCTGCCGCATTCGCGACATACGACTTGACGCCCAGGGTGGCGCGGTACGCCAGGGCGGCCACGCAGATGATGATCGCGCTGACCGTGATCGCCAGCGCTTCAGGACGGCCGGCGATCACGAGGATGGACACTAAAGCGACGAGGTCGATGCAAAGGAGATAGTTAAAGCGCGATTTGGCAGCAGAATCGCCTTGGGATACGGACATGTTACGTTCCAGGTAAATCGTGTGGCAGGCAGATGCCAATGGATGCGATGAGGCGCGTCGAGACGAGAAAATGTGTATCGCATCATTTTAACATTTCCACACGGAAACTACATACTTGACATGTGCCTGTTCTGCCTGCCGCTGCTTCGCCGCGCCGGTAGCCATCCCCCGCCGACGCCTGCGCTTACCGGAACCTGTATGCGCTCAGTTCGAGCGCGCCGGCGCGATCCGCCACACCACGCCGCCGCCATCGTCGACCACCAGCAGCGCGCCATCGGCCGCCACTTCGACGGCCGCAGGGCGTGCCCACACGTCTCGGTCGCTCAGCACCATGCCGGTCATGAAGTCCTGGTACTGCCCGGTCGGCACGCCGTTCTTCATGAACACGCGCACCACCTTGTAGCCGGTGCGGATGCCGCGGTTCCAGGAGCCGTGCAGGGCCAGGAAGATGTCGCCCTCGTACTCTTTCGGGAAGGCGTGCTGCGCCCCCTTTGGCGCCTGATAGACGACCATGCCCAGCGGCGCCGAGTGCGACTGGATCAGGGTGTCGGGCACGATGGTCTTGTTCTTCAGGTCCGGGCGGATGCCCTTCAGGCGCGGGTCTTCGTTGGCGCCGATGTAGTACCACGGCCAGCCATAGAAGCCGCCCTGCTTGACGCGCGTGATGTAGTCGGGCGGCAGGTTGTCGCCCAGTTCGTCGCGCTCGTTCACGCTGCAGAACAAGTCGCCGGTGGCCGGGTGCACGATCATGCCGACGCAGTTGCGCAGGCCGTTGGCATAGGCGCGGCGGTTCTTGCCGTCGGCGTCGAAGGCCAGCACGGCGGCGCGCTCGGTCTCCTCGCCCCAGGCGGCGCCGACGCCATACTTTGCTTCCCATTGCGCCAGCGGCTGCGGCGGCTGGGCGCCGATGCCGGCAGCGACGTTGGTGGCCGAGCCGACCGACAGGAACATCGTCTTGCCATCCTTCGAGAAGGCGATGGTGCGCGTGACGTGGCCGCCGCTGGTGTCGCTGATCTTCTCGATCACGGTTTCGGGTTCGCCCTTCGCCTTCAGGTCGCCGCTGCTGTAGGGGTAGCGCACCACCGAGTTGACGTTGGCGACGTACAGGTACTGTGGTTTGTCGGCCGGCCACAGGGCCATGCCATAGGGGCGCGACAGGCCGGTGGCGTAGACGCTGACGGTGTCGGCCTTGACGCCATCCTTCGAGCGCAGGACAGTAACCTGGCCTTTCGCGGCTTCCGACAGGAAGATGTCGCCGTTCGGCGCGCGCAGCGGCAGGCGCGATTTGCCGAGCTTGTCGGCGTAGATGCCGATTGTGAAGCCTGGCGGGACGGCGGGCATGGCGCCGTCGGGGCGGGCGGCGAGTTTCGGGCCGTTGCCGGCGCTGTCGCTGGCGTAGGGTTTGATCAGTTCAGTCGGCTTAATGTGGTGCAGGTCGCCGGGTTTGTCCTGGGTCCAGGCGCCGGCCTGGTCGGCTGGTTTGGCGCTTGCTGTTATTGGCGCGGCGGCCTGGCCGGTTTGGTTGGCGAGGTAGGCGATGACGGCGGCGCGCTGTCTGGCGTCGGGCACGCCGATCGGCATTGCGGTGCCGGGGACGTCCTTGTTCGGGTCGCGCAGGAAGACGTCGAGTTCTTCGCGAGTCCAGGTCTTGCCTGATGCGCCGGCTTTGGTTAATGCATCGGTGTAGTTGAAATTGGAGACGGCGGCGGCTTTGCGGCCGACGACGTTGAACAGGCCGGGGCCGGCGAGTGGGGAGAGCTTGTTGTCGACGGTGTGGCAGCTGGCGCAGTTCTGGGTGAAGAAGGTTTGGCCGGGGGATGGGGCGGCGTGGGCGGCGGTGGCCAGGGTGAGGCAGAGAGCGGTGATGGTGGGGTGTCTCATTGTTTTTCTCTTGGTGGCGTGTGCCCGATGTTCATGCGGTATCGGGGCTGTTGCCTGTGCCGTTATTGGTAGGTTTGATCCGCGTGGGCTCGAGAGCCCACCCTACGGGAGATGTCGAGTATCCGTACCGCGACTATCAAGCTTAGGCGATCATGAAGACGGGGTAGCGGCGCCATTCGGGTTCGCGGTATTTGGCGCAGTTGGCGAAGATGAAGTCCAGCACGGCTTCCTGGTTCGACAGCAGGCCGGGGTTCGCGGCTTTCCAGTCATTGAACTTCGCAGCCAGTTCCGGTTCGTCGCGCAGCAGCTGTTCGGCTTCGTCTTCGAACACGTAGTCGGAATAGGCTTCCTTCTTTTCCAGCACGCTGTTGAAGAAGCCCCAGCGGAAGAAGCTGTCGTGGGCCAGGGGTTCCAGGGTCTCGACGGCGTAGCGAGCCTGCTCCTGGTCGAGCGGGACGATGTAATCGCCGGCGCGCAGCAGCACCTGGGCGCGGCGCCTTTCCAGCTGTACGTCGTCGTGGAACAGGTGGCCTTCGTAGGCGTTGGGGCGCGATGCCACCGAGGCGATGTGGTAGTAATCCACCTCCTGCATCCGGTCGGCGTCGACGCGTTCAAGCTGCACGCCGTTCAGCTGCAGGCGCTCAACGGCTTCGCGCCAGGCTTGCGGGATCACATAGGCTGTTGGCGCGGGCACGGTGATGTCGGCGTTGAAGCGGTTGTACCAGGCGATGTCGCGTTCCCAGGGGCTGTTGCGGTCGTAGTGCAGGCGCGTGTAGCCGCCCAGGACGCTCGGCTTGTACTTGGCCTCGTAGCCCTTGAAGCGGAAGCTGCCCGGGTTGGTTTCGTCCATGGCCCAGTGGATCGGCCATTCGGCGCGGGTGCGGCTGGCGGCCTTGGCGGCGCGGCGCAGGGCCTGGATCTGGGCGGCGTGCTGCACCGTGAAGTCGAGCGCGCTCTCGACCAGGGCGCGCATCGACTCGTAGCGGTCCTGGAAGGGTTTCAGCATGTGGGTCTCGGGCATGAAACCGATGGTGTGGTGCAGGGCCGCATAGCCGGTCGAGAAGCGCGCGGTTTCCAGGAAGTCGGCAATGCCGTGGTCCGGGCTGTCCTTGACCGGATTCACGTAGGGGCAGGTCGGCCAGCCGCGCTGCGCCATGTCGGCGTACAGCGCAGGCAGCATGGTGTCGCGCAGGAAGCCGCCTAGCTCTCCGCCCAGCTTGTCGGGCTGGGTGTGGATCAGGGTCATCGTGTAGCTGTAGTCGGCGCCGTTGGAAGTGTGGGTGTCGACCATCACGTCCGGGTCCCAGGCCGTGAAGAAGCGGTTGAAGACCTGGGCCGTCAACGTGTCGCACTTGACGAAATCGCGGTTCAGGTCGAGATGACGGCTGTTGCCGCGGAAGCCGAACTGCTCGGGGCCGTCCTGGTTCACGCGCGAAGTGTTGGCGCGGTTGATGCTGCCGTCGACGTTGTACAGCGGGATGAAGATGAACACGGTCTCCCCGAGCGCCGCCAGGCGCGCCGGCTGGGTGCAGAAGTCGCGCACCAGCGCCATGCAGCCGTCCACGCCTTCGGGTTCGCCCGGGTGGATGCCGTTGTTGTTGAAGAAAACCGGACGCCCGCTGTCCTTGATCTGCTCGCGCCCGAACACGCCGTCGGCACTGACCACGCCGGCGTGGATCGGCAGGCCAGCGTCCGACGTGCCGATGGTGCCGAAGCGCAGCACGCCCGGGTAATCGCGCGCCAGCGCTTCGTACCAGGCGATGCAGTCGCTCCAGGTGGTGGTCTGGTTCTGGTTGCCCAGTTCGTAGGGCGTCTTCATTTCGTTCGGCATGGGAGGTTCCGGCAGGGAGAGAAAATCGAGCCGCTACGATACAGCACTGGCGGCGGAAAGTGGCAGGGTGATGGCAACCGTGGTGCCGCGCTGCGGCGCCGAGCGTAGGGCGATCGCACCGCGCAATGCGTACACGCGCTCGCGCATGCCGATGATGCCGATGCCTTCGGAACGGAGGGCCGGCTCGAAGCCCTGGCCGTCATCCTCGACCGCGATGCGCAGCACATTTTCGTCGTCGTCGAGCACCAGGCTGACCTGGGCGAAGCTGGCGCCCGCGTGCTTCATCACGTTCGACAGCGCTTCCTGCACGATGCGGTAGGCGGAAATCGCCAGCTCGTTCCCCAGGCGCGAGAAGTCGCCCTCGGAGTGGAAGGCGAAGCGGCAGCCGGAGCCGCTGTCGTAGTGGCGCAGCATCTCTTCCACCGCGCCGTGCAGGCCCAGCATGTCGAGCACCTCGGGACGCAGGCGCCGCACCAGGCGCCGGCCATTGGCGTACAAATCGAGCGCCAGCTTGGTGATGGCCTGCGCCTTGTTGCGGATGTCCTCAACCTCGGGGCCGGCCGGCGCCCTGGCCGACAGCATGGCGATGCTCTGCGCCTCCAGCCGCACCGCGATCAGCGAGGCGTTCAGTTCGTCGTGGATCTCGATCGCGATGCTCTTGCGCTCGTCCTCGATGATGTTGTTCACCTTCTGGATCAGTTTGCGCTTGTCGGCGTCGGCGCGCAGTGCCTCGTTGCGCGATTCGAGCAGGTCTTGCGTGCGCGCCGCCACCTTGTTTTCCAGGTCCTGCTTGGACTGGTCGAGCGCCACCGACATCTCGCCGATCGAGCCTTGCAGCTCGCCGATCTCGCCGCCGGTGGTCACCGGCAGCTCGATGCGGTAGTTCCCGCCGCGGATTTCGCGCAAGGCGCCAATCGCGTCGCGCAGCGGCAGGATCAGCGAGCGCGCCAGCACCCAGGCCAGCACACCGCTGGCGGCCAGCGCCAGCGCCGCCATCGCCACTTCCACCTGGAAGCGGCGCGTCTGCTTGGCCAGCATGTTCGCCGGCGACATGGTCACGCGCACCGCCCCCACCACTTCGGTGGTCAGCGTGGGCGGGCGCGTGTCGCTGGAGGCCGAGACGTGCGGGATGCCGTTGTCGGTGAACAGGTTGATCCACACCACCTGCTTGCGGATGGCCGCTTCGTAGTAGTGCGGTTCGGAATCAAGCGCGCTCTCGGAGGTCACGCGCACGGCGCGCTTGCCGGTGGCGTCGACCACGTCGATGCGGTAGATGCTTTTATCGGACTGCACCAGGCCGTTGATGGTCAGGCGCAGGTCCGTCAGGTTGCCGGAGATGACGTTGTACTCGCTGGTCTCGGCCAGCGCGCGCGCCAGGATGCGGCCGCGCTCGGCCAGCTCCTCGGCCACCTGGGCCCGGTGCGCGTACCAGGAATACCAGAGAAAGGAAGTGAACAGGAACGCGACCGGCAGCATGGTGATGAAGGCCATGCGCAGGCCGATGCTCCAGCTGCGCCAGGGCTGCACGAGGCGGCGCAGGCTCATGGCCGCGGCCTGGCAAAGCCGCGTGCGTCCTTGCCGACCACGATGTCGAGCGAACGCGCCACGCCCTCGTTGATCGTGGTGCGGAAGTAGCGCGGGAACTGGGGTGCGGGCAGCTCGCCGCTGGCGACAAAGGCGGCCGCCACTTCCGCCACCTGGGCGTTGATGTCCTCGATGTCGGAATAGGTGGTGGCCAGTGCTCCCACCTTCACCATGTCGCCCGAAAAACCGATCACCGCCTGCTTGCGGCGGTAGGTGGCGAGCAGGATGCTGCGCACGTTCTCGGGGTTGTAGACCGCACTGTCCGGCAGCGCCAGCAGCGCTTCGCTGCGCTTGACGCGTCCCAGCAGCTCGCCGATGTCGTCGCTTGGCGCCGCGCGCACCAGGTCGGCCTTGCCCTGCAGGGCGTGGACGAACGTGTCCGCATCCTGGCCGACGATGGCCGCCACCCGCACCGGACGCCGGTACAGCAGGCTGGCCAGCTGCAGCTGATCCAGCGGCGCCGGCTCGGCGTACACCGCCGTGTTCAGGGCGGCGCGCGCGGGCGGCAATGCGCCGACGACCGAGCGCCATACCTGGCTCGAAGTGAAGGCTGCGATCACCACGCAGTCGCAGCGCCGCGCCACTGCCTGGCGCAATGCGTCCGGGCCGATGGCAATCGTCACCATGCGCCGCTTCTGCGCCAGCTCGGTGCGGAAGGCGGCAAAGGTCGGCACCAGGCGCTTGTACAGGTCTTCGGCGATGCGCGCGCTGACGGCGCTGTCGTCGCCGGTGACGATCTCGAAGCGGTAGCCCTGGGCCTTATCCGGCGGCGCAGCCGTGGCGCTGCAGGCGGCCAAACCGAGGGCCAGGCTTGCCAGCAGCCTGCGCAGGGAATGCGCGACGCGGCGCATCGCGGCTCAGGGCTCGATCAGGCCGTACTTCACGGCCAGGCGGGTAATGTGGGCCTGGCGCTCCACGCCCAGCTTTTCCTTGATCGACTGGCTGGTATTGCTGATGGTCTTGGTCGACAGGTTCAGGCGCTCGGCGATCTCGGCATTCGTCAGGCCCTCGGCCATCATCTTGAAGATCTCGAGGCCGCGCTCGTCGAGCTGCGACTGCGGCGACACGTCGCCGCGCACGGCGATGCTGGCCAGGCGCTCGGCGATCTGCGGCGGGAAGTAGAGCTTGCCCGCATGCGCCTGGCGCACGGCGGCGGCCAGGTCGGCCGGGTCGCAATCCTTGGTGACAAAGGCGTGGGCGCCGATGCGGTAGGTTTCCTTGATCAGGCTGTCCTGGTCGAACTGGCTGAGGAAGACCACCTTCGCATGCGCATCGGCCTTCAGGATCTGCTGGGCCGCGTCCAGGCCGGTGAGTTCGGTACCGAAGCGGATGTCGAGGATCACCACGTCCGGCTTGCATTCGGCATACAGGGCGATCGCTTCATCCGGCGTGCGCGCCTGTCCCACCACTTCCATGCCTTCGGCGGCCAGCGACATGGCGAAGCCGGTCATCACGATCGGGTGGTCGTCGGCCAGCATGACGCGGATTGCTTTGGTTTTCACCTGGTATCTCCCTAGTGTTGCGGCCGGCCGCTTGCCAGAAGGTGGTAGCGGCGCCTGCCAATGGGCAGAACAACGGCGCTCTGCAGCTTGATTATTTCATACAACGCAGGGCGAAGCGAGCCGGCCTTTCCTCTCTGCCCGGGCCCGGCTTTGCATGCTTTTCGGACCGGGCGCACGAATGCTGACAAATCGCTTTACCAATTACCAATTGATGGCATATATTACTTCCAACAGATAGCAGACAGATATTCTTTCCTAAAGGAGAACGTCATGCATTTCTCACCCGCGTACCACGATAACGGCAACAAGGCCGGCAAGTTCGCCCTCGTCGCCGGGCTGCACGCCCTGATCGCGATCGGCGTCGTCAACATGATGAACGGAAGGGTGCTCTCGCTTCCCAAGCTGACCGACCCCGACACGGTCTTCACGACGCCGCAGCCGCCCGTTCCGCCACCGCTGCCGCCCGACCCGCCTACCCCGGTGCAGCGCCTCGCGCCGCCCGACATCGTGGTGCCGAAGGTCGAGATCGAGATCGCGCCGCCGCCGGTCGAGAACCCGGTGCGCACCACCTTCGAGGCCGACCCGCTGCCGCCGCAGCCCACGCCAAGCGAGGCCAGGGTCGAGCCCACGGCCCCCGCCTCGGGCAGTGGTACCGGCAGCGGAACAAGCAGCGGCACAGTGCGGACCATCGCCCTGGCCGAAGCCAGCGGCTGCGCAACACCCACGTATCCGGCGCGCGCCGCCCGCAACGGCGACAGCGGCACCGTGGTCCTGGCCCTCCTGATCGGCACCGACGGCCGCGTAGCGACTGCCCGCGTGCAGAAATCCAGCGGCTCGCGCGACCTCGACAAGGCCGCCCTGAATGCCCTGAGCATGTGCCAGTTCAAGCCCGCCACCAACAACGGCGTGGCCGAAGCCGGATGGGGGCAGCTGGCCTTTGTCTGGACGCTGGGCGACTGAATCGGTTCTCCCCTCTTTGCCCGCCACGTCTCAGCCTGGCGGGCTTTTTTTGCGCCCTTTTGCGCCCTTTTTGAGAAGCCTGGATGATTTCCGATCACGCCCACGAGCACGAACACGAACACGAACAACAGCGCGCCCATGCCGGCGCCCTGGCCGGCCTCATCGCCTTCCTGTTCCTTGCGCTGCTGGCCTGGCTGGCGCTGCGCGACCACGGCGCGCCCGCGCGCCAGCGCCAGCAGCAACCGCTCGCGCACGATGCGCCAGCCGACCGCTTCTCGGCTGCGCGCGCCCTCGACCAGCTGGCAGCGATGCCGCAGACGCCGCGGCCGATCGCCAGCGACGCCAACCGCCGCGCGCGCGAACACATCGTGGGGCAGTTGCAGGCGCTGGGCTACGCGCCGCAGGTGCAGCGCACCGTGGTGCAGAAGAACTACGTCGACTATAACGCCAACTACGAGGCCATCGTCGGCGTGGTGCACAACGTGCTGGTGCGGGTGCCCGGCACGGATAGCAGCAACGCGGACCGCCAGCGCCGCCCTGCCCTGCTGCTGGCGGTGTACTACGACAGCGACCGCGGCAGCCTGGGCGTGGCGCGCGGCGGCATGCCGGTGGCGGCAAGCCTGGAGATGCTGCGCGCATTGCGCCACGGTTCGACGCCGGCAAACGATGTGATCGTGCTCTTTGCGGACGGCGAGCGCGCCGGCAGCCTGGGCATGCAGGCCTTCGCCGAGCAGCACCCGTGGGCACGCGACGTGAGTCTGGCGCTGCGCTTCGATGGCGGCGGCAGCGGCGGCCCGCTCATCCTGTACAACACGCGCAACGCCAACAGCGCGGCCATCGACGGCTGGCGCCGCGCCGTGCCCGAGGTGCGCGGTTCTTCGCTGATGCACGAGATCCACCAGCTGGCGCCGGGCGCGCTGCGCATCGGCGCACTCGACAAACTCCGGGTGCCGGTGCTGCAGTTTGCGAACACCGGCTTGCCGCTGGACCGCGCGGGCGAACTCGATACGCTGGCGCGCCTGCAGCCGGCCACGCTGCAGCACATGGGCAGTGCGATGCTGCGCCTGGTGCAGTACTTCGGACAGGCGCGGCTCGACCCGCGCATCGGTAATGGCCAGGTGTATTTCGAGCTGCCCTTCGGCGCCACCGTCCACTACAGCGCAGCCCTGGCGTGGCCGCTCGCTTTTTTTAGCTGCCTGCTGCTGGCGGGCGCGGGCCGCCTGGCCTGGCGGCATGCCGGCATGCGCTACACGCCCTTCGTGCAGGCGGCTTTCCTGGTGCCGGCGCTGGCGGTGGTGCTGGGCATCGGCGCCTGGCAGCTGTGGATGCACGTGCCCGCGCTGCACCGCGCCTGGAATCCGGCCGCGCCCCTGCATGCGCTGGCCTACCTGCTGGGCGTGTCCGCGCTGGCGGCGGCCTTTTATCTGGTCGCCCAGCGCTGGCTGCAGCGCCATACCGGCGCCATGGCGGCGGCGCTGGCCGCGCTCGGCGCATTGACGCTCGTGCTGCTGCTGGCCAGCTGGCTCGCGCCCGGCGCCAGCTACCTGCTTGCCTGGCCGCTGCTGGCGGCCCTGGCCTGCTGCGCCGGCCTGCATGCGGGGCGCGTGCAAGCCTGGCCGCCGGCCGCGCGCCTGGCCCTGCTGGTGCTGGGCGTGGCGCCGGCCGTGGTGCTGGTGCCGCCGGCGCTGCGCGACAGCTTCCTGGTGCTCTCGCCGCAGCGCATGAACCTGCCGGTGGCGATGCTGGCGCTGCTGCTGGGCGTGTCGACCCTGCTGCTGGCGGCGCACGCGCGGCGCTACGTGGCGCGCACCCTGCTGCTGCTCGGACTGGGCGGACTGGCCCTGGCCGGCAGCGCCGACGAAGCGCGTGAAGCACCATCGGCGCGCGCCAACAATCTCGTGTACTACCGGGACATGCCGAGCTGGGACGCCTACTGGCTGAAACCCGCCGGCCCGCTCGACGACTGGGAGCGCACGCTGTTCGCCAACCTCACGCGGCCGCATTATTTCGTCAGCGTGTTCGGCTGGAGCGAGCCGGAACAGTGGTATGCCTGGGCCCCGCGCAAAGGGCTGGAATTCCCCTTCATCCGCGTACTCAGGAACGGCAAGGCGCCGAACCGGCATGCCGACTTCACGCTGTCGTCGAAGAACCGCGCGCCCGAGATCCGGCTGGACGTGATCAACGCACGCGTGCTGCGCGCCACCATGAACGGACGCACCCTGCTGGACAAGGAAGCCAAGACCCTGAAGATCATCGCCTATGGCATGGAAGACGACACGCTGCACTTCCGCATCCGCGTGAAAGCCGATCCGATCTTCGGCGTGCAGGTAAAGGAAATCGTGCCCGGGCTGCCCGAGCACCTGCTGCCGCCACGGCCGGCGAATGCGCCCGCCCTGATTCCCGGGAGCGGCACGTCAGTCTCGGCGGACATGCTGTGGTTTTACTAGTTAGTGCTCTACAATGCTGCGGCACTTCCTATAAACCACTGCAGCAGGATTCCATGCACAAGATCGTCTCCTCCGTTGTCGTTACCGCCCTCGCCAGCAGCCTGGCGCTCGCCTTCCCCGCCCATGCGGCCAACAAGGCGCAAGCCGCCACCGTCCAGGAAGGGCCGCTGCGCGGCCACCTGGCCTTCCTCGCGTCCGACGCCATGGAAGGCCGCGGCACCGGCCAGCGCGGCGGCGAGCTGACCGTGACCTATCTCGAGAGCCAGGCGATGGCCGCCGGCCTGAAGCCGGCCAACGGCAACAGCTTCCGCCAGGAGGTCAAGATCGCGGGCGTGCGTCCGCTGCCGGAAAAGAGCAACGTCGGCGTGGTCGCCAACGGCCAGGCCCTGCCCTTGAGCTTCGGCGCCGACTGGGTCTGGGCGCCGGGCGATGCCAAGCCCGACCACACCATGGATGCGGAACTGGTCTTCGTCGGCTACGGCATCACCGCGCCGGAAGAAGGCTGGGACGACTTCAAGGGCCTGGACGCCAAGGGCAAGGTGCTGGTCATGATGGTCAACGACCCGGCGCCGACCGCCGCCGAGCCGAAGCGCTTCAACGGCGCCGGCCTGACCTACTACGGCCGCTGGACCTATAAACTGGCCGAAGCAGCGCGCCAGGGCGCGGCCGGCGTGATCCTGATCCACACCGACGCCTCGGCTTCCTACGGCTGGAGCGTGGTGCAGAACAGCTGGGCCGCCGCCGAGCGCTTCCAGCTGGCCGACGCCGACCTCGGCACCGGCATGCAGGGCTGGATGACCGATGCCGCCGCGCGCAAGTTGTTTGCCGCCGCCGGCCAGGATCTCGATAAACTGCGCGCCGCCGCCGAAAACAAGGCCTTCAAGCCGGTCACCCTGAACGCGCGCGTAAAAGGCGAAGCGCGCGCCGCCGTGCGCACGCTGAACGAGTACAACGTGGCCGGCGTCGTGCCCGGCACCGATCCGAAGCTGAAGGACGAAGTCGTCATCTACAGCGCCCACTGGGACCATATGGGCAAGCAGGGAACCGAGGGCGACACCATCTTCAACGGCGCCGTCGACAACGCCTCCGGCACCGCCGGCCTCTTGGCGATGGCGCAGGAAGCCGTGCGTCATCCAGCCAAGCGTTCGCAGATGTTCCTGTGGGTCGCCGCCGAAGAGCAAGGCCTGCTGGGCAGCGCCGCCTACGCCGCCAAGCCGCTGTGGCCAGCCGATAAAACCGCCGCCAACCTGAACCTCGACAGCCTGAACTTCGTCGGCGCCGCCAAGGACATCGGCGTGCAGGGCAGCGAGCGCACCGAACTGGGCGCCATGGCCGCCGCCACCGCTAAAGCCATGGGCCTGGTGGTGGCCCCGGCCAAGCCGGATCTGGCCGGTGGCTACTTCCGCAGCGACCACTTCAGCTTCGCGAAAGCCGGCATCCCCGCCTTCTCGGTCGGCGGCGGCAGCGCCTGGGTGTCGAATGTGGAAGCGAACAATGCCAAGGCCAAGGCCTACCGCGCACGCTACCACCAGGTGAGCGACGAGTACGACCCGAGCTGGGATTTGGCGGGCATGGTGCAGCAGGCCCAGTTCACACTGAACCTCGGCCGCATGATCGCCGACAGCTTGACGATGCCGGCCTGGAAAGCTGGCGACGCCTTCGGCAAAATCCGCGCCGCCGCAAAATAATCGCTGCGCTGTAAAACAAAAGCCCGGTCAGTCATGACCGGGCTTGTAGGGTGGGACTCGTGCCCACGCGGCACGGCTTATGCGAATGGCACGCTCATGAAAACGATGCCGATCAATGAAATATTATTTCGCTCAACCGTAAAAATGAAATTTTATTTCACTCAATAATCCCGCACACAATCCGCGCCCCGCCACCACCCAACGGCGCCGGATGATCCGCATGATTATCCCCACCCGCATGCACCATCAGCGCCTTGCCCTTCACATCGGCCAGCTTCAAGCGCGGCGCCAGCACCGGATTGCCCGCCGCCCCCGAGCTCTCGACATACAGCGCAGGCAAATCCCCGATATGCCCATCGCCCCACGGCAGCCCGTGCTTCTTGCTGCCCGTGGTATCCAGGTGCCCGCCCGCCGCGCCCGCCGGCACCGGCTTGCCATCCTTCTGGTTCGTATCGCAGCTCTTGTTCTCATGCACGTGGAAGCCATGCACGCCTGGCGGCAGCCCATCCAGCTTCGGCGTGAACACCAGCCCGTATTTGGTTTCGCTGATCGTCACCGTACCGGCCGACTTGCCGACGCCGGCATCCGACACCGCATTCATCGTCGCGCGCATTTCGGCGGCGTGCACGGCTGCGCCGGCGTAGGTGGAGCACAGCAGCGCCGCGCAGATCCATTGAGCTTTCATGGCATTCCCTTTCATTGACAGTATTTGAACGAGACAACGCGCATGAGTGTAGAGGATTCGCGCAATCGGGAGCGCTCGGCCGGAACGTCAATGCCCGGGCCGGTCGGCGCCCTGCTCCGGCGGCGTGTCAGGCTCCGGCTCTTGCCCGAGGAAGCGATTGCCAAGCCTGGTCGAGATCGACGTGATTTTGAACACCAGCCGCTCCACCATGATGCGCTCCTTGTGCTCCAGGTGCGGCTTGATCTCTTCGGCGGCCGCGGCAATGTTGGGACCAACCTGCCGTGCCATGTCGACCGCCAGCTTCTGGAGAAAACGCGTCCCGATGCCGAGCTGCCTGGCAAGTTCGACCAGATGGTCCTGCGTGAGTTTTCCGGGTTCCGATTCGCCTGCAATGTCGAATGCAAACTGTGGAGATAGCCCGGCATACACGCGAGTGCACATCATGTCGTAGAACGGCGCCAGGCGCAGCCCGCTCGGGGTCGCCAGCAAAGACAGGTTCTTTGCATGGGAATCATTATTCTCGACGCACAAATTAAAAAATAGCCAGCGCAACAGGTTGCGCCGGTCCGGTGCAGGCTGGACCGAGAGGGACAGTTTTTCGTAGCAGTCCTTGAAGCCCGGTCCTCCTTCATATTCATATTTGGCTCCAGATTGCACGCCCAGCAACTGGCACAAATCGGCTTGCCACAGCCGGCGCAAGGAGCCATCCTGCTGGCGCACCCGGTCGTAACGCTCGACGAGACAGGCCTGTGCAATCGGCTGGTAATGAACGCGCGCAGTGGGCAGCCCGCACAGCGCCGCCGCGCGCATCACGATCGTTTCGTTGACGGACGAGGCGAAGGTCTTGATGTCAGGACGCCCGATGTCCGGCTTGAGGATATGGGTAGAGGGAGCATTCCCCAGGGGACGCGACGGCATGCCCTGTTCGTCCAGATAGAGCAATATCTTGAACTGCGCGCCGGACATCGACATGCGTGGCTTGGGCATGTCTTTCACCGCTTGCTCGATGGCTTCGCGCTCGGCCGACTGGGCGCCATCGGCATGCACCAGCACCTTTACCTGTTTCCAGGTCAAGGGTTGGTAGACGGGCGGCTGCGGCGTCTCGCCTTCCGGTAGCAGCGTATAGGCGCCGGCACTCTCGCCGCCGATGCGCGCCAGCATGCCGAATACCGTGCTGACCTGTTCACGCAGGCCGATCATGGTGCGCTGCTCGCCTTCTGGCAAGAGGTTTTCAAAGAATGCGCCGATATAAGGCGTATCGATGGTTCCGGCTTGCAGCGGCACGTCGGGATGGATGGCTTCGGCTCCGCTCTTGCGCAACCATTCTTCGCTGTAGCTGAATGACAGTGGATCGGTATTGTGCAAGGTTCCGATCAAGCCATCGGGACCGTAGACCCATAAGGCAGGGGGAATGGGAAGCCGCGTTGCCATCACGATTTCCTTCTGGCCGTCAGCTCCAGTCCCAGGAGGGACAGCACATCGAACACCTTTTGTACGTGCAAAGTTTCTTTGCCTCGTTCGAGATCGATGATAAAGCGGTTGCTCAAGCCGGCCAGTCCAGCAACATCGAGTTGCGTCAGACCTTGTTCCTTACGTACCTGTCGGACCAGTTGTCCAAGATGCGCCATGGTCGAGACGGTTTCAGATGTGCTCATGTCGGCCTCAATGTGATACATCGCTCACATTTTAGCATTCATACTTCTAAAAAGCGTAAAAAGTGAGTCTACGCTCACATTTTACTCTAAAGGCTCGTTTGGATGACATAAAGTGAGTGATCGTATACTTTTCAGCATTATCGATATCTCTCGTGACATAAAGTGAGTGATCGTACACTTTAAAAGCAAAAATGGACCGGTATGTACCGGTCCATCGCAGGTCAAAGCATGAAGCAATAACTTATGGGTAATAAACCCAGCAAAGACGTTTGAAGGTCGTGCACTCGCCGGTTTCCTCGCAAATCATGCGCATGTCTTCGCACGATTCGAAGCTCGGCAAGGCAAATGCCGGCGCCATGGTCGACAGGCTGACGCCCGATGCCACGGCGACGCAGAAGACTGCCTTCTTGAAGAAATTTATGATCCCTCCCCCTTTTTATAGTCTGCTTGTGCGGCTGATCTGCCGTTGCGAATTAATCCAGGCCGTAGATGCTGCACAGGCGGCGGAAGGTGCCGCAGTCGCCGCCTGCGTAGCAAGCTTCTTGCATGGCCAGGCAGGTTTCATAAGTCGGACGGGCCCAGGCTGGCCCCATCGACGAGACCATGACACCAGCGGCTACAGCGGCAGCGAAAACAGTTTTCTTCAATTTCTTCATTACGCTTCTCCAGGTAAATAGAACAGGTATGCGAATAGAATTTCATGAACTGCGCCATCAAAATAACGGCCATTGATGCTATCACTGCAGTTTTTTGATGGCAAAACCTATTTTCAACCGCCTTGCATTTTGTATTTACTGATTTATGCTGAATAAATAGTTATCGGGCGCCATGCATATTTAGAGAAAAGACGTAGCTATCTGCATTGACGGGTAATGGCCAATCCCGGCCTTTGATGCGGGCTCTATTCATGTCATCGATTCAGTTTCAGCTGCCAGTAAGCGACATCGATCCAGCGTCCGAACTTCAGGCCGACTTCGCTGAAATGCGCCACCTTTTGAAAGCCCAGCCGCTCATGCAGGCGCACGCTCGCTTCGTTCGGTTGGGCGATTCCGCCAATGACCAGGTGCAGGCCGCGCTCGCGCAGCGCCGCCAGTAGCGCCTCGTACAGCAAGCGGCCCGCACCCTGCCCGGCGCTTTCCGGCGCCATGTAGATCGAGCTTTCGACCGAATACCGGTAGGCCGCACGGACCCGCCATTTCGTTGCGTAGGCATAGCCGAGCAGCGTTTCGCCTTCAAGCATGACCAGCCAGGGCAGATCGGCGTCCGCAACCGCCGCGATGCGTTGCGCCATCTCGGCTTCGGTCACAGGCGCTTCCTCGAAGCTGATGATGGTAGTGGCGACGTAATGGTTGTAGATGGCGCAGATCGCGCCGGCATCGGCGGCGCGTGCGGGGCGAATGATGCGTGGAGGTGTCATGGGCGAGGACCGGTCGGATGTACACTCGGCAATTATGCATGCTTTGGCCTCCTCCCTCCGAATAGGGTTGTGACATGCAGGAGACGACCTCCTGCAATTGCTTGCGCTTCGCCAAATCACGAATAGAGCGTGACCGAGAGAATCACTATTTGTGCATATCTCGGAGGGAGCAATGACCATGGCAATCGGCGCTATCTTTCGGTCTTATCCATCGGTCAGATCGATTCTGTTCAATGATGCCGGAATATCTGACGTGAAGCCTTGGAAGGCCACGACGACCACTTCTACGTCAGCATAACGGCCGCGACAAAATAAGCATCCGTCTATTCATGGAATACGCGAGCGCCGTCATACTTTCTACGGCCAGTGCGCAACACAAGGCTGTCTACCCGGCACCCGCGAAGCCGCTTACTGCTGAGTACACGATCTATTCTGGAAGTCTCGGTGATGAGCAGGCGCCAACCAAGAACGACCGCAAACTTGCTGTCGAGATAACGGGCAAAGCGGCGAAAGAGATTTTCGATTCGCTTTATCCGGATGTGCAGGGAGTAAGTTGCAGCGACGAGAAGGGAGAACAACTGCGTAGGAAAGGACGGATTTGGTGCGCATATTCGCCGAGTGGCGGATACAGGTTTTTCTTGGGTTTCAACCTTAGAACAGGGGAAAGCATTTCCGGCGGAAGCTGTTGATCCTTAATCTTTCTCCGCAAAAAAACGGCACCCCTCGGGGTGCCGTTTTCGCTAGCGCTTACGCAGTAATCGATCCGATTACTCCGCGTCGCCGTGATGCTCCGTGGTCTGCGCCTGCGCCTGATCTTCCATCGCCTGCAGCTCAGCAGCCATATTGGCCTTCTCCTGCTGCAGCAGCGCCTGACGCTCTTCCGCTTCCCACACTTCCTTCTCTTTGCGGGCGCGGTGGAATGCCAAGCCCGTACCGCCTGGAATCAGGCGGCCGACGATGACGTTCTCTTTCAGGCCACGCAGGCCGTCGCGCTTGCCCATGATCGCCGCTTCGGTCAGCACGCGGGTGGTTTCCTGGAACGATGCGGCCGAGATGAACGAATCGGTCGACAGCGATGCCTTGGTAATACCCAGCAGCACGTTTTCGTAGGTCGCTTGCAGTTTGCCTGCGGCTTCCATGCGATCGTTTTCTTCCAGCAGCTCCGAACGCTCGACCTGCTCGCCGACGATGTAGTCGGTGTCGCCGGCTTCGACGATCGCCACACGGCGCAGCATCTGACGAACAATCACTTCGATGTGCTTGTCGTTGATCTTCACGCCCTGCAGACGGTAGACGTCCTGCACTTCGTCGACGATGTAGCGGGCCAGTGCTTCGATACCCAGCAGGCGCAGGATGTCTTGCGGATCGGCCGGGCCGTCCACGATCATCTCGCCCTTGTTCACCACCTGGCCGTCGTGCACCAGCACTTGCTTGTCCTTGGTAATCAGGAACTCGTGCTTGTTGCCGTCCATGTCCGTGATTTCCAGACGCTGCTTACCTTTGGTTTCCTTACCGAAGGCAACCGTACCGGTGACTTCCGCCAGCATGCCCGCGTCTTTCGGCGAACGTGCTTCGAACAGTTCGGCAACGCGCGGCAGACCACCGGTAATGTCGCGGGTCTTCTGCGATTCAGTCGGGATACGTGCCAGCACTTCACCCACCGACACGGTCTGGCCGTCCTTGACCATGATCAGCGCGCCGATCTGGAAGCCGATTGCCACGGCGTGTTCGGTGCCGGCGATCTTGACTTCCTGGTTCTCGTCGTTCAGCAGTTTCACTTGCGGACGCAGCACCTTGCCGGCCGAGCCGCGGCGTTTCGGATCGATCGCGACCAGGGTCGACAGACCGGTCACATCGTCGACCTGGCGAGCAACGGTGACGCCCTCTTCCACGTTCTCGAAGCGGATCGTGCCGCCGTATTCGGTAATGATCGGACGGGTCAGCGGATCCCAGGTTGCCAGGGCGATACCAGCTTTCACCACCATGCCATCCTTGACGATCAGGGTCGCACCGTACGGCACCTTGTGGCGCTCGCGCTCGCGGCCGTGGTCGTCCGTGATCAGGACTTCGCCCGAACGCGAGATGACGATTTGCGCGCCCTTGCCGTTGGTCACGTAACGCATGGTCGCCGTAAAGCGGACCGTACCGTTCGACTTGGCTTCGACCGACGATGCCACTGCTGCACGCGATGCCGCACCACCGATGTGGAAGGTACGCATGGTCAGCTGGGTACCCGGCTCACCGATCGACTGTGCTGCCACGACGCCGAC
Source organism: Massilia brevitalea (assembly GCF_030711405.1). GTDB lineage: Bacteria > Pseudomonadota > Gammaproteobacteria > Burkholderiales > Burkholderiaceae_D > Telluria > Telluria brevitalea. The sequence continues at coordinate 188,926 of NZ_JAULSI010000005.1, forward strand.
TGCTTCGCCACTGTTGACCATCGAGCCGCGGCCCAGGTCGCGGCCATAGCACTTGGCGCACAGGCCGTAGCGCGTGTCGCAGTTCAGCGGCGTACGCACCTTGACTTCGTCGATGCCCAGACGCTCGATCTCTTCGACCATGTCTTCGTCCAGCAGCGTGCCGGCGTCGTACACGGTTTCCTGGGTTTCAGGATTGACGACAGCGGTGCCCGTCACGCGGCCAAGGATACGGTCGCGCAGCGGTTCGATGACTTCACCACCTTCGACCATCGCCTTCATGTGCGTACCGTTGCTGGTGCCGCAATCGTCCTCGATCACCACCAGATCCTGGGTCACGTCGACCAGGCGGCGGGTCAGGTAACCCGAGTTTGCCGTTTTCAGTGCCGTATCCGCCAGACCTTTACGAGCGCCGTGGGTCGAGATGAAGTACTGCAACACGTTCAGGCCTTCGCGGAAGTTCGCGGTAATCGGCGTTTCGATAATCGAACCGTCCGGTTTCGCCATCAGGCCACGCATACCCGCCAGCTGGCGAATCTGGGCTGCCGAACCACGGGCGCCCGAGTCGGCCATCATGTAAATCGCGTTGAACGATTCCTGGGTGCCTTCGGTGCCGTCGCGCTTGATGACCGGCTCGACTTTCAGCTGGTCCATCATCGCCTTGCCGACTTCATCCGAGGTCTTGCCCCAGATGTCGACGACCTTGTTGTAACGCTCGCCGGCCGTGACCAGACCCGAGCTGTACTGCTGCTCGATCTGCTTCACTTCCGCTTCGGCGGTGGCGATCATGCCCTTCTTGACGTCCGGGATCATCATGTCGTCGACCGCGATCGAGATACCTGCGCGGGTTGCCAGACGGAAGCCCGACTGCATCAGCTTGTCGGCGAAGACGACGGTGGCACGCAGGCCGCACTTGCGGAACGACGTGTTGATCAGCTTCGAGATTTCCTTCTTCTTCAGGGCGCGGTTCAGCACGCTGAACGGCAGGCCCTTCGGCAGGATTTCCGACAGGATGGCGCGGCCGACGGTCGTTTCGTAACGGGTGACCGTACGCTCGAACTCATCGGTGCCGCCAACGCGTGGGTACTCGACGATACGCACGGTGATGCGGGTCGCCAGTTCGACTTCCTTGTTGTCGTACGCGCGGATGACTTCCGACACGTCCGGGAACATCATGCCTTCGCCCTTGGCGTTGATCGCCTCGCGCGACGCGTAGTACAGACCCAGCACGATATCCTGGGACGGCACGATCGACGGTTCGCCGTTCGATGGGAACAGGATGTTGTTCGACGCCAGCATCAGCGTACGCGCTTCCATCTGTGCTTCGATCGACAGCGGGACGTGGACTGCCATCTGGTCACCGTCGAAGTCGGCGTTGAACGCCGCGCAGACGAGTGGGTGCAGCTGGATGGCCTTGCCTTCGATCAGGACCGGCTCGAACGCCTGGATACCGAGACGGTGCAGGGTTGGTGCACGGTTCAGCATGACCGGGTGTTCTTTGATGACATCTTCGAGGATGTCCCAGACCACCGGTTCCTGGATCTCGACCAGTTTCTTCGCCGCCTTGATGGTCGTTGCCAGACCCATCAGTTCGAGCTTGTTGAAGATGAATGGCTTGAACAGTTCCAGGGCCATCAGCTTCGGCAGGCCGCACTGGTGCAGTTTCAGCTGTGGACCCACCACGATGACCGAACGGCCCGAGTAGTCGACGCGCTTGCCCAGCAAGTTCTGACGGAAACGGCCGCCCTTGCCCTTGATCATTTCAGCCAGCGACTTCAGCGGACGCTTGTTGGCGCCAGTCATCGCTTTGCCGCGACGGCCGTTGTCCAGCAGCGAATCGACCGCTTCCTGCAGCATGCGCTTTTCGTTACGCGTAATGATTTCCGGCGCGCGCAGTTCCATCAGGCGCTTCAGGCGGTTATTACGGTTGATGACGCGGCGATACAGGTCGTTCAGGTCGGAGGTCGCGAAACGGCCACCGTCCAGCGGGACGAGCGGACGCAGCTCCGGCGGCAGGACCGGGAGCACTTCCATGATCATCCAGTCAGGCTTGATGCCCGAACGCTGGAACGCCTCGAGCACTTTCAGGCGCTTGGCGTATTTCTTGATCTTGGCTTCGGATTTCGATTCCTTCAGTTCCACGCGCAGGGCTTCGGCATCGCGGTGGATGTCGATCGAGCGCAGCAGTTCACGGATACCTTCGGCGCCCATGTAGGCGGTGAAGTCGTCGCCGTACTCTTCGTACTTGGCGGCGTAATCGTCTTCCGACATGATCTGGCACTTCTTCAGCGGGGTCATGCCAGGATCGGTGACCACATATGCTTCGAAGTACAGCACGCGTTCGATATCGCGCAGGGTCATGTCCAGGACCATGCCCAGGCGCGACGGCAGCGATTTCAGGAACCAGATGTGCGCGGTTGGCGACGCCAGTTCGATGTGGCCCATGCGCTCGCGGCGCACCTTGGCCAGGGTCACTTCAACGCCGCACTTTTCGCAGATGACACCGCGGTGCTTCAGGCGCTTGTACTTGCCGCACAGGCATTCGTAATCCTTGATCGGGCCAAAGATCTTGGCGCAGAACAGGCCGTCACGCTCAGGCTTGAAGGTACGGTAGTTGATGGTCTCGGGCTTCTTGACTTCACCGAACGACCACGAACGAATTTTTTCGGGCGACGCCAGGCCAATCTTGATGGCGTCGAAGCTTTCATTTTGCTGTACTTGCTTGAATAGATCGAGCAGTGCTTTCATGTATCACTCCAGAGGTGACTAAATTTCAATGCGAAACGCGCTGACTACAGCGCGTCTCAAACCAAGCGGCATTTTGAAAGGGGAACGGGAGTAATTGGGGACTCCCGCTCGTAAAGCAAGCCTTACTTTTCCCTTCGGTCTGCTTCTTAGTTACGCTCGAGGTCGATATCGATACCCAGCGAGCGGATTTCCTTGACCAGCACGTTGAACGATTCAGGCATGCCAGCGTCGATCACGTGGTCGCCTTTGACCAGGTTTTCGTACACTTTGGTACGGCCATTCACGTCATCCGACTTCACAGTCAGCATTTCCTGCAGCACGTACGACGCGCCGTAGGCTTCCAGTGCCCACACCTCCATCTCACCGAAGCGCTGGCCACCGAACTGGGCTTTACCGCCCAGCGGCTGCTGCGTCACCAGCGAGTACGGACCGGTCGAACGGGCGTGCATCTTGTCGTCGACCAGGTGGTGCAGCTTCAGCATGTGCATGAAGCCAACGGTGACCTTGCGCTCGAACGCTTCGCCGGTGCGGCCGTCGTACATCGTGACCTGGTTCTTCGACGGCGTCATGCCCAGGTGGGCAGCGATGTCGTCCGGGAACGCCAGGTCCAGCATGCGGCGGATGTCTTCCTCGTGCGCACCGTCGAACACCGGGGTCGCGAACGGCACGCCGTTCTTGAGGTTGAACGCCAGGCTCAGGATTTCTTCATCGCTGAAGCTGTCCAGGTCTTCCTTGCGGCCGGTTTCGTTGTAGATCTTGGCCAGGAAGACACGCAGGTCCTGTGCCTTCGCTTGCGCTGCCAGCATTTCGCCGATGCGCCAGCCCAGGCCCTTGGCCGCCCAACCGAGGTGGGTTTCCAGGATCTGGCCGACGTTCATACGCGACGGAACGCCCAGCGGGTTCAGCACGACGTCTGCCGGACGGCCATCGGCCATGAACGGCATGTCTTCGACCGGCACGATACGCGAGACCACACCCTTGTTACCGTGGCGGCCCGCCATCTTGTCGCCCGACTGCAGGCGGCGCTTGACGGCCAGATAGACCTTGACCATCTTTTGCACGCCTGGCTGCAGCTCGTCGCCTTGCGTCAGCTTCTTGCGCTTTTCTTCGAAGGCCAGGTCGTACTGGTGGCGCTTCTCGTTGATCGATTCCTTGATCGCTTCCAGGGCGTTCGCCGATTCGTCGTCCGCCGGGCGGATGTCGAACCAGTGGAACTTGTCCAGGTCGGCCAGGTATTCGGACGTGATGACCGCGCCCTTCGCCAGCTTCTTCGGACCGCCGTTGACGACTTTACCAACCAGCATACGCTCCAGACGCTGGAAGGCGTCGCCCTCCACGATACGCATCTGGTCGTTCAGGTCCAGGCGGAAACGCTTCAGCTCGTCGTCGATGATCTGCTGGGCGCGCTTGTCGCGCTGGATGCCTTCGCGGGTGAAGACCTGGACGTCGATCACGGTGCCGACCATGCCCGAAGGCACGCGCAGCGAGGTGTCTTTCACGTCGGACGCTTTTTCGCCGAAGATCGCGCGCAGCAGCTTTTCTTCCGGGGTCAGCTGGGTCTCGCCTTTCGGGGTGACCTTACCGACCAGCACGTCGCCGGCGGTGACTTCCGCGCCGATGTAGACGATGCCGGATTCATCCAGGCGAGCCAGCTGGTTTTCAGCCAGGTTCGAGATGTCGCGGGTGATTTCTTCCGCGCCCAGCTTGGTGTCACGGGCAACCACCGACAGCTCTTCGATGTGGATCGAGGTATAGCGGTCGTCCTTGACGACGTTTTCCGAGATCAGGATCGAATCTTCGAAGTTCAGGCCGTTCCACGGCATGAACGCGACCAGCATGTTCTGGCCCAGTGCCAGCTCGCCCAGGTCGGTCGATGCGCCGTCGGCAATCACGTCGCCACGGGCAACGCGGTCGCCAACCTGCACGATCGGACGCTGGTTGATGTTGGTGTTCTGGTTCGAACGGGTGTACTTGATCAGGTTGTAGATGTCGACACCGACTTCGCCGGCTTGCGCCTCGTCGTCGTTGACGCGAATCACCACACGGCCTGCATCGATGTAGTCCACCACGCCGCCGCGGACGGCTTGCACGGTGGTGCCCGAGTCGACCGCCACGGTGCGTTCGATACCGGTACCGACGACGGCCTTTTCAGGACGCAGGCAAGGAACCGCCTGGCGCTGCATGTTGGCGCCCATCAGTGCACGGTTCGCATCATCGTGCTCGAGGAACGGAATCAGCGAGGCTGCAACCGACACGATCTGGCCCGGGGCAACGTCCATGTACTGGATGCGCTCTGGCGAGACCAGGATGGTTTCGCCGGCTTCGCGAGCGGAGACCAGTTCGTCGATCAGCTGGCCTTCTTCGTTGATCATCGCGTTGGCCTGGGCGATGATGTAGCGGCCTTCTTCGATCGCCGACAGGTAGTCGATCTTGTCGGTGACCTTCGAACCTTCGACCTTGCGGTACGGGGTTTCCAGGAAGCCGTATTCGTTCAGGCGGGCGTACAGGGCCAGCGAGTTGATCAGGCCGATGTTCGGGCCTTCAGGCGTTTCGATCGGGCAGACGCGGCCGTAGTGGGTCGGGTGCACGTCGCGCACCTCGAAGCCGGCGCGTTCGCGGGTCAGGCCGCCAGGGCCGAGGGCGGAAACACGGCGCTTGTGCGTGATTTCCGACAGCGGGTTGGTCTGGTCCATGAACTGCGACAGCTGCGACGAACCGAAGAACTCGCGGATCGCGGCCGAGATCGGCTTGCTGTTGATCAGATCGTGCGGCATCAGGTTGTCCGCTTCGGCCTGGCCGAGGCGTTCCTTGACGGCGCGTTCCACGCGGACCAGGCCGGCGCGGAACTGGTTTTCGGCCAGTTCGCCGACGCAACGTACGCGACGGTTACCCAGGTGATCGATATCGTCGACTTCGCCGCGGCCATTGCGCAGCTCGACCAGGATCTTGATCACGGACAGGATGTCTTCGTTCGACAGGGTCATGTCGCCGGTCAGTTCATCGCGGCCGATGCGGCGGTTGAACTTCATGCGGCCGACAGCCGACAGGTCGTAGCGTTCCGGGCTGTAGAACAGGCCGTTGAACAGGGCTTCGACCGATTCTTCGGTTGGCGGTTCGCCAGGACGCATCATGCGGTAGATCGCCACGCGCGCGGCCATCTGGTCGGCGGTGTCGTCGGTGCGCAGGGTGGTCGAGATGTAGGCGCCCTGGTCCAGGTCGTTCGTGTACAGGGTCTGCACCGATTCGATGCTGGCGTCGCGCAGCTTGCCCAGCAGTTCGTCGGTCAGCTCGTCGTTGGCGCTGGCGATGACTTCGCCGGTGTCGCCGTCGACGACGTTGGTCGCCAGCACGCGGCCGACCAGGTAGTCTTCAGGCACCGAGATCGACTTGATGCCGGCCGCTTCGATGTCGCGCACATGCTTGGCATTGATGCGCTTGTCCTTGGTGACGATGGTCTTGCCGGTCTTCGGATCGACGATGTCGAAGCGCGCGACTTCGCCGCGCAGGCGTTCGGACACGAACTCCAGCTCGCCGCCTTCGGAGCGGAGATTGAAATTGTCGAAGACGAAGAAGTTCGCCAGGATCTGTTCCGGCGTCATGCCAATGGCTTTGAGCAGGATCGTTACCGGCATCTTGCGGCGGCGGTCGACGCGGAAGAACAGGATGTCTTTCGGGTCGAACTCGAAGTCCAGCCACGAGCCGCGGTATGGAATGATGCGGGCCGAGAACAGCAGCTTGCCCGACGAGTGCGTCTTGCCGCGGTCGTGTTCGAAGAACACGCCCGGCGAACGGTGCAGCTGCGAAACGATGACGCGCTCGGTGCCGTTGATGACGAAGGAACCGTTGGCGGTCATGAGCGGCAGTTCGCCCATGTACACTTCCTGCTCTTTCATTTCCTTGACGACCGGCTTGGTCGGCGATTCCTTGTCCAGGATCACCAGGCGCACCTTGGCGCGCAGTGGCGAGGCGAAGGTCAGGCCACGTTGCTGGCATTCCTTGACGTCGAACGCAGGGTCGCCCAGCACGTAGGACAGGAATTCGAGACGGGCGAAGCCGTTGTGCGACACGATCGGGAAGATCGAGCTGAAAGCCGATTGCAGGCCTTCGTTCTTGCGTGCCGACGGCACACCGTCTGCTTGCAGGAAGTTCTCGTAGGATTCGAGCTGGGTAGCCAGAAGATATGGAACGTTGTGAACGTTGGCGCGCTTCGCGAACGACTTGCGAATGCGTTTCTTCTCAGTAAATGAGTAGTGCATGGACACTCCGTGAGTGACAGAAAGGATGAGAATTCAGAGATTGCCAGTGGCAACGTGCCACATACAAGGCCTCAAGTCTCTTCGTGTTCCGCCAGATGAAAAGGACAGGCTACTGCTGTGTTACGATTTATTCTGTATTGCTTGCCGCGGGTAAGCGGCGGGTGCTGCAGGTAACGCGTTTGCCGCAGGGACGACAAAAGAGCCAAAGCCGCAACCCCACCTTCCGGCGGGGTTTGCAAGCTTTGACTCCGGCTCGGGGCGCCGAGTGGACGCCCTCTGCTTTTTTGTATTACTTCAGCTCGGCCTTGGCGCCTGCATCTTCCAGCTTTTTCTTGGCTGCTTCTGCGTCTGCTTTTGGCAGGGCTTCCTTGACGGTCTTCGGTGCGCCATCGACCACGTCTTTGGCTTCTTTCAGGCCCAGACCGGTGATTTCGCGGACGGCTTTGATGACGCCGACTTTGTTCGCGCCGACTTCGGTCAGGACGACGTTGAATTCGGTCTGCTCTTCAACTGCTGCACCAGCGGCTGCGCCACCGGCTGCAGGAGCTGCCATTGCAGCGGCCGACACGCCGAACTTCTCTTCGAATGCCTTGACCAGTTCGTTCAGGTCCATGACGGACATTTCGCTGACTGCGTTCAGGATATCGTCTTTGCTAATTGCCATTTGAAACTCCAGATGTTTAGTGTTTGTAGTACAAAGTTAGTGCTTGAGAAAAAAAACGTGCGCTTACGCTGCAGCGGTTTCTTCGGCTGCAGGAGCAGCTTCCGAACCTTCGCCTTTTTTCGCTGCCAGTGCAGCCAGACCACGTGCGAAGCCCGACACCGGAGCCAGCATGACGCCCAACAGCTGCGAAATGAGGACTTCACGGGAAGGAATGCTTGCCAACGCGGTAACGCCAGCTACGTCGAGCTGCTTACCTGCGTAGTTACCGGCTTTCACGACCAGCTTGTCGTTGGTTTTGGCGAAGTCGTTGATGACTTTCGCTGCTGCAACGGCGTCGTCCGAGATCGAGTAGATCAGCGGACCGGTCATGGCGTCAGCCAGAGGGGCAAACTGCGTGCCTTCGACAGAGCGGCGTGCCAGCGTGTTCTTCAGAACACGCAGGTACACACCCTGCGAACGCGCGGCTGCACGGAGTTTCGTCAAGTGACTAACCTGGATGCCACGGTACTCGGCCACGACGATCGTTTGCGCGGTTGCTACTTTCGCGCTCACTTCTTCGACGACGGCCTTTTTGTCATTCAGATTAAGACCCACGGTCAATCTCCTTAAATGATGCAAACACCACGTTTGCATCGGTTCGAACACACGGCGTCCGAAGTTAAGAAGTCAAACCAGCGTGGATGTTTTCACGCAGCATGAACTACAAAACTTGTTCGGGTACACCATCTGCGTTGGGTGGCGGTTTAACCTCCGGCTCAACCTCTGCCTTCGGCCCAACGGTCTTTGATTGCCTGCCGGAGCGGTGTTCAGCCCCGACAGCCCAAAGATGCGCCTCGCTGGTGTTTTGCGAGGACTTGATTCTGATACTTAGGCTGCGGCGACCGAAACGTGGTCGACGCGCACGCCGGCGCCCATGGTCGACGAGATCGCGACCTTGCGCAGGTACACGCCCTTCGACGTGGCCGGCTTGGCCTTGTTCAGCGCGTCGAGCAGTGCAGCCAGGTTGGCTTGCAGGTCGGCGTCGGCGAACGATTTGCGGCCGATGGTCGCGTGGATGATGCCTGCCTTGTCGGTACGGTACTGGACCTGGCCGGCTTTGGCGTTCTTGACGGCTTCAGCGACGTTCGGGGTCACGGTGCCGACTTTCGGGTTAGGCATCAGGCCGCGTGGGCCCAGGATCTGGCCCAGGGTACCGACGATACGCATGGTGTCAGGCGAAGCGATGACGATATCGAAAGGCATGTTGCCGGCTTTGACCATCTCAGCCAGGTCTTCCATACCGACGATGTCGGCGCCGGCTGCCTTGGCAGCTTCGGCCTTGTCGCCCGAAGCGAAGACAGCGACGCGCACGGTCTTGCCGGTGCCTGCTGGCAGGACGACCGAACCACGAACGACCTGGTCCGACTTCTTCGGATCCACGCCCAGCTGGATCGACACGTCGATCGACTCGTTGAACTTGGCGGTTGCGAATTCCTTGACGATCGATACTGCGTTGTCGAAGGCGTAGACCTTGTTACGGTCGACTTTCGCTTTCATTTCTTTGACGCGCTTGGACATCTTAGCCATTACACACCCTCCACCGTGATGCCCATCGAACGTGCCGAACCGGCGATGATACGCACTGCGGCGTCCATGTCGGCTGCGGTCAGGTCCGGCTGCTTGGTTTTTGCGATTTCTTCAGCCTGGGCACGGGTCAGCGTACCGACTTTGTCGGTATGTGGCTTCGGCGAACCCTTGGTGATGCCAGCGGCTTTCTTGATCAGGTAGGTTGCCGGTGGGGTCTTCATCACGAAGGTGAAGGACTTGTCGGCGAACGCGGTGATCACGACAGGAATCGGCATGCCCGGCTCGAAACCCTGGGTCTGGGCGTTGAACGCCTTGCAGAATTCCATGATGTTCAGGCCGCGCTGACCCAGTGCTGGGCCGATCGGTGGGGATGGGTTTGCTTTACCAGCTGCTACTTGCAGCTTGATAAAACCAATAATCTTCTTGGCCATGGAGTGCTCCTAAATTGGCTTTGAGTAGTAGCGCCCCACCGCGACTATTCGCTCGGCGGGGCTCCTCTTACCGGATTCCGCCTGCCTGCTGCGACGCTCCGATTAAAGCGTTTAAACCTTTTCTACCTGCCCGAACTCCAGTTCCACCGGAGTTGCGCGGCCGAAGATGGTGACAGTCACACGCACCTTCGATTTTTCGTAGTTCACTTCCTCGACGTTGCCGTTGAAGTCGGTGAACGGGCCTTCCTTGATGCGGACTTGCTCGCCCACTTCGTACAGCACTTTCGGCCTTGGCTTCTCGACGCCTTCCTGGACCTGCTGCATGATCTTGTCGATCTCGCGCGTCGGAATCGGGGTTGGCTTGTTCGACTTGCCGCCGATGAAACCGGTGACCTTGCTGGTGTTCTTCACCAGGTGCCAGGTTTCGTCGGTCATTTCCATCTCGACCAGCACGTAGCCAGGGAAGAAGCGGCGCTCGGTGACCGATTTGCTGCCGTTCTTGACTTCCACGACTTCTTCGGTCGGGACCAGGATCTGGCCGAACTGCTCTTGCATGCCGGCGCGCTCGACGCGCTCGGTGAGGGCGCGCATGACGCTCTTTTCCATGCCGGAGTACACATGCACGACATACCAGCGTTTGTTGCTGACCGGAACACTCACGGGAGCTGCTTCTGGCGCTGCTGCGGGCGTCGTACCGGCATCGGCTTCCGATGCGCCGATCGCCGGAATCTCTTCCGGCTGATTGTCTTGTACGTTATCGCTCATTATTGTTTCCATCCCAGGACCAGGTCGTACAGCAGGAATTCCAGCAACTTATCCGTGCCCCAGAGGAAGATCGCCATCACGACGACAAAGGCAAACACGATCATGGTGATGGTGCGTGCTTCCTTGCCGGTAGGCCAGACAACCTTTTTGGTTTCGCGTACGGACTCTTTGGCGAAGTTCAGGAAATCACGGCCGGTAGTGGAGGTCCACAAAAGCAGGACGGCAAAAACTAAACCAGCCACGAGGGCGCCGGCGGCGACCAAGGCTGGTTTGTTCTGGCCTTTCAGGTAAAAGAACCCGACTACGCCTGCAATCGCGGCAACCACCGCCAGGGCCACCTTAAACTTGTCATTCGAGGTGCTAACGGTTTGCACGGATTGATTAGACATTCTTCTTTACTTTCGGTGCTGCGCACCAGAATTCGGTGGCAGGGGCGGAGGGAATCGAACCCGCGACCTTCGGTTTTGGAGACCGACGCTCTGCCAATTGAGCTACACCCCTACGAAGACTTCAGCTGAATCGCGCATTCTACAGCATGTGCGCACATGCTGGGAATGTTTTTTCTGAGGAAGGGAATCAATTCCTTCCTCAGAAGGTCTTACTACTACTTACTACAAACTGCTTACTGCTTAGGCAATGATTTTTGCAACCACGCCGGCGCCGACGGTACGGCCGCCTTCGCGGATTGCG
>NZ_JAULSI010000050.1 GCF_030711405.1 Massilia brevitalea
CGCGGAAGCCAAGCTTGATGTAGCCAATTACATCGCCGGCTTCTACAACTGTGAACGCCTGCACTCAGTATTGGGCAATCTGCCGCCCAGCGTCTATGAACGCACCATGGCAGCGAAAGAACCTATCGTCGTGTCCGAAATTACTTGACCACTACAAACTTGAGCAGGCTGAGCCGGCCCGGACGGGGCTTGCTAGAACCTATAGTGCACGCGGAGCGTCGCCGTACGTTCCGTGCCCGGATTGACCCAGGCCTCGCTGTACGAACTGGCGTAATACGTGCGGTTGAACAGGTTGTCGATGTTCAGCGAGATGCGCAGCCTGGGGCTTGGCGCATACGAGGAAATCAATCGCGCCGTGGTGTAGGACGGCAAAACGAACCGGCTCGATGCGGCCACGTTGCCGAAGCGCTCGCCCACGTAATTCAGGCCGCCGCCCAGCGTGGCCGCGCCGCCGGCAAGCGCGAAGCGCCGGGTGAGGATCAGGTTTGCGCTCTGTTTCGGCACGTTCGGAAAGCGGCTGCCGGTGACGATGGTGTTGTCGCCGCGGGTGACGGTGGCGTCGGTCCAGGCATAGGCGGCCGACAGGCGCAGGTTCTTCCAGATCTCGCCCGACCCGTCCAGCTCCACGCCCTTGCTGCCGACTTCGCCGGCCGAGATCGCATAGTCGGTGTTCACCGGGTTGGTGGTCAGCACGTTGGTCTTGGCTATCTTGTACAGCGCCAGCGTGGCGCTCGACTTGCCATCCATGCTGTCGAGCTTTGCCCCCACTTCGTAGGAGCGGCTGCTTTCAGCCGGAAACGCGGTGTTTTCCAGGCTGATGCCGCTGTTCGGCCGGAAGCCGCGCGCTGCGTTCGCGTACACGGCGACATTCGGCAGCGGCTGGTACACAAGACCCATGCGCGGGCTGGTCTCGGTCAGCTTCTGCGTGTTCGACAGCGCGGTGCGTACATTCGCCACGGTCTGCTCGTAGCTGTCGTGGCGCAGGCCGAGCAGCGCCTTCCAGCGTGCCGACAAATCGATCTGGTCCTGCAGGTACAGGCCGCGCGCCTGCTGCCTTTCCCGGGTCGAGGTCGACAGGGCGAGCGGATCGGACACGCCGCCGTAGACGGGATTGAAGATGTCGATGAGGTAGCCGTTGGCGGCGGACGGATTGCGGCGCAGCAGGATGCGCGCATCCCTGAAACGGTAGAAGTCGGCGCCGGCCAGCACGTTGTGGACCAGCCCTGCCGCACGCCGCTTGCCGACGATCTCGATGCGCCCGGAGGCGTCGGTGGCCGACCAGTCGCGGTAGCGGTGCTGCCTGCGCGCGGTGCGGCCGTCGGCCAGGATGTCGTTGACTTCGCTGGAGAACCCGCGCAGCGAACTGTCGCGGTAGGACAGGCCGGTCTGCAGCGACCAGTCGGAGTTGAACTCGTGGCGCAGGAACAGCTGCTGGCCGAAGGACTTGACGGTGACCTTGCCGTCGCGCGGCTCGCCGAGGAAGCGCGTGTTCGGCACCACGCCCAGCACGCCCTTCACCGCCGGCACGCCGCGGTCGAACGGCGTCTTCTGCTGCGCGGCCTCGATTTCCCAGGACAGCGTGGTCGTTTCGCCGATCAGCCAGATGAACGAGGGCGACACCAAGCTGCGTTCGCTGGTGATGACGTCGCGGAAGCTGTCGCCCTGTTCGTAGGCTGCATTCAGGCGGTAGGCGACGTTCTCGCTCAGCGGCCCGGTCAGGTCGACCGCGCTGCGCCAGGTGTTAAAGCTGCCGGCGGACAGGTCGGCCGAACAGGCGGGCGTGAAGCGCGGCTTCTTGGTCACGATGTTCACCGTGCCGCCCGGTTCGCCGCGTCCGTACAGCGCCGAGGCCGGGCCCTTCAGCACCTCGATGCTGTCGGTATTCGCGTTGTCGCGCAGGCCGTTGTAGCCGCGGCTGGAACTGAAGCCGTTGACCATGTAGTCCGAGCCGAAGTTCGGATCGCCGGTGAAGCCGCGCATGGCATAGCTGTCCCACAAACCGCCCAGGTTGCTCTGGCGCGTGACGCCGCTGCTCAGGTCGAGCGCCCCGGCCAGCGTCTGCACGCCCGCATCGGCCAGCAGGTCGGAGGTCAGCACGCGCACGCTTTGCGGCAGGTCGATCAACAGGGCGTCGGTCTTGGTGGCGCCGGTGGCGGACAGGCTGCGGTAGTTCTGGCGCTGGCCCGTTACCCGCACGGTAGTTTGAGCCGGCGCGGTGGGGCTGCCTGCCGCGCCTGTGCCGGCCGAGGCGCCAGATGCCTGGGCGGTATCCGCCTCAGCGCGTGCATGGTTGCCGGCGGCGCAGGACAGGGTGGCGAGCAGCACGGCGAGCGCGATACGGCGGGGGCGGGGTGCGGGGATTCTGGCGGTCATCTCGGACATTGGCATTTAACGATAATTCATTCTCATTATAGAGAAGACCTATCTTCATAGCAATTACAGAAATGCCGAGGCCTGCCGCGCCGGACAGCTGCCTTTAACCGGCTTGCGCGCTCGCCACCCAGCAAGCAGCCCGGAACGACACCGTGTCGCCGGTGACAAAGGCATTGAAGGCGGGCCGCATTGTCTCGATCACCCGCTGCTGCATAGCGGCGTCCAGTCCCGCGATTGCCCGCCCGACCGGCCCCATGCGGCTGAGGTAGCCGGTGAGTTCGCTCTCGGGAAAACGGCACTGTACGTCAAGCCGCTCCACCTTCGTTCCCTCCCAGCCGGCGTGCTCCAGGATGTCGCGCACCCTGGCCTCGCGGGCAAAACCGAACTGGCCCGCTTCGTCTGGCTGGCGCTGCGGCAGGCCGGGCAGCAGCGGGCGCGCAGCGTGTTCGGCCGCCGTCATGAAGGGATTGTCCTCGGCCGCGCGCCAGGCGACGAAGCACAGGCGTCCGCCCGGACGCGTGGCCTGGCGCAGGTTGGCAAAGGCGGCGACCGGATCGTCGAAGAACATCACGCCGAAGCGCGACAGCACCACGTCGACACTGGCGGGTTCGAAATGGTGGTGCTGGGCGTCGGCGCAGACGAAGTCCACTGGCAAGCCCTCCAGCGCTGCCCGCCGCCGGGCGCTGGCGATCATCGGCTCGGAGATGTCGATCCCGGTGCACCTGGCGCCCGTTCCCAGGCGCCGCGCCAGCGCCAGCGTGGTGCCGCCGGTGCCGCAGCCGACGTCCAGCGCCCGTTCCACCTTGCTGGACGCCGCCGTCTCCACCAGCAAGGTCTCGATCGGCCCGAACATCTGGTCGATCACCGCCTGCTCGTCCACCCAGGCATTGCCGGCGCCGCCCTTCCACAATGCGCCCTGCCCGCTCGTTTCCGTGTTCATTGCCTTCTCCTTGTCTGGAATAGTCGTCCGGTGCTATCGTGCCAGCTCAAGTGGACTTGAAGTCAAGGACGAATCGATGGACATCGCCGAAGTGGCGGCACGCAGCGGCTTGCCCGCCTCGACGCTGCGCTATTACGAGGAAAAAGGCTTGATCGCCTCGGCCGGCCGGCGCGGGCTGCGGCGCGTGTTCGGCGCCGGCGTGCTCGAACGCCTGGCCCTGGTCGCGCTCGGGCGCGCCGCCGGCTTCTCGCTGGCCGAGATCGGCGCGATGTTCACGGCGGATGGCAAGCTGGCCATCGACCGCACCCTGTTGACGGCCAGGGCCGACGAACTCGACCACACCATCCGCAAGCTGACGGTACTGCGCGACGGCCTGCGCCACGCCGCCGCCTGCCCGGCCGCCAGCCACCTCGAATGCCCGCGCTTCCGGCGCATCCTGGCCCGCGCCGGACAAGCGCCGCGCGCCGGCGCGGGCCTGATTTGTATGCCTGATCCGCACGCCTGAGCTATACGCCTGAGCCCTACCGCTGAGCCGTGCCGCCGACCTGCATGCGCGCACGGCCGAGCCCGGCAACCGGGCAGCGGATGGGTTAAGATCGCCGCTCTCCCGGCGCCACCTCCAGGCGCGCCGGCCCCATTCGATCATGCCGCCCGGCGGCGCAGCCAGACCATGTTTTCGATCATCCTGAACGTCATCGGTTCCCTTTTCCACTTCTACGTCGCCCACCGCATCCACCGCGTCACCCCGATCCGCAGCCGCGTTCCGGCGCGCGCCTGGTGGATAGCCGTCATCCTGGTCTGGATCGTCTACCTGTGGGGCGTGCGCCTGGGCGACGAGGCGATCGACTGGCGCTGGTGGCCGGGGCAGTTCGCCATGACCTGGCTCGGCGTGCTGTTCCTGATGACACTGTGCCTGCTGGTGGCCGACCTGCTGACCGGCTTCGGCCTGTGGTGGCGCGACCGGGCGCCGCGCCTGCTCGGCATGGCCGCCGTGGCCGGCGTGCTGGTGAGCGGTTTCGCGATCTTCCAGGCAGTGCGCGCGCCGGCAATCAGCGAATACGAGGTAGCACTGAAGAACCTGCCGCAGGAACTCGACGGCATGGTGCTGGTGGCGGTGTCCGACCTGCACCTGGGCGCCCAGCGCCGCTCGGCATGGATGGCGCAGCGGGTCGAGCAAATCAACGCCCTGCAGCCGGCGGCCGTGGTGATGGTGGGCGACCAGGTCGAGGACAATCCGCTCGGCGAGGCTGAACTGGCCGCCGTGCTGCGCCGGCTGAAGGCGCCGCGCGGGGTGTGGGCGGTGACCGGCAACCACGAGTTCTATGGCGACGTCGATACCACGATCACCGAGTTCACGGCGGGCGGCGTGCGCTGGCTGCGCAACGAAAAGGTGGAGCTGGCGCCAGGCCTGGTGCTGGCGGGCGTCGACGACATCGGCCGCACCATGCGCGGCGGCGGCGAATTCCTGGGCGGGCTGGATACGGTGGTGCCGGCGGACAGCGGCGTGGCGACCATCCTGCTGTGCCATATTCCGGCGACGCGCATCGTCGAGGGGGCGGCGGCGCGTGGCGTGGACCTGATGCTGTCGGGGCACACGCATGGCGGGCAGATCTGGCCCTTCAATTACCTGGTGCAGCGCCAGTTCCCGCGGTACGTGGGCGAGTACAAGGTCGGCGGCATGGACCTGGTGGTCAGCCGCGGCGCCGGCGGCTGGGGGCCGCGCATGCGCCTGTGGCAGCCGGGGGAGATTGTGAAGCTGACGCTGCGCTCCGCGCATTGACGGGCACGAATAATCGTAGGGTGGGCACTCCGTGCCCACGCGGTTACGAGCGCATCACCCGGACACGTATGGCGACATGTCGCTCGAAACGTCCGCCTCTGACGAACATCGGTCACGCACATCGTTCCATGCTGCCGAGGCCACGGAAATCTGCGGCACGGCCAACGTAAAATGGATACGTGCGTACCGCGTGGGCACGGAGTGCCCACCCTACGAGGATGTGAAAAAATCGCCATGGCTGCGTTGCCTCGTCTCGCCGTACGCTCGTACTGTCTTCGACTCGGCGCCTTGCCCTGACAATTTTTTCACATCCTCTACGAGTCGGAGGCCGCCGGCACGAATCGGCCCGCCTTATCCTCAACCGGCCTCTGTGGCCCTCGCCAGCGCAGCACGCGCCAGCAGGCGCGTCGAATCCAGCGTGGGCAGGCGCGAGTTGCCGGGGTTGATCACCAGCGGGACCTCCNGGAGGCCGCCGGCACGAATCGGCCCGCCTTATCCTCAACCGGCCTCTGTGGCCCTCGCCAGCGCAGCACGCGCCAGCAGGCGCGTCGAATCCAGCGTGGGCAGGCGCGAGTTGCCGGGGTTGATCACCAGCGGGACCTCCGTGCAGCCGAGCACGACGGCGTCGCAGCCCTCGGCGGCCAGCCTCTGGATCACACTTTGCAAGCGCGGCACCGCCTCCGGCGTGATGTCGCCGCACACCAGTTCATCCATGATGAGCCGGTTGATGTCCTCGCGCTCTTCCTGCGGCGGGCGCACGCATTCGATGCCGAGCGGCGCCAGCCGTGATGGATACACCTCGCTCTCGACCAGCCAGCGCGTACCCAGCAGCCCGAGCCGGCGGTAGCCGCGCGCCTGCGCCTGGGCTGCGACGGCGTCGACGATGTGCAGCCAGGGCAGCGGCGAGCGCGCGGCGATCAGGGGCAAGGCCTGGTGGATGGTATTGTCCGGGCAGATCAGGAAATCGGCGCCGCTGCGCGCCAGCTTTTCGCTCGACGCCAGCATCAGTTCGCCCACACCCTGCCAGTCGCCCGCCTCGACGCAGGCAACGTAGTCGGCCAGCGAATGCGTGTGCATGCTGACTTCCGGATGGCCATGCGGGCCGAGCTGCTGCGCGCCTTCGATGCAGATGGTGCGGTAGCACAGGGCCGCACCCTCGGCCGAACCGCCGACGATACCGATGTGTTGGGTCATACGTGTGGTACTCCACCTGTTCGTTCCAGTGCGCCGCAGTATGCACCACGGCGTGCGACGACGCACGCAACGAGACGCCCGCGCGGCATAGTGCCCGGGCGTCCCGTCTTACTCAAGCATCCGGCGCAGGCCGGATGCCTGCCCGCTTAGCGGTTCTCGCTGCCGCCGCCCGACTCGGACGCACCGCGCGCTTCGGACTGGGCTTTCTGCTCGTCCTGCTGGCGGTTGCCCGCGCCGTTCCCGGCCAGGTTGCCGATGCCGGCCATGCCGGTCTGGATCTCGCCCTTGCCTTTCGGGTTCTGGAAGCCCTCGGCGCCGCCTTGTTCGTCGGCGCCGGAGGCGAGCAGGTCATCGGTGCGCGAATCCTGCTGGCTGCTGCCCGCTTCGGTATTACCCGACATGCTGCCGATGTCGCCCGTGCCGCCGGTGCCCATGCTGCCGGCGCTGCTGGTGCCGTTCTTGGTGATCTGGTCCCAGGAGCGGCCTTGTACGTCCTGCTTGTTGCCTTTCGTATCCATCGTGCTCTCCATATCGTGACTGTGATGTCGATACTAACAATCCGGCAGAGCATCGCAATAGGTACACGGGCGATGGTGTTGTAGGACTAGCCGCACGGGGCCGTATGCAAGGGATGACTCATGCGCCAGGCTTGTCGCCGGTGCCGGGAATACGCTCGAGCTGCAAGCGCGCCAGCGTCGGGTACAGCGGCGGGCTGATCAGCCGCGACACGAAGCTGGCCACCAGCGCGCAGCTCATCAGGCTGAGCACCATCGCGTGGCCGTTTACCATTTCCATCACGATAATGAAAGCGGTCAATGGCGCCTGGGTGGCCGCTGCCAGGAAGCCGACCATGCCCAGCGCAATCAGGGCCGGCACCTGGGTGTGGAAGACCAGCAAGGCCACGTCGTTGCCGAGCGCGGCGCCAATCGCCAGCGAGGGTGCAAAGATACCGGCCGGCACGCCCGACCAGGTCGAAAGCCAGGTGGCCACGAACTTGAAGACCACATAGGCCGGGTGCATGACCTCGCTGCCTTCGACCATCGCACGGGTCGACTCGTACCCCGAACCGAAGGTGGCGCCGCCGGTCACGATGCCGATCACCGCCACCACCAGGCCGCAGACCGCCGCAAAGATCACTGGCCGGCTGCGCCGCAACCGGCTCATCGGGTCGTGCCCCCGCCCGCGCAGCGAGGCGATCAGCAGGCGCGAGAACAGCCCGCCGGCAACCCCGGCCAGCAGGGTCAGCACCAGGCCCGGCAGCAGCAGGCCGAGGTCGAGCTGGGCTACGCGGATGATGCCGAAATAGGTGGCGTTGCCGTACACCGACACCGCGACCAGGCCGGCGAGCACGATGGCGGTAATGATCAGGCCACTGTTGCGCTGCTCGGGCACGCGCGCCAGTTCTTCGATGGCGAACACGACCCCGGCCAGCGGCGTGTTGAAGGCGGCAGCGATACCGGCCGCGCCGCCCGCCACCAGCAAACCGTGCACGGGAATGCGGCGCAGGTCGGGCATCAGGCGCCGCGCCTGCAGCATGACGCCGGCGGCAATCTGCACCGAGGGGCCTTCGCGCCCGATCGACAGGCCGGCCAGCAGGCCGCCGGTGGTCAGCGCGATCTTCGCCAGGCTCAGGCGCAGGGACACGAACAGGCCGCGCGCGCCAGGGCCGGAATCGAGGGCCGCCATCACTTGTGGAATGCCGGAACCGGCCGCGCCCGGGGCGAAGCGCCGCGTGAGCCAGACCAGGCCGGCGGCCAGCGCAGGCGTCCACAGCAGCGGGAACCACCAGCCCATGCTGCGCAGGTCGTCGAAGATGTGGAAAGCGTGTTCGCCCAGTGCGGTAAAGGCGACGATGACGAGGCCCGAGGTCACCGCCATGGCGACCACGACGGCGCGCGCCCACCAGGTGCGCCAGTCCGAGAACTCGGTGCGCATTTCCAGGCGCCAGTCGTGCCGATGCCCGCCCTTGCCTGCTGGTGGAGGTGAAGGGTCCTGCGCTTCCGGTGGCTGCGCACCCGGATCTGGAGCTGTCATGTGAAACGTAACCTGGAATGAAAAAACGAGCCCGCAGGCTCGCCTTTCAGATTACTCCAGTCAGCGAATCTTGACAACTCCATTTGTGCAAATAGAGTTGTTGATGGAGTCAACCAGCGCCGCCTGATTACTTGTCCTTGACCAGCACGCGGCCGACCAGCTTGATGGTGCCCTTGCCGGTGGCCATGTCTTCGCCGCCGCTCAGGACGCCGCCGCCGGTGATCTTCGCGTACTTGCCGGTGCCGCCGGTCACCTGGAAGGTGGCGCCCGAGAACACGTACTGGGTGCCCTGGCCGGTCGGCACGAACTGGCCGCTGTAGTTGGCGTAGATCTGGTCGCCCGAGGTGGTCATCACGATGAACTTGCCGCCGCCGAAGTTGAACAGCGGGCCGATCGGCGTGATGCAGTCGGTGCCGATGAAAACCACCTTGCCCATGAGCGCGCTGTTGCCGTGGCCGCTGATGGTGCCACCGAATTTCGACAGGCAACGGCTCGCCGGGCCGACTTCCTCGACCAGTTCGCCTTCGATCTCCAGCGGCTTGTAGGCCCAGCCGCCGGCGGCGGCGTGGGCGGAAGCGGCCAGCAGAGCGGAAGCGGTAAGCACGCGCAGGGGGTTTTTGAACATGAGCATCTCCAGTGGTGGTGTGTAAAATCTCATGATAACTATTTTGCAAATTCCGGCGCGCACGCTCAGCGGTATCCGCGCGCATGCGGCGAGCCCATGCACAGGGCATGGAAAACGCATGAAAAAGACAGGAATCGGTCCGCTGGCGTGCGCCGGAACCGGCCGCACTGGCATATAAACAAGTCAACTCATCAAGATCGGAGCATCCATGCGCATCGCCACCTTCAACGTCAACGGCATCGGCAGCCGCCTGCCTGCCCTGCTCCAGTGGCTGGAAGAAACCAGGCCCGACGTCGCATGCCTGCAGGAACTGAAGGCCCCGCAGGAGCGCTTCCCGCTGGCGGAAATCAACGCAGCCGGCTACGGCGCCATCTGGCAGGGCCAGAAGAGCTGGAACGGAGTCGCGATCCTGGCGCGCGGGGTCGACCCCGTCGAGGTTACGCGCGGCCTGCCGGGCGACCCGAGCGACGAACAGAGCCGCTACCTGGAGGCGGTGGTGAACGACATCGTGGTCTGCGGCCTGTATCTGCCGAACGGAAACCCGGCGCCGGGGCCGAAGTTCGACTACAAGCTGGCCTGGTTCGAGCGCCTGATCACGCGCGCGGCGCAGTTGATCGATACCGGCGCGAAAGTGGTCATTGCCGGCGACTACAACGTGATGCCGACCGAGCTCGACGTGTACAAGCCCGAGCGCTGGGGCGACGACGCCCTGTTCCGGCCAGAAACGCGCGAAGCCTTCCACAGGCTGGTGGCGCAGGGCTGGACCGACGCGCTGCGGACCATGCACCCGGGCGAGGTGATGTATACCTTCTACGATTATTTCCGCAATGCGTACGGGCGGAATGCGGGGCTGCGCATCGACCACCTGCTGCTCAGCCCCAGCCTGGCGCCGGCCCTGGTTGCCGCCGGCACCGACCACGAGATACGCGGGCGCGAGAAACCAAGCGACCATGTGCCGGCCTGGGTCGAGCTGGATCTGTCGAAACTGTAGGGTGGGCACTCCGTGCCCACGCGGAACGCGCCGCTATGTTGGCTGTATTTGAACCCGAGACGCGGCCATGTGGAAGCGCGTCCGAATGATCGTCCCGAGGCGTTTCGACAATCGCATCGTGCGTCTCAAGATACGCAAACACGATGCGTCGTTCCGCGTGGGCACGGAGTGCCCACCGTACGGTCACGGCCCCAGGCCATTCAACGGTTACTGCGATCCGCCAGGAATTGCTGCGCGCGTGGATGCTGGGGCTTCGTGAAGAAGTCCTCCGGCGTCGCCTTTTCCAGGATCTTCCCTTCCGCCATGAACCAGATCCGGTCCGCCACGTCGCGCGCAAAGCCCATCTCGTGGGTCACGCAGACCATGGTCATGCCCTGCCCGGCCAGCTTGCGCATCACCTGCAGCACCTCGCCCACCATTTCCGGGTCGAGCGCGCTGGTCGGTTCGTCGAACAGCATGATGGGCGGGCGCATGGCCAACGCGCGGGCGATCGCCACGCGCTGCTGCTGGCCGCCGGATAATTGGTGCGGGTAGGCGTCCGCCTTGTGCGCCAGCCCCACGCCGTCGAGCAACTCCATGGCATAGGCGCGCGCTTCGGCCTTGGTGGCGCGCTTCAGGGACACCGGCGCCAGCATGCAGTTCTCCAGCGCCGTCAGGTGCGGGAACAGGTTGAATTGCTGGAACACGAAGCCGATCCCGGCGCGCAGCGCGTTCACGTCCAGGCCGCGCGCGTGGATGTCGCGACCGTCGATGGCGATGCGGCCGCCGTCGATTTCCTCCAGGCGGTTCAGGGTACGGATCAGGGTCGACTTGCCCGAGCCCGACGGCCCGCACACCACCACCACCTCGTTCTTGCCGACGGTCTCAGACACGTCGACCAGCGCGTGATACTCGCCGTACCACTTGTTGACTTGTTCCAGAACGATCATCGTTCAACTCTCTTTACAGCGAAATGGGGGCCACCGGCGTAGCGCGACGCCCCAGCCGGCGCTCCAGCATGAAGGCCAGCCGCGACAGCCCGAAGCACAGCACGAAATAGGTCAGCGCCAAAATAATGTAGACCTCGACCGCCTTGGTGAACACCAGGGTATTCACCTGGGTCGCAATGAACGACACCTCGGACAAACCAATGATGTAGCCAAGCGACGTCGCCTTGATGGTCGACACCAGCTGGTTCACCAGCGAAGGCAGCACGTTCTTCAGCGCCTGCGGCAGCAGCACCAGGCGCAGCGCCGCGAAGTAGCCCAGGCCCAGCGAACGCGCGCTTTCCATCTGCCCTTTCGGCAGCGCGCGGATGCCGGCGGCGACAATCTCGGCCAGATACACCGCGTCGAACAGCACCAGCGTCATCAGCATGGTGGTGGCCTGGCCGGTCTTTACGCCGGTCACGGCCGGCAGGAAAAAATAGGCCCAGAACACGACCAGCAGCAGCGGCACCGCGCGCACCACCTGCACCAGCGCAGCCGCCGGCCAGCGCACGGCGCGATAAGGACTCACGCGCGCGATGCCGAGCATCAGGCCGAGCGGCATTGCCAGCAGCAGCGCCGCGCCGGACAGCAAAATGGTCAGCGACAGCCCGCCCAGCGGCCCGTTCGGGTATTGGCCAACGAGGAAGTACAGCCAGTATTCCTGGATCAGTTCGATCATGCTCCGCCTCCTACACCGTACGCACCGGGAAGCGGCGCCCATACAGCTGCGCGGCCAGGGAGATGAGCAGCGACACCGTCAGGTAGGCCAGCGTCGCGAACGTGAACGCCTCCACGCTGCGAAAGCTCGCCGTCTCCACGCGCGCGGCCTGGTACATCATTTCGGCGGCGCCGATCACGGTGGCCACGCTAGTGTCCTTCCACAAATTCACGGTCTGCGACAGCAGCGGCGGCACGGAGATGCGGATCGCCTGCGGCATCAGCACCAGGCGCACGGCGGCAAAGCGTCCCAGGCCGAGCGAGCGCGCCGCTTCGAGCTGGGCGGCGGGCACGGCGCGGATGCCGCTGCGGATGTCCTCGGCCATGTGCACGCCCGCGTACAGGCTGAGCGCGATCACGGCGCAAATCGCTTCCGGATTGCTGTCGTAGAGCGCCATTTTCACCGGCTCGGGCAGCAGCTCGGGAAAGGCGAAGTACCAGAACAGCAGGTGCGCCAGCAGCGGCACGTTGCGGATGCTTTCGACGATGATGGCGCCAAGCGACTGCAGCACCCGGTTCGGCGAACTGCGCATCAGGGCCAGCAGCGCGCCGAACGGCAGCGCCAGCACGAAGCTGGCGGCCGTCAATTGCAGGGACAGGATGAGACCCTGCACCAGCCAGTCATGGTACTGGCCGGATTGCAGGATGGATGGATCGAAAAAGCTCAACTGCTATGACTCAGATCTTGTCGGTGCTGATGGTGAAGGTGCGCTTGGCCATGTTCGGGCGGGTGCCCGGGCCGTACCACTTGTTGAACAGCCCATTCGCCGCGCCGCTGGTTTCCAGCTCGCGCAGGGTGGCGTCGACCACGCCCTTCAGGTTCTTTTCGCCCTTGCGCAGGCCGAGTGCGATCGCCTCGACGCCGATGCTGGTCGGCAGAATCGTGAAATTCTTCGCGGCCGGGCCGAGCTTGCCGTAGTCGGCCAGCAGCGAGGATTCGTCGTTCACGTAGGCGATGCCCTTGCCCTGCTGCAGCGCCTGGAAGGCTTGCTGGGTGTTCTCGAAGGTGACGATGTTCGCGGTCGGCACGACGGCGCGGATGTTCGTTTCCTGGGTGCCGCCGCGGACGGTGACGACCTTTTTATTCGCCAGCTGCGGCAGCGCGGTGATGCCGCTGGCGCTGCGCACCATGACTTTCGAGCCGGTGACGAAGTGGGTCAGCGCGAAGTCGACCTGCGCTTCGCGTTCCTTGTTGTGGGTAAGCGTGGCGGCCAGCACGTCGACGTGGCCCTGCTGCAGTTCGGGAATGCGGGCGGCCACCGACAATTGCTTGAACACCGGCTTGACGCCGATCTTCCTGGCGACCGCCTTGGCCAGGTCGATCTCGTAGCCGACCAGTTCGCGGGTCTTCGGGTCGATGAAGCTGTTCGGCTCGTCGGTGCCGAGCACGCCGAAGACGATTTCGCCCTTCTTCTTGATGTCGGCCAGCTGGTCGGCATGTGCGGAAGCGGCGAACGACAGCTGCGCGGCGAGCGCGGCTGCAACAGCGATGAAAGTGCGGCGATTGCCCATGAATTCTCCAACGGCGAAATGACAAGCGGTGGAGTATAGGGCATGTCTACTTTCTTAAGAACGATAAATTTCCCATATAAACATGCCCGGTTGCTATAAGCAGGACCGCACCCGCCACCTCCACAATTTATTTCCCGCAGGAAAACCGCGCGCTGCCAGCAAGGCCGGTTTCGCTGCTATACAATCAAGACCAGGCGGCGCTCCAGGGATGCGCCGTTGCTTATTCAATGGAGAAATCATGTCGGGCTTTAGCATCAACATCGAACAAAAAACGCTCGCGGGCAACAACTTCCGCGAAGTCCTGTACACCACCGAGCGCAGCCAGCTGGTCATCATGACCCTGCAGCCGGGTGAAGAGATCGGCCTGGAGCACCACACGGGCCACGACCAGTTCATCCGCGTGGAAGCGGGCGAAGGCGTGGCGATCCTGGACGGCGAACAGCACCAGCTGGAAGACGGCGTCGCGGTCGTGATCCCGGCCGGCACCGAGCACAATGTGATCAATACCTCGCAGACCGAGCCGATGCGCCTGTACACGCTGTACACCCCGCCGGAACACCCGGACGGCATCGTGCACGCGACCAAGGCGGAAGCGGACGAGTACGAGAAGGCGCATCACGCGGAGTGATACAGCAATGACGTAGGCGCAGGCCGTTATCGGGATGGTGGGTTCGAGAACCCACCCCACGAACAACGCCACGGTTTTGTAGGGTGGGTTCTCGAACCCACGCGGTACGGCGGACGCATGTCGATATGCGGCGGATGGCCCGGATCGCGTGCGGAGTGGTGGGTTCGAGAACCCACCCTACGACCACGGTCAGCCGTTCGCGCGGGCACGCTCTTAACGGATGCGCATGCCGCGGCTGCTCGGATGCAGGCCGCTGGCGTCGAGCAAGACGCCGGCACGGGCCAGTTCGCCGTGGTAGTCGGCCATCGCAGTGAGCAAGTCTTCGCCTGGCATGCAGCCGGCTTCGGACTCGGGCGTGGTTTTGACGATGATCATGAAGCGCATGGTGGTTCTCCTGTGGTTGAAGAGACCGGTCCGGGGCGGGCGTCCCGTAAAAACCGGCTTTCGACAGTACGACGAACCGGCATGCCAAAAATCGACACGCCCTGCAAAAATAGTTCAGCGCACCGCTCAGCGCTCGTAACAGGGAGCCAGCGCGCGCACCTCGACCGTGGCCCACTCGGCGGCCGGGCCGCGAGCGCCAGCGCTTCGTCGCGCGTCGCCACGTTCACATGGAAAAAGCCGCCGATCATTTCCTTGGCCTCGGCAAACGGACCATCGATTACCCGCGCCTTGCCGTTATCGACACGCACCCGGGCCGCCTGGGACAGCGGCGCCAGCGACTGCGCATCGAGCAGCACGCCTTCCTCGCGCAAGGCGGCGCCGAAGCGCAGCATGCGTTCGTAGAGGGCGCGGCCTTCAGGCTCGGTGCGGGTGGCGCGCTGGCCGACGGGTTCGTGGATCAATAGCATGTACGACATGAATACGGCCCTCGCGGAATTGACATGAATGCAATCGCGTATTCTACGAGCGGACGGCGGCGCAAGGCACGCTGCGCTGCGGCATAAACGCGGTCTGCTCGGATTATGCTGAGGCAGCGTCCGAGCATTCCTACAAACCTATCGCCCTCTCTCCTATTGCCCCTCACTGGCGACGCGCTACCATGGGTCATCGACATTCAAAGCGGGAGGCAAGAATGGGTGAAAACAAGGGTAAAGGTACGAAAGGCCGCAACTACGACGAACTGAGCGGCGTCGGCACCAGCAGTGCCGGCATCACCGGGACGACCGGCAACCTGAACAATGGGGTGCGCGATGGCGGCATCGGCAAGCCATCGTCACGCGACAGCGGCAACCGGGCCGGCAACATGCAATCGGCCGACCTGGACGACGACGTCACCCCGGCACTCGGCACGGGCAGCCGCTCTGGCGGCGCAGTTGGCAACCAGCAAAGCGGTCAGCCGCAGGGTCAGCAGTCGAACCTGCAGCAGTCCGGCTCGCAATCCGGTTGGCAGTCCGGTTCGCAGCAGTCGGGCGCACAGCAATCCGGTTCCCAGCAGTCGGGGTCCCAGCAGTCTCAATCCGGGCAATCCGGATCGCAACAGTCCAGCACGCTGCAATCGAAGCGCAGCCTGGACCAGGATGTATTGGGCAAGGAAAATTGAGACTACGGCGGCATCCTCCGCCGCCATGATTCCGACCGGCGCAGGCGCTGCGGCACATACCGCTCGCCTGCGCATTCTTGCGTCCGGCGCCGGCCCGCGTGCCGGGCAGCGCCTACCCGATGACTGATCCCATGCGAATACTGCTGCGCAGCCTGGTCCTGATTGCCCTCGCCGTCGGCGCCTACGCGCTGTTCGGTCCCTATATCAAGAACGCCCTGTACGCGATGCGCCTGGCCTCGCAGCCGGTGCCGGCCGTATTGCCGGTACCGGTGCGCGGCGTCGAACCGCGCGCCCTGCGCGATACCTGGGGCGGCGCGCGTAGCGGCGGACGCAAGCACGAAGGCATCGACATCTTTGCCAAGCGCGGCACGGCGGTGATCTCGGCAACCGAAGGCGTGGTGCTGCGCGTGAGCAGCAATTCGCTGGGCGGCCAGGTGGTGTGGGTGCTCGGCCCCGGCGGCCAGCGCCATTACTATGCCCACCTCGACCGCTATGCCGACATCGAGAGCGGCCAGCGCGTGCGGCCCGGCACCATCCTCGGCTATGTCGGCACCACGGGCAACGCGGCCGGCACGCCGCCGCACCTGCACTACGGCATCTACGAAAGCGGCGGCGCCATCAATCCCTATCCCTTGCTGAAGGCGAAAGCCGCCCCGGCGCGCACCACCACGCCCGCACGCTAGCAGATTGCAGTGACGCCGTTCGCCCGCCTGTGATGTAATGAAGTTTCGAACACTGAACAGGAGAAACCGATGCACGCCCAGGAACCGACCCGCCCCGCCAACCCCAGCGAGCTCGACGAAGACACCCTCGCCTTCGTGCGCCGCGTGTTCCAGCACGCGCGCACTGGAGAAGCCGGCGAGCTGGCCACGCTGCTGGGCCAGGGCCTGCCGCCGAACCTGCGCAACGAACGCGGCGACAGCCTCTTGATGCTGGCCTGCTACCACGGCCACCTGGACGCCGCGCGCGTGCTGCTGGAGCACGGCGCCGACCCCGAACTCCTGAACGACGCCAGCCAGACCCCGCTCGCCGGCGCCGCCTTCAAGGGCGACCTGGCGGTGACCACGCTGCTGCTCGACAGCGGCGCCGCGGTCAACGGCGCCGGCCCGAACGGCAAGACAGCATTGATGATCGCCGCCATGTTCAACCGCGTCGACATCGCCCGCCTGCTGCTCGCGCGCGGCGCCGACCCGTTCGCCGTCGACGCCACCGGCATCTCGGCGCTGGACGCCGCCGCCAAGATGGGGGCGCACGACACCGTCGCCCTTCTCGCTTCGATCACCGAAGAACGCTAAGGTAGGAAGGGTAGGCTGGGCCGCGCTCATGAATCCGTAGGGTGGGCGCCCCGTGCCCATGGGTTCAACGAGCGCTGGAACAAGCGTGTGCCGACCACTGCTGCTCAGACGCAATCGATCAAAACGCCCCCACATAATTCTCCGCCAGCGCCGTACTCATTGCCCGCGACGCCACCACATTCTCCAGCTCCGCCCTCTGCACCTGGCGCTCGAACGGCGACGCATCCGCGAACGTGTGCAGCATCCGCGTCATCCACCACGAAAAATACTCCGCGCGCCAGATGCGCTTGAGCGCCGCCTCCGAATACCCGTCCAGCCCCGCCTCGCTGCCCTTCTTGTAGAAGTCATCGAGCGCCTGCGCCAGGATCTTCACATCCGAAATGGCAAGGTTCATCCCCTTGGCCCCGGTCGGCGGCACGATGTGCGCCGCATCCCCCGCCAGGAACAGTCTCCCCGCGCGCATCGGCGCACACACGAAGCTGCGCATGCCGATGATCCCCTTCTGGAAGAAGCGCCCTTCGTTCAGCTTCCAGCCGTCGTCGTTCTCCAGCCGCCCGTGCAGCTCGGCCCAGATACGGTCGTCCGACCAGTTATCCACGTGGTCCTTCGGATCGCACTGGAAGTACAACCGCTGCACCGTCGGCGAGCGCGTCGACACCAGCGCAAACCCGCGCTCGTGCTGGGCATAAATCAATTCATTCGAGGACGGCGCCGACTCCACCAGGATGCCGAACCAGCCGAACGGATAGGTCCGTTGAAAATCCTGGCGCAGCGAAGTTGGAATGGCCGGGCGCGACACGCCATGGAAGCCATCGCAGCCGATCACGAAATCCGCCTCGATGCGCTGCGCCTCGCCCTTGTGCACAAAGGCCACCGACGGACGCGCGCTATCGGTATCGTGGAGCGCTACCTCGCCCGTCTCGAACAGGATCTGTCCGCCGGCAGCCAGGCGCGCCGCCACCAGGTCGATGATGACTTCGTGCTGCGGATAGACGGTGATCGCCTTGCCCGTCAGTTCGGTGAGATCGATGCGGTGGCGGCGCCCGCCGAAGGCGAATTCGACGCCATGGTGCAGCGCGCCCTCGGCCCGCATGCGCGCGCCGACGCCGGCGTCGTTCAGGATGTCCATGCTGCCCTGCTCCAGCACGCCGGCGCGGATCGTCGCTTCAATCTCGGCGCGGCTGCGCGATTCCAGCACCACCGACACGATGCCGTTCAGGTGCAGCAGATGGGATAGCAAAAGGCCGGCCGGACCGGCGCCGATGATGGCGACCTGGGTGCGCATGGTGATGTCTCCGTTTGTGTTTTGTATAAGGACATCGTAGTGCGCGCGGGCGCCGATATGAATGGATGAAAGCCGAAAAAACTTGTACTATTTTTGCATTCCCTCGCGGACATTTCCGGACCAGCCATGCCTTCGATGACTTCACCCCTGCCCGCCCGGATTCCGCAGTTCGCCCTCTACGGCGAGCTCACGCGGGGCACGGACGCCGAAGGCGTGCACATCGAGCTGATCGAAACGCGCAGCCGCAAGTACGACTGGCACATCGACACCCACACCCATGCCGGGCTGTTCCAGGTACTTTTTTTACTGGGCGGACAGGTACGCGCGAACATCGACGGCGCGCTGTGGGAATGCGCCGGGCCGGTGGCGCTGACCATCCATCCTTCTCTGCCGCACGGCTTCGATTTCTCGGCGGAGGCCCACGGCTACGTGCTGACCATCGACCAGGACATGCTGTTCGCGGCAGACGGCCACGAAGGCGACCTGTTCGCGCCGCTATTCCTGCAGCCGCTGGCCGTCCGGCTCGACGCCGTGCCCGACACCTGCGCGCGGATCGAGGCCCTGCTGCAGAATTTGATCTCGGAAGCCGCCTGGCCGCGCCAGGGTCACACATTGATGCTGGAGTGGCTGGCGCGCAGCGCCTTGCTGATGCTGGTACGGGTGCATGCCGAACGGCGCATCGCGGATACCTCGGGCCGCGGCGATTTCGAGCTGTTCAGCCGTTTCCGGGTCGAGGTGGAGCGCCACTACAAGGAGCAGTGGCAGGTCGGGCGCTATGCCGACCTGCTGCGGGTGGCGCCGACGCGGCTGAACCGGCTGTGTTTGAAACTGGCGGGGAAGTCGGCATTCGAGATCACGCAAGACCGCTTGATGCTGGAAGCCTGCCGCAAGCTGACCTATGTGCCGGCAGGGATTGCCAGCATCGCCTACGAACTCGGGTTCCAGGACCCGGCCTATTTCAGCCGCCTGTTCAAGAAGCTGATCGGCGTGACGCCGAAGGCATTCCGCCAGCAGACAGGCGGCGGCGCGGCCAGCACAATCGAGGACGTCCCGGCCTGAGGATACAAGCCGAATACAGCCGCCTGCGCCGCGGGTGCGCAGGCGGTGCACTGCTTACCAGGTGTAGCCGGCCTTCAGGTAGAAGTAGCGGCCATTGAAGCCGTTCGGCGCCCACACGCTGTACGGCTGGGTGCCGTTCACGTTCAGGTTGGCCAGCGAGGTCACCTGCGCCGGGTAGCGGTTGGTGACGTTGTCGATGCCGGCGCTCAGGCGCCACTGACTGCCGACGCGCACGCTGGCGGCCAGGTCGAGCACCCACTGCGGATCGTAGTCCTGGTCCAGCGCCGGGTCGTTCTGCGGCACGGTGAACTCGCCGTAGCGGGTGACGGTGGCGCGGCCGTTCCAGATCCCGCGGGTGTAGTCGCCGGCCAGGCTCAGCTTGTCCTTCGGCGAGCCGACCGTCAGGCGGTTGACGGTCTGGCGGTCGACCAGCAGCAGGTTCTGCGCCGACAGCACGGCCGGCGTATCGGCCACGCGCTTGACCTCGTTGTCGTTGTGGTTGTAGGCCAGCGTCAGGTCGGCGCGGCCGTACTGCTGCAGGTTCAGACGGTAGGTGCTGACCAGGTCCACGCCCTTCGTGCGGGTGTCGACGGCGTTGGTGAAGTAGCGCGCAGCGCCGACGTAAATGCCCTGGCTGGCCAGGGTATTCGCGAGCGTCGGCGCATTCGCCAGCTGCAAATTCGACGAGAACACGATGCGGTCGTCGATGTCGATGCGGTACAGGTCGAGGGTCGTGGTCCAGTTGCGGGTTGGCTGCCACTGCGCGCCGATGCTCAGGTTGCGCGCCTTTTCCGCCTTCAGCGGCTGGGCGCCGAGGGCCGCGGCGGCGGCGCTGGCGACCGGGAAGGTGCCGGTTTCGACCAGCGCGCTGGCGCCGTTCACCAGCAGCGTATTGGTGGTCGTGATCGTGTAGAACGACTGCGCCAGCGACGGTGCGCGGAAGCCGCTCGACGCCGTGCCGCGCAGCGCGAATTCCGGCGTGAACGCGTAACGGGCCGACGCTTTGGCCGAGGTCGTGTTGCCGAAGTCGCTGTAGCGCTCATGGCGCACCGCCAGCGCGCCCGACAGGTCCTTCGTGATCTCGCCCTCCAGGTTCAGGTACAACGACTTGTTGTTGCGCGTGTTCTCGCCGGCGTTCTCGGGACGGAAGCCGGAGTAACCCTGGGCGCCGCCGCCGAAGTAGGAATTCGCCTCGCCGGCGCCGATGTCATACGACTCGAAGCGCGCCTCGGCGCCGAGGGCCACCGTCAGGGGACCGCTCATGAAGGCCACCGGGATGTCGCGCGCGACGTCGAGGTTGGCCAGCTTCTGGGTCGAGGTCAGGCGACCGGCATAGAAGCTGGTCGGGCTGGCGGCGCCCAGGCTGTAGTTGACGGTGTTGTCGATGTCGAGCGTGAAGCGGTTGCGGCCATAGTTCAGGCTCGCATCCCAGCGCCAGCCGGCCAGGTCGCCGCGCAGGCCGGTGACCAGCGAGGTGTCGACCGATTTACTGTCCAGCAGCGGGCTGAAGCCTTCGGGATACAGCGGAGTGCGCAGCGTGGTCCGGGTGTTGTCGGTAAACGCGGTGCGGAAGTTCGCAGCCGACGAGGTCTTGCGCTCGCCGTAGTTGGCGAATGCGTACCAGTCGACGTTCTCGTTGATGCGGATCTGGCTGTTGGCGAACAGCGTGCGCGGCTTGCTGTCCGGGTCGCCGTAGCGCTGGGTCACGGTGCCCTGGCGCGGGCCGCTTGAGGGACGCGGGTCGGCGAAGGCGCGGTTGGTGTAGTCGCGGTCTGCCGCTTCCACGGCCACGCGCACCCAGCCATCGTCGCCGATCTTGAAGCCGGTCGAACCGCGCACGGTCACCTGCTCGCCATCGCCCTTGTCGTACTGGCCGTAGACCAGCTCGGCCTCGCCGCCGTCGGCGCCCTTTTTCAGGATGATGTTGACCACGCCGGCAATGGCGTCCGAGCCGTATTGGGCGGCGGCGCCGTCGCGCAGCACCTCGATGTGGTCGATGGCAGCCAGCGGGATCGCGTTCAGGTCGACCGGCGCCGAGCCGCGGCCGAGGGTGCCGTTGACGTTCACGACCGACGAAGCATGGCGGCGCTTGCCGTTCACCAGCACCAGGGTCTGGTCCGGCGACAGGCCGCGCAGCTGCGCCGGACGCACGGCGTCGCTGGCGTCGGCGCCGGTCGGACGCGGAAAGTTCATCGACGGCAGCAGGCGCGACAGCACGGTGGCCAGTTCGCCCGAACCGGTGCTCAGCAGTTCCTTGCTGCCGATGACGTCGACCGGGGATTCGGTTTCCAGGGTGCGGCGGTTCAGGGAACGGGTGCCGGTGACGATGACGGTTTGCAGCTGGGCGGATTCTTGTGTTGCTTGCGTTTCCTGGGCATGGGTAGCCGCCGGGAAGGTCGACGCGATCAGGCCGAGGACCAGCACGGCACGGGCCGGATTGGCGTGGGAATGTTTGCAGCTCATGGTTTCTTTCTCTTCTTCAATTTAGAGCGGCGGCGCTTGGCGGCCGGGGGGAACCCAGCTTAGCAGGGATGCTAAGACGATACCAATACCGTTTATGCTTATGCTTATGCTTATGCTTATGCTTATGCGAAGCAAAATCGAAAAAACGCTTTACTGTGCAGGTCACAAAATTAGACTCAAGGCTCCATTCACCACGACAGGAGTCGATCATGAACCGCAAGGAAGCAGACCACCACGCCAACCAGGGCAACGGCAATAATATTGCGCACAAGCTGGCACGGGACAACCACGCGAACCAGAAGAATTCAACCAGTCAGACCTACACCAAGCCTGGTACGGCACCGGTATCGAAGGCAAGCAAAACCCGCTAAACGCGTAGCAGAGAAACAACAGCCGGGGTCGGCATGAGGTGTCGTCCCCGCGCTTTTTTGGGGGATTGAATGGCAAGGAACAAGGATAGTGGCGGCGTGCAAGCGACCATCGAGCGGCTCACGGAAAAGACACCGTGTCCGCGCTATCTGCGCGACGCACTCAACAAGTACCTGTACCGTGAAGAATTGTTCGACGGTGCAAGCAGCAAGACCAAGCAAATGGGTCAGCTGAAGCGTCCAGATACCGACAACCTGGTACGGAACCTGCTGGAACTCGACGGCCTGTTTTGTGGCGACACGAGCACGGTGACCGCCCTCGTCACGGGCAAGCTGGATAAGGCCGATCTGAACGAGAAGCTGGACCGCATCGAGCGCGGCATGCGACAACGTCTCGAGATCTACAGTTACTGGCTGGAGCGGCTGCCATCGGCACGGGCCATCCTGGCAGACGGTCGGCTCAATCTGAAGGAGGACAGGCTGGACCATAGCCTGACTGCCGAGGCATGGCATGCCGAACGCGCAGCGCCTGTCTTTGCGCTCCACGCCCTGCGCATACAGGAAGAAAGCGAAGCGAAGGTACGCATGGGCCCACCAAGCGCGGCCGAGTATGTGGAACGCGCCGAAGCCTATCTGGCGCTGAACGACCACGTGAATGCCGATCGGAATGCCTGCCTTGCGCTGGAGCAGGATGCCCGCTGCGCGCGTGCCTGGTTCCTGCGCGTTGCAATCGCACTGCGCGGGCGTGACGCGGCGACCCGCAGCTACCAGCAAAAACGCATCGAGTCGCAGGAGATTGCCGAACCGTGCTCAGCCCATGAACAGTGGGCCCGGGAACAGGCCGATGAAGCTGCCGATGACGTGATGAAGCACCAGCGTCAGCTCGACGCCATCTTGCCGCATGCGCTTTCGTGCTGGCCGCAATCGTCCGGACGGCGCGCGCACCCGGAGTCATGGCGCCAGGTGCGCAGCATCTTCATTGACAGAATGTTCTCGGTTGCCGTACACGACATCGGGCTGGCGGGTACTTACCAGCAGAGAGCAGCGTGGAATGGCTTCGAACCCGAATGGGAGTTGCAGCGCAAAAAGTACCCTTATCTGCACTGTGAGGGACTACCGGAAGCGTCGCCCTTTACTCAGGACGAGACCCGGGCGATCGTCGACCTGCTGGCCGACTACGATAGCGAGCCCGAGCAGTTCTTCATGTATATCGAGGACGGGCGGCTGGCCCGCGAGCTGCGCTTGCTCCACCTGCGCTACGTCCTGCGTCTGGATGGCGGCGCCGCGCACTGGGACAGGCTGCACGCAGCTGTCACGCAACATGCAGCCAGCCACCAGGTCGCGCAGTTGATGCGCGATGCATCCGTCGCCAGGATTTGGCAGATGCACTACTGCCGCAACCTGCCCCCATCGGACCTGGCGAAATGGTATGCGCAATGGAACAAGGACGCGGAAACGCACAGCGGCGCAGCACTGCGCCATGGGCTGCTGCGCCAGTTCGCCTTTCTCTATCATCACCAGTTTGCGCGGCAACAGTTTCATGAATGCGGCCAGATCGCTGCAAGCGCCCTCGGCTTGTTCGATGGCGCCGCGGCACTGGCTGACTGGTTCAGCGGCGAGCAGCATCCCCACGACGAAGCGGTCACCATGCCGCTCCATCGCGCCCGCTACTGGGACTATCTTGCCGCACTCGCTGCTGTCGAACAGCGCAAGCGAGCGCAAACGCTTGCACCGCATGCACAGGCGCTGCTCGCTGACACAGCGCACTGGTGCGCCGCCTTTTCCGCGGATACGCAGTGCCTATGGACGGAGTCCGAGGAGTACGAGGATGGCGGAGGCGAAGACTGGCCCACGCCACCCTATGGCGTCGACCTGCGTACATTTGACGGCTGGAAATGACAGCGATCACCGCTGGACGGCTCAAAGCAGCGCGCCCAGTTCCACCTGTATCTTGATCATCGCCGGCAAACAACGCTCGACCATCTGCTCCACCGGCAGCCTTCCGGCGTGCACGCTGACGTTCATCGCAGCCACTACCTCACCGCGGAAGTTGCGCAGCGGGACAGCCACCGTGCGCAGGCCCAGTTCCAGCTCCTGGTCGACCAGCGCATGGCCCTGCGCCCGCGCCCGCGCGATTTCCAGGGCCAGGCGCTCCTTGTTGACGATGGTGTGTTGCGTGATCTGCTCCGGCTCGGCGCGATCCAGGAACCGTTCGATCTGCCCCTGCGGCAGGCTGGCCAGCAGCATGCGCCCGTTTGCCGTGCAATAGGCCGGCACGCGCGTACCGGGCTGCAGCGTGGCCGACACCAGCTGCCCGGCGCTGACCGCCGCCACGCACACCAGCTGGTCGTGGTCGAGCACGCCCACCGATGCCGCCTCGCCCAGCGAATAGGCCAGCCGGTACAGCAGCGGCTGGGCAATGCGCGGCAGGCGCGCCGAGTGCAGGTAGGACTGACCGAGGC
Organism: Massilia brevitalea; assembly: GCF_030711405.1. GTDB lineage: Bacteria > Pseudomonadota > Gammaproteobacteria > Burkholderiales > Burkholderiaceae_D > Telluria > Telluria brevitalea. The sequence continues at coordinate 24,238 of NZ_JAULSI010000050.1, forward strand.
GCAGCACGGCCGGCGTCAGCGAAAACAGCTTGTTTTCGTGGCGCATGTAGCCGAGGTGGGTGAGCGTGATCAGGTAGCGGTGGGCGGCGGCGCGGGTCAGGCCGGTGGCCTCGGCCACCTCGGCAATCGTCAGGCGCGAGCGTTCCTGGTCGAAGGCCTCGATGACCTTCAAGCCTTTTTCGAGACCGGCGACGAGGTCGCGTTCGAGCGGCAAGTCCGATTCTTGGGCCATCGCGTCAAATAAAAGTGGATTTGTGCGAGTATCGCACAATGTGTGCGCAGGGCGAATGCAGTCAGCTGCTTGCCGCTTGCGATGACTTGCGGGTTTATCTACGATTTTTGTCATCACAAGACCATACGAAGGAGACACGCCGTGAAATTCGATACCGTCGAACCGGGCACCTGGCCGGAACTCATCTATCCCCCGTATAAATCCACCGTCAAGCGCGGCCCCCTGCAGCCGAACCTGCGCATCGAGGCGCCTGTACCGGTATCGCAGAACATTGCCGCCACTCCGCGCATCCTGCTGCCGCACGACGCCGACCTGACGGCGCATGGCGAATCCGAGCCGCTGGGAGAGAAGATCGTCGTCACCGGCCGCGTGCTCGATGAAGACGGCAAGCCGGTGCGCAATTCGCTAGTCGAAGTCTGGCAATGCAACTCGGCCGGCCGCTACTGGCACAGCCGCGACCAGCACGCCGCCCCGCTCGACCCGAATTTCTACGGCCTCGGCAAGATGCTGACCGACGACGATGGCCGTTACCGCTTCGTCACCATCAAGCCCGGCCCGTACCCCTGGGGCAACCACGACAAGGCCTGGCGCCCGGCCCACATCCACTTCTCCCTGTTCGGCAACGTGTACGCCCAGCGCCTGGTGACGCAGATGTACTTCCCGAGCGACCCGCTGTTCGACTACGACCCGATTTTCCAGAGTATTCCCGACGAAGCGGCGCGCCAGCGCCTGGTGTCGCGCTTCAGCCTGGAGCAGACCGTGGGCGCCGAGATGCTCGGCTACGAATTCGACATCGTCCTGCGCGGACGCAACGCCACGCCGATGGGCCTGTAAGGAGAACACAATGAGCCAAATCACTACGTCGCAAACCATCGGCCCCTTTTCGCACGAAGCCTGGAAGTGGGCCACCGACGCCGCGCAGCCCGGCACCCTGAAGATCGACGGCCCCAGCATCCTGGTCAGCGGCGTGATCTACGACGGCGACGGCAACCCGATCAACGACGCCCAGATCGAAGCCTGGATGCCGGACGGCGCCGCCATTGAAGCCGAGCAGGCGATTCCCGGTTTCCGCCGCGTGCCGAGCGGCGCCGACGGCGAATTCAGCATGCGCGTGCCGCTGCCGCAGCCGGCCACACGCGGCGAGCCGGTCATGTACGTGACCGTGTTTGCGCGCGGCCTGGTCAAGCACCAGTTCAGCGCCGTCTTCCTTGAGGACGATACGGGCCTGGCCCAGTCGACCATCCTGAACCAGGTGCCGGAGGAGCGCCGCGCCACCCTGCTGGCGCGGAAGACCGGCGACGAGCAGTATCATTGGGACATCTGGATGCAGACCGAGAAGGAAACCGTCTTCTTCGATTATGCATAAGCCTACGTTTCAACCACGGGAGCCTGCATGAGTGTGTCGATCTTCGACAGTTTCCTGACCACGCCCGACATGATCGCCGCCTTCGACAACGCGGCGGTCGTGCAGGCCATGTTCCGTTTCGAGGCGGCCCTGGCCAGGGCCCAGGCCGAGGAGGGCCTGATTCCGCAGGCCGCCGCCAGCGCGATTGCCGGCGTGTGCAACGCCCAGCTCTACGACATCCCGGCCCTGATCGTCGCCGGCCGCCGCGCCGGCAGCCTCGCCATTCCGCTGGTGAAGGAACTGACCAGGACCGTCGGCCTGTACGACGAAGCGGCGGCGCGCCACGTGCACTGGGGCAGCACCAGCCAGGACGTGATCGACAGCGCCATGGTGCTGGTCACGCGCGAGGCCCTGCAACTGCTGGACGACGGTCTGCACGATTTGTGCGGCCATCTGCTGCAGCTGGCTGAGGATCACCTGGCCACGCCGGTGCTGGCGCGCACGCTGATGCAGCCGGCCCAGGTGACCAGCCTCGGCTTCAAGGCCACCGGCTGGCTGGCGCCGCTGGTGCGCGCGCGGATGCGGATGCGCGAGGCCGCGTCACGCGCGCTGCAACTGCAGCTGGGCGGCGCGGTCGGCACCCTGTCGGTGATGGGCGAAGCTGGGCATGCCGTAGCCGAACGCATGGCGCGCACGCTGGGCCTGAAACTGGCCGACGCCGCCTGGCATACCCAGCGCGACGAGTGGGTGCGCCTCGGCATGGAAGTGGCCGTGCTCACCGGCAGCCTGGGCAAGCTGGCCACCGACCTGAGTCTCATGGCGCAGGGCGAGATCGGCGAGCTGGCCGAGCCATCCGGCGGCGGTCGTGGCGGCTCCTCGGCCATGCCGCACAAGCGCAATCCGGTGTCGTCGATGATCACGATTGCCGCGGCGCGCCGCACGCCCCAGCATGCGGCGGCGCTGCTGGCCTGCATGAATCAGGAACACGAGCGCGGGCTCGGCAACTGGCAGGCGGAGCTGGCCGAGTGGCCGCAGCTGTTCCTGTCGGCGCACGGCGCCCTGCGCGCGCTGGACGAAGCCTTTGCCGGGCTGAAGGTCGACAGCGAGCGCATGCTGGCGAACATCCACGCCCTGCATGGGCTGGTGTTTGCGGAAGCGGCCTCAAACTTCCTGGCCTCGGCCGTCGGCCGCCCGAAGGCGCATGCGCTGCTGGAAGACCTGAGCGGCCGCGCCGCGGGCGGCAAGCGCGGGCTGGACGAATTGTTGAAGGACGCGGTGCAGGCCAATCCCGCCCTCGCCTCGCACGTCGACCTCGACAAGCTTGCCGACATCTTCGACCCCGTTGCCGCCGCCCTGCCCGCGCGCCGCCTGGCAGAACGCCAGCTGGCCGGCCTGCGCACCGACATGGCTGCCTTCAGCCACCATCATCCCTTTCACGAGTGATCCATCACCATGAGTTTCGATCCGATTGACCATGATTTCGAACGCGGCCTGCAGAACCGCCGCAATGTCCTCGGCGACGCCTGGGTCGACCGTTCGCTGGACAAGGCCACCGGCTTCAACGCCGACTTCCAGAACCTGATTACCCGTTTTGCCTGGAACGAGATCTGGGGCCGTCCCGGCCTCGACCACAAGACCCGCCGTGCGATCGTCCTGTCGATCACGATTGCGCTCGGACGCTGGGAAGAATTCGAGCTGCACGTGCGCGCGGCGTTGCTGGGCGACGAAGGCAGCCGCCTCACGCCCGACGAGATCAAGGAAATCCTGATGCAGTCGGCCATCTACGCCGGCGTGCCGGCGGCGAACACCGCCTTTACGCACACGCTGGCGATCTTGCGCGAGGTGGGCGAGCAGATCGGGTACGTGCTGGCGCCCGCGGCGCCGGCGGATGCGAGCCACAGCGGCATCGGGCGCGAAGGCCGCACCGCCAGCAGCCCGGTGCTGCACTACAGCGTGCGCGAACCGCGTAACGGCAAGGCGCCGCGCCACACGGTGGTGCTCAGCCACGCGCTGGGCTGCGACCTGACCATGTGGGACGCGCTGGCCAATACCCTGACTGCGGATTGCCGCGTGATCGCCTACGACCATCGCGGGCATGGCAGTTCGGACGCGCCCGATGCCCTGTATTCGATGGCCGAACTGGCCGACGACGCGGCGCGCCTGTTGCGCGAGCTCGATACCGGGCCGGTGGTGTGGGTCGGCCTGTCGATGGGCGGCATGGTGGGCCAGGAGCTGGCGCTGCGCCATCCTGCGCTGGTGCGCGCCCTGGTGCTGGCGAATACGACGGGGGGCTATCCGGAGGCGGCGCAGGCCGTGTGGGAACAGCGCATCGCCACCGTGCGCGAACAGGGGATCGAGGCGATTGCCGATGCGGTCATGGGGCGCTACTTCCACGACGGCTTCCGCGCGCAGAAGCCCGGTACCGTGGCGCGCTTCCGCCGCCGCGTGGTGAGCACCGATGCGGTGGGCTACGTCGGCTGCTGCAATGCGGTCGGCAAGGTGGATACGGCTTCACGCTTGTCGTCGATCGCCGTGCCGACGCTGGTGATTGCGGGTGAGCTGGACCAGGGCACGCCGGTGGCGATGGCGCAGGCGCTGGCCGACGGCATTCCCGAGGCGCGCCTGGTGGTGCTGCAGGAGGCATCGCACCTGAGCGCGGTGGAGCAGCCTCAGGCGTTCCAGGAGGCGGTGGTGGGGTTTGTTACCTGGATTTGATTGCGGCTGCTGATGGGATGCTAGGATGACGTGACTTCCCTTGCATCCATCGGAGCGTTCATGGTTTTGCATCCACAGCACTCCTATGTTCATCTTGCAGAAGACGGCGCAGCGCAGGCCTTGTCCGCCGAGGACTTCTGGCAGCAGCCCGCAGCCGGGTCGGACGGAAACGGCCAGGGCTGGCTGATCAGCGAATACGAATTCACTGCGGATTGGCCGACCTGGGAGATGCATCCCGAGGGCGATGAATTCGTCTACCTGTTGTCGGGCGCCGTCGAGTTGCTGCTGGAGCGCGATGGCAGCATCGAGCACATCGCCGTGGAAGGCACCGGCGCCGTAGTCGTGCCACGCGGCGTCTGGCACACCGCCAAGGTCCGCACTCCAAGCCGGATGCTGCACGTGACCCGGGGCGCCGGCACCCAAACCCGCCCGGTTTGATTTCGTTGATTGTGTAGGGTGGGCTCTCGAGCCCACGCGGTACGGCATTGGCACGTCGAAACACCACCCGGTAGGGTCATGACGTGGGCACAGAGATAATTTTGCGGGCGACACCTCACTGCAGCTGGTGCAAGCAAACGCACGTAACCGCGTGGGCACGGAGTGCCCACCGTACGCGAAACGTTCCCGATTCTATAAGTCCAGCACCAGCACCGGCGTCTTCGCCCTTGAACAACACGGCGTAAACTGATCGTTCGTCGCCTGCTCCTCTTCAGTCAAATACATGTCGCGGTGATCCGGCACGCCCTCGATCACGCGCGTCAGGCAGGTGCCGCATACGCCCTCCTCGCAGGAATACGGAATCACGACGCCCTGCTCTTCGAGTATCTTGATGACCGTTTTCCCGGCCGGGATCGTCAAGGTCCGCCCACTCGACGCCAGCCTGACCTCGAACGATCCATCGCCGCTGGTATCCACCGCCGCCGCACTGAAATACTCCACATGCAGCTGCGCCGCCGGCCAGCCCTGCGCCTTGGCGGTATCCAGCACATACGCGATGAAACCCTGCGGACCGCAGACATAAACATGCGTGCCCGCTTCCGGCTTCGCCAGCAGCGTCGCCAGCTCCAGCTTCTGCCCCTCCTCGCCGCTGTCGTAATGAAACTGCACCTGCGCCGCGAAGCCGCAAGTAGCCAGGCGCTCCTTGAACGCCGCCTTCTCCGGCGAGCGCGCGCAGTAATGCATCTCGAAGGCGGCCCCCTTGGCCGCCAGTGCCTCGGCCATCGCCAGGATCGGCGTCACGCCAATCCCGCCCGCCAGCAGCACGGTACGCTGCGCCTCGACCAGCGGAAAATGGTTCTTCGGCGCGCTGATCTGCAGCACCGACCCCATCTCCACATGGTCGTGCATGGCCTGCGAACCGCCGCGCGAACCGGTATCGCGCAGCACGCCGATCTGGTAGCGGTGGGTTTCGCCCGGCGCGTTGCAGAGCGAGTACTGGCGGATCAGGTTCCCGGCCAGGTGTACGTCGATGTGGGCGCCGGCCTCGAACGGCGGCAGACTGGCGCCATCGGTGCGCACCAGTTCGTAGCTGCAAATTCCGTCGGCCTCGCAGACACGGTTCGCAACCTTGACTTCGATGGTGCTCATACCGCAGCCTCCTGCGTCTGCGGCTGCTCGCGCGCCAGCCATTGATCGATGATGCGGCGCGACTGCACGCCGCCGGCGTCGATGTTCAGCATCAAGAGCTTGCGCTCGGGGTGGCGCAGGATGTTCTGCTGCTGCAGTTCGAGCATCTCGCGGTCTTCGCTGAAGATTTTCCCCTGGCCGGTACGGATGGTGTCGGTCAGCGCCTGGTCGTCCGGCTTGAAGTGGCGCGCCATGCCCCAGAAGTACCAGTGCGAGGTCTCGGTTTCGGGCGTGATGAAGTCGACCACGATGCTCGACGCCTTCTGTTCGGCCGGCGCATGGTAGCCACCCTGGCCCGCATGCGCCACGCCGACCTCGATCATCACGTGGCTCGGGGCGTCAAAGCGGCAGATCTGCCAGCGGTCGACCGGCACGTTGTCGGCCAGCCCGTTGCCGCGCAGGGCCGCCTGCCAGAACGGCGGCGGCATGATGTTTTCCATGAAGCGGCTGGTCACCACCTGCTCGCCTTCGAGCCTGGTGGTCACCGGCGCCTCGTCTATTTCCTTTTGGCCGATCGAGGACGCATGGACGTAGGTCTCGTGGGTCAGGTCCATCAGGTTATCGACCATCAGGCGGTAGTCGCAGTTGATGTGGTACAGGCCGCCGCCGTAGGCCCATTCGGGGTTCTCCGCCCATTCCAGGTGGTGGATGGTGGCGGGATCGGCGAGCGCCCTGTCGCCTGGCCAGACCCAGATGAAGCCGTAGCGCTCTTCGACGGCGTAGCTGCGGATGCAGGGAAAGCCGCGCACGCGCTGGCCGGGCATGCTGATGGCCTTGCCTTCGCAGCCCATCTCCAGGCCGTGGTAGCCGCAGACCAGGTTGCCGTCGCGGACGAAACCCAGCGACAGTGGCGCGCCCCGGTGCGGGCAGAAGTCGTCGACGGCGGCGACCTTGCCGCCCTGGCCGCGGTAGAACACGATCTTTTCGCCGCAGATCTGCCGGCCGAGGGGTTTGCCGTCGATTTCGTCGGGGGTGCAGGCTACGTACCAGGCGTTTTTCGGGAACATCGTTGTCTCCTTGATGGTTTAATCTTCAGTGCACTGAATGTAGAAAAAAGTATCACGCGTTTGCGGGACAAAGTAAACTGGCTTTTCACACTTTTCGATGGTGCAGCGCACCAGATTTGAATGGGAAATATGGCGACAGAAAAAGCACGCGACAACCAGGGCTCGATGCTGGACTTGTACGAACATCCGGGCCACCTGCTGCGGCGGGCGCAGCAGATTTCGGTGTCCCTGTTCTACGACGAGATGGGCGACGAATTGACGCCGGTGCAGTATGCGATTTTGAGCCGGCTGGCGGAGCATCCGGGGATCGACCAGGTGTCGCTGGCGGGGCTGGCGGCGATCGATACCTCGACCGGGGCGACGGTGTGTGCACGGCTGGAAGAAAAGGGTTTGTTGGAGCGGAAGGTGTTGCCGCATAACCGGCGGCAGCGGGCCTTGACCATTACGGTGGCGGGGACGCGGCTGTTGCAGGGGCTGGGGCCGGGGGCGCAGCGGTTGCGGGATCGGTTGCTGGCGCCGCTTGATGCGCAGGAGCGTGAGCAGTTCATGGCGCTGCTGGGGAAGTTGGTGCGCGAGAACAACGAACAGAGCCGTGCGCCGTTGACGTTGTAGGGTGGGCACTTGTGCCCACGCGGTCTCATCACGTGATCACCACCGCCCCCAATGGAAAACCGATTGCGCACGCACGTGGGCTGTTGCCTGTGCCGTTATCGGTGTGTTAAATCCGCGTGGGCACGAGTGCCCACCCTACGGGGAGTGTCCCGGACTTGCGGTGGCAAGACCCGGGAGCCGTTCATCACTCCACACCCGGGTCCTTGAACTTTTCCACCTTGTCGAATTCGACGTTGTAGATCCCGCCATCGACCTGCTCCGCCTTGCGGATATACACCGTCTGAACGATATCGCGCGTGGCGGGATCGATGCTCACCGGCCCGCGCACGCTGTTCCACGACAGGCCCTTCATCGCCTCCACCAGTTTCGGCCCGGTGCTGTCGCCGTTGGTTTTCTTCAGGGCCAAGTACAGCATCTGCATGCCGTCATACGCGCCGACGGCGTGGAAATTCGGGCGCATGTCCTTGTTCGCCTTGGTGAAGGCGGCAACGAAGGCCTTGTTTTCCGGCGACGGGTGGGCGGCCGAATAGTGGTGGCTGCTGACCACGCCCAGCGCGGCCGGGCCGATGCTCGGCATCAGGTCGTCATCGAGCACGTCGCCGGTGGCGATCAGGCGAATGCCGGCGGCGGCAAGACCGCGGTCGGTGAACTGCTTCAGGACGGCGGCGCCCTCCCCGGACGGCACGAACACGAACACGGCGTCGGGCTTGGCGTCCTTCACGCGTGCCAGGAACGGCGCGTAGTCGGGATTGCGCAGCGGTGCGCGCAGCGAGGCGACGATCTTGCCGCCGGCCGCGCTGAAGTCTTTCACGAAGACCTTTTCGGCATCGATGCCGGGGCCGTAGTCGGACACGAAGGTGACCACCGACTTGATCTTGTTCTTTGCCGCCCATTGGGCCATCGGCGCGGTGACTTGCGCCAGCGTGAAGCCGCTGCGCACGATGTAGGGCGAGCGCTGCGGAATCACCGAGGTGGCGGCGTTCATGACGATCATCGGCACCTTGGCTTGCGTGGCGACCGGGGCGGCGGCAAAGGCCAGCGGGGTCAGGCCGAAGCCGGCCAGCACCTGCACCTTGTCGCGCGCGACCAGTTCCTGGGCCAGGCGCTTGGTGACGTCCGGGGAGACGCCGCCGTCGTCCTTCAGGATGATCTGCACCTGGCGGCCGGCGACGGTGCTGCCGTTTTGCTGGAGGAAGAGTTTGACCGCGGCGTCGACCTGGCGGCCGGTGGAGGCGAAAGGGCCGGACATGGGGACGATCAGGCCGACCTTCAGGGGTTCGGCAGCGTGTGCAGCGCCGGCAGCCAGGCCGGCGGAGAGCATGGCGGCGCCGAGCAGGATGTGGCGGCGGGTGGTGTTTGCTTTATTTGACACGTTGTCTCCTCGTTTTTATGGGGTTGAATCATCCAGTACTGCGTCCGGTATTGGTAACCGTATCTATGGACTCCACCCGTTTTGCAAGAAGAAGATT
>NZ_JAULSI010000051.1 GCF_030711405.1 Massilia brevitalea
CACTCAAAAGAAAAATGCCGTTCAGTCTTAACTGAACGGCATTAGCTCGATGGCCGCGTTTTTTATTGCTGTTGGGTTTGTAGGGTGGACTCCCGAGTCCACGCGGTACAACGTTTGCATATCGTGCGGGATGCAAAGGTACGACAGCGTGGACACAGGTGTCCACCCTACGAAACCTTACACCCCGCGCGAGCGATCCGCGGCGAATTTCAACCGGAACGCGTTAAAACCATCCGCATCGATCGCATCGCGCATCTCCTGCATCAGGTTCAGGTAATAGTGCAGGTTGTGGATCGTGTTCAGGCGCGCACCCAGGATCTCGTTCGAGCGGTGCAGGTGGTGCAGGTAAGCGCGCGAGAAGTTGGTGCAGCAGTAGCAGGTGCAGGACTCATCCAGCGGCGCCATGTCCTCTTTATAGCGCGCGTTCTTGATCTTCACATCGCCAAAGCGCGTAAACAGCCAGCCGTTGCGTGCATTCCGGGTCGGCATCACGCAGTCGAACATGTCGACGCCGTTGGCCACGCCATCCACCAGATCTTCCGGCGTACCCACGCCCATCAGGTAGTGTGGCTTGTTTTCCGGCAGGCGCGGGCCGACGTGGGCCAGGATGCGCTTCATGTCTTCCTTCGGCTCGCCCACCGACAGGCCGCCGATCGCCAGGCCCGGGAAGTCGATGTCTTCCAGGCCGGCCAGCGATTCGTCGCGCAGGTGCTCGTACATGCCGCCCTGGACGATGCCGAACAGCGCGTTCGGATTGCCGCCACCATTGAATTCGTTCATCGAACGCTGGGCCCAGCGCAACGACATGCGCATCGACTTCGCCGCTTCTTCGGCGGTGGCCGCGCGGCCGTCGATCTCGTAGGGCGTGCACTCGTCGAACTGCATCACGATGTCCGAGTTCAGCGAACGCTGGATCTGCATCGATACTTCCGGCGACAGGAAGCGGCGCGAGCCGTCGATCGGCGACGCGAAGGTGACGCCCTCTTCGGTGATCTTGCGCATCGCGCCCAGCGAAAACACCTGGAAGCCGCCCGAGTCGGTGAGGATGGGCTTGTCCCAGCCCATGAAGCCGTGCAGGCCGCCGAACTTGTTGAACACCTCGACACCCGGGCGCAGCCACAGGTGGAAGGTATTACCAAGAATGATCTGCGAGCCGACGGTCTTGAGTTCGGTCGGGTCCATCGCCTTGACTGAGCCATAGGTCCCGACAGGCATGAAGATCGGGGTTTCGATGGTGCCGTGGTTCAGTGTGAGGCGGCCGCGGCGCGCATGCGACAGGCCGCTGGTGTCTTTCTTCAGGAGCGTAAATTCGAGCATCTGGTTCTTAGCGAGAGGTAGTGGTCAGCAGCATGGCGTCGCCATAGCTGAAGAAGCGGTATTCGTTGGCGATGGCGTGCGCGTAGGCCTTGCGGATTGCGGCGTAGCCGGCAAAGGCCGACACCAGCATCAGCAGGGTCGACTTCGGCAAGTGGAAGTTGGTGATCAGGCGCGTCACGGTCTTGAAGGTGTAGCCCGGCGTGATGAACAGCGCGGTGTCGGCGCTGCCGGCCACCAGTTCGCCGCTTTGCGAGGCCGATTCCAGCGCGCGCAGCGAGGTCGTGCCGACGGCCACCACATCGCGTCCGGCTGCCTTGGTGGCGCGCACCGCATCGACCGTGTCCTGGCCGATGGTGTACCACTCGGTATGCATCTGGTGCGCGGATAAATCTTCCACGCGCACCGGCTGGAAGGTGCCGGCGCCCACGTGCAGCGTCACATACGCGAAGTTGATGCCCTTGGCGGCCAGCTTGTCGAGCAGCGGCTGGTCGAAGTGCAGGCCAGCGGTCGGCGCGGCGACGGCGCCCGGCTCCTTCGAATATACGGTCTGGTAGCGCTGCTCGTCGAACTCGTCGGCGTTGTGCTCGATGTAGGGCGGCAGCGGCAGGCGGCCGTGGGCCTCGATCAGCTCGAACACGTCGCCTTCGAAGTGGAGGGTGAAGAATTCGCCGGCGCGCTCGCCGGTGGTCACGTCGAAGGCATCGGCCAGGCGGATGCGGTTGCCGGGCTTCGGCGACTTGGAGGCACGCACCTGGGCCAGCACGGTGCGGTTGTCGAGCACGCGCTCGACCAGCACCTCGACCTGGCCGCCGGTCTCCTTGACGCCGAAGAAGCGCGCCTTCAGCACGCGGGTATTGTTCATCACCAGCAGGTCGCCGGCTTGCAGCTGGTCGAGGATGTCGGCGAAATGGCGGTCGGTAATCTGCTCGCCATCGAGCTGCAACAGGCGCGAGGCACTGCGGTTTGGCAGCGGCAGCTGGGCGATGCGCTCGGGCGGCAAGTCAAAATCGAAATCGGAAAGCGAGTACATTCTGTTCATTTCTGGGAAAATGGGGGCTGGCAGCTTTACAATACGGGCTGCAGCGCGTGCGGCGAACCCTCTATTTTACGTCAGCCCGCGCCAAAATGCCGCAGATATGCCACCGCCAAAATCCACTTCCGCCCCGAAAACCACAGAAAGCAAGCTCGCCCGCCTTGGCCTGCGCACCGACATGGACCTGGTGCTGCACCTGCCCATGCGCTACGAGGACGAGACAAAAATCGTGTCGATACGCGAGGCCTGCCTGCGCGGCGGCCACGTATCGCAGATCGAAGGCGTGGTCACGAAAAACGAGATCAGCTTCAAGCCGCGCCGCCAGCTGCTGGTGACGATTGCCGACGAGAGCGGCGACATCCTGCTGCGCTTCATGAACTTCTACGGCAGCCAGGTCAAGCAATTGGCCGAAGGCGTGCGCGTGCGTGCCCGCACCGAAGTCAAGCACGGCTTCTTCGGCGCCGAGATGGTCCACCCTACCTACAAGGTGGTGAACGAAGGCGCGCCGCTGCCGACTTCGCTCACGCCGGTGTACCCGTCGGGCGAAGGCCTGTCGCAGCCGATTTTGCGGCGCGCGATCGGCGACGCCATGAAGCGGGTCGACTGGACCGACACCGTGCCGCCCGCGATCCGGCGCCAGATGGGGCTGGGCGACTTCGAGCCGTCCGTCAGGCTGCTGCACTACCCGCCGAAGGATGCCGACGAATACGCGCTGATGGAAAAATCCCATCCGGCCTGGACGCGCATGAAGTTCGACGAGCTGCTGGCCCAGCAGCTGTCGCTCAAGCGCGCCCAGCGCGCCCGCCGCGACAAGGGCGCGCCGACGCTGCGTGCGGTGGGTGAACTGTCGAAGGCCTTCTTGCAGGCCCTGCCCTTCAAGCTGACGGACGCCCAGGCGCGCGTAGTGAAGGAAATCAGCGCCGACCTGCGCGAGGGTTATCCGATGCAGCGCCTGCTGCAGGGCGACGTCGGTAGCGGCAAGACCGTGGTCGCGGCACTGGCGGCCGCCCAGGCCATCGACTCCGGCTACCAGGCCGCGCTGATGGCGCCGACCGAGATCCTGGCCGAGCAGCATTTCAGGAAGATCGCAGCGTGGATGGAGCCGCTCGGCGTCAAGGTCGCCTGGCTCACCGGCAGCCTGAAGAAAAAGGAAAAGGCCGCGGCCAGCGAGATGGCGGAGACGGGCGAAGCGCATCTCGTGATCGGCACCCATGCGCTGATCCAGGACTCGGTGCAGTTCGCCAAGCTGGGCCTGGTGCTGGTCGACGAACAGCACCGCTTCGGCGTCGGCCAGCGCCTGACCTTGCGCAACAAGGGCAGCGACGGCCTGGTGCCGCACCAATTGATGATGTCGGCCACGCCGATCCCGCGCACCCTGGCCATGACCTACTACGCCGACCTGGAAGTGTCGGTGATCGACGAGCTGCCGCCGGGCCGCACGCCGATCGTCACGCGCGCCATCGACCAGAACCGGCGCGACGAAGTGATCGAGCGCGTGCATGCGGCCGCTTTGGAGGGGCGCCAGGCTTACTGGGTGTGTCCATTGATCGAAGAATCCGAAGCGCTGCAGCTGCAGACGGCGACGGAAACCTACGAGACCCTGGCCGAAGCCCTGCCTGATCTGCAGGTCGGCCTGGTGCACGGGCGCCTGAAACCGGCCGAGAAGCAGGTGATCATGGACGCCTTTTCCGCCGGCGAGATCCACGTGCTGGTGGCGACTACCGTGATCGAGGTCGGCGTCGATGTGCCGAATGCCTCGCTGATGGTGATCGAGCACGCCGAGCGTTTCGGCTTGTCGCAGCTGCACCAGCTGCGTGGGCGCGTGGGCCGCGGCTCGGCGGCCAGCGTCTGCCTGCTGCTGTACCAGAGCCCCCTCGGCCAGGTGGCCAAGCAGCGTTTGATGACTATGCGCGAAACCACCGACGGCTTCGAGATCGCACGGCGCGACCTGGAAATTCGCGGTCCCGGTGAGTTCCTGGGTGCGCGCCAGTCGGGCCAGGCCATGCTGCGCTTCGCCGACCTGGAAACCGACCAGTGGCTGGTCGAGCATGCGCGCGACATCGCGGCCAGCCTGCTGGAGCACGAGACGCCGCAGAACGTGGCCATCGTCGACGCCCACCTGGCGCGCTGGCTGGGCGGCCGCGAAGAGTTCCTGAAGGTCTGACCCCATCGGATTTCGTCAAATCTGCCGGATTTGTGCCTCCGTGTGACAATTCGATAGACATTTGGCATCTGTTTGGAGATATCGTTGCGTCCGGAGCAATACGCCTGCATGGCGGACTGCTCCGCCCCGATAACAACAAACAGGACCCGGCCATGCCTTATCTCGGACTCGGACTTCACTTCCTCGTCGCGCTTTTCTTCGCGGTGCACGCGGTACGCACCGGGCGCCAGATGTACTGGCTGCTGATTCTCTTTTCCTTCCCGCTGCTGGGCAGCATCGTCTATTTTGCAGCGGTCTTCCTGCCGCATTCGCAGATCGAGCGCCAGGCGCGCCTGGCCGGGCGCGCGATCGGCCGCAGCCTCGATCCGGGCCGCGAAGTGCGCGAAGCGCAGAGCGATTTCGACCTGACCCCGACCGCCTACAACCAGATGCGCCTGGCGGGCGCCCTGCTCGACAATGGCCAGAGCGCCGAGGCGGTGGCGCAGTACGACGCCTGCCTGCGCGGGCCGTTTGCCGGCGACCCGGAAGTGATCTTCGGCGCGGCACGTGCGAAGTTGGCGAACGGGCAGCCGGAGGCGGCACTGGCGCTGCTGGCGCCCTTGCAGGCCAAGCAACCGGGTTTCCGCTCCGAGGAAATGGCGCTGGAGCTGGGGCGCGCGTATGCGGGCACCGGCCGCGCGGAGGAAGCAGGCGCGCAATTCGAGACGGCGGTGGAAAAGTTCGGCGGGATCGAGGGGCGCGTGGAACTGGCCTTATGGGCGCTGGGGAGCGGCCGCCAGGCGCTGGCCGAGCGCGAGTTGCAGGAGATCGCGCATGCGCGCAAGCATATGACCAAGCACACGCGCACCCTTCACCAAGGCTTGTTCAAGCGGCTGGATGCGGCGACCGCAGGCAAGCACGGCTGAATTGTTGCTGAATCGCTCATTAAGCGCCGCACAGCGTGGGCACAAGTGCCCACCCTACAAAAGCGGGTCCGTAGGGTGGGCACTTGTGCCCACGCGGTTTGGAGCGTTTGAAAGGGTCCGTAGGGTGGGTCGGTCCGCGCGGCTCGAACCCACCATTTACGTGCTGATCGCTGTCGTAAACGTCAACCGGTTCCCGAATGGGTCCTTCACCGACAAATCGCGCGTGCCCCANACGCGGTTTGGAGCGTTTGAAAGGGTCCGTAGGGTGGGTCGGTCCGCGCGGCTCGAACCCACCATTTACGTGCTGATCGCTGTCGTAAACGTCAACCGGTTCCCGAATGGGTCCTTCACCGACAAATCGCGCGTGCCCCATGGCGTCGCCTCGATTCCCGGGCGCGCATAGCCGTAGTTCTTGTTCGCCAGTTCCGCATGCAGGGCGTCGATATCGTCGACCGCGATGCGCATGGCCGCGCCGGGACAGCAGTCGCCATGGTGTTCGCTCAGGTGCAGCACGCAGCCGTCGCGCGAGACCTGCAGGTAAAGCGGCAGCGCAGGCTCGAAGCGGTGCTCCCAGTCGACCTGGAAGCCGAGGAAGTCCACGTAGAATGCGCGCGCCTTGGCTTCGTCGAAGATGCGCAGGATCGGCGCAATGGCGCCCAGCTTCATTGCCCGGCTCCCGACGCTGCGGCGTCGACGCGGGTCAGTTCTACGCCATCCACCGTCATCTTCCACTTGCCGCCCTCGCGGTGCGGCGGCTTGCTGACGACGAAAGTCGAGCGCACGAGCGCGAAGCCGACGTCGAAGTTGTCGCCATCGAAGCCTTGCAGGTCGAGGCTCAGGTCCAGCTTCTTGCCTGGCCGGTCGCGCTTGTACTTGATCTTGCCGTCCTTGGCCATCTGGATGCGCATGTCCTTGCCCTGCCAGTCGCCCACGTAGGCCTGCCTGTCGGCGGGAACAGGGTCGGCAAACGCTGCCAGCGGCAGCAGGCAGGCGGCGAGGACGGCGGCGCGAAGCATATGCATGGAGACTCCGAATGGAAAGGCAGCGATGAGCGGCCCAGTATTCGATGCGCCGCAGCGCTTGTCAACATGCATACGCCCGGCGGCGTTGCAAAATTACCCGGCCCGGTCGGCCTCGTAGGCGACGCCGATCTGGCGCCGGATCTCGTCCATCACGCGCATCAGCGCCAGCGTCTCCTCGTGCGTCATGCCGGGGCTTTCAAGCAGCCCGGCGCGCAAGCAGCGCTGTGCCTCCATCGCCTCGTGCACATAGCCATTGCCGAGATACGGCGTGTCGATCGTACGGGTGCTGCCGTCTTCCAGCGCCACCGTCACCGTGCGCGCGCGGTGGAACATGGTGTTCATGCGCACGTGGCCGCGCGTGCCCGATACCGTCAGCTCGCCCGGCGTACGCGCCAGGAAGGAGCAGCTGCACACCGACATGCCGCCGCCCTCGTGCCTGAGCGTGAAGCCGGTCTGCACGTCGACGCCGGTGGGGCCGATCTGCGCCTGCGCCTGCACCGCCCGCACCGGCCCGAGCAGGCTGGCCGCGATCGACAGCGGATAGATGCCCAGGTCGAGCAGCGCGCCGCCGCCCAGCGCCGGATTGAACACGCGGTGTTCTGAGCCGAAGCCGGCGGTAAAGCCGAAGTCGGCCACCACCTGGCTGACTTCACCGATCTCGCCGGACGCGATGATGCGCTTCACCTCCGCCAGCGCCGGCAGGAAGCGCGTCCACATCGCCTCCATCAGGAACAGCTTCTTTTCACGCGCCAGCGCGACCACCTGCCCGGCCTCGCGCGCATTCACGGTGAACGCCTTTTCGACCAGCGCGCCCTTGCCGTTCTCCAGCACCAGCAGCGCGTTCGCGGCGTGCTGGGGATGCGGCGTGGCGATGTAGACCAGGTCGATGTCGCCGGCCGCGGCCAGCGCCTCGTAGGAGCCATAGGCGGCAGCGGCCTTGAATTCGGCGGCAAAGGCATCGGCCTTGTCCTGGCTGCGCGAAGCCACGCCTGCGAGCACGGCATCGGGCAGGTCGGCCAGTGCGGTAGCAAAGGCGCGGGCGATCTTGCCGGTGCCGAGGATGCCCCAGCGGACTTGTGTGTTCATTCAGGTTCTCCTTTTGGGCCGGAATACGCCGGTGTCGGCGTAGAAGGCGGCGTCCTGCCCCGCCCACCAGCCGGGCACGCCGAGCACCGGCAGCGGCGTGAAGCCAGAGGTTGCCAGGGGTTCGCTCGCCAGCTCGAACGCCACGCGGGCGTCGATCCAGGCGCGCTGTTCATCGGGCGCCAGCGCAAAGTACGCATCGTCGGCGAACAGCACGCGGGTGTGCGCCGTGATCGCCTTGCGCGGCGCGACCAGCTTTTCCATCAGCGCGTGGCCGAACAGCCAGACCTGGGCATCGCGCCCGAACATGGCGCGCTTCTCGAACAGCGCCGCATCCCAGCAGTGGGCGCGCAGTTCATCGACCAGCGCGCGGCCCGCGTTTGAAAAACGCACCACCAGCAGAGCCGCGTTTTCATCGAAGATGGTGGCGGCGTCGCGTGCCGGACCGCGCGACTTCCCTACTCCGCCGGCGGCCGCGATCTGCGCCGCCTGCAAGGCGTTCAGCTGGCGTTTAATCAGGGGGAAGGTCTGCCAGACCAGGCCATTGAAGAAATCGTGCAGGTTGGCGCGCGTGGGCACGCCGCCGGTGGCGCTGATGAAAGCTTCATACGCCGTCCCTTCGGGCAGCGCTTCCTGCGGCACGAAGGTGATCGGCAGGTCGCGGTGGTTGCACAGGGCGAGGCTGGCCGCATTCCGGTTAAAGGCGGCGCTGAATCCGGCCAATAAGTCCTCGCCCTTGATGCCGAGGCGCTCGAAGGCGGGACGGACGCTGTCGTACCAGGGATGGGACCAGTCTATCTGCGCCAGCATGCTCAAGCCTGGACCATCTTCCAGCCGATGCTTTCGCCGGCGTTCAGCGGTACCAGGCGGTCGTCGCCCATGTCCACGGTGTTCGGGATAGTCCAGTCTTCGCGCACCAGGGTCACCGTGCCCTCGTTACGCGGCAGGCCGTAGAAGGCCGGGCCGTTGAAGCTGGCGAATGCTTCCAGCTTGTCGAGCGCGCCGGCATCGGCAAAGGCTTGCGTGTACAGCTCCATCGCATGCAGCGCGGTGTAGCAGCCGGCGCAGCCGCAGCTCGATTCCTTGGCGCCGATGGCGTGTGGCGCCGAGTCGGTGCCGAGGAAGAAGCGCTCGTCGCCGCTGGTGGCGGCGGTCACCAGCGCCAGGCGGTGTTCCTCGCGTTTCAGCACCGGCAGGCAGTAGTAGTGTGGACGGATACCGCCGCGGAAGATCTCGTTGCGGTTGTACAGCAGGTGGTGGGCGGTGATGGTTGCCGCGATCGGGCCTTCGGCCTCGGCCACGTACTGGGCCGCATCCTTGGTGGTGATGTGCTCGAAGACGATGTTCAGGGCCGGCAGGTCGCGCCGCAGCGGGCGCATCACGCGCTCGATGAACACGGCCTCGCGGTCGAACAGGTCGATGTCGTGGTCGGTCACCTCGCCGTGCACCAGCAGCGGCATGCCGACTTCCTGCATCACTTCCAGGGTCTTGTAGCACTTTTTCAGGTCGGTCACGCCGGCGGCCGAATTGGTGGTGGCGCCGGCCGGGTAGAGTTTGACGGCGTGGATGAAACCGGTGTCCTGGGCGCGGCGGATCTCGTCCGGGGCGGTGTTGTCGGTCAGGTAGAGCGTCATCAGCGGCTCGAACCGGACACCTTCAGGCAGCGCGGCCAGGATGCGGTCGCGGTAGGCACTGGCATCGGCGGCGGTGGTGACCGGCGGCTTCAGGTTCGGCATCACGATCGCCCGCGCGAACTGGCGCGCGGTATGCGGCAGCACGCTGGCCAGCGCCGCGCCGTCGCGCAGGTGCAGGTGCCAGTCGTCGGGGCGGGTGATGGTGATGGATTGCGGGATCTCGATGGTGGACATGGCGGCTCTCGGAATGCGGACGGCGGTATTTTACCTGTATGGAGGATGCAGAGCGCGCTTGCGTCCTGGTGCCACCTGTGCGAGACTGCATCGCAATTGCAACGCACTGGAGATGCACATGAAAACCTCGACCATTCCTTCGTTACGTGTCAAACCGGAACTGCGGCTGGCAGCTGAAAACGTCCTCCAGGAAGGAGAAAGCCTGTCGAGTTTCGTCGAGCAATCCCTGCGCCGGAATATCCAGCAACGGAAAGCCCAGCAGGAATTCATTGCGCGTGGCCTGGCGTCGGCGGCAGAAGCCGAGCGTACGGGTGAATACTTCGATGCCGACGATGTCTTGCGCGAGCTGGATGTCATGCTCGATGATGCGGCGAAAGCACAAGAATGAGCTTCAAGGTCCGCTTTACCAGGGCGGCGCGGGAAGACCTGCAGCTGCTGTACGCTTATCAGTTGCGGCACAGCCTGCAGTCCGCCCGGCGGGCGCGCGACACGATCGCGAAAGCTACCGAGGTACTGAAGGAGTTTCCGTTCACCTGCAGGAAGGCGGATGCGGATAACCCTTTCTTGCGCGAGCTTGTCATTCCTTTCGGTAGCGCAGGCTATGTCGCTTTGTTCAAGATCGACGACAAGGAAACGGTGACGATCCTGGCCGTGCGCCATCAGCGCGAGGATGATTATCTGTGAGCGGTCTCGCGTGGATGGATTTTCGCCTGCTACTTGCCGGCCTTCTCGATTTCGAACATGTTTACAACAGTAGATTCAGGCTCCCGGGCGTGCTTGACAGCACTAACAGTGCCTAGGATACTGCGGAACTTGCCAAGATAATCAGAACGATCCTCGTTCGCATCAACACCACCAAATTTGCCGCAACCCGACCGTGCCTGGCGCAAAACGCCGCGTGCGCCGGGCCAAATGCACAGGCCGCCTACAGGAAGCACATGAATAATCGTAATCGTCTCACCACTTATATCCTGATCGCCCTTGTGCTTGGGGTCATCGTCGGCTATTTCGTTAATGCCAATACGGCCAACCCGCAAGGCTTCGCCGACACGATGTCGCTGGTGACGACCCTGTTCCTGCGTCTGATCAAGATGATCATCGCGCCGCTGGTCTTTGCGACCCTGGTGGTCGGCATCGCCAAGATGGGCGACGCCAAGGAAGTCGGCCGCATCGGCGCCAAGGCGCTGGGCTGGTTCATCATCGCCTCGATCCTGTCGCTGTCGCTGGGCCTGGTCCTGGTCAACCTGTTCCGTCCGGGCGACGCCATGGCCCTCTCCGGCCACCTGCCGGCCGTCGGCACCAGTTCCGGCGTCACCGCCACCGGCCTGACCATGAAGGACTTCATCACCCACCTGGTGCCGGTGTCGATCGCGGACGGCATGGCCAAGAACGAGATCCTGCAGATCGTCGTATTCTCGGTGTTCTTCGGTATCGGCGCGGCCGCCGTCGGCGCACGCGCCAACCCGATGATCGAGGCCATCGACGGCCTGGCCCACGTCATGCTGAAGGTAACCAGCTATGTGATGAACTTCGCCCCGGTCGCGGTGTTCGCGGCGGTGGCCGGCATCGTGGCCAAGAGCGGCATCTCGGTACTGCAGATCTATGGAGTGTTCATGGCCGAGTTCTACCTCGGGATCATCTTGCTGCTGCTGGCCCTGGTGGGTATCGGCGGCCTGTTCCTCGGCAAGCGCGTGCTGCGCCTGGTAGCCGAGCTGCGCGGCCCGGCCCTGCTGGCCTTCTCCACCGCCTCGTCGGAAGCGGCCTTCCCGAAAACCCTGGAAGGCCTGGAACGCTTCGGCGTCAAGAACCGCCTGGCCGCCTTTGTGCTGCCGGTCGGCTACTCGTTCAACCTCGACGGCTCGATGATGTACTGCACCTTCGCCACCGTCTTCATCGCCCAGGCCTACGGCATCGAACTCCCGCTGGGCACCCAACTGATGATGATGCTGGTGCTGATGGTCACCTCGAAAGGCATCGCCGGCGTGCCGCGCGCCTCGCTGGTGGTGATCGCCGCCACCCTCGGCCAGTTCAACATTCCGGAAGCCGGCCTGCTGCTCCTGCTGAGTATCGACCATTTCCTCGACATGGCGCGCTCGGGCACCAACGTGATCGGCAACGGCATCGCCACCGCCGTCGTCGCCAAATGGGAGGGCGAGCTGGGCGAATCGGTGCCGCACAAGGACGTCGCGACGTCGCCGCTGACCTGACCGCAAGCATTACCGCACGAGGCCTTCCAGAAATGGGAGGCCTTTTTTTCATAAGAAGCGCAATCGAGGAGACAACATGAAACAGCTGGTCGCAGCAGGTTTGCTGCTTTCCCTGAACGGCGCACACGCCGCCACCCAGACGGTCGATTGCGGCCGTTTGCTCGACGTGAAAAGCGGCGCCTGGCGCGAGCGCGTCAGCATCGTGATCGAGGACGGGACGGTGAAGTCGGTGGGGCCGATGGCTGCGAACCCGGCCCCGGGCCGCATCGATTTGTCGAGCAAATCCTGCCTGCCGGGCCTGATCGACATGCACGTTCACCTGACGGGCGAAACCCAGCCCGTGGTCGAGGCCTACCGCGACCGCCTCACCGCCGACCCGGCCGACCTGGCCTACCGCTCCGTAAAATATGCGGAGCGCACCCTGATGGCCGGCTTCACCACCGTGCGCGACCTGGGCGCCGAGCAGGCCCTGAACGTGTCGCTGAAACGGGCGATTGCAGCCGGCGCGATTCCCGGCCCGCGCATGTTCACGGCCGGTAAATCGATTGCCACCGCCGGCGGCCATGCCGACCCGACCAACAACCTGTCGCATTACCTGAGCCACGCGATCGGCACGCCCGGTCCTGCCGAGGGCGTGATCAACAGTCCCGACGAAGGCCGCCAGGCCGTGCGCGAGCGCTACAAGGAAGGCGCGGACCTGATCAAGATCACCGCCACCGGCGGCGTGCTGAGCCAGGCCGCCAGCGGCCAGAACTCGCAGTACACCGAGGACGAACTGAAGGCCATCGTCAGCACCGCCAAGGACTACGGTTTCCGTGTCGCGGCCCATGCCCATGGCGCCGAAGGCCTGAAGCGCGCCCTGCGCGCGGGCGTCGACTCGATCGAGCACGGCACCCTGATGGACGACGAGAGCGTGGCCCTGTTCAAGAAGACCGGCGGCTGGTACGTGCCGACCATCTCGGCCGGCCGCTACGTGGCCGACAAGGCCAAGGACCCGAATTATTATTCTGCCCTGGTGCGCCCGAAGGCGGCCGCCATCGGCCCGCAGCTGCAGGCCACCTTTGCCCGCGCGTATAAAGCCGGCGTGAAGATCGCCTTCGGCACCGACGCCGGCGTGTTCCCGCACGGCGAGAATGCGAAAGAGTTCGGCTACATGGTGGAAGCCGGCATGACGACTATCGACGCCATCCGCGCCGCCACCATCCACGCCGCGACCCTGCTGGACCAATCGAAGCGCCTCGGCATGCTGGAACCGGGCTTCGCGGGCGATATCGTGGCGGTGGACGGCGATCCGCTGCGCGACGTCAAGCTGCTCGAACAAGTGAAATTTGTGATGAAAGAAGGCGTCGTTTATAAAAACCTGTAAGCGGTTTTTTTGAGACGCCACGTTTAAGGAGAAGTCCCATGCTGTTCCAACGATCCGCCCGTTCGGCCGCCGCGCTATTCGGTTTCCTGTACTGCCTCGCGTTCGCCGCGCAGGCGCAACAACAGGCAGCCGCCACGCTGCCGAACGTGACCATCCTCGCCACCGGCGGCACGATTGCCGGCACCGGCGCCACCAGCACCACTACCGTCGGCTACACCGCCGCTACGGTGGGCGTGCAGGCGCTGATCCAGGCCGTGCCCGAGATCACCAAGGTGGCGAACGTCACCGGCGAGCAGGTGTTCCAGATCGCCAGCGAGAACATGGGCAACGAGCACTGGCTGACCCTGGCCAAGCGCGTCAACGTGCTGCTGGCGCAGGCCAACGTCGACGGCATCGTCATCACCCACGGCACCGATACGCTGGAAGAAACAGCCTACTTCCTGAACCTGGTCGTCAAGAGCAGGAAGCCGGTGGTGGTGGTCGGGTCGATGCGGCCATCGACGGCCTTGTCGGCCGATGGTCCGATCAATTTGTACAACGCGGTGCTGCTGGCCGGTTCGCAGGAAGCGGTCGGACGCGGCGTGCTGGTGGCGCTGAACGACCAGATCCAGTCTGCGCGCGACGTCACCAAGACGAATACCACCACGGCCGATACCTTCAAGGCGACGGAGCTGGGCATGCTGGGTTATATCCAGGGCGGCAAGCCGTACTTCTACCGCGCGCCGACGCGCAAGCACACGGTGGAGACTGAGTTCGACGTGGGCAGCCTGTCGGTGCTGCCGCAGGTAGAGATCGCGTACGCGCATGCGAACGTGGGTCCGGTGGCGGTGGAGGCGCTGGTGGCCTCGGGCGCCAAGGGTCTGGTGCATGCGGGCGTGGGGAATGGCTCGCTGCCGGCCAAGGTGCGGCCTGCGCTGTCGGCTGCGCGCAAGAAGGGCGTGGTCATTGTGCGTTCCAGCCGCGTTGGGCAGGGCATCGTGGCGCGCAATGGCGAGGCGAATGACGATGAGCTGGACTTCGTGGCGGGGGATAATTTGTCGCCGCAGAAGGCACGCATTCTGTTGATGCTGGCGTTGACCAAGACGACCAATACGCGCGATATACAGAAGATGTTCGGGACGTATTGATACGTTAATGGGGCTGTTGCCTGTTACGTTATTGGTGGGTTGAATCCGCGTGGGCACGGGGTGCCCACCCTACGGTTACCGTTATCGGCGAGTTCATACAAGAACCGCCACCGCCGATGGCCGATTTATATGGATCGCGGATACGGACCGTCTCCCGTACGGTGGGCACCCCGTGCCCACGCGGATCATGCGCACCACACACGCCTCACGCAACAGCGCCACGTCCCTCCGAACGGGACATCACCCCTCCTGCTGCAACTCCAACGGCGGCGACGCCAACTCCTCATCCGGCCGCGCCAGCTGCCGCTCCCACATCTGCGCATACAAGCCGCGTGCCGCCAGCAAACTGCCGTGCGTCCCGCGCTCCACGATCCGCCCATGATCGAGCACGATGATCTGCTGCGCATCCGCGATCGTCGACAACCTGTGCGCAATGACCAGCGTGGTGCGATTCCGCGCAATCTCCTTCAACTGCCCCTGGATCGCCTGCTCCGACTTCGAATCCAGCGCCGACGTCGCCTCGTCGAAGATCAAGATCGCCGGATTCTTGAGCAAGGTGCGCGCAATCGCTACCCGCTGCTTCTCCCCGCCCGACAGCTTCAGCCCGCGCTCGCCCACCATCGTTGCATACCCATCCGGCAGACTCTCGATGAACTCGTGGATCGACGCCGCCCTGGCCGCCGCCACGATGTCGGCATGGCTCGCTCCCGGCCGCCCATACGCGATGTTGTACTCGATGGTGTCGTTGAACAGCACCGTATCCTGCGGCACGATGCCGATCGCCGAACGCAGCGATTGCTGGGTGACGTTGCGGATATCCTGCCCATCGATGCTGATCGATCCGCGGTTGACGTCATAGAAGCGGAACAGCAGCCGCGACAAGGTCGACTTGCCCGAGCCGCTGTGCCCCACCACCGCCGTCGTGGTCCCGGCCGGAATGGCGAAATCGACGTCGAACAGGATCTGCCGCTTGGATTCATAACTGAACTCCACGTGCGAGAACGCCACGTGCGCCCCTTGCGCCACCAGCGGGTGGGCTGACGGTGCATCCGCCACCTCGCGGTTCTGGTCCAGCAGGCCGAACAGCCGTTCCATGTCCGCCAGCGCCTGCTTGATCTCGCGATAGATCACGCCCAGGAAGTTCAGCGGAATGTACAGCTGGATCATGAACGAGTTCACCAGCACCAGGTCGCCCAGTGACATGGTCCCGGCGATCACGCCTTCGGTCGCGCGCCACAGGATCAGCGTCACGGCCGTGGCGATGATCAGCGACTGCCCGGTGTTCAGCACCGACAGCGAGGTCTGCGAGCGCACCGCCGCGTTCTCGTAGTGCTGCAGGCCGGCGTCGTAGCGCTTCGCTTCGTAGTCTTCGTTGCCGAAGTACTTCACGGTTTCGTAGTTGATCAGCGAGTCGATGGCCTTCGTGTTCGCCTTTGAATCGAGCTCGTTCATGGTGCGGCGGAAGTGGGTGCGCCATTCCGTCACCACGACGGTAAACGTGATGTAGGCGGCCAGCGCGCCGGCCGTGATCACGGTGAACCAGATGTCGTAGTTGAACGCCATGTAGCCCAGCACCAGCGTGATCTCGACCAGGGTCGGCAGCACGTTGAACAGCGAGTAGGAAATCAGGGAATTCACGCCGCGCGTGCCGCGTTCGATATCGCGCGTCATGCCGCCGGTCTGGCGGTTCAAGTGGAAGCGCAGCGACAACGCGTGCAGATGGCGGAATACCTTCAGGGCGATGGTGCGCACCGCGCGCTGGGTGACGCGCGCGAACAGGAATTCGCGCAGCTCGGTGAACACCGTGGTCGACAGGCGCAGCGCGCCGTAGGCGATCAGCGCGCCGACCGGCAGCACCAGCAAGGCCTGCGGATGGGCCGGGTCGATGGCGAGTTGGTCGATGAGTTTTTTCAGCACCAGCGGCACGCCGACGTTCGCCATCTTGGCGCCGATCAGCGCGCCGAGCGCGGCCATCACGCGCCACTTGTAGACCCACAGGTAAGGGAAAAGGGTACGCAGCGTGGCCCAGTCGGTGCGCTGCCGCTCCTTGTTGTCGGGTGGTGGAAGGGATGAAGCAGAAGAGCGTCGCATGACAGGGGTCCGGGATTTATGGTTCAATTCGGGTCGATTGTAGCTTTTCACGAGAATTCACGATGACCACGCCAGAAAAAGACGACACCCCAAGCAACCGCCTGCCGGAAGGGAAGATTCCGCAGCTGCGGGTGATGCCGGGCGCCCCCGATGCCAACATCTATGGCGATGTGTTCGGCGGCTGGATCATGGCCCAGGTCGACATCGCCGGCTCGCTGCCGGCCACGCGCCGCGCGAATGGCCGCGTCGCCACCATTGCCGTCAACTCCTTCCTGTTCAAGAACCCGGTGTTCGTCGGCGACCTGCTGTCGTTCTACGCCGATATCGTCAAGGTCGGCAACACCTCGGTGACGGTGTACGTCGAGGTCTACGCCGAGCGCAACCGCCTGCAGTCGAACATCGTCAAGGTGACGGAAGCGACCCTGACCTACGTGGCCACCGGCCCGGACCGCAAGCCGCGCCAGCTGCCGCCGCTCGAATCGCTGATCCACCACCAGCAGCAGTAATGGAGGGGCTGCGCCGCGCTTTCCTGCTGGACGCGGCGCACTGGTCGGCTGCAACTGCTGCTGCAGCCACGGCCGGCCTCGGCTTCACGGCCAGTGCCAGCGCAGCCGGCACTTCTTATCCCTTCAGCCTTGGCGTCGCCTCGGGTTCGCCACTATCCAATGCGGTGATCCTGTGGACGCGCATCCTGCACGATCCGTTGAACGCAGCGTCGACGCCCGCGCTCGCCCTCACGGTGCGCTGGGAAGTGGCCGAGGACGAAGCCTTTCGCAAGGTGGTCGGCAAAGGCAGCGCGGTCGCTTCCCCTGCCCTCGCGCACAGCGTGCACGTCGACGCCACCGGCCTGCAGCCGGACCGCCCCTACTGGTACCGCTTCATGCTGGGCGATGCGGTCAGCCCTGTCGGCCGCACCCGCACCGCACCGGCGCCGGGCAGCATGCCCGCGATGCTGAAGCTGGCGGTGGCGTCCTGCCAGCACTGGGAGTTTGGCCACTACGCGGCGCACCGCCACATCGCCCAGGCCGCGCCCGACCTGGTGGCCTTCCTCGGCGACTACATTTATGAGTGGGGCCCCTACCAGCTGCGCCACCCGCCGCGCGCGGTGCGCGTCGACGAATCGTTTACGCTGGCCCAGTACCGCGCGCGCTATGCGCAATATAATAGCGATCCGGACCTGCAGGCCGCGCACCGCGCCGCACCCTGGATCGTGACCTGGGACGACCACGAGGTAGCCAACGACTACGCGGGCGATGTCGACGAGCGGCTGTCGAAAGACTTCGCGGCAAGGCGCGCGGCCGCCTACCAGGCCTTCTACGAACACATGCCGCTGCGCCTGCCCGTACCCAAGGCCGGCTTCGGCTTCCTGCGCATGCACCAGCGCTACGACTGGGGGCGCCTGGCGCGCTTCCACGTGCTCGACGACCGCCGGCACCGCTCGCCGCTGGCCTGCTCGAAACCTGGCCGCGGCGGCTCGAACGTGGTGCTGGCGCGCGCCTGCGCCGAGCTGCGCGACCCACGGCGCACTATGCTCGGCGGCGAACAGGAAGCCTGGCTGGCCCAGGGCCTGTCGTCCTCGAAGGCACGCTGGAACATCCTGGCCCAGCAGACCCTGGTGGCGCAGTCGAGCGGCGTGCCGGTGCAGTCTCCCGGCGACGGCCGCTTCTGGACCGATGGCTGGGACGGCTATCCGGCGGCGCGGCAACGCTTATTGGAGTCGATTGCGCAGAGCGGCGCGCGCAATCCGCTGGTGCTGTCGGGCGACGTCCACACTTTCTATGCGGCCGAACTGCGGCGCGACTTCGAGCGCCCGGCGTCCAAGGCGAATCCGGTGATCGCCACCGAATTCTGCGGCACCTCGATCACCTCGAGCTCGCGTCCGCAGGCGCGCACCCAGGAAAACGTCGCGCGCAACCCGCACATCCTGTACGGACGCAGCGACCGGCGTGGCTACATGCTGCTGGAGATCACGCCGCAGGCGGCGCGGGCGCGTTTCATGGCGCTGGACGAGGTGCGCGACGCCGCATCCGGCCAGTCGCTCGCCGCCGCCTTTGCGGTGGAAAACGGCATACCAGGCGTCCGGCAAACGCGCGGCTGAGCGCACGCGGTACATACGGGCATGACAAAAAGTTCAATGGTTATAAGTAACTGGACGGTATTGGCTTAAAATGTCCAGCCCGGGCCCCGCCCTGTCCTGCTCTGCCGTGAACGCCATGCCCGATTTCCCTTCTTCCCCGACCGCAGCGAACGACGACCTGGGATGGCTCACGGGCGGCGGCGAAATGGGCGCGCTGATCCGCAGCATGGACTGGACGAAAACGCCGCTCGGGCCGCCCGCCACCTGGCCGCAAAGCCTGCGCACCTCGGTCAGCCTGTGCCTGTCGTCGACTTTCCCGATCCTGATCGCCTGGGGACCAAGCGACATCCAGATCTACAACGACGCCTACCGCCCGATCTGCGGCGATCTTCACCCGCAGTCGATGGGCGGCGCCTTCAAGGAAGTCTGGGCCAGCGCGATGCCGGTGGTGGGCGACGCCTTCGAGCGCGCGCACCAGGGCGAGGGCACCTACATCCGCGACCAGCGCATGTTCCTCGACCGCTACGGCTACCTGGAAGAAGCCTTCATGACCTTCTCGTTCTCGCCGATCCGCGACGAATCGGGCGAGGTGGGCGGCATCTTCCACCCGATCTCGGAAGCCACCGCCACGGTGCTGAACGCGCGCCGCACCCAGGCCCTGCGCGACCTCAGCCTGGACATCGGCGACGCCCGCACCATCGCCGACGTCGCGCGCGGCGTCACGACCCAGCTCCCGCACATGACGCTGGACCTGCCCTTCCTGCTGCTGTACCAGATCGACCTCGAGACCGGCAAACTGCACCTCTGCTGCCAGGCCGGACTGGGCGACCATGCCGACCTGGCGCCGGAAACGGTAGAACCCGACGACACCCTCTGGCCCTTTGCCCGCACCGCCCTGGAAGGCAAGGCGCAGCGGGTCGACGGCCTGGCGCCGCGCTTCGGCGAGCTTGCTTGCGGTCCCTATCCGCAGCCGCCGGGTTCGGCGATGGTGCTGCCGATTACCCTGCCTGGCCAGGAAGCGCTGTTCGGCTTCGCGGTGGCCGGCGCGAGTGCAGCGCGCGCCCTCGACGCCGACTACGAGCATTTTTACGAGGCCCTGGGCGCCGCCCTCAGCACCGCGGCCGGCAACGTCGTCGCCTACGAAAAGGAGCAGCGCCGCGCCGAGGAGCTGGCCCAGATCGACCGCGCCAAGACCGCCTTCTTCTCGAACGTCTCGCATGAATTCCGCACGCCGCTGACGCTCATACTCGGCCCGCTCGACGAGGCCCTGGCCGATACCGGGGAACCGCTGCCGCCAACCCAGCGGCGCCGCATCGACGTCACCCACCGCAATTCGCTGCGCCTGCTGAAGCTGGTGAACTCGCTGCTCGACTTCTCGCGCATCGAGGCCGGCCGCGTGCAGGCGACCTATGTGCCGACCGACCTGGCGCGCCTGACCGCCGACCTGGCCAGCGTATTCGAATCGGCCATGGCCAAGGGCGGCCTGCGTTATGAAGTCGACCTGCAGGACCCGGGCCAGCCGCTCTGGATCGACCGCGACATGTGGGAAAAGATCGTCTTCAATTTGCTCTCGAACGCCTTCAAGTTCACCTTGCAGGGCGGCGTGCGCGTGACGCTGTGCGAACACGCCGGCATGGCGCGCCTGAGCGTGCAGGACAGCGGCAGCGGCATTCCGGAAGCGGAACTGCCGCGCGTGTTCGAGCGATTCCACCGCATCGAGGGCACGCCGGGACGCACTTTCGAGGGCACCGGCATCGGCCTGGCGCTGATCCAGGAACTGGTGCGCCTGCATGGCGGCAGCATCGCCGTGCACAGCGTGCTGGGCGAAGGCACGCGCTTCGACGTCGACATCCCGTTCGGCCACGCTCACCTGCCGCAAGAGCGCATCGGCGCCGGCGAGCTGGCCGATGCCGCTGGCGGGCCCCAACGCATGGGCGCCGCCTTTGTCGAGGAAGCCTTGCGCTGGCTGCCGGATGAAACGGCAGCCCCGGTGGAACGGCCGGCATCGGGCAGCGCCCTGCAGCCGGCCGAGCCGCTGCCGCGCATCCTGATCGCCGACGACAACAACGACATGCGCGCCTACCTGAAGGCCCTGCTCGATCCGCACGCCGAGGTGACGGTGTGCGCCGACGGCGAAGCGGCTTTCGAGGCGGTGCAGCGCGATCTTCCCGATTTGCTGCTGAGCGACGTGATGATGCCCAGGCTCGACGGCTTCGGCCTGATCGCCAGGATCCGCGCCACGCCGGCCCTGCGCCACCTGCCGGTCATGCTGCTGTCGGCGCGCGCCGGCGAGGAAGCCAAGGTCGAGGGCCTGCAGGCCGGCGCCGACGACTACCTGGTGAAGCCTTTCGCCGCCGGCGAGCTGCTGGCGCGCGTGCGGCGCCAGGTGGAGCTCGGGCACGAGCGCCAGCTGCAGCTGCAGGCCCTGAGCATGCGCGAATCGTATTTCCGTTCCCTGATCGACGGCGCGCCAGTAATCATGTGGACCACCGACGAGGCGGGCATGTGCACCTACCTGAGCCGACGCTGGGCCGAATACACGGGCCGCAGCTGGGCCGAGGACGAGGGCATGGGCTGGATGCAGGCGGTCCACCCCGAGGACTACCCGCGCACCCGCGACGCCTTCCTGGAAGCGAATGCGACGCGCACCTCGTTCAAGGTCGACTACCGCCTGCGCCTCCAGGACGGCAGCTACCGCTGGTTCGTCGATAGCGGCACGCCGCGCGTGGACGAAGCCGGCCGGCCGAACGGCTACGTCGGCACTGTCACCGACATCCACATGCGCACCCTGCTGCAGATGCGCCTGGAGCAGGTGGCGCGCGTCGGCGACATCGGCGTCTGGTATGCCGATGCGCCCTTCAGCGAATTTCGCCTGAACGCGCAGATGGCTGCCCACCTGGGCCTGGACGGGCATGCCGACGTCACGATCGACGCCCTGCTGGCGGCGGTCGATCCGGAAGACCGCGCGCGCGTGGGCGGCGGCATCGCGCGTTCGCTGGAAAGCGGTTGCGCGCTGGACCTCGAGTTCCGCCATGCGGCCAGCCAGGACGGAGCGGACGGGAACGGCGCGCACGCCACACGCTGGCTGCGCGCGGTCGGATGGTGCGACCTGAATGAAAAGGGCCAGCCCCAGGGCTTCGACGGCGTCACCCTCGACATCAGCCACCACAAGAACGCCCAGCAGGAGCTGCAGCGCCTGGCCTCGGAACTGTCCGAGCGCAACCGCATGCAGAGCGAATTCCTGTTCACGCTGGCGCACGAGCTGCGCAATCCGCTGGCGCCGATCCGCACCGGCCTGGAGCTGATGCGGGTGAATCCGGCTGTAGCCCAGGCCGGCGACGTGCAGGGGATGATCAAGCGCCAGGTCGACCACATGGTGCACCTGGTCGACGATTTGCTCGACATGGCGCGCCTGTCCGAGGGCAAGGTCGAGCTGCGCCGCAGCGCCGTGCTGCTCGGCGAGGTGGTGCAGGACGCGGTGGAGATGAGCATGCCGCTGGTGAGCGCCGGCGGCCACCGCCTGGCGCTGCACCTGCCGCAGGCGCCGCTGCCGCTGTACGTCGACCGCCACCGCATCGCCCAGGTGCTGAGCAACCTCCTGAACAACGCCGCCAAGTACACGCCGCGCGGCGGCCAGATCGACGTCTACGCGTCCGTCGAAGGCGGCGAGGTGCGGATCGGCGTGACCGACAGCGGTATCGGCATCGAAACCGGCATGCTGTCGGCGATCTTCGACATGTATGCCCAGGTACAGGAGCACGCCACCATGGCCCAGGGTGGCCTGGGCGTGGGCCTGAACCTGGTGCGGCGCCTGGTCGAGCTGCATGGCGGCCGGGTGACGGCCTACAGCGCGGGGCTGGGCGCAGGCAGCCGCTTCACGGTGATCCTGCCGTACGAGGCGGTGGCGCTGGAGGAGCCGGATGCGCCAGCCGACGTCCCGGCACGCGAGCCGGAGCCGGCCGGCGACGGCCTGCGCATCCTGGTGGTCGACGACAACGCCGACGCCGCCGAGATGCTGCAGGCAGTGCTGGAAATGAGCGGCCACGCGGTGGCGGTGGCCTACGACGGTAAGGAAGCCCTGGCGCGCGCCGCCAGCTTCCGCCCGGACGCCGTCTTCCTCGACATCGGCCTGCCCGACCAGAGCGGCTTCGAGGTCGCCCAGGCCCTGCGCCGCATCGACGGCATGGACCGCGCCACGCTGGTGGCGCTGACCGGCTGGGGCGCGATTGAAGACCGCCAGCGTTCGAGCGAGGCCGGGTTCGATGCGCACCTGACCAAGCCGGCGGACCTGGACCGCGTGCATGAGGTGCTGCGCGACGCAGCGCACAAGGCCGGCCGGTAAGACAACCGTCAGTCAGCGGCGCTTCTCGTAGGGTGGGCACTCGTGCCCACGCGGTTACGTGTTTATCCGCAGTCCGTGGCTGGCGACACTCGCTCCGAGACGCGGATGACGGCCCGAGGCGCTATCGAGATGCATTGAGATACGCCGGCAAGGCGCGTGATTATCGACCAGATGGCGCGCAAACAATGCGCATCGTTCCGCGTGGGCACGAGGTGCCCACCCTACGAAAAGCACGATCACCTCGCCGCTTGCACGCAAAAAAAAAAACCGGCATCGCAATGCCGGTTTTTCATTCAACAGCTTGAACCTCAAGCCGTCTGCTTTTCATCCCGCAGCTCGCGGCGCAGGATCTTGCCGACGTTCGTCTTCGGCAGCGTTTCGCGGAATTCCACATGGCGCGGGCGCTTGTAGCCGGTCAGCTCTTCCTTGCAGAAGGCCAGCAGCTCTTCGGCGGTCAGCTTCGGATCCTTCTTCACCACGTACAGCTTCACCGCTTCGCCCGAATGCTGGTCGGGCACGCCGACGCAGGCCACTTCCAGCACGCCCGGGTGCGACGCCACCACGTTCTCGACTTCGTTCGGGTACACGTTGAAGCCCGAGACGATGATCATGTCCTTCTTGCGGTCGACGATGCGGGTATAGCCCTTCTCGTCCATGATGCCGATGTCGCCGGTCTTCAGGAAACCGTCGGCGGTCATGACCTTGGCGGTTTCGTCGTCGCGCTTCCAGTAGCCCGCCATCACCTGCGGGCCGCGCACCGCGATCTCGCCGGACTGGCCGAAGGGCACCGGGTTGTTCGCTTCGTCGAGGATCAGCACCTCGGTCGACGGCAGCGGCAGGCCGATGGTGCCGGTGAAGGACTTGATGTCGCAGCGGTTGGCGGTGACCACCGGCGAGGTCTCGGACAGGCCATAGCCCTCGACGATCGGCGTGCCGGTAATCGCCAGCCATTTATCGGCCACGGCCTGCTGCACCGCCATGCCGCCGCCCGGGCAGACCAGGTAGGTCGAGTGGTCGAGATTGGCGAATGCCGGCTGGTTGACCAGGCCGTTGTACAGCGTGTTCACGGCCGGGAAGACGTTGATCTTGTACTTGCCGAGTTCCTTGATGAAGCCGTCCATGTCGCGCGGGTTCGGGATCAGCACGTTCATGCCGCCCAGGCGCATGCCGAGCAGCGCGCAGACGGTCAGCGCATAGATGTGGTACAGCGGCAGTGCGCACATGAATTCGAGCTGCTTGCCGGCCGGGGCCTTGCCCAGCGAAGGGCCGAACCAGGCTTCGTTCTGCAGCACGTTGGCCAGCACGTTCTTGTGCAGCAGCACGGCGCCTTTCGACACGCCGGTGGTGCCGCCGGTGTACTGCAGGAAGGCGATGTCCTCGTGGCCCAGTTTCACGGGCTTGAAGCTACGGCGCGCGCCATCGGCCAGCGCCTTCTTGAACGGCACATGCCCAGGCAACGACCAGGCCGGCACCATCTTTTTCACTTTACGCACGACGAAGTTGACAATCGTACCCTTGATACCGCCGAGCATGTCGCCCATGGTGCCGACCACCACGTGTTTCACTTGCGTGTTGGCGATCACCTGCTCCACGGTGTGGGCAAAGTTTTCCAGCACGATCAGCGCTTCGGCGCCGGAATCGTTCAGCTGGTGCTGCAGCTCGCGCGGGGTGTACAGCGGGTTCACGTTGACGATGGTATAGCCGCCGCGCAGGGCGGCCGCCATGGCGACCGGGTATTGCAGCACGTTCGGCAGCATGATCGCCACGCGCGCGCCCTGCTGCAGGCCGCGGCTTTGCAAAAAGGCCGCCATCTGCTGCGACAATTGGTCCAGCTCGCCGTAGGTGATGGCCTTGTCCATGCAGGCAAAGGCCTTCTGGCCGGCGTACTTGCGGAAGGATTCTTCCAGCAAATGGGTCAGGGAGCGGTACTGCGTCGGGTCGATGTCCGACGCCACTCCTGCCTGGTACGACTTGAGCCAAAACTTGTCCATCTCTGCCTCGCCTTCTTAAACTCTGTATCCAATAAAATGCAAAACCGCCCGGACTATCCCGGGCGGTCTTGGCCGGCCAGCCTGCGCCGTACTGCTCGCGTCAGGCCGCTTCTTTCTGTTTCTGCTGCTGTTCGTCGCGCAGCGCGCGCCGCAGGATCTTGCCGACGTTGGTCTTCGGCAGTTCGTCGCGGAATTCGATGTACTTCGGTTTCTTGTAGCCGGTGAACTGCGCCTTGCAGTATTCCTGCAGCACGCCTTCGGTCAGGTTCGGGTCCTTGCGCACAACGAACACCTTCACCGCCTCGCCGGAGTGCTCGTCCGGCACGCCGACGACCGCGCATTCGAGCACGCCCGGGTGGCCGGCGATTACGCCTTCGAGTTCGTTCGGATACACGTTGAAGCCCGACACCAGGATCATGTCCTTCTTGCGGTCGACGATCTTCACGTAGCCGCGCTCGTCCATGATGCCGACGTCGCCCGACTTGAAGTAGCCTTCCGGCGTCATGACTTTCGCGGTTTCGTCCGGACGGTTCCAGTAGCCGGCCATCACCTGCGGGCCGCGGATGCCGATCTCGCCGGTCTGGCCAAGCGGCAGGATATTCCCGTCGTCATCCAGGATGGCGATGTCGGTCGACGGCACCGGCAAGCCGATGGTGCCCGTGAAACCCTGCTCATCGGCACGGTTGCAGGTGGCTACTGGCGAGGTCTCCGACAAACCATAGCCCTCAATGATACTCTTGCCGGTTATTTGTTTCCACTTGTCATTAACCGCTTGCTGGACGGCCATACCGCCGCCATTCGCGGTCTTCAGCGTGGAAAAGTCGAGGCTGGCGAAGTCCGGGTGATTCACCAGCGCGTTGTACAGCGTGTTCACGGCCGGCAGCGTGGTGATCTTGTACTTGCCCAGTTCCTTGATGAAGCCCGGGATGTCGCGCGGGTTCGGGATCAGGATGTTCATGCCGCCGACACGCATGCCCCACATGGCGCAGGCCGTCAGCGCGAAGATGTGGTACAGCGGCAGCGCACACACGATGTTCGGGAACTCGACCGCAGGCGGCTGCGACAGCGCGGGCTGGGCCCAGGCCTCGGTCTGCAGCACGTTGGCGATGATGTTGCGGT
Source organism: Massilia brevitalea (assembly GCF_030711405.1). Taxonomy (GTDB): domain Bacteria; phylum Pseudomonadota; class Gammaproteobacteria; order Burkholderiales; family Burkholderiaceae_D; genus Telluria; species Telluria brevitalea. Next base: position 25,713 of record NZ_JAULSI010000051.1, read on the forward strand.
GGGTCAGCGTGGCGCCTTTCGAGACGCCGGTGGTGCCGCCGGTGTATTGCAGGAAGGCGATGTCGGATGCGCTCAGCGTCGGCGCGGTGTACGGCATCTTCGCGCCCTGCGCCAGCGCATCCTTGAAGCGCACCATGTTCGGCAGGCTGAACTCGGGCACCATCTTCTTGATGCTGCGGACTACGAAATTGACCAGCATGCCCTTGGCGCCGCCCAGCATTTCGCCCATGCTGGCCACGACGACGTGGCGCACCGGGGTGTTCTTCAGCACCTGCTCCACGGTGTGGGCAAAGTTTTCCAGCACGATGATGGCTTCGCTGCCCGAATCCTTCAGCTGGTGCTCGAGTTCGCGCGCGGTGTACAGGGGATTGACGTTGACGACGGTATAGCCGGCACGCAGGATCGCGGCAATCGCGATCGGGTTTTGCAGGATGTTCGGCATCATCACCGCCACCCGCGCGCCCTTGGCCATGCCGCGGCTTTGCAGCCAGGCCGCCAGGCGCTTCGAGCAGGCATCGAGCTCGGCGTAGGTGAGGAACTTGTCCATGCAGACGTACGCATTGTTCTGCGCGTACTTCTGGAAAGACTCTTCCAGCAGGTGGACGAGGGACCGGTACTGGTCCGGGTTGATTTCAGCTGGTACGCCAGCTGGATACGACTTCAGCCAAATCTTGTCCATCAGATGCCCCTGTCTCCAATAGTATCGTTGTCGTTCAGCCTACGTTATCAAATTATATTTGAAAACCGAACGTGCGTGCTTATGCCTTTGCTATTGCCGCATATGATGCTATCGGGCAGCGCGCTCCTATGCAAGCGCTTTTGCCTTAATTGGAACAGGGACTCTACGGCGCATTTTATGGCATGGCTGCATTGGTGCGTTGCACCATCACCGGCCCGCCTGGCGCAGTCGCATCGAACAGCTTCAAGGCGCCGTCCGTTCCGACTTGTCGCGCTTCGACAGCTGCGTGACTTCCTGATAGAACTTGCGGAAATCCTTGTCACGACGCAGCATCGCACGGAAGGCCGGCACGTAGTCGTTGTAGGTGGCAATCGAGGCCAGGTGGGCATTCGACAGCGGCTCGGCGAAGAAACGGTCGTAGCCGGCATAGCCGCCCCACTGCGCTTTCAGCACCTGGTACTCGTCCTTCAACCCCATGAACAATTTCGCCTTGGCGATGCGCTTGTCCTCGTCGCCGACCGGGGACGCATAGGTGCGCTCGAGCTCGCGCCGGTATTTCAGCAGCAGTTCGAGAAAGCCCTTGCGCCGTACCGAATAGCGCTCGTAGGCGTCGCGCATGGCCGGGTTCCCGAACTTCTCCAGCCACATTTCCACGCCTGCTTCCTCAACCGCGCTGGCAAAGGACTCGTTGAAGCGCGAGTCGCCCGGCACGTACACCACCTGGTGCGCCAGCTCGTGGAAGATCAGGCGCGCCAGTTCGGCGTCGGGGTAATTGATGAAGGTAGAAATCAGGGGGTCGCTGAACCAGCCCAGGGTGGAATAGGCGCTGACGCCGCCGACCTCGACGTCGCGGCCTTCCTCGCGCAGTTGCCTGGCGTAGGCCTGGGCATCGTCCTTGTTGTAGTAGCCGCGGTAGTTCACGCAGCCGGCCACCGGGAAGCACCATTGCAGGGGTTTGAGCGAGAGCTCGGGCGTGGCCACCACGTTCCACAGTACGTACTGGCGTTTCAATGCGGCGTAGTTTTTATAACTGCCGTTGTCCGGCAAGCCCATCTTCTGGACCGCGAACAGGCGGATCTGGCGCGCGGTTTCCAGACGGTGGCGCAGGGAGGTCTTGGTGCTGGGATCGGCCAACCAGTCGTCGATTGGCCTTGCATCGGAGAGGAGTTCAAGCTGGCCTTGCGCCGCCTGGGTGTAGTAATTCAGAGTAGAACAACTGGCAAGCATTCCGGCGGCAGCGCCCGCAATGAGCGCAGGCCGGAAGAGTCGGGGTAGTCTAAGGAGTAGTTTCTTCATGTCCGGGTCGGGGCGCGGCCTTTTCGACCTGCACCAGGGTGTCGTAGAAAGTGGGCGCCCGTCCCATGTCGGTCAGGCGCTGGCTGGTGACTTCATTGGCGTTCTTGCCGTCGCTGGCGAGTTTCTTCCACCAGATCGACAAGCCCACCACGAGGCCCGGTCGCGCTTTCTCGGTCACGCGCGCCTTGGCAACAAACGAGCCGCGGTCGTTGAAGATACGTGCCATGTCACCGTGAACGATGCCGCGCGGGGCGGCGTCGTTCGGGTGGATGTCGAGGTGCGGCTCGCCCTCGGTTGCACGCAGGCTCTGTACATTGACAAACGTTGAGTTCAGGAAGTTCCGTGCCGGCGGAGAAATCATCGCCAGCGGGTACTTTTTTGCCAATTGCGGATTCGAAGCCACCGACTCATACGGCGCGATATACGTCGGCAATGGGTCGAGGCCATCGCGCTCCATCGCGCTCGAATAAAACTCGCACTTGCCCGACGGGGTCGGGAAACCGCCCTCGGCAAATGGCGCGTCCGGCATGTTCAGCTTTTGCCAGCCCTTCTGCTTCAGCGATTCCCAGTCGAAGTGAATCGCGCGTTCATGACGCTTGTCGAAGGCCTGGGCGGCCAGCTCCTCGTCGCTCTCCTGGAAGCAGGGATCGTCATAGCCCATGCGCGCGGCCAGCAAACGGAAGATCTCGGTGTTCGGCTTGGCTTCGCCCAGCGGCGCAATCGCCGCGTTGTTCGCCATCATGTACAAGTGGCCATAGGCCAGGTGGGCATCGACATGCTCGAGCTGGGTCGTGGCCGGCAGCAGGATGTCGGCGTAGTCGGCACTGTCGGTGCGGAACTGTTCCATCACCACGGTGAACAGGTCTTCGCGCTCGAAACCGGCCTGCACCTTGGCTGAATCCGGGGCAATCGCCAGCGGATTGGCGTTGTAGACGATCACGGCTTCGATCTTCGGGCCGAATTCCGGCGAGGCATCCTTCAGCAAGTCGTCGCCGATGGTGGTCATGTTGATGGTGCGTACCTGGCGCCCTGCCAGCAAGTCCGGGCGCTGCAGGACAGCACGGTTCGCCGGGAAGGAACCCGAGGTCGACAGCTGGATGCCGCCGGCCGCATGGCGCCAGGCGCCAACCAGCGCCGGCAGGCAGCTCATGTTGCGCACGGCCATGCCGCCGCCTTTCGCACGCTGCACGCCATAGTTGCAGCGGATCGCCACCGGATCGCCACGCTGGGCGGTTTCGCCGTACAGGCGTGCCAGCTCGACCACTTCCTGGGCGCTGATGCCGCAGGTCTCGGCGGTACGCTCGGGCGTCCATTCGGCGGCGCGCTCCTTCAGTTGCTCGAAGCCAAGGGTGTGATCAGCGATGTAGTGGTGGTCGAGCAGGTCTTCCTCGATCAGCACGTGCATCAGGCCCAGCGCCAGCGCCGAGTCCGTACCTGGCAGCAGAGCAATGTGTTGGTGGCACTTCTCGGCTGTCAGCGAGCGGTAGGGGTCGATGGCGATCAGTTTCGCGCCGCGGCGCTTGGCTTCCTGGGCGCGCATCCAGAAGTGCAGGTTCGAGGCGATCGGATTGCCACCCCAGATGACGATCAGTTTCGCATCCTGGAACTGCTCCATGTCGGTGCCGATCGAGGCGCCGATCGTGTACTTGTAGCCGGTAAAGCCGGCGGTGGCGCAGATGGTGCGGTCGAGCAGCGAGGCGCCGAGCTGGTTGAAGAAACGCAGCGACATCGACTCGCCCTGCACCAGGCCCATGGTGCCGCAATAGCTGTACGGGAGGATGGCTTGCGGGTCGCGTTCAGCAATCGGCTTCAGGCGCGCGGCGATTTCATCCAGCGCTTCGTCCCACGATATCTGTTCGAATTTCCCTTCGCCCTTCTTGCCGACGCGGCGCATCGGATGCAGTACGCGGTCCGGCGAATAGGTACGCTCGACGTAGCGCGAGACCTTGGTGCAGAGCACGCCGGCGGTGGTTGGATGGTCCGGGTCGCCGCGCACCGCGGTGGCCACGCCGTCCTCGACGGTGACGAGGATGGCGCAGGTATCGGGGCAATCATGGGGGCAGGCGGCGCGGACTTGGGTGATGCTCATTTTGAATCAGTTCCAGGGAAAAAACGTCGAGAAACCAATACTTTATCCGATTCCGGCTGGCTTCGTTGCGGATCGTCCCGGGGCTGCTGCCGGGCTGGATTTCATATGGTGACAAGGGCTACAATAGTTCGCACATGCGTACCGCTGACATGCTGCTAGGGAGAAGACAAATGAGACTCGTGGAACCTATCCTCGCTTTCCAGACCGAACTGGAACAGATCCGGCGCGACATCCACGCCCATCCGGAGCTGTGCTACGAAGAACAACGCACTGCCGACGTGGTGGCCGCGCGCCTGACCGAATGGGGCATTCCCGTCGTGCGCGGGCTGGGCATCACCGGCGTGGTCGGCATCATCAAGAACGGCAACTCGCCGCGTGCAATCGGCCTGCGCGCCGACATGGACGCGCTGCCCATGCAGGAACTCAACACATTTGACCATGCGTCGCGCCACCCCGGCAAGATGCATGCATGCGGTCACGACGGTCATACCGCGATGTTGCTGGGCGCAGCCCACTATTTGTCGCATCACCGCAACTTCGACGGCACGGTGTACCTGATTTTCCAACCCGCCGAAGAAGGCGGCGCCGGCGCGCGCAAGATGATCGAGGATGGTCTCTTCGACCAGTTTGCTATGGATGCGGTGTACGGCATGCACAACTGGCCCGGCCTGCCGGCGGGCAGCTTCGGCGTGATTCCGGGGCCGATGATGGCATCGAGTAACGAATTCCGCGTGACCGTGAAGGGCAAGGGCGCGCACGCCGCGCAACCGCACCGCGGGATCGACCCGGTGATGGTGGCGGTGCAGATTGCGCAAGCGTGGCAAACCATCATTTCGCGCGAAAAGAACCCGCTGGAAACGGCGGTGCTGTCGATTACGCAGATCCACGCGGGCAGCGCCACCAATGTCATTCCCGATGAGGCGGTGCTGATCGGGACCGTGCGCACCTTCTCGACCGCCGTGCTGGACTTGATCCAGCGGCGCATGGAAGAGATGGCTTCCGGTGTTGCGGCCGGGTTCAATGCGTCCGTGGATTTCGGCTTCAAGCGCAATTACCCGCCGCTGATCAACGATCCTGAAAAGACCGCGTTCGCGGTCGAGGCGATGCGCGCGGTGGTGGGGCCGGCGGCCGTGAACACGGCAGTCGAACCGACCATGGGCGCGGAAGATTTCGCCTTCATGCTGCAGGCCAAGCCGGGCTGCTATGTGTTCATCGGCAACGGCGACGGCGAGCACCGCAGGGGTGGGCATGGGCTGGGGCCTTGCCAGTTGCACAATGGGAGTTACGACTTCAACGATGGGCTGCTGCCGATCGGGGCGAGTTATTGGGCAAGGCTGGTGGAGATGAGTTTGCCGGCGGGGTGACGTTGGTGGTTTTCAAGCGGTGAGGCCGCGTGGGCTCAAGAGCCCACCCTACCGATGCCGTATCTATGGACTCCACCCGTTTTGCAAGAAGAAGATTGAA
>NZ_JAULSI010000052.1 GCF_030711405.1 Massilia brevitalea
GAGTCCATCACATTAGGGTGGGCACCCCGTGCCCACGCGGAACGACGCGCGGTGACAACCTCGTTCGACGTCGCACCCTACGACTGCCGAAACGCCACAAGAGAACATCCCGCAGCGTTCGCCACCGCCCAGGCAGCTTTCGCCCTTCGCCCCCTCCACCTCAAGCCAAGGCCCAGGCTTATCGATCCAGCCGTGACAATTGACGAGATTTGGCGCCTCGCGCGCTGTTTAGAATGACAGGGCGAACCGGCACGCATCGATGCCGCACATATCGTCTTCAACATGTACAACTTCAGCATCTGGCACTGGATTATCCTGCTGGCGTTTATTGCATTCGCGCTCTTCCCATTCTGGCGCATCCTGAACAAGGCGGGCTATTCGGGAGCGTGGTCGATCCTGACCCTGGTTCCGGTGGTAAACCTCATCGTGCTGTGGGTGTTTGCGCTGGTCGAATGGCCGGTGGAGAAGAAGTCGCGCTCGTAAGGTGATGCAGGTGGCGGTGCGGGGCTCATGAGAAGAAGCGGGCTGATCACCTGGATACGCTGGCGGTTGGCGTCTTGATGGGTGCTGACCAGGCTGTCACCGTGCGGGCTTCCGCGTGGGCACGGGGTGCCTTGCGCGGCCCGGTCCACCCGACGGTCCAGTGCGGCGTCCGGGGCGACGCCGGACGCCCGATACACAACGATGCCTTGAGCGCACGGCGCAAAAAAAAACCGGCGAGCCGCAGCCCGCCGGAATTCCCTGGCCTGGTGCGCACACCAGGCCAAACTATTCACGCTCGATCATTGACGTTCGGTCGTTCACTCGCCGTCGGTCTTGATCTCCAGCTTGCGGTTCAGCGACAGCGCCGCCAGCGAACCGACCGCACCCGACAGCAGGTACAGGCTCACATAACCCAGGCCGAAGTGCGCCGACAGGCCGAGTGCCACCAGCGGTGCGAACGCGGCGCCCACCAGCCAGGCCAGGTCCGAGGTCAGGGCGGCGCCGGTGTAGCGGAAGCGCTTCTGCAGGTTCGAGGTCACGGCGCCGGCAGCCTGGCCGTACGACAGGCCGAGCAGGGCGAAGCCGATCAGGATGAAGGCGTTCTGGCCAGCCTCGCCGCCGTCGATCAGCATCGGCACGAAGGCCGAGAAGATCGCGATCAGCGCCGCCATGGTGCCGAGCGTGGTGCGGCGGCCGACCTTGTCGGCCACCAGGCCGGAAATCAGGATGCACACGGCGGCGACGGCCGCGCCCCACATCTGCAGGTAGAGGAAGCCGCTGATCGGACGGGTGTCGTACAGCTGGATCCAGGACAGCGGGAACACGGTCACCAGGTGGAACAGGGCGTAGCTGGCCAGGGCGGCGAGGGCGCCGATGACGATGTTCGAGCCCTGGTTCTTGACCAGTTCGCCGACCGGGGCCGGATCGAGTTCGTGCGAGTCGAGCAGGTGCGAGTACTCGGTGGTCGACACCAGGCGCAGGCGGGCGAACAGGGCGACCACGTTGATGGCAAAGGCGACGAAGAACGGGAAGCGCCAGCCCCAGACCAGGAAGTCGTCGGTCTGCAGGTTGTCGAGCAGGTAGGCGAACAGGCCGGCGGCGATCAGGAAGCCGAGCGGGGCAGCCAGCTGGCCGAGCATGGCGTACCAGCCGCGCTTGTGTTCCGGCGCGTTCAGGGCCAGCAGCGAAGGCAGGCCGTCCCAGGAACCGCCCAGGGCCACGCCTTGCGCGATGCGCAGCAGTGCCAGCAGCACGATCGAGGTGCTGCCGAGCTGGGCGTAGGTGGGCAGGAAAGAAATGGTCACGGTTGCCGTCCCGAGCAGGAACAGGGCAATCGTGAGCTTTATTTCCCTACTGAAGCGCTGCTGGATGGCCATGAACACAACCGTACCGAGGGGGCGCGCGATGAATGCGAACGCAAAAATCGTAAACGAGTACAGTGTGCCTTCGAGTCGATCTGCCCAGGGGAAGAAAACTGCTGGAAAAACCAGCACCGAGGCGATGGCATACACGAAGAAATCGAAATATTCGGAGGCACGGCCAATGACCACACCAACTGCAATTTCACCGGGCGAGATGTGGGCATCCCGGGCATTGATGTTACGGGCGCCGCTATGTGGCGCCGTGACGGGAGCGGCGCCTGCGCCGCCATACGTATTCGAGCTTTGCATAGATGGGTCTCCAGGTGAGTCAGTGGCCTTCAGGATTCCCCCTGGCCTGGGCAAGGGTGGGACAAAACGTCCAATGTGCAACGAAGGCCGATGGCATTACAGTAGCATGTTCTCATTCCCATGTAACGTTAGATACCTAGCATGATTCCTAAAATAGTCCGTCCCGGACTTTCACTCCTCCTGCTTGCGGTGCTGTCCGGCTGCAACACGGTGGTGATGAATCCAGCCGGCGACATTGCAAAGCAGCAGGCAGACCTGATCACCGTATCGGTCTTGCTCATGTTGATCATCATTATCCCGGTGATGATCCTGACCGTCGTGTTCGCATGGAAGTACCGGAAAGGCGCGAACGCACGCTACGAGCCCGACTGGGACCACTCGACCAAGCTCGAACTGGTGATCTGGGGCGCGCCCCTGCTCATCATCATCGCGCTGGGCCTGATCACCTGGATCAGCACCCACAAGCTCGACCCGTATCGTCCGCTCGACCGTATCGACGCCAACCGTCCGATCACCGCCGAGCACAAGGTCCTCGAAGTGCAGGTCGTCGCGCTCGACTGGAAATGGCTGTTCATCTATCCGGAGCAGGGCATCGCTACCGTGAACGAACTGGTCACCCCGATCGACACCCCGATCCGCTTCAAGATGACCTCGTCGACGGTGATGAACACCTTCTACATCCCGACCCTGGCCGGCATGATCTACACGATGCCTGGCATGGAGACCACCCTGAACGCGGTGATCAACAAGGTCGGCGACTACAAGGGTCTGTCGGCCAACTTCAGCGGCGACGGTTTCTCGCACATGCACTTCGCTTACCGCGGCGTGTCGGCGACCGACTTCGACGCCTGGGTGGCCAAGGCCAAGGCCAGCGGCAACACCCTGGGCCGCGGCGATTACCTGAGCCTGGAAAAGCCGTCGGAAAAAGAGCCGGTCCGTTACTACGGTAACGTGCAGCCAGCCCTGTTCAACGCCATCCTGAACCGCTGCGTCGCCGAAGGCGCCGTCTGCGCGAACCACCAGATGGCCGCCGACATGACCCGCCTGCGCAACGACGTCGCCCTGAAGAACCTGCCGGCCGAAGCGCGCCGCCAGGTCGCTGCGAATGCGGCGCTGGGTGCGACGACCGAAGTCTGCGAAACCCCTACCAATCCTGTGAAGAAGTAACCATGCAAGACTCATTTGACTTGACGAAGCTGATCTTCGGACGGCTCAGCTGGGACGCGATTCCGTTCCATGAGCCGATCCTGCTCGCTACCTTCGCAGGCGTGCTTGTCGGCGGCGCGGCCCTGGTGGCCCTGATCTCCTACTTCCGCCTGTGGGGCACCCTGTGGCACGACTGGTTCACCAGTATCGACCACAAGAAAATCGGCATCATGTACATGGTGCTCGGTATCGTCATGCTGCTGCGCGGCTTTGCCGACGCACTGATGATGCGCGCCCAGCAGGCGCTCTCCTTTGGCGAAAACGCAGGCTTCCTGCCGCCGCACCACTACGACCAGGTCTTCACCGCCCACGGCGTGATCATGATCTTCTTCGTGGCGATGCCGCTGGTGACGGGCCTGATGAACTACGTGGTGCCGCTGCAGATCGGCGCGCGCGACGTGGCCTTCCCGTTCCTGAACAACTTCTCGTTCTGGATGACGGCCATGGGCGCCGTGCTGGTGATGGCCTCGCTGTTCGTCGGCGAATTCGCGCGTACCGGCTGGCTGGCGTATCCGCCGCTGTCGGGCATCCTGGCTAGCCCAGGCGTGGGGGTCGACTACTATATCTGGGCGCTGCAGGTGGCCGGGGTAGGCACCTTGCTGTCCGGCGTCAACCTGATCGTCACCATCGTCAAGATGCGCGCGCCGGGCATGGACCTGATGAAGATGCCAGTCTTCACCTGGACCTCGCTCTGCACCAACATCCTGATCGTCGTGACCTTCCCGATCCTGACCGCCACGCTGGCCATGCTCGGCATGGACCGCCTGTTCGACACCGCCTTCTTCACGAACGACCGCGGCGGCAACGCCATGCTGTACGTGAACCTGATCTGGATCTGGGGCCACCCTGAGGTCTACATCCTGATCCTGCCGGCATTCGGTATCTTCTCGGAAGTCGTCTCGACCTTCTCGGGCAAGCGCCTGTTCGGCTACACCTCGATGGTGTACGCAACCTGCGTCATCATGGTGCTGTCGTACCTGGTCTGGCTGCACCACTTCTTCACCATGGGCAGCGGCGCGAGCGTCAACTCGTTCTTCGGTATTACAACGATGATCATCTCGATCCCGACGGGCGCGAAGATCTTCAACTGGCTGTTCACGATGTACCGCGGCCGTATCCGCTTCGAACTGCCGATGATGTGGACGATCTCGTTCATGCTGACCTTCACCATCGGCGGCATGACCGGCGTGATGCTGGCGATTCCTGCGGCCGACTTCGTGCTGCACAACTCGCTGTTCCTGATCGCCCACTTCCACAACGTCATCATCGGCGGCGTGGTGTTCGGCCTGTTTGCCGGTATCAACTACTGGTTCCCGAAAGCCTTCGGCTACAAGCTCGACGAATTCTGGGGCAAGATCTCGTTCTGGCTCTGGTCGATCGGCTTCTGGGTTGCATTCACGCCACCGTACATCCTGGGCTTCATGGGTGTCACCCGCCGCATGAGCCACTTCGAAGATCCTGAACTGCAATGGCTGTTCCAGATCTCCTTCGTGGGCACCCTGATGATTGCCGGCGGTATCGGCGCGCTGCTGATGCAGTTCTTCATGACCTGGAAAAACCGCAAGAAGCTGCGCGACGTCACCGGCGACCCATGGGATGGCCGTACCCTGGAATGGTCGACCTCGTCGCCACCGCCAGACTACAACTTCGCCTTCACCCCGGTGGTGTACGACAACGACACCTTCGCCGACATGAAGAAAGCCGGCTGGAAGCGTCCGCTGGCCGACTACGTGGCGATCCACATGCCGAAGAACACCTGGGCGGGCTTCGTGATCTCGGCCATCGCCATGGTGATCGGCTTCGCCATCATCTGGCACATGTGGCTGCTGACCGGCCTGGCCTTCGTGGCCCTGATGGTCGCGATCGTCGTCCACACCTTCAACTACAAGCGCGATTACTACATCCCGGCGGAAGAAGTGACCCGTACCGAGAACGAGCGTACTAAATTGCTGGAAGCCCATGTCTAACACTAACGCAACCTTCCCAAGCGCCAGCGGCGGCGCTGCCGCCGTGCGCGAATACCACGTGCGCGAGCACCATCCGGAACAGGGCACGCTGCTCGGTTTCTGGATCTACCTGATGAGCGACTGCCTGCTGTTCGCGTCGCTGTTCGCGGCCTATGCAGTGCTGGGCCGTAACTACGCGGGCGGCCCATCGGGCGCCGAGCTGTTCGACCTGCCGCTGGTGGCCATCAACACCGCCTTCCTGCTGGTGTCGTCGATCACCTTCGGCTTCGCCATGATCGCGGCGCAAGCCAGGAAACTGGGCGGCACCATGCTCTGGCTGGGCATCACGGGCCTGCTGGGCCTGTGCTTCCTGGGCCTGGAACTGTACGAGTTCTACCACCTGATCCACGAAGGCGCCGGCCCGTCGCGCAGCGGCTTCCTGACCGCCTTCTTCTCGCTGGTCGGCACCCACGGCCTGCACGTGCTGTTCGGTATCGTGTGGCTGGTCGTCTTGATGTTCCAGCTGGCAAAGCATGGCCTGGGCGCGGAAAACATGCGCCGCCTGTCGTGCCTGTCGCTGTTCTGGCACTTCCTGGACGTTGTCTGGATCTTCGTCTTTACCTTTGTTTACCTGATGGGAGTGCTGCCATGAGTAGCCAACACCACGACCACCACGGCCACCACGGCGACCCGCTGCACGGCCACACCCACGGCGACCATCCGGGCGTGCATTACAGCCTGAAGGACTACACGACCGGTTTCATCCTGGCCGTGATCCTGACCGTGATCCCGTTCTGGCTGGTGATGGGCAACGTGCTCGATCCGTCGACCACGAAATACGTCATCCTCGGCTTCGCCGGCGTCCAGCTCATCGTGCACATGGTTTACTTCCTGCACATGAACTCGAAGTCGGAAGGCGGCTGGAACATGATGGCGCTGCTGCTGACCATCGTCCTGCTGGTGATCGTGCTCTCGGGCTCGATCTGGGTCATGCACCACATGAACGCCAACATGATGCCCGGCATGGGCGACGCCGCGGCCGTGACCGGCCACGGCAACCACGACATGCAATGATGTCGTTGCACGATCCAGAAGCAGCCGCCCGCCCGCGCAGCATGGCGCGGGTGATCCTCGCGGTCCTCGGGCTGCTCCTGATCGTGCTGTTCGCAGGGCTGGGAACCTGGCAGGTGGTACGCCTGCAATGGAAACTGGCCCTGATCGAACGGGTGGAGTCGCGTGTGCACGCGGCTCCCGTTTTACCGCCCGCACCTGCGCATTGGGCGCAAGTCTCCAAAGAATCCGACGAATACCGGCACGTACGTCTCGCCGGGCACTTCCTCTACGAATACACGACCCCGGTCCAGGCGCTGTCCGACCTGGGCGCCGGCTTCTGGCTGGTCACGCCGCTGTGCACGACCGACGGTTCCATCGTGCTGGTGAACCGCGGTTTCATTCCTTCTTCCGGCAATACGCTGGCGCGCTTCCCGGCGCGGCGGGCTTCAGGCGAGGCCTGCGCCGCCGTTGCCGGCGCCCCGCATACTGTCACTGGCCTGTTGCGCATCGCCGAACCCGGCGGCGGCTTCCTGCGCGAAAACGATCCAACGCGCAACCGCTGGTATTCGCGCGACGTGGCCGGCATCGCCGGCGCGCGCGGCTTGGTCAATGTGGCCCCGTACTTCGTCGACGCGGCGAAAGGGCAAGAGCCTGCTGGCGCGCCCGACCAGCCTGTCGGCGGCCTGACCGTTATTTCCTTCCCGAATAATCACCTCGCCTATGCCGCGACTTGGTATGCTCTGGCTTTGATGGTGGCCGGCGCCTGGTGGTATATTGCGCGCTTGGCAAAACGGGAGGCCGGTCCGGCACGCAAGAATGGCAGTAAAGTTTGATCTACTAACAAGAATAACGCCCTCGATCGCTTCTGCCGAAGAAGCCCACGTCGAATACGCCGCCGGCCACAAGAACATGCTGCAGCTCATCGAGCTGCGCTGGATTGCGGTCATCGGCCAAGTCACGACCATCGCCGGCGCGATCCTGATCTTCGACATCAACCTGCCGCTGGTGCACATGCTGCAGGTGCTGGCCTGCCTGATCGCCTTCAACATCGCCAGCCACCTGCGCTGGCACGAGCGCCGGCCGGTGGCCAACAGCGAACTGTTCATGGCGCTGCTGGTGGACGTGGCCACGCTCACCGTCCAGCTCTACCTGTCGGGCGGCACCACCAATCCCTTCGCCTTCCTCTACCTGCTGCAGATCATCATTTCGGCCGTGCTGCTGGAAGCCTGGTCGACCTGGACCATCGTCGCCATCACCATCGCCTGCCTCGGCGCGCTGGCCGTGTATGCCCAGCCGCTTGCGCTGCCCTTCGACCATGCGCGCGGCATCGCCAGCCTGTACGTGCAGGGCATGCTGATCTGCTTCGCGCTGAACGCGGGGCTGCTGGTGATTTTCGTCTCGCGCATCAGCGGCACCGTGAAGGCCAAGGCGGCGCAGCTGGCCGAACTGCGCCAGCGCGCGGCGGAAGAAGACCATATCGTGCGCATGGGGCTGCTGGCCTCGGGCGCGGCCCATGAGCTGGGCACGCCGCTGGCCACGCTGTCGGTGATCCTGGGCGACTGGAAGCGCATGCCCGAGTTCCGCGGCAGCCCGGACCTGCTCGAAGAAATCGGCGAAATGCAGACCCAGCTCCAGCGCTGCAAGTCCATCGTCAGCGGGATTTTGCTCTCGGCCGGCAAGGCGCGCGGCGAATCGGCGGTGCGCACGACCATCCACACCTTCCTCGACGGCCTGGCCGAGGAGTGGGAAGACAGCCGCCCGGTAAAGGATTTCGTGTACGAGAATTCGATTGTCGACGACATGCCGGTGGCCTTCGATTCGGCCCTGAAGCAGACCGTCGACAATTTGCTCGATAATGCGCTGGAAGCCTCGCCGACCGGCTGGGTAGGCCTGAGCGCGAGCGTCGAGGACGACCAGCTGTGCGTGGTGGTGACCGACCGCGGGCCGGGCTTTCCGCCTGCAGTGCTGGCCCAGTTCGGCAAACCCTACCAGAGCACCAAGGGGCGTTCGGGTGGGGGCCTGGGCCTGTTCCTGGTCGTGAATGTGGCGCGCACCCTGGGTGGCGCAGTGGTGGGAAGGAATAGAGATGAGGGTGGTGCGGAAGTGAAGTTGACGATTCCACTGGAAGCGATTCGCCTGGCCGGGGAGGGCGAGCATGCCTGAGACGCCAGTCCTGTTGATCGTCGAGGACGACGACGCGTTTGCGCGGACGCTGGGGCGTTCGTTCGAGCGGCGCGGCTACAAGGTGCTGCTGGCGCCGGGCTATGAGGAAGCCGCCGAGATCCTGCGCGAGCACGATCCGGGGTATGCGGTGGTCGACCTGAAATTGAAGGGGAATGCGTCGGGCCTGTCGTGCGTGCAGATGCTGCATGCGCACGATCCGGAAATGCTGATCGTGGTGCTGACCGGGTTTGCCAGCATCGGTACGGCGGTCGAGGCGATCAAGCTCGGGGCCTGCCAGTACCTGGCGAAGCCGTCGAATACCGACGATATCGAGGCCGCGTTCGGGCATGTGGCGGGCAGCACGGATGTGGAGGTGACGAACCGCTCGACCTCGATCAAGACGCTGGAGTGGGAGCATATCCACGCGGTGCTGGCGGAGACGGATTTCAACATCTCGGAAGCGGCGCGGCGGTTGGGGATGCACCGCAGGACGCTCGCGCGCAAGCTCGAAAAGCAGCGCGTTAAATAAACCCGGAACGGCGGCACGGTAGGGTGGGCGCCCCGTGCCCACGCGTGAAATGTGAATATTGTTGGCCTGCTTTGGGCGCTAGCACTAAGCAAACTTCACGCGTGGGCACAGGAGCGCCCACCCTACGAGGATGTGGAAAAATCGCCATGGCTGCGTTGCCTCGTCTCGCCGTACGCTCGTACTGTCTTCGACTCGGCGCCTTGCCCTGACAATTTTTTCACATCCTCCACGGTATCCGCCAGTCCGGTTACAACCCAGCCAACAGCTTGCGCACTGCCTGGTGCGCGTCCAGCCAGCCGCTGTCGATCAGCTTCGGCTTGCATTCGGCGCATTCCTCGAACGGGTTGCAGGCNCACGGTATCCGCCAGTCCGGTTACAACCCAGCCAACAGCTTGCGCACTGCCTGGTGCGCGTCCAGCCAGCCGCTGTCGATCAGCTTCGGCTTGCATTCGGCGCATTCCTCGAACGGGTTGCAGGCGTGGGCCAGCTCCACATATTTGGAACCCACCACCGGCTTGGCCGCGCGCGCATCGCGCGACGAGGGCTCGGCGCCAGCGTCGCTGCCAGCGCCACCCGCCAGCCACTTCGCAAACGGCTCCACCGCCACCCCGTCCGGCACATACCAGCTCTTGCGGGTGGGATTCCAGCGCGCGCCCAGCGCCTTGGCTTCGTCTTTTTCCGCGTACGGAACCTTCAATACTTTCATTGCCGCCTCGTGTTCTGATTGCGGCATATTGTAAACGCCTCAGGGCGCCAGGACCAACCGATACCCGACCGCCGTTTCGGTAATCAGGTGCCGTGGCTGGGCCGGCTCGTCTTCGAGCTTGTGGCGCAGGTGGCCCATGTACACGCGCAGGTAGTGCCCGTTCTCGCCATTCGACGGCCCCCACACCGCGCGCAGCAGTTGCGGGTTGGTCATCACCTTGCCGGCATTTGCCACCAGCACCGACAGCAGCTTGAACTCGGTTGGCGTCAGGTGCACGCGGCTGCCGTTCTTCGTCACGATGCGCTCGACCGGGTCGACCGCGATCTCGCCGAAGCGCACGGTCGCGTCAGCCGTTTCCGGCTGGCGTTGGCGGCGCAAGGTCGCCCGGATGCGCGCCAGCAGCTCGCCCGTGCCGAAAGGCTTGGTCAGGTAGTCGTCGGCGCCGGCGTCGAGTGCGCGGATCTTGGCCTGCTCGGCGTCGCGCGCCGACAGCACGATGATGGGCATGCCCGACCACTTGCGCACGTCGGCGATGAAATCGACGCCGTCGCCGTCGGGCAGGCCGAGGTCGAGCACCACCAGGTCGGGGCGGCGCGTGCCGGCGTCGATCAGGGCGCGTTTCAGCTCGGCCGCCTCGTGCACCTGCCAGCCTTCCTGCTCCAGGGCGGCACGCACGAAGCGGCGGATCTGCGGCTCGTCTTCCACCAGCAGGGCGGTGGGGCGTGGTTCAGTCATCGTGGGTTTCCATGTCTAGGGGGTTCGGCTCGGGCAGGGCCGGCGGGGTGCCGCGCGGCAGCGAGAAGGTGACCATGGCGCCGCCCTCGGGCGCCGCGCCGGCAGCGATCTTGCCGCCATGCGCCTCGACGATGGCGCGGCAGATCGCCAGGCCCAGGCCTACGCCCGGCAGCGCCGACTCCTGCTGGCCGCGCGCGAATTTCTCGAACAGCGCTTCCTCGCGGCCAGGTGGCAAGCCGGGACCATCGTCGCTCACGCCGACGTCGACCCGGTCCTCGCGCACGTGTGCGGCAATCGTGATCGTGGCATGCGGCGGCGTGTATTTTGCCGCATTCTCCAGCAGGTTCGACAGCACCCGTTCCAGCAGCACGGCATCGAAGCGCAGCAGCGGCAGGTCCGCCGGAATCCGCGTGCGGATGGTGCGCGCACCCAGCGCCTGGCGCAGCGGACGCAACGCGCTGCCCACGGTTTCTTCCAGCGCCTGCCATTGCTGGTTCAGGCGCACGGCGCCGCTTTCGATGCGCGCCATGTCGAGCAGGTTGGCGACCATGGTGCCGAGCCGGCGCGCTTCCTCGTGCAGGGCGGCGGCCGTTTCGCGCTCGTTCGCGGCCAGTGGGGGCTCCGCGCGCAGCAGGGACTCGGATAATCCGACCAGGCTGGTGAGCGGGGTGCGCAAGTCGTGCGACAGGGCGGCCAGCAACGAATTGCGCAGGCGCTCGGACTCCATGCTGACCAGCGCGGCCTGGGCCACCTCGATGTAATGCACGCGTTCCAGCGCAATCGCGGCCAGCGCGGCATAGGTGTCGAGCTGCTGGCGTTGCTCGGGCAGCGGCAGCCAGCGGCCTCCGTCGGGTGCGATGGCCAGCACGCCGCGCGTGCGCATCGGCGCCACCAGCGGCAAATAAAACAGCGGGCTGCCCGGCAGCGTGTGGGTGCCGTGGCCGGCCGGGCTGGCATGGTCGAAAGCCCATTGGGCGACACCGGGGTCCAGGCCGGGCAGCGCATTGTCAAGGTCTGTGACATCGACCAGCAGCTTGCCGTCCGCATCCGGCAGCAGCAGCACGGCGCGCGCGCCGAAGGCGCCGGCGATGGTGGCGCGGGTCGATTCCAGCACCTGATCGTTCTGCAGCGCGCTCGATAGTTCGCGCGCGAATTCATACAGCGAGTGGGCGCGTGCCTCGCGCCTGCGCGCTACTTGCGCCTGAAAGCGCAGGCCGGCAGTCAACTGGCCGGTGATCAGGCCCACGGCCAGCATCACGCCGAAGGTGATCAGGTACTGCACGTCGCTCACCGCGAAGTTGTAGCGCGGCGGGACGAAGAAAAAGTCGAAGCCGGCCACGCAGACGCAGGTGGCCAGCACCGACGGGCCGCGCCCGAAGCGCACCGCCACCAGCAGCACGACCAGCAGGAACAGCATGGCGATATTCGCCAGGTCGAGCCAGGCCGACAGCGGCGAGAACAGCAGCGCGGCGCCCAGGCCGATGAGTCCCGCCCACAGGTAGCGCAGCCGGTTCGGGTTGACCGGCGCGATGCTCGACGATTCCTGGTTGGCGCGCGGCCGGGTGGCGGCGCCGGCGCCGACTTCGAGCAGGTCGACGTCGGGCGCGAGCCGGGACAGCCTGGCGTGCAGCGGCCGGGACAGGCGCAGCCGCTGGGCACGCACGCGGCCCAGCACCAGGCGCTGCAGGTTGTGCGAGCGGGCATAGGCGAGCAAAGCCTGGGCCGGCTCGGCGTCCGGCAGCACGGCCGTGGTGGCGCCCAGTTCCTGCGCCAGTTTCAGGACAGTCAGCGTGGATTCGCGGCGTGCATCCGGCAAGCGCTGCAGCGCCGGCGTTTCGACGTACACCGCATGCCAGGCGCAGTCGAGCTGGCCGGCCAGGCGCGCGCAGTTACGCACTACGTGCTCGGCGTTGTCGCCGGGCCCGACGCAGGCCAGCAGGGCACCGTCGGTCTTCCATACCGGCGTGATGGCCTGCTCGACGCGGTAGGCGCGCACGTCGTCGCCGATGCGTTCGGCGGTGCGGCGCAGGGCCAGTTCGCGCAGTGCGATCAGATTCCCCTTGCGGAAGAAGTTGCTTGAGGCCCGCTCGGCCTGGGCGCCCTGATACACCTTGCCGGCTTTCAGGCGCGCCAGCAGTTCATCGGCCGGCACGTCGACCAGCACGACTTCGTCGGCGCCATCGAACACGCTGTCGGGCACGGTCTCGGCCACCTTGACCCCGGCGATGCCAGCCACGACATCTTTCAGGCTTTCCAGATGCTGCACATTCAGGGTGGTGAAGACGTCGATGCCGGCCGCCAGCAGTTCCTCGACGTCCTGCCAGCGCTTCGGGTGGCGCGAACCCGGCACATTCGAGTGGGCCAGCTCGTCGACCAGGACCAGCGCCGGATGGCGCGCGAGGGCGGCGTCGAGGTCGAACTCGGGCAGTTCGCGGCCGCGGTAGGGCAGGCTGCGCGCGGGCAGCAGGTCGAGGCCGGCGAGCAGGGCGGCCGTGTCCTGGCGACCGTGGGTCTCGACCACGCCCGCCAGCACGACGGCGCCGCCCGCCGCCAGCTTGCGCGCCTCGAGCAGCATCGCATAGGTCTTGCCGACACCTGCCGAGGCCCCGACGTAGATGCGCAGGCTGCCGCGCGCGTCGCGCCGTTCCTGCGCGCGCACCTGGGCCAGCACGGCGTCGGGATCGGGTCGACTCATCACATCTGCTCTCATGTCAGCGAGTATGCGGCATCTGGTCCTCAGTTGCCATATCGAGTGCCAGGTTCAGGGCAAGTACGTGGACCCGCGCCTCTCCGAACAAGCCGAGCCAGGGGCGCTCGGTATGCGCCGCGACCAGGCCCAGCACGCGCTCGCGCGGGAACCCGCGCGCGGCGGCTACCCGGTTCACCTGATACAAGGCCGCGGCCGGGCTGATGTGGGGATCGAGGCCGCTGGCCGAGGCGGTGACCAGATCGACCGGGATGGCGTCGCGGTTGCTCGGGTCCACTGTGCGCAGGGCGGCGATGCGCGCGGCCACGGCATCCTTCAGGGCCGGGTTGCTCGGCCCCTGGTTGGCGCCCGAGGAAGCGGCGGCGTTGTTCGGCGTGGGCGCCGTGGCCGACGGGCGGCCCCAGAAGTAGCGCGCCGAGGTGAAGGACTGGCCGACCAGCTGCGAGCCGATGACCTTGCCGTCGTGTTCGACGAGGCTGCCGTTGGCTCGTTGCGGCAGGATCAGCTGGGCCAGGCCGGTGACGGCCAGCGGGTAGGCCACGCCGCACAGGAGTGTGAGGGCCGCGAACACGGCCAAAGCGGGGCGAAGAGCGTTCTTCATGGATGTCTTTCAGGCGAGATTGAACAGGACCAGCAGCATGTCGATGGCCTTGATGCCGGCAAACGGCAGCAGCAGGCCGCCCACGCCATACACCAGCAAATTGCGGCGCAGGAGCGCAGTGGCGCCGATCGGCCGGTAGGCGACACCCTTCAAGGCCAGCGGAATCAGCACCACGATGATCAAGGCATTGAAGATCACCGCCGACAGGATCGCCGACGAAGGGCTGTGCAGCCCCATGATGTCGAGTGCGGCCAGTTGCGGATACACGCCGACAAAGGCGGCCGGGATGATCGCGAAATACTTGGCGATGTCGTTGGCGATCGAGAAAGTGGTCAAGGAGCCGCGTGTCATCAGCATCTGCTTGCCGATCTCGACGATCTCGAGCAGCTTGGTCGGGTTCGAATCGAGGTCGACCATGTTGCCGGCTTCCTTGGCCGCCTGGGTGCCCGAGTTCATGGCCACGGCCACGTCGGCCTGGGCCAGCGCGGGGGCGTCGTTGGTGCCGTCGCCGGTCATCGCCACCAGGCGGCCTTCGCCCTGGTAACGGCGGATCAGGGCCAGCTTGTCTTCGGGGGTGGCGTCGGCCAGGAAGTCGTCGACGCCGGCTTCGGCGGCGATGGCTGCCGCAGTAAGCCGATTATCGCCGGTGATCATCACGGTCTCGATGCCCATGCGGCGCAGGGCGCCGAAGCGTTCGCGGATGCCGCCCTTGACCACGTCCTTGAGTTCGACCACGCCCAGTACGCGGGCGCCGTCGGACACGGCCAGCGGGGTGCTGCCGCGGCGCGCCGCATCGTCCACCGCGCGGGCCACCGCATCAGGCCAGCTTCCCCCGAGGGCTTCGACATGCTTCTTCACCGCGCTGGCGGCGCCCTTGCGGATCACCCTCTCACCCAGATCGACGCCGCTCATGCGGGTCTGGGCCGTGAACGGCACGAATACGGCGCCGAGCGACGCCAGCTCGCGTTCGCGCATGTCGAAGCGGGTCTTGGCCAGCACCACGATGCTGCGGCCTTCCGGCGTTTCGTCGGCCAGCGAAGCCAGTTGCGCCACGTCCGCCAGCTGCGGCTCGGTCACGCCGGGAGCGGGAATAAAGTCGCTGGCCTGGCGGTTGCCGAGGGTGATGGTGCCTGTCTTATCGAGCAGCAGCACGTCGACGTCGCCGGCCGCTTCCACCGCGCGGCCGGAGGTGGCGATGACGTTCGCGCCCATCATGCGGCTCATGCCGGCCACGCCGATGGCCGACAGCAGGCCGCCGATGGTGGTCGGGATCAGGCACACCAGCAGGGCGACCAGGGTCGTCACCGACACCGGCGCGCCGCTGCCGGCGGCGTCCACCGCGAACAGCGAGAACGGCAGCAGGGTCACCGTCACCACCAGGAACACGATGGTCAGCGCCACCAGCAGGATGGTGAGCGCGATCTCGTTCGGCGTCTTGCGGCGCTCGGCGCCTTCGACCATGGCGATCATGCGGTCGAGGAAGGTCTCGCCGGGATTCGCGCTGACGCGCACCACCAGCCAGTCCGACAGCACGCGCGTGCCGCCGGTAACGGCGCAGAAGTCGCCGCCCGCTTCGCGGATGACCGGAGCGGATTCGCCGGTAATCGCGCTTTCGTCGACCGAGGCAATGCCTTCGATGGCTTCGCCGTCGATCGGGATCACGTCGCCGGCTTCGACCAGGATTACGTTCCCCTTGCGCAGGTCGGCCGCGCTCAGGGGCAGCCAGCCGCTGCCATGGCGCGGCTCGTTCAGCTTCTTGGCGATGGTGGCCACCTTCAGGCCGCGCAGCGAGGCTGCCTGCGCCTTGCTGCGGCCTTCGGCCAGGGCTTCGGCAAAGTTCGCGAACAGCACCGTGAACCAGAGCCACACGGCGATGGCCAGGATGTAGCCGGACGGCGCGTCGCCGGCGCCGCCCAGCGAGTGGAGGAACAGCAGCGTGGTGAGGATGCTGCCGGCATAGACCACGAACATGACGGGGCTGCGCAGCTGCACACGCGGATCGAGCTTGGCAAAGGCGCCCTTGACGGCAGGGGCGACCAGGGTGGGGTCGAACAGCGTCAGCGCGCGCTTCGGCGCCGGCGCTGCTGGTGAATGGACAGGAATGGTTGCGGACATCGTGTACTCCAAAGATGGTTCAGCGGGCGAACAGCTGCAGGTGTTCTGCAACCGGGCCAAGGGCAAGCGCGGGCACGTAGTTCAGCACCCCGACCAGCACCACGATGGACACCAGCAGGAACACGAACATCGGGCCGTGGGTCGGCAGGGTGCCGGCGGTGGCGTTCAGGCGCTGCTTGGCGGCCAGCGAACCGGCAATCGCCAGCACTGGCACGATCACGGCAAAGCGCCCGAACCACATGGCGATCGCCAGCATGGTGTTGTAGAAGGGCGTATTCGCCGACAGCCCGGCAAAGGCGCTGCCGTTGTTGTTGGCGGCCGAGGTGAAGGCGTACAGCACTTCGCTGAAGCCGTGCGCGCCGGGATTGGCAAGGCCGGCCTTGCCGACGTCGGCCACCACCGCAATCGCGGTCCCGGCCAGCACCAGCACCGGTACCGCCAGGATCACCATGGCGGCCATCTTCATCTCGAAGGCCCCGATCTTCTTGCCCAGGTATTCCGGCGTACGGCCGATCATCAGGCCGGCCACGAACACGGCCAGGATGGCGAACACCAGCATGCCGTACAGGCCCGAGCCAACGCCGCCGAACACCACTTCGCCCAGCTGCATCAGCACCAGCGGCACCATGCCGCCCAAGGGCAGGAAGGAATCGTGCATGGCGTTCACCGCACCGCAGGAGGCAGCGGTGGTGACGGCCGCGAACAGGCTGCTGGCGGCGACGCCGAAGCGCACTTCCTTGCCTTCCATGTTGCCGCCGGCCTGCAGGCTGCTGACGGCCTGGTCGACGCCGAGCGCCTGCAGTACCGGGTTGGCCTGCTGCTCGAATCCAGCAAGCGCCACCGCGCCGAGCACGAACAGCAGCGTCATGGCAGCCAGCACGGCCCAGCCCTGGCGCCGGTCGTTCACGATGCGCCCGAAGGTGAAGCACAGCGCCGCCGGGATCAGGAAGATCGCCAGCATCTGCGCGAAATTGGCCAGCGCGGTCGGGTTCTCGAAGGGATGGGCCGAGTTGGCGTTGAAGAAGCCGCCGCCATTCGTGCCGAGCAGCTTGATGGCTTCCTGCGAGGCGACGGGACCCATGGCCAGCAACTGGCTGCCGGCGCCTGCATTGGCGTCGATCAGCGCCACTTCCTTATATGCCTCGAAGTTCTGGATCACGCCCTGGCTGACCAGGAACAGCGCGAACAGCAGCGACAGCGGCAGCAGTACGTACAGGGTCGAACGGGTGAGGTCGACCCAGAAGTTGCCGATGGCGCCACTGGAGCGCGCGCTGAAGGCGCGCATCAGGGCAAAGGCGACGGCGATGCCGGTGGCGGCGGAGAAGAAGTTCTGGCCGGCCAGGACCAGCATCTGACTCAGGTAACTCATGGTCTGTTCGCCGCCGTAGCCTTGCCAGTTGGTGTTGGCGACAAAGCTGACGGCGGTGTTGAACGAGGAATCCGGCGAGACGCCCGGCAGGGCCTGCGGGTTCAGCGGCAGCATGCCTTGCAGGCGCTGGACGCCATAGGTGAACAGGGCGCCGACGCCGTTGAAGAGCAGGAGCGCGACCGCGTAGCCGCGCCAGCCCTGGTCCTGCGCGGCGGCGGGGCCGGCGGCGCGGTACAGCAGGCGTTCGGCCGGCGCCAGCAGGCGCATGCCCGGCACCGCCTCGCGCCCGGCGACGTGGGCCATGAACAGGCCCAGCGGCCAGGCCAGGGTCAGCAGTACAAGCAAGAAGGCTGCGAGCAGCAGCATCGATTGGGTCGTCATCACAGGTCCTCCGCTTTCAGGAGCGCGTAGACCAGGTAGACGAGCAGGGCGCCGGCCAGCACTCCGGCACCTAGATATAAGCTGTTAGCTGCGAGGCCGCTCATTTGCCGCCCTCCAGGCGCGCGCACAGCGCCGCCAGGGCGCAGCACAGCGCCGTAAAGCCGCCCAGCGCGGCAATGAAGATCACATCCATGGATAACCCTCGGGTTGTTCTTGTTGTAGGAAGCGTAAGACGGGCCGTCTCAAGATGGGGTAAAGACCTGGCCCGCCGGTGTAAAGGAAATGTAAAAACGGTTCAGAAGGTGCGGCCGACGCTCAAGACCAGCGCCCGCTTGCCGAGGAACTGGCCGTCCGCTGGCGAGGCGTAGGCGCTGCGGCCGGCATTCGTGCCGACGGCGGCCAGGGTCACCGTGGCAATGCCGAAGTCGTGGGCCACGGCGGCCTTCCAGTCGGTGTAGCTGGACGCGCTTACGTGGCGCACGCGCTGGCGCCCGGCGTGCAGGTTGATCGTGGTTTTGTCGCCGGCTGCCAGGTTCAGGTTCAGGTCGAGGTAGCCGCTGCCATGGGAATCCGGCACGCCGAACAGGTTGGTCAGGCTGTGCGAATACTTCAGGGTGGCGACGCCGTAACCAAGCTGGGCGTAGGCTTCCGCGGTATTCGCGTTGTCGAACCCGCTGACCTTCGACAGACCGTTCGACGGGTAGACGTAGCCGAGCAGGCCGGCGTCGTAACTGACGCCGCCACCCAGCTCGCCGCGCCGGCCGCCATACAGGTCGGCCTCGATGCTGCCCGAGCCGCCGGCGTCGCGGGTCCAGGTAATCGACGAGGCCCAGGCGCCGGCGTACCAGCCGGAGGCCGCGGCGTAGTCGGCGCCCAGTTGGACGGCCGGCTGCAGGCGGGTTTGCGAGATGCCGCGGTAGCGGTAGTCGGAGGTGAGGGCGGCATTCGCGCTGAGGGTGGAGTCGGTGGCGTCGGCTGCGTGGGCGGCGCCGGCGAGGCTGGACAGGACGGTGGACAGGGCGGCTGCCAGGAGGGTGATCTTCATGGGTCTCTTTCGGACGGACGGTCGAACCCGCCGGAACGGTCCGGCGGGCGCATCAAAACAGCCCGGCCAGCTTATCGGCGGCCCCGTAAAGATGGTCTAAAAAGGCTCGCGCACAGAATAAAGACCCCATCAATACGGGAAAGCCGCACACAAGCTCTTCCCCCTTCAGGATCGCTTAATAGTAAGCTGATAACATTGCCCGGATTAATGCCGAGCCGGCTCCCAGCGCCCGCGCTTTCTCCCACGCACGCCAAAAGGCACACAAGGACGACCTCCGAAAGTGGACCGAATGATCTCCAGTTCCGTAGTGCCCAAATCTGCCGCCCTGCTGTGCGTTGCGATCGCGCTGGCGAATGCGGGCGGCTGGCTGTTCGATCTGCCCCTGCTGATTTCGATCCGCCCTTCGCTGCCGAAGATGGTGCCGGCCAGCGCGCTGCTGGTCTTCCTCGCCGCCGTCAGCCTGGCTTGCCAGGCGCGCCGGCGCCCGCTGCGCTTTGCCGCCCTGGCCAGTGGCGCGGCAGTGACGCTGAGCGCCCTGGTGATGCTGCTCGGGCACCTGTCCGGGCTGCCCGTGGGGCCGCTGCTGGCCAGCGCGCTCGGCACCCAGAGCGCGGCCAGCCTGTCGTCGCTGTTCTCGTCGGCGCTGTACACGGCGCTCGGCGCGGCGCTGGTGCTGACGGTCCTGCGCCGCTGGACCGTCGGCGCGCAGTCGATGGCGATGGGCGTGTTCCTGGTCTCGCTGCTGAACGCCGGCGGCTATTTTTTCCGCGATACCTTCCTGTTCCAGGTGCTGCCGGGCCAGGGCGTCGCGATACCGACCACGATTGCGGCGATGGCCCTGGCGACCGGTATTTTGTTCCTGCGTCCGCGGCTGGGCATCATGGCCGCCGTCACCGGCCGCACGCCGGCAATCCGCATCGCGCGCCGCCTGCTGCTGGCGGCCATCGGCGTGCCGCTGCTGCTCGGTGTCGCCGTCACGCTCGCCCTCGACGCCGGCCTGTACGACGCCGGCACCGCACTGCCGCTGCTGGTATGGGGCACGATCGTGGCGTTCACCGTGATCATCTGGCGCCTCTGCCTGCAGCTGCACGCGGTCGAACGGGCGCGCCAGCGTGCCGAGGCCGGACTGCGCCGCACCATGCAGGAGCTGCACGACGCCGATGGCCGCAAGGACGTGTTCCTCGCCACGCTCGCGCACGAGCTGCGCAACCCGCTGGCGCCGATCAAGGCCACCGCCCAGCTGCTGGGCCGGGTGGGCGCCAGCGACAACGCGCAATTGCAGCGCATGAGCGGCATCATCGAGCGCCAGGTCGACCACCTGGTGACCCTGGTCGAGGATTTGATGGATGTGTCGCGCGTGCGCAGCGGCCAGATCGCGCTGGAACGCGCGCCGGTCGACCTGCACGCCGTGATCGGCGCCGCCCACGAGCAGGTGCGGCCGCTGATCGAACGCCGCAACCACGCCTGCCGCATCGACGCCGACCTGCAGGCGGTCTGGGTGCTGGGCGACGGCAAGCGCCTGGTGCAGGTGCTGGTCAACCTGATGAACAACGCCGCCAAGTACACGCCGCCCGGCGGGCAATTGCGCGTGACCCTGCGCGCGGACGCCGGCCAGGCCAGGCTGGCGGTGCATGACAACGGCGCCGGCATCGCGCCCGCGCTGCTGCCGCGCGTGTTCGAGATGTTCACTCAGGCCGAACTGACGCCGGAGCGCGCGGAAGGCGGCCTGGGCATGGGCCTGGCCCTGGTCAAGCGCCTGACCGAAATGCAGGGCGGCAGCGTGCGCGCCGACAGCGCCGGGGCAGGGTGCGGCAGTACATTTACGGTAACGCTGCCACTCGCCAACGCAACTAGTGCGAAGCCCGGTTGACCTCCAGCCTACCTATCAGTTCCCTCTGCACGATCACTCTGCTTGATTGAGATCAAAGTACAGGTCGAACAGCAAAAGCAGACTCGTCAATTGAGCGCCAGCTTTTCCCGCATCTTGCCTTACGTCACACATAGGCCGATGCGGGGTTTGTGCGCCATCTATCCGACAATCAATTGATGAGGTAACCCATGGCCACACGCAAGAAGAACGGGGCGCTCGACGGCGCCGGCTCCATCCTCAGCACCATTGCAGGACCTGCGGACGCGAAGCCGCCGTCCAGCCTGGGCGCCAAGACGCCCGAAAGCGAGCGCCTGCTGGACAAGGTGGTAGCCGACATGGCGCTGGCCGCCGAGATGCCCTTCAACCCGACCAAGCAACTCGAATACGGCGAGGATGCCTGGCAGCCGCACGAAGGCGCGCGCCACACGCCCTCGACGCCGCTGGCCACGGCTAGCACCACCACCGAGGACATCGCCTCGCCCAAGACCGGCGACGGCACGCCCGGGATCGGCCAGAACCCATTGAACGGCCCGCTGGACCGGGTGCGCGTGGACGACAGCGGCCGCGCACTCACCACCAACCAGGGCGTGAAGGTCGGGAACAACCAGGACTCGCTGAAGATCGGCCTGCGCGGCCCGACGGCGCTGGAAGATTTCATTTTGCGCGAAAAAATCACCCATTTCGACCATGAGCGCATTCCGGAACGGGTGGTGCATGCGCGCGGATCGGGTGCGCATGGCTACTTCGAGAACTACCAGGATTTATCGGGCATCACGCGCGCCGCGCCGTTTGCGAAAGCGGGCAAGAAGACGCCGGTGTTCGTGCGCTTTTCCACCGTGGCCGGCTCGCGCGGCTCCGCCGACACCGTGCGCGACGTGCGCGGCTTCGCCACCAAGTTCTATACCGACGAAGGCATCTGGGACCTGGTCGGGAATAACATCCCGGTGTTCTTCATCCAGGACGCGATGAAGTTCCCCGACATCATCCACGCGGTGAAGCCCGAGCCGCACAACGAGATCCCGCAAGCTTCCAGCGCGCACGACACCTTCTACGATTTCGCCGGTCTCTCGCCCGAAATCTTCCACATGCTGATGTGGGTCCAGTCCGACCGCGCGATTCCGCGCAGCTACCGCATGATGCAGGGCTTCGGCGTGCACACCTTCCGCCTCATCAACGCCGCCGGCGAGTCGCGCTTCGTGAAGTTCCACTGGACGCCGCTGCAAGGGACGCACTCGCTGGTCTGGGACGAAGCCGTGAAGCTGGCCGGCGCCGACCCGGACTACCACCGGCGCGATTTGTGGGAAGCCATCGAGGCCGGCCACTTCCCGGAATGGGAACTCGGCTTGCAGGTGTTTACCGAACGGGAAGCGGCGGCATTCGGCGTGTTCGACGTGCTCGACGCCACCAAGCTGGTGCCCGAGGAACTGGCGCCGGTACGCGCGGTGGGGCGCCTGGTCCTGGACCGCAATCCGGACAACTTCTTTGCCGAGACCGAGCAGGTGGCCTTTTGCACGGCCCACGTCATCCCCGGCATCGACTTCACCAACGACCCGCTGCTGCAGGGACGCATCCACTCCTACGTCGATACCCAGCTGACGCGCCTGGGCGGCCCGAACTTCCACGAAATCCCGATCAATTCGCCGGTCGCCCAGGTGCACAACAACGGGCGCGACGGCTTCCACCGCCAGGCCGTCAACCGCGGCCGCGTTGCCTACGAGCCGAATTCGCTGGCCGGGGGCTGTCCGTTCCAGGCCGGGGCGCGCGGCTTCAACAGCTATCCGGAACCGGCCGAGGGCAGCAAGGTGCGCGGAAAACCCGAGCTGTTCGCCGAACACTATGGCCAGGCGCGCCTGTTCTGGAACAGCCAGACGCCGGTCGAGCAGGCCCACATCATCAACGCCTACCGCTTCGAGCTGACGCGGGTGCAGACGCCGGCTGTGCGCGAGCGCATCGTGGCCGGCCTGGTGAACGTCGACCCGGCGCTGGCGCAGGCAGTGGCGAGCCAGCTCGGCATCCCGGTCCCGAGTCCGCTGCCGCGCGCCACCGAGCTGCCGGTGCCGGACTACCAGGCTTCGGCGCCGCTGTCGCTGTTCGCGCGGCCCGGCAAGACCGGCATCCGCACGCGCCGCATCGCGATCCTGGTGGCGGCCGGCGTCGATGGCGACACGGTGCGCGAGCTGTACGCCGCGCTGCTGAAGGAGGGCGCCCAGCCGCGCCTGGTCGGCCAGCGCCTGGGCAAGGCCGAGTCGACCAATGGGCATCCGCTCGACATCGAGATCACGCTGGAGACCGGGCCGGCGGTGCTGTACGACGCCCTGGTCCTGCCGCCCGGCGATGCTGCCATGCTGGCCCTCAGCCGCGACGGCCGCGCCCTCGAATTCGTGCGCGAGCAGTACCGCCACCTGAAGCCGATCCTGGCGCTGGGGAACGGCGCCGGGCTGCTGCAGGCGGCCGGGATTCCGCCCCGGCTGCCGGACGGCAGCGAGGACTGGGGGCTGATCCTGGGAGAAGGCGCGCCGGCGGCGGCGTTTGCGGCCTTCAAGGCGGCGATCGTGCGGCACCGGGTGTATGCGCGGGAGACGGATCCGCCGCGGGTGTGAATGCCTTGCCGTGTTCGAGGGCATCGGCGTGCTCCGGGACAGGCGGTGCCGACCCGGTCAGCCGCCCATCTTGCTGAGCGCGAACGCCGACAGGAAGCCCGCCACCGTGATCAGGCCCGCAAAATCGTGCGCCTCCTGGAAGGCCTCGGGAATCATCGTATCGGCCAGCATCGCCAGGATTGCCCCGGCCGCCACCGCGGTCGTCGCCGCCACCACCTCGTTCGAAAATCCCTCGAACACCGTGTACCCGATCAGCGCCGACACGCCCGAAGCCAGTGCGATCCCGCCCCAGATGCCGAAGATGTAGCCTGCCGAGCGCCCCGCCTTTTTCATGCCGGCCGCGCTCGACAGGCCCTCGGGCACGTTGGACAGGAAGATCGCCGCCACCGCCACCATGCTGACCTTGCCGCCGCCCAGCATCGACAGGCCGATGACGATGGATTCTGGAATGCCGTCGAGCAGGGCGCCGACGGCGATCGCCGCGCCGCTGCCGCCTTCGTCGGACTTGGCCTGCTGGTCGCCCGAGCGCTTGCGGTGGCGTGCGCCGCGGTGCGAGAGCCACCAATTGGCCAGGGTGTAGACCGCCGCGCCGCCGAGGAAGCCGAGCGCAGTGGCCGTGAAGCCGCCGGTATGAAAGGCTTCTTCCATCAATTCGAAGGAGAGGGCGGAGATCAGGACGCCGCTGCCGAAGGCCATGATGGCGGCGATCAGGCGCGGCGGGACCGCGAACTTGTAGCCGGCGAAGGCGCCCAGCAGCAGGGCGCCCCCGGCAACCAGGCCCCAGAAGCCGGCTTGCAGCCAGACGGGAATGCTCAAATGGATCTCCATTGTTGTGTTTGTTGAAATGGTACTACGGAGCGCGGCGGGGGCGGTGTCCGGGTGCGCGCTTTCATCGGCGCGTCATACGGCTGTGCTACATTCGGGGCTTTTGCAGGAAAGGCAGCCCGACCTTGTTCCCCTCTTCACGACTTGCGGCGCTGGCCGCCGCATCCATCCTGGCCGGCTGCGCGGCCTACACGCCCGCGCCATCCCATACCGAATCCGCCTTCGTCCTGATTGGCGAGAATGGCCAGGCCATCGCGCGCGTGATCACAGCCGCGCAAGCCTGTCCGCCGCTGCAGGTCGACGGCCACCTGATGCCGATGCGCGTGCGCGTGCCGTATTCCAGCATCCCGGCGCGCGCTGGCCAAGTGCACACGCCGCCATCGAGCGCGGTGCTGACCTGCGAAGCGCCAATCCCTGCGGGCAGCTTCACGGCGCAGGTGGACGGCAAGCGGCTGCCGGTTCCAAAAGCCGAACCGCACCGCATCGTGGTCATCGGCGACACCGGCTGCCGCCTGAAGGGTAAGGACTTCCAGGACTGTAACGATCCGAAGTCATTCCCGTTCTCCACGGTTGCCGCCAGCGCCGCTGCCTTCAAGCCGGACCTGGTGATCCACGTCGGCGACTACCACTACCGCGAAGACCCGTGTCCGAGCGATCGTCCCGGCTGCGCCGGCAGCCCCTACGGCTATGGCTTTGACGCCTGGGCCGCCGACTTCTTCACGCCGGCCAGGACCCTGCTGGCCGCGGCGCCCTGGGTCGTCGCGCGCGGCAACCACGAGAACTGCACGCGCGCCGGGCAGGGCTGGTGGCGCTACCTCGATCCGCGTCCGTTCGAGACCGGCCGCGACTGCGACAAGCCGGAAAACGACGCCACCGGCGACTACAGCGACCCGTACGCCGTGCCGCTCGGCGGCGGCGCGCAGCTGATCGTCTTTGACACCGCCAATACGAACTGGAAAGGCCTGCCGAAGACCGACGTGCGGCGCGCTCGCTATGCCGACACCTACCGCAAGGTCGAGGCCCTGGCGAAGGTTGCGCAGTACAACATCGGCGTCGACCACCATCCGCTGTTCGCCTTCGGCGCCAACCGCGACGCCCAGACCGGCGAGATCACCCTGTTCGGCGGCGACAAGGGCCTGCTCGACGCCTTTGGCGACGTCGATCCGGGCTACTTCCCGCGCTCGGTGAGCATGCTGCTGTCGGGCCACGTGCACCTGTGGGAGCAGACCAGCTTCTCGACGCCACACCCGACCCAGTTCGTGGCCGGCTTCTCCGGCACCGCCGAGGACATCGTGCCGCTGCCCGCCAGTGTGGCGCCCGGCCAGACGCCGGCCCCGGGCGCCATTGTGGAAACGATGAGCTCGTGGATCGACGGTTTCGGCTTCATGACCATGGAGCGCACCGGCCCGGATGCGTGGCGGGTGCTGGTGATGGACCGCGACGGCAAGCAGCGCAACAGCTGCACCGTGAAAGGCCGCAAGTCGCAATGCGAGGTGGCACAAGTAAAATAGTGGTAAGTACATTTACCCAAATATAATTGCCAGTAGAATATTTCTCAGGCAATATAGAGCCCATCGGGAGCCGCCGCGATGGCGGGCTTGCGATCAGCGATGAGGCGTACAACACGTTTCTTTTGGGCCCCCGGGCACCCCGGGGGCCGTTTTTCGCGGGAGGCCCACCGCCCGGTGGTGCACGTCGCACTCCCGTCCTGCCTGGAGGATCACGACGCATGCTCGACTATTCCGACCTCGGTCTCCAACTCGCCTGGCCTTTGGCCATGACGCTCGCCTGGATGGCCGGCGAACTGGTCTACCGCTGGACCGCGCTGCCGCGCATCGCCGTCTACGGCCTGGCCGGCTTCGTGTTCGGCAACCTGGCCGCCGGCTACCTGCCGCCCTCGGAAGCCAAGAACTTCATGTGGCTCGCGAATCTCGGCTTCGGCCTGATCCTGTTCGAGCTCGGCTACCGCATCAACCTGCGCTGGCTGAAGAACAATCCCTGGATCGTCGTCACCTCGCTGCTGGAAGCGATCTGCACCTTCGGCGCCGTCTACCTGGTCGCGTCCTGGTTCGGCATGGAGCGCCTGCCCGCCGCGCTGACTGCCTCGCTGGCGATGTCGAGTTCCCCGGCCGGCCTGCTGCGCGTGCTGAACGAGCAGGGCGCTTCCGGCCAGGTGACGGAACGGGCCATGCACCTGACCGCCCTGAACTGCGTGATGGCGGTCTTCACCTTCAACATCGTGGTCGGCATCGGCGTGTTCCAGACCTCGGGCGACCTGACCCACGCGGCCGGCAGCAGCGCGCTGGTGCTGGTGGCGTCGAGCGGCCTCGGTGCGCTGTTCGGCGCCCTGGTGCCGTTCTGGCTGCGCATCATCGACGCCTCGCGCGACGCCACCCTGGCGTTTGCCCTGGCCGTGGTGCTGCTGGTGGCGATCACCTCGGTGCTGCCGCTGTCGCCGGTGCTGGCGGCATTGACCTTCGGCCTGGTGGCGCGCCACCGCCGCATCGCGCTCAGCCCGGCCCAGCGCAACTTCGGCGTGCTGGGCGATTTGCTGACCGTGCTGATGTTCTTTTTTGTCGCCACCAAGGTGGAGATCGAGCAGATCGGCGGCGGCCTGGCCCTGGGCCTGCTGCTGGTGGCGGTGCGTGCGGTCGTGAAGGTCGGTATCTGCACTGCGTTCGCGCGCGTCTCGGGCATTTCGGCGCGCAAGGGCGCGCTATCCGGCCTGGCGCTCACGCCAATGGCGGTGTTCGCCATCCTGCTGATGGAGCAGACGCGCTGGATCGGCGTCGATCTGTTCAACAGCCTGGCGCCGCTGGCGGCGGTCATGCTGCTGCTGGATGTGGCGGGCCCGATCCTCACGCAACGCGCCGTCATCTGGGCCAACGAAACCCGCGCCGGAAAGGAAATCTGACATGGCACTTGAAAAATTCGCCCAATCCCAGCCACTCACCATGGGCGTGGAGCTGGAACTGCAGCTGGTCAGCCTGTCGGACTTCGACCTGGTGGCCGCTTCGCCGGACATGCTGGAACTGCTCGGCCGCGCGCCATTCCCGGGCAACGTCACGCCCGAGATCACCGAGAGCATGATCGAGATTAATTCGAGCGTGCACACCCACCACGGCGAGCTGCTGAAGGAATTACGCGAGATCCGCGACACCCTGCTGCGCGCCGGCGACCGCCTGAACGTGGGCGTGTGCGGCGGCGGCACCCATCCGTTCCAGCAGTGGTCGCAGCGGAAGATCTTTTCCAAGCCGCGCTTCCGCGAAGTGTCGGCGCTGTACGGCTACCTGGCCAAGCAGTTCACGGTGTTCGGCCAGCACGTGCACATCGGCTGCGGTTCGGGCGACGAGGCGCTGTTCCTGCTGCATGCGCTGAACCGCTACATCCCGCATTTCATCGCGCTATCGAGCTCGTCGCCCTTCCTGCAGGGCAGCGACACCCAGTTCAATTCGGCGCGCCTGAATTCGGTGTTCGCCTTCCCGCTGTCGGGCCGCGCGCCCTTCCTGCTCAGTTGGGAAGCGTTCGAGCGCGACTACTTCACGCGCATGGAAAACACCGGCATCGTGCGCAGCATGAAGGACTTTTACTGGGACCTGCGGCCGAAGCCGGAATACGGCACGATCGAGCTGCGCGTCTGCGACACGCCGCTCACGGTGGAACGCGCCGCCGCGCTGGCCTGCTACCTGCAGGCGCTGTGCCGGCACCTGCTGGAACGCAACGAACCGCCGCCGCAGGAAGACGACTACCTGGTCTACAACTACAACCGTTTCCAGGCCTGCCGCTTCGGGCTGGACGGGACCCTGGTGCACCCGCAGACCCACGAGACGATCTCGCTGCGCGAAGACATCCTCACCACGCTACGCCACCTGGAACCGCATGCCAGGGCGCTGGGTAGCGAAGCGGCGCTCGAGCACCTGTACAACGAGACCCATACCGGCAGCGATGCCGCCTTTTTGCGCGCGGCGCACGAGGAAGCGGGCAGCACCGAGGGCATTGTCGATGCGGCGCTGCGCCGCTTCCGCGAGGATTTTCCGGTGTAGGGGATAAGAATGAAAGCGCCTGACAAAGCCTCTCGACCTATCACCAACAGATGAGCGAGCAGGCAAGCGGCAGAAGCGCTTGGTGCATGCCTGCTCGCTCGCTGCTCATGCCGAATGCACAATTTGCGGGAGCGGCGCAGTCATTCCAAGGTTCGTTCGACGGCCCAACGCCACCGTCGAGCCTTTCAATGGTGTTTGGTTCCGAGTTCGCCGCGATCGGTCGAGTTTCGCCCCTTTGCTCGCCTCCGGCAGGAGCCGGTACGCTGGCAGCGTCAACGCAATCCCGATCCCACATGATCTGGTCGTGCTCTTGGACCCGTCGAAGTATCGCCTCAGGATACGCTGCCAAACGCCGGCTAGCATCCATTCGTGAAGGCGACGCCAGCAAGTGATGTCACTGCCGCAGCCCCAGCCGCGTTCGCGCCTTCTTGGTGCTCGAACGGAGCCTTCGTACCACCACTATCGACGATCGCTGACGTTCAGTTAAATCCGATCTATGGTTTGCATCGGCATTCAGTAGGTCCCCGACTGCCCATGCCAGCAGTCTGAGTTAACGGATATACATGCATAAGATAACCCCTCTTGCCAAGCGCTGAACAGGTTTGGGTGCATGCCTCTTGCTTACTTGGAATTAGCTTGGCTAAGTAATGAACGGCACCAAAAGCGATTATGACGATGGTGCAAAGCTTGATAAACGCGCGGTTTCCTTGCTTCTTGATCTGCTCGAAATCGTCGCTAATGGTCTTCTCCAGTAGTTCGCAGGGAGGTAGGCCTTGGATGTTCGCTTCTGGCCGAACGCAGTCAACTTACGAGTGACTTACCAACGGATTACAGCCATACCTTCTTACTCTTGGTTTGGTTTTTTCTGAAAACTAATGCCATCAGGGTCTAGATCCCGGTGTTCGCGAACAACTGGAAGCTGAAGTTTGAACCAGAGGTGTCCCATCATGTCACCGAGGCCACGTAAGTGCTCAGTTCGCTCGTTTTTCGGCAGCGTATGAATAATGGCGTCTGCTTCATTCATGACCTCGCCTATGCGCTTGTAAACAGGGCAGTCTCTAAAACCAAGTGCAACACTCTTTCCTGTAGAGTG
>NZ_JAULSI010000053.1 GCF_030711405.1 Massilia brevitalea
TTCAATCTTCTTCTTGCAAAACGGGTGGAGTCCATAGATACGGCAAGGCGCTCGCCGCCAGATACGGCATGTCAGGAGCGCTCATGGATGCTCGGATTCCGCGTGGCTCTTCTCGTGCCGGATCAGGTACAAACCACTGCCGATGATGATCGCCGCCCCAATCAGCGTGTACTCGTCGGGCAGGGTCTGCCACAGCATCCAGTCGATGGCCACGCCCCAGGCCAGGGCCGAGTATTCGAAGGGCGCCACCACCGAGCCCTCGCCGTGGCTGAAGGCCTCCGTGATCGCCAGCTGGCCGAAGAAGCCGCTCACCGCCAGCCCGCACAGCAGCATGATGTGCTCCGGATCGATGCTCACCCATTCCGGCGCCGCCAGGGCGGTCGCGCCGACCGACATCAGGAGCATCAGCCAGAACATCATCTGGCGCGTGCTGTCGGTGCGCGCCAGGATGCGCGCTGCGACCGCGGAAATCGCGTAGCACACGGCCGAACCGAGAATGGCCAGGCCGCCCAGGGTCAGGAAGCCGCCGCCCTCCGGGCGCAGCACCACCAGCACGCCGGCCAGTCCAACGAAGATGGCGATCCAGCGCGCCAGGTTGACCCGCTCCTTCAGGAAGAACACCGCCATCGCCGTGATCAGCGCCGGCGCGATGAAGAAGATGGAATAGGCTTCGGCCAGGCTGAGACGCTTGAGGCCGTACGCGAACAGCGCCAGCATGCCGATGCCGAGCACGCCGCGCAGGACATGCAGGGAAAAGCGCGCCTGCATCATCGATTTGAAGCCGCCGCGCCAGGCCACGTACAGCACCACCAGCGGCAGCGAGGACAGCGAGCGCAGCGCCGCCACCTGCATCGCCGGATAGTGGGCGGCGAGCAGCTTCATCGCGGTGTCCATCAGCGAGAACATGAAGACGGCGATCAGCATCGCGTAGATGCTGCGCAGGTTGCCGGAGACTTTACTCATGGATCACTCAAAACAAAAAACGGCGCCGCAGCGCCGTCGGGTGTGCAGACAGGAAGATCAGCCCAGCTGGGCCAGCAGCGCTTCGGCCTTCGAGACCTCGAAGCCGCCCTGCTCCACGTTCAGCTGCTCCACCACGCCGTCGACCACCAGCATCGAGTAGCGCTGCGAGCGCGTGCCCATGCCGTGCTTCGAGAAGTCGGCGTCCAGGCCGAGGGCCTTGCTGAAGGCGGCGTTACCGTCGGCCATCATGCGCACGGTGCCGGTGGCTTTCTGGTCGCGGCCCCAGGCGCCCATGACAAAGGCGTCGTTCACCGAGATGCACCAGATTTCGTCCACGCCCTTGGCCTTGAAGGCATCGGCATTCTGCACGAAGCCGGGCACGTGCTGGGCCGAGCAGGTTGGCGTGAATGCGCCCGGCAGGCCGAAGATGGCGATGGTCTTGCCTTTGACGAGATCGGCCACCTGGAAGGTGTTCGGGCCCAGGCTGCAGCCGGCGGTCTCGGTTTCCACGAATTCGGCCAGGGAGCCTTCCGGCAGGCGATCGCCAATCTGGATAGTCATTGCAGTGTTCCTTCAGTGTCGTTGTAAGAATCCCGGCAGTATGCACTATCCTCGCCGGTCCTGCAGCGCCTTGCTGCCGCTTACTTCGCCCCACTCTGCGCCCCGCCCTGCCCTGAGCGGCGTGCGCGTTCACTCCCCTGCGCCGCTGCCAGCGCGGCGGCAAAGGCCGGGTCACCCTCGGTGCAGCGGCTGCCGCTGCAGTCGCCGAGGTCTTCGGCAAGACGGAAGCCCTCGCCCAGGCTGCTGGCATTCGTGCGTCCGCCGTGGCCGCGTGCTGCGCTGCGCAGCACCAGGCGCGAGCCCGAATACGCGCCGCCGCGGGTGATGAAGTACTCGCCTTCGCAGCCGCGCGTCCAGGCCGAACCGTCAGCCGGGGCGCCGGCGTAGTCCGGATGCTGGCAGTCGGCCACCCACTCGGCCACGTTGCCGATCACGTCGTACAGGCCGAAAGCATTCGCCGGGTACATGCCGACCACCGTGGTGTACCCGGCGCCGTCGTCGCAATCGGTGACCGGCATGTCGAGGCCGTGGTCGCGCTTGACGGCATCACGGAAGCGCCGGTCCTTCATGTTGGCGTAGGCGCACAGGACGTCCGACGCATCCCCCGACGGGTATTTGGTGCTGGTGCCGGCGCGCGCCGCGTATTCCCATTCGGCTTCGCTGGGCAGCCGGAAGCGCCTGCCGGTTTGCTGCGCCAGCCAGTCGACGTAGGCCGTGGCATCGCGCTGGCTGACGCAGGTGACGGGATGGAAGTCGCCAGGCGCCACCGAGGGCGCATCCCACTTCACATCGGCCAGCTTGATGCCGTCGCCGCGGGCGAAGACCCAGCACTGTTCCTCGGTGCGGTAGCCGGTGACGGCGACGAACTCGCGGAACTGCGCCACCGTGGTCTCGAAGCGGGCCATGCGGAAGGATTTCACTTGAACCGTATGCGGCGGTGTTTCGCGCGGATTGTGGCTGCCGTCGCCGATCACCGGTTCCAGGCTGCCCATGGTGAAGCTGCCGGCCGGGATGGTGGCCATCGGCGGCAGCGTGGGTGCGGCCTGCACGGCCAGCGCGGCGCAGGCGAGGGAGAGGGACAGGAAGGCTTGTTTCATCGGGACTCCTTGGGTTATCGAGGAGTCCAGCATGCCGGCGGCCGGATCGCCGTTCCAGCCCGGGACGACGGGTCGACAATGGCGCCGACCGGCGGCAAGCTACATCGCCGCGAACAGCGGCACGTAGGCGCGGCTGACCGGCAGCTCATTGGCGTATCCACGGATGCGCAGGAACAGGCGGCTGGCCTCGTCGCGGCGGGTGCCGGCCAGGTGCGCCAGGTTGATGATGGTCGACCGGTGCACCTGCCAGAACTCGTCGGGATCGAGGCGCGCCGCCAGTTCCGCGATCGGGGTGCGGATCAGGTATTCGTCGCTGGCGGTGCGAACCACGGTGTACTTGTCGTCGGCATGGAAGAACAGGATTTCATTGACCGCGATGTTGTGGACGCTGCCGCCCTTCCCTGCCCGTACATAGCGCAGGGGCTCGCCTGCCGGCTGTCCCATCAGGCGGCGCAGCGTTGCCGCCAGCGCGGCGTCATCCTGCGGCGGCGCAGCCAGGGCTTCCTGCACGCGCTCGATCGTGCGCTGCAGGCGTTCCGTGCGCAGGGGCTTCAGCAGGTAGTCCAGCGCCGCGTGCTCGAAGGCCTGCACTGCATACTCGTCGTAGGCGGTGACGAAAATGGCGCGCGTGCGGCCCTCGATGCCTTGCGCGACTTCCAGGCCGCTCAGGCCCGGCATGCGGATATCGAGGAAGGCGAGGTCGGGCTCATGCTCGGCGATGGCCGCCAGCGCATCGATGCCGTTCGCCGCCACCGCCACGATGGCGAGTTCGGGCCAGAGCCGCGCCAGCTGCTGCTCCAGGTGCTGGGCGAGGTGCGGTTCGTCGTCGGCGATCAGGGCAGTGGTCATGGCTTGGCCTGGTAGGGCAGTTCGATGGTGGCGCCGGTGCCGCCGGCGTGCAGCGGGTGCAGCAGGTGCAGGCTGGCGCGTTCGCCGTAGCGGTGCTGCAGGCGGGCGCGGATGTTCGCCAGTGCGGTGCCGGCGCCTTTTGCCGCTGGCGGCGCGTCCGCGCCCAGGCCATCGTCCAGCACCTGGACACGCAGGCGCCCGCCTTCGACCGCGGCCACGATGCGCACCTCGCCACCCGCCAGCTTTGGCTCCAGGCCGTGGCGGATCGCGTTCTCCACCAGCGGCTGCAACAGCAGCGGCGGCAACAGCGCGGCGCGTGCGTCCGCGTCCGCCTCAACCGCGAAGCGCAGGCGTTCCCCCATGCGGATCTGCAGCAGGCGCAGGTAGTTGGCGGCCATCGCAAGTTCGGCGTCGAGCGTGGTTTCCTGCACGCGCAGCTGGCCCATGCCGGCGCGCAGGTGGTCCGAAAACGCTTCCAGCATGGCGCGGGCGCGCGGCGGATCGGCGTCGAGCAGGCTTTCGATATTCGCCAGCGTGTTGAACAGGAAGTGCGGCTCGATCTGGGCCTGCAGCAGGCGCAGCTGCGCTTCGGCGGCCTGCGCCTGCATCGCCTGGCGCTGCAGGCGGCCGCGCCAGAAGAGTGCGGCGACCAGGCCCAGGAAAGGCAGGAACTGCAGCACGCGCAGCTGGCGCCGCAAGGCAGATGAGGCGAAGAATTCGCTGTCGGGATAGGTCAGCGCCAGCAGCGCGCTGCCCAGCAGGTTCCCGAGCATCAGGCCGGCCAGCAGAAGCAGGCTGACCAGCGCCGCCGCGCGCCAGTCGCGCACCGGCGACAGCTTTTCCAGCAGCGCCTGCGGCAGCAGCGCCTCGGCCAGGCGCGCCACGCCCAGCATGCTCCAGGCAATGACCAGGAACAGCAGCAGCATGCCGAGCAGCAGGCGGTGCAGGAAACTGGAATCGGGCACGTTCACGGTGATCACGCCGGCCAGGCCCAGCAGGCAGAGGGCGGCCCAGGCCAGCAGCGCCAGCATGGAGGCGATGGCGAGGTGGGGCCAGGCGTCGGTAGCGCCGCGCTTGCGCAGGGACCAGAACGCACGCCATGTGTGCGCAGCTGTCGAAGAAAGAATCATCTTTCTAGTCTACAACACGCAAGTGGCGCCGCCACATGGCTGCGACGGATCGACAGCCGGGCCGACGAATGGGCGACGAATCGGCCAACAATCGGCCGACAATCGGCAAGCTGTCACAAACGGCCGGCGCCGGCCGTCTTGCATGGTTCGCCCACCCAACCGAGAATGCACCATGTCCCTTCCCTCTTCCACTGAACCCGCCGACAGCTTCGCCGCCGTGCGCCCGCGCCTGTTTGCAATTGCCTACCGCATGCTCGGCACGCGCGCCGATGCCGAGGACGTGGTGCAGGATGCCTGGCTGCGCTGGAACGGCAGCGATCACGCGGCCATCGCCACGCCCGAGGCCTGGCTGGTCACGGTCACGACGCGCCTGGCGATCGACCGCCTGCGCAGCCGCAAGATCGAACGCGAGGCCTATGTCGGCTGGTGGCTGCCCGAACCCATCATCGAGGATGCGCATACGCCGGAAACGGCGGCGGAGCTGGCGAGCGAAGTCTCGGTCGCCTTCCTGTGGGTGCTGGAGCGCCTGGCGCCGGAAGAGCGCGCCGCCTTCCTGCTGCGCCAGGTATTCGAGCAGGACTACGCCGAGATTGCCGCCCTGCTCGGCAAGTCGGAAGCGACCTGCCGCCAGCTGGTGCACCGGGCCCAGGCCCGCGTGCAGCAGGAAAAGCCGCGCTTCGCGGTGCCGCAGGCGGCGCACCGCGCACTGCTGGCGCGCTTCATGCAGGCGGCCGGCGGCGGCGACCGCGCGGCCATGAAAGCCTTGATGAGCGAGGACGTGCAGCTGGTGTCGGATGGCGGCGGCAAGGTGAAGTCCTTCATGCGCGTGCTGGTCGGCGCCGGACGCGTGGCCGGCGTCTACTGGTCGGTGGAACACGCCTTCCCGGGACGGGTGGCCTACCGCCCTGCGCTGGTGAACGGCGAGCCGGGGCTGCTGCGCTATGTCGACGGCCGCATCGAGTCGGCGCAGTCCTTCATCGTGGATGAGGGGCGGATCGTGGCCGCCTTCGTGATCCGCAATCCCGACAAGCTGGCAGGAGCGCCGCAAACGATCTGAATCGTGGCTGTCACAAACCCGGATGCCGGTCCGTCTTCAGGGCATGGAGCGCGCATGGTGCGCCTCCCTTCCCTGAAAGGACAACATCATGTCTCACGAAGCCCGACTCGATTTCTACAAGCTGGCCCATCCCAACCTGCAGGCGATGATCGCCCTGTCCGCGAGCGTGAAGAAAAGTTCGCTCGGCGTGCGCCTGGTGGAGCTGGTCAATCTGCGGGTCTCGCAGGTCAACGGCTGCGGCGTCTGCATCGACATGCACTGGCGCGATCTCATCAAGCAGGAAGCCGACCCGCGCCACCTGAACGCGGTGGCCGGCTGGCGCGAGGCGCCCTTCTTCAGCGCGCGCGAACGGGCGGCCTTGCGTTGGGCCGAGGCGGTGAATGCGATTCCCGTGTCGACGCCGTCGGACGAGGATTTCGCGGAATTGCAGGCGCAGTTCAGCGACAACGAGATTGCCGAGCTGGGGTATACGATTGCGGTGATCAAGGGTTGGAATACGCTGAATGTGAGCTTGCGCAATCCGATTCCCGAGGTGCCGGCGCCGGGGTTTTAAGTAGGGTGGACTGCTCTGCACATCAGTTTGCGGAGCCGGATTCCCGAGGGCCCTGTGACGCGGTTCTGAGCCGCGGCTGCAAGATACGTAGGGTGGGCGCTCCTGTGCCCACCCTACGCGGCCAACATCCCCAATAAAAAACGGGACCGGAGCGCAAGCTCCGGTCCCGTTTTTGCTAACCAACCAAACCGTTATAAACGATCAGTCAGCCTGCTTGCGCAAGAACGCCGGAATGTCGTAAGTCTCGACGCCGTTGCGCTGCATTGCCTGCACCTGTTCCGATGCCTGCTCGCGGCGCCACACGGCCGGCTGCTTCATGCCGTCGTTGCCGCCGAGGTTGCCCGCATGGCCGGCGTGGCCGGTGTTCAGGCCTGCCGGCAGGGTGGCGGCGCCCATCACCGGGGTGTTGTAGGTGCCGGTGCGCAGGACTTGCTGCGGCTGCTGGACCAGCTGCATCTTCTGCGCCTTGCCCAGGCCGGTGGCGACCACGGTCACGCGGATCTCGTCGCCCATCGCGTCGTCGTAGGCGATGCCCTGTGCGATCGACGCGTCGGGGGCGGCAAAGGCGCGCACGGCGGCCATGACTTCCTTGATCTCCTTGCCCTTCAGGCCGCGCGAGGCGGTCACGTTCACCAGCACGCCCTTGGCGCCGGACAAATCGATACCGTCCAGCAGCGGCGAAGCGACAGCCTGTTCGGCGGCGATGCGCGCGCGGTCGACGCCGGCGGCGGTGGCCGTGCCCATCATGGCCTTGCCCTGCTCGCTCATGATGGTCTTCACGTCGTTGAAGTCGACGTTGATGTGGCCCGGCACGTTGATGATCTCGGCGATACCGGCGACGGCGTTGTTCAGCACGTCGTCGGCATGCTTCATCCATTCGAGCATGGATTCATCTTCGTAGATGTCTTCCAGCTTTTCGTTGAGGATGATGATCAGGGAGTCGACGTGCTTGGACAGTTCTTCGAGGCCGGCTTCGGCGACGTCCATGCACTTCTTGCCTTCGTACGAGAACGGCTTGGAGACGACGGCCACGGTCAGGGCGCCCATGGTTTTCGCGACTTCGGCCACGATCGGTGCGGCGCCGGTGCCGGTGCCGCCGCCCATGCCGGCGGCGATGAAGACCATGTGCGCGCCGCGCAGCGAATCCTCGATGCGCGAGCGGGTCTGCTCGGCCAGCTGGCGGCCGATTTCCGGACGCATGCCGGCGCCCAGGCCGGACTCGCCGATCTGGATGATGTTGTTCGCGCTCGATGCGGCAAGTGCCTGGGCATCGGTATTTGCGGCGATGAACTCGACGCCCGAGACGCCTTTGTTGATCATGTGCTGCACCGCGTTGCCGCCTGCACCACCAACGCCGACGACCTTGATCACCGTTCCCAGTGCTGCGTTATCGACCATATCGAACTCCATGATGTGACTCCTCATCTTCAAATTGCAGCACCCAAGCGCCAAACCTCACAAGGTTATCAGGACTGGCCCATGGATACTGCTATGTATTGTAAAAATATGTGTGTTTGTATCGAATCAAAGACGCTTGTTGAGGCCGCCCATTGCTGCTCAGAAATCTACTGTGTAAACCGGACCATCTGCCTTCAGAAATTCCCCAAGAACCATTCCTTCATGCGCTGCCAGACCGCCTTCACCGAACCATCCTGGCGCGTCACGATATGGCCTCGCAGGTACTGCTTTTTCGCTTCCAACAGCAAACCCAAGACAGTCGCGTAGCGCGGGCTGCGCACCACGTCGGCCAGCTGGCCGCGGTAGTCCGGCGTGCCGAGGCGGGTCGGTTTCAGGAACATGTCCTCGGCCATCTCTATCATCCCCGGCATCATCGCGGTGCCGCCGGTGAGCACGATGCCCGACGAGAGCACGCCCTCGTAGCCGGACTCGCGCACCACCTGGTGCACCATCGCGAACAGTTCTTCCACGCGCGGCTCGATCACCGCCGCCAGCGCCTGGCGCGAGAGTGCGCGCGGGCCGCGGTCGCCCAGGCCCGGCACTTCCAGGGTCTCGCCCGGATCGGCCAGCACCTGCTTGGCCACGCCGTAGCGCAGCTTGATTTCTTCCGCTTCGCCGGTCGGCGTGCGCAGCGCCATCGCGATGTCGCTGGTGATCTGGTCGCCGGCAATCGGGATCACGGCCGTGTGGCGGATCGCGCCGTCGCTGAAGACCGCAATGTCGGTGGTGCCGCCGCCGATGTCGATCAGGACCACGCCGAGTTCCTTTTCGTCGCCGGTCAGCACGGCGTCGGCCGAGGCCATCGGCTGCAGGATCAGGTCCGACACTTCGAGACCGCAGCGGCGCACGCACTTGACGATGTTCTGCACCGCAGACACCGCGCCGGTGACGATGTGCACGCGCACTTCCAGGCGGATGCCGCTCATGCCGATCGGCTCGCGCACGTCTTCCTGGTTGTCGACGATGAACTCCTGCGGCACCGTGTGCAGCAGTTGCTGGTCGGTCGGGATGTTGACCGCTTTCGCCGTC
Source organism: Massilia brevitalea (assembly GCF_030711405.1). Classification (GTDB taxonomy): domain Bacteria; phylum Pseudomonadota; class Gammaproteobacteria; order Burkholderiales; family Burkholderiaceae_D; genus Telluria; species Telluria brevitalea. The sequence goes on from NZ_JAULSI010000053.1 coordinate 8,698, forward strand.
TCGATCACGCGCGCGACGTCGGTGGCGGTGACTTCCTTGTCCTTGATCGCGACCATGCCGCTCGAGTTGAACGAGCGGATATGGCTGCCCGCGATGCCGGCGTACACATTGCGGATCTTGCAGTCGGCCATCAGCTCGGCTTCTTCGAGCGCGCGCTGGATCGATTCGACGGTGGCCTCGATGTTGACCACGACGCCCTTCTTCAATCCCTTCGACTCGTGCTGACCGAGGCCGATGACCTCGTGGCGTCCGTCGGACATCACCTCGGCCACGACGGCCACCACCTTCGAGGTGCCGATGTCGAGGCCGACGATCAGGTTTTTCGCGTCTTTTGTCATTGCTCGCCTGCTTTAGATATGCTTGGTTGTTTTGTTGGTTGTTTTTTTCTTCACCGTCGGCTTCACCGGCTTTGTCGCGTCCGCAGGCACGGTAAGTGCCGCCGACGAGAGAGCCAGGCCGTTCGGGTAACGCATGTCGATCGTATCGATGCGGCCTTCCTGCAGCCTTGCGACCAGCTGCGGGTAGACCCCGACCAGGCGCGATACGCGCGCCTTGACGGAATTCTTGTCCTGCTCGCGGCCGAGCTCCACGCTCATGCCGTTGTCCAGCTTCACGGTCCAGGCATAACGCGAGGACAGCGCGAGTTCCTGCGGCACCAGCTTCACCGGCGCGAACCAGGCGCGCAGTTCGGCAAAGCGGGCCAGCACTTCCTTCTCGCTGCCGGCCGGTCCCGTGAACGCCGGCAGCTCGTGGTCGTCGTCGGCCTCGGCCAGGTTGGCGGTGAACACATCCCCTTTCACCGACAACAAACGGCCTTCGCCCCAGGTGCCGAGCGCCTCGTGTTCCTCGACCTCGACGATCAGCTGGTTCGGCCACTCGCGCCGCACCGTGGCGCGCCGCACCCAGGGTACGGCCTCGAAGGTGGTGCGCACCTGGTCCAGGTCCGTGGTGAAGAAATTCCCGCGGATCTTGCCCAGCACGCTGTTGCGTACCGTGAGTTCGTTCACGTGGCGCAGGCCGATGCCGTACAGGCTCTCGATCTTCACCGCGCGCAGCGTGAACATCGGCCGCTGGCTCAGCCACCACACGCCGCTCGCCACACCGGCGAGCAGCGTCGCCGCCAGCAGCGTGCTGGCGGTGGCGTTCAGGGCGCGTGCGTCATGCCACATTGCTTAGCCTTGTGCCTTCACCATCTTGCAGCGCGCCGTGCGCAGGATCTCGACGCACAGCTCTTCGTAGTCGATGCCCACCGCACGCGCCGCCATCGGCACCAGCGAGTGCCCGGTCATGCCCGGCGAGGTATTCACTTCCAGCAGGAAAGGACGCATGTCGCGCTCGCGCACCAGCACATCGACCCGGCCCCAGCCTTCGCAGCCGAGCGCGCGGTAGGCATGCACGGCGTGCTTCTGGATTTCCTCGGCCAGCTCCGCCGGCAGGTCCGCCGGGCAGTGGTACTGGGTGTCGTCGGTGAAGTACTTGTTCTGGTAATCGTAGTTGCCGGCCGGGGCCACGATCTCGACGATGGGCAGCGCGCGCGCATCCTTGCCGGAGCCGAGCACGGCGACCGTGAACTCGCGGCCGGTGACGAATTCCTCGGCCAGGATGACCTCGTCGAAGCCGGCGGCCAGGGCCACGGCGGCTTCGAATTCCTCGGCCTGTTCCACTTTCGTGATGCCGATGGTCGAGCCTTCGAGTGGCGGCTTGACGATCAGCGGCAGGCCGAGTTCGGCGACCACGGCATCCAGGTCGTCGCCCGGCGTCACGGTGGCGTAGCGCGGGGTCGGAATGCCTTTCGACAGCCAGATGATCTTGGTGGTGATCTTGTCCATGCCGACCGACGAGGCCATGACGCCGCTGCCGGTGTAAGGAATGCCGAGCTGCTCGAGGGCGCCCTGCAGGCTGCCGTCTTCGCCGTAGCGGCCGTGCAGCGCGATGAAGACGCAGTCGAATTGTTCCGCTGCGAGTTCGGCCAGGCTACGCTCGGCCGGGTCGAAGGCGTGGGCGTCGATGCCGCGGCTTTTCAGGGCGTTCAGGACGCCGGTGCCGGACATGATCGATACGTCGCGCTCGGCCGAGCGGCCGCCCATCAGGACGCCGACCTTGCCGAAGTTGGTGAGGATGTTGGCAGATGCGTTAGTGCTCACGAAGCCACCTTTTGGGAAGAAGTTAACAGGTGCGGAACGCCGCTGATCGAGCCCGCGCCCATGGTCAGCACGACGTCGCCGTCACGCACTGCCTGGCGGATCGCGTCGGGCATCTCGGCGATGGTTTCCACGAAAATCGGTTCGGTCTTGCCGCCGGTGCGCAGTGCGCGCGCCAGGGCACGCCCATCGGCCGCGACGATCGGCGCCTCGCCTGCCGGGTAGACTTCGGACAGCAGCAGCACGTCGGGCGCCGACAGGACCTTGACGAAGTCCTCGAACAGATCGCGCGTGCGGCTGTAGCGGTGCGGCTGGAAGGCCAGCACCAGGCGCCGGCCCGGGTAGGCGGCGCGCGCGGCGGCCACGGTGACTTCGGTTTCCACCGGGTGATGGCCGAAATCGTCGACCAGGGTAAAGCTGCCGCCGCCTTCGAGCGCGACTTCGCCGTAGCGGGTGAAGCGGCGGCCGACGCCGCGGAATTCCAGCAGGCCCTGCGCGGTGGCGGCATCGTCGATGCCGATTTCGCGCGCAATCGCGATTGCCGAGCAGGCGTTCAGCACATTGTGCATGCCGGGCTGGTTCAGCACGAACCTGGTGTCCGGGTAGCCTTCCTGGCGCACCGTGAAGTGCATGTGCACGCCGTCGGCATAGGCATCCAGCGCGCGCACTTGCGCGTCTTCGGCGAAGCCGTAGGTGGTCACCGGCTTGGTGACCTGCGGCAGGATGGCGCGCACGTGGCGGTCGTCGATGCACAGCATCACGCGGCCGTAGAACGGCAGGCGGTGCGTGAAGTTGACGAACGCGGCCTTCAATTTCTCGAAGTCGTGCTCGTAGGTTTCCATGTGGTCGGCGTCGATGTTGGTGATCACCTCGATCATCGGCGACAGGTTCAGGAAGGATGCATCCGACTCGTCGGCCTCGGCCACGATGTAGTCGCCGGTGCCCAACTTGGCGTTCGCGCCGGCGGCAGTCAGGCGGCCACCGATCACAAAGGTCGGGTCCAGGCCGCCTTGGGCCAGCACCGACGCCACCAGGCTGGTGGTGGTGGTCTTGCCGTGGGTGCCGGCAATCGCGATGCCGCGCTTCAGGCGCATCAGTTCGCCCAGCATGATCGCGCGCGGCACGACCGGGATTTGCGCGGCGCGCGCGGCCATCACTTCCGGGTTGGCTTCGTTGACGGCGGTCGAGGTCACGACCGCGTCGGCGCCGGCCATGTTCTCGGCGGCGTGGCCCAGGTAGACGCGCGCGCCCAGGTCCTTCAGGCGCTGGGCGGCCGGGTTGTTCGACAGGTCCGAACCCGACACTTTATAGCCGAGGTTGAGCAGCACCTCGGCGATGCCGCTCATGCCGCTGCCGCCGATGCCTACAAAATGGATGTGCTTGATCTTGTGCTTCATGTTCTTGGTTCTTAGTTCTTATTGTTGGCGAGTTGTTCGAGTACGTTTGCGATGGCTTCGTTGGCGTCGCGCTTGCCCACTTTTTGCGCCGCCTCGGCCATCGCCAGGCATTGCGCACGCGTGGTGTTCATCAGCAGTTGCGCCACGCGCTCGGCCGACAGTTCGCCTTGCGGCAGGTGGATCGCCGCCCCCTGCTTGTCCATCCATACCGCATTGTTGCGCTGGTGGCTGGTGGTCGATGCCACGAAAGGCACCAGCACGCTGGCCACGCCGGCCGCCGTCAATTCCGACACGGTGATTGCGCCGGCGCGGCAGATCACGAGATCGGCCTCGGCGTAGGCGGCGGCCATGTCGTCGATGAAGTCGACCACGTTTGCCTGCACTTCGGCTGCCGCATACGCTGCGCGCAAGGCCTCGATGTTCTTCTTGCCCGACTGGTGGGTGACGATCGGGCGCACGTTCGCGTCGATGCGCGCCAGCGCGGCCGGCACGCTGTCGTTCAATACCTTCGCACCGAGGCTGCCGCCAACCACCAGCACGCGCAGCGGGCCGGAGCGCTCTAGAAAGCGTGCGGCGGGCGCCGGCAAGTCGAGGATGGCCTGGCGCACCGGATTGCCGGTGACGATTGCCTTGCCCGCGGCATTGCCGAAGTCTGCGGGGAAGCCGAACAGCACGCGGCTCGCCAAGGGCGTCAGGGTCTTGTTCGACAACAGCAGCGCGGCATCGGCATTCACCAGGGCCAGCGGAATGCCGCGCGTACGCGCCATCATCCCGCCCGGAACGGTCACGTAACCGCCCATGCCCAGCACCACGTCCGGCTTGCGCTGTTTCAAAACGCGCAGGCAGGTGGCGAAGCTGGCCGCCATCTTGAAGGCGCCCTTCACGGTGTGACCGAGGCCCTTGCCGCGCAGGCCGGCGAAGTCGATGCTGTCCATCGGGATGCCCTGCTTCGGCACGAACTCGTTTTCCATGCCGTGGGCGGTGCCCAGCCAGGTGACGCTCCAGCCACGCTCGCGCATGGTCTGGGCGATTGCCACGCCGGGGAAGATGTGGCCGCCGGTGCCGGCGGCCATGATCATGAGTTTCTTCATATGCGTCCTCCGCGCATCAGGACGCGATTCTCGTAGTCGATGCGCAGCAGGATCGCCAGGCCGACGCAGTTGATCATGATGCCGGTGCCGCCATAGCTCATCAGAGGGAGCGTCAAACCCTTGGTGGGCAGCAGGCCCAGGTTCACGCCCATGTTGATGAAGGTCTGCACGCCGAGCCAGATGCCGATGCCCTTGGCGGCGAGGCCGGCGAAGAACTGGTCGAGCGCGATGGCCTGGCGGCCGATGTCGAAGGCGCGCTTGACCAGGAAGTAGAACAGCGCCAGCACCACCAGCACGCCGGCCAGGCCCAGCTCTTCGCCGATCACGGCCATGATGAAGTCGGTGTGCGCTTCCGGCAGGTAGTGCAGCTTTTCGACGCTGTTGCCCAGGCCAACGCCGGACAATTCGCCGCGGCCAAAGGCGATCAGCGAGTGGGTCAGCTGGTAGGCCTTGTCCAGGGCATTGTCTTCCTGCCAGGGGTCGAGGTAGGCGAACATGCGCGCGCGCCGGAACGGCGACAGCGCGATGATCGACGAGAACACCACCACCAGGATGGCGCCGATGCCGCCGAACCACACCATGTTGAAGCCGCCCAGGAACAAAATGCCCATGGCGATGCAGACGATGACGCCAAAGGCGCCCAGGTCGGGCTCGAGCAGCAGCAGCATGCCGACCACGCCCACGGCAAAGGCCATCGGCATGAAGCCCTTGGTCAGCTTGTGCATGTATTGCTGCTTGCGCACGGTGAAGTCGGCGGCGTACAGCACCACCACGATCTTCATGATCTCGGACGGCTGCACCTGGAACAGTTTCAGCGACAGCCAGCGGCGCGCACCGTTCACCGACACGCCGACGCCCGGCACCAGCACCAGCATCAGCATGAACAGCGTGACCACGAACATCAGCGGCGCCAGCTTCTGCCAGGCGGCCACCGGAATGCGGAAGGCTAAGTAGGCGGCCACCACCGACACCGAAATGAAGACGGCCTGGCGCAGCAGGAAGTATTCGTGCTTGCCCTGCAGGTAGGAGAACTTGGGCGAGTCCGGCAGCGCGATCGAGGCCGAATACACCATCACCATCCCGAACAGCATCAGGATCAGCACCACCCACACCAGCGGCTGGTCGTAGTCCATCATCTTCGACGGCCGCGCGCGCTCGGCAATCGCCGCCTCGCCTTTCGGCGCCGAGAATTTGAACGGGATCTGGAAAGCCATCAGAGCTCCACTCCCCGGTCCAGCGCCACGTCGCGCACGGTGTCGACGAACACCTGGGCGCGGTGCGCATAGTTGGTGAACATGTCGAGGCTGGCGCAGGCCGGCGACAGCAGCACGCAGTCGCCCGCGCGCGCCAGGCCCGCGGCGCGGCGCGTGGCCTGCGGCAAATCGCTCATGTCGAAGCACGGCACGCCGGACGGCTCGAGGGCCGCTTTTACGGCAGCGGCATCCTTGCCGATCAGGAGCACGGCGCGCACGTAGCGCGACACCGGCTCGGCCAGCGGCGTGAAGTCCTGCCCCTTGCCGTCGCCGCCGGCAATCAGCACGATCTGCTGGTCCTGGCCGGCGAATGCCTTGCCCAGGCCCTGCAATGCGGCGACGGTGGCGCCGACGTTCGTGCCCTTGCTGTCGTCGTAGAAGTCGACGCCGTCGATGTGCGCGACCAGCTCCACACGGTGCGGCTCGCCGGCGTACTCGCGCAGGCCGTGCAGCAGCGGCGCCAGCGGCAGGCCGGCAGCGCGGCACAGGGCCAGCGCGGCCAGGGCGTTCGAGGCATTGTGCAGGCCGCGGATTTTCAGGGCGTCGGCCGGCATCAGGCGGTTCACCGTGATCTCGACCGGCTCGGGGACTTCCCCTTTCTTGCGTTTCTTCTCGCTCGGCTCGCCGCCAACGGCGGTGGCCAGCCACAGCACGCCGCGCTCGTTGACCAGGCCCATCGCATTCGCCGCATCAGGTTCGCCGGTGCCAAAGGTCACGAACGGCGCGCTTGGTGCCGTCATGTTCATGACAGTCGCGTCGTCGCGGTTCAGCACGCGGATGGTGTCCGCACCAAAAATGCGCGCCTTGTCGGCCGCATAGGCCGCCATGTCGCCATGCCAGTCCAGGTGATCCTGGGTGATGTTCAGCACCGTGGCCGCGTCGGCGTTCAGGCTGAAGGTGGTGTGCAGCTGGAAGCTGGACAGTTCCAGCACCCAGGCCTGCGGCAGCTTCTCTTCAGCGAGCGCTTCGCGCAACACGTCCAGCGCCGCCGGGCTGATGTTGCCGGCCACGCGCGTGTCGAAGCCGGCGCGGCGGCACAGCAGGCCGGTCAGGCTGGTGACGGTGGTCTTGCCGTTGGTGCCGGTAATGGCAATGACTTTCGGGCTGTAGCCCTGGCTTTCCTTCAATGATGCCAGCGCCTGCGCGAACAGTTCGATCTCGCCCCACAGCGGAATGGCTTGTTCTGCAGCGGCCGGCGCAATGGCGGCCAGCTCGCGGTTCGGCGCCAGGCCTGGGCTGATGGCGACAAAGCCCACGCCGTCCAGCAAATCGGCGTTGAAGTCGCCGGCCACGAATTCGGCGCCCGGCACGGCGTCGCGCAAGGCGGACAGGCGTGCCGGTTCGGCGCGCGTGTCGGCCACGCGCACGCGCGCGCCGCAACGGGCCAGCCATTGCGCCATCGCGAGCCCGGATTCGCCGAGCCCGAGTACCAGTGCGAGTTTGCCGTTGTAGTCCATGGATCAGCGCAGTTTCAAGGTGGAGAGACCGACGAGGACCAGGATCATCGTCACGATCCAGAAGCGGATCACGACCTTGGTCTCTTTCCAGCCTTTTTGTTCGAAATGGTGGTGCAGCGGCGCCATCAGGAACACGCGGCGCCCGACGCCGTAGCGCTTCTTGGTGTACTTGAACCAGCTGACCTGGATGATCACCGACACGGTTTCGGCCACGAACACGCCGCCCATGATGAACAGCACGATCTCCTGGCGCACGATGACGGCGATGGTGCCGAGCGCGCCGCCCAGCGCCAGCGCGCCGACGTCGCCCATGAACATCTGGGCCGGGTGCGCGTTAAACCACAGGAAGGCCAGGCCCGCGCCGGCCATGGCGCCGCAGAAGATCAGGATTTCGCCGGCGCCGGCGATGTGCGGGATGAACAGGTATTTCGCGTACGTCACGTTGCCGGTCAGGTAGGCGATCAGGCCCAGCGCACCGCCGACCATCACGGTCGGCATGATGGCCAGGCCATCGAGGCCGTCGGTGAAATTCACCGCGTTCGAGGTGCCGACGATCACGCAATACGTCAGCGCGATGAAGCCCCACACGCCCAGCGGGTAGCTGATGGTCTTGAAGAAGGGGACGATCAGGTCGGCCTTCGGCGGCAGGTCCATCGAGAAGCCCGACTGCACCCAGGCCCAGAACAGCTGGCCCACTTCCCACGGGTTGCGCGCCGAGACCGAGAACGCCAGGTATAGCGAGGCGGCGATGCCGATCAGCGACATCCAGAAGTATTTTTCGCCCGAGCGCATGCCTTCCGGGTCCTGGAAGACCACCTTGCGGTAGTCGTCGACCCAGCCGATGGCGCCGAAGCCGAGCGTCACGACCAGCACCGGCCAGATCAGGCGGTTCGACAGATCGCACCACAGCAGGGTCGAGATGGCGATGGAAATCAGGATCAGCACGCCGCCCATGGTCGGGGTGCCGTGTTTTTTCAGGTGGGTCTGCGGGCCTTGCGTGCGCACCGCCTGGCCGACCTTCAGTTCGGTCAGTTTGCGGATCACGGCCGGACCCGTGAACAGGCCGAGCGCGATCGCGGTGATCGCCGCCGACACCGCACGGAAGGTGATGAAGTTAAAGATGCGCATCGGACCGATATAGTCCTGCAGGTATTGTGCAAGCCAGAGAAGCATGGTGTTAGTGGGCGTCCTTGCCAGTGTTTGTTGAACCAATCAGGTGATTGACCACGCGTTCCATCTTCATGAAGCGCGAGCCCTTCACCAACACAGTTGCATCAGAATTGCCGCCCAGTTGCTCGTCCAGTGCTGCCAATAATGCGTCGAACTGCTCGAAATATGCGGCGCCCGCCGTCGCCAGGTGGCGCGACAGATCGCCCGTTGCCAGCACGCGCTCGATGCCGCGTGCCTGCGCATAAGCGCCAATCTCTTCGGTGAATTCCTTGCCCTGGGCGCCGACTTCGCCCATGTCGCCGATCACCAGGAAACGCGGCGCCGGATAGCTGGCCAGCACGTCGATCGCGGCGCGCATCGAATCCGGGTTCGCGTTGTAGGTGTCGTCGATCACCAGTGCACCATTCGCTGCGCGCTTGCTTTGCAGGCGGCCGCCGACCGGCGCAAAGGCTTCCAGGCCGCACACGATGGTGTCGCCGTCGATGCCGGCCGCCAGCGCGCAGGCGAACGCCGCGAGCGCATTGCGCACATTGTGTTCGCCGGCGGCCGCCAGTGTTACCGCGAATTCGCCGCCAGGGGTAGTCACTTTCAAATTGTTACCGAAGCCATTGCTTGCGTACGACGCGCGCACGGCGCAGGCCTCGTCCAGGCCGAATGTCAGGCTGCGGCAGTGCGACGCCAGCCCCTGCCAGATCGGCGTATAGGTGTCGTCGCCCGGATACACGGCCACGCCGTCGCTGGCGAGCGCGGTGAACACCGAACCGTTTTCCAGCGCCACCGCTTCCACCGTGTGCATGAATTCCTGGTGCTCGCGCTGGGCGTTGTTCACCAGGGCGACCGTTGGCTGGGCGATCGCCGCCAGGCGGCCAATCTCGCCCGGGTGGTTCATGCCCAGCTCCACTACGGCGGCGCGGTGCGCAGCCTGCAGGCGCATCAGCGTCAGCGGCACGCCGATCTCGTTGTTCAGGTTACCCTGCGTGGCCAGGCGCTCGGATTCGCCGAAGGCGGCGGCCAGGATGGACGCGATCATTTCCTTGACCGTGGTCTTGCCGTTGCTGCCGGTGACGCCGATCAGGGGGATGCCGTATTGGCGGCGCCAGCTGTTGGCGATCTGGCCCAGGGCCGTGAGCGTATCCGGCACCACGATGGCCGGCAGGGTCCAGCCCTCCGGCAGGCGCTCGACGACCACGCCGGCCACGCCGCGCGCGGCAACCTGCTCCAGGAAATCGTGGGCATCGAAAGTCTCGCCGCGCAATGCGACGAACAGCGCGCCGGCGGGAGCCGTACGGCTGTCGGTCGAGACACTGTCGAACACGGCATCCGCCGTCAGGCGGCTGCCAGTGATCGATGTGCTTAATGTTGCGAGCGAACCGCGCATGCTTAGTGTGTCCTCATCATGGTGAGCCGCGCCGTCAGGGCCAGCGCGGCATGGTCTGCGTCGGAGAACGGCAGCTTCTTGCCCTTGATCTCCTGGTAGGGTTCGTGGCCCTTCCCGGCCAGCAGGATCACGTCCTGCTTGCCTGCCTGCTTGACGGCCGACAGGATCGCCGCCGCACGGTCTTCGATGGCCTGGTGGCGCGCGCCTGGCGCCATGCCGGCCACGACCTGGGCGATGATGGCGCCCGGCTCTTCGCTGCGCGGGTTGTCGCTGGTGACGATCACCTGGTTGGCCGCCTGGGCGATGGCGCCCATCTGCGGGCGCTTGCCCGGGTCGCGGTCGCCGCCGCAGCCGAACACGCACCACAGCGCGCCGCCGCGTTCCGTCGCCACCTGGCGCAGTGCGGTCAGGGTTTTTTCCAGCGCGTCCGGCGTGTGCGCGTAGTCGATCACGACCAGCGGCGCATCCTGGCCGCCGACCTGCTGCATGCGGCCCGGCGCCGGCGTCAGGGCCTCGATCGCCTCGACCGCGCGCTTGATGTCCACGCCCTTGGCCAGCAGCGTGCCCAGCACGGCCAGCGCATTGCTGATGTTGAAGTGGCCGACCAGGCGGGTCTTCACGAGCAGGCTGGCGCCGGCCGCTTCCAGGGTGAATTCGGTGCCGGCCGGGCGTGCGCGCTTGTGTGCGGCGCGCAGGATGGCAACGCCGTCGATGGCAGGCTGCTCGGCCTCGTTCTTCAGGGTGTAGCCGGTGACTGCGACTTGCGGCAGTTGCGTGCGCAGGTAATCGACCAGGCGCGCGCCGGCCGGATCGTCGAGGTTGACGACGGCAGTCTGCAGGCCCGGCCATGCGAACAGCTTGCGCTTGGCCGCTTCGTAGTTTTCCATGTCGCCATGGAAGTCGAGGTGGTCGCGCGTCAGGTTCGTGAACACGGCGACGTCGAAATGCATGCCGTTCGTGCGGCCCTGCTCCAGGCCGATGGACGAAACCTCGATGACCAGCGCGCGCGCGCCGGCGTCGCGCACGGCGGCCAGGTTAACGGCCAGCAGCACGGCGTCGGGCGTGGTGTAGCCGGTCTCGATGAATGCCGGTTCGGCACGGCCGCTGAACAGGCCCACGCCGAGCGTACCGATGACGGCGGCGGTCTCGCCCAGTTTCGCCAGCGCCTGGCCCAGCCAGACCGCGATCGAGGTCTTGCCGTTGGTGCCGGTGACGCCGACGGTAAACATGCCGGCGTCGGGCTGGCCGAGGCAGGCGTGGGCGATGGCGCCGGCCTGCGCCTTCAGTCCCGGTACTGCCAGGTGCTGGACGTCGAGCGCATCGTCCCATGCGAAACCGCTGTCGTCGAAGACCACGCCGGCGGCGCCGGCAGCCACAGCGGCGGCGATGTAGCGGCGCCCGTCCTGGGCGTCGCCCGGATAGGCGAAGAAGACGTCGCCGGCCTGCACGCGGCGCGAGTCGGAAACGAGTTTGCCGCCCGGTGCTGCGGCGGCAATCCAGCGGCAGATCTCTGCGAGCGGATGGATAGTCGGCGTCATCACAAGCTCTCCTCCAAAGGCTCATCGGGAATGATGATGTCGGTGACCGAGGAATCGGGCGGCACGTTGGCCGCGCGCAGCGCGTTCGCCGCCAGGTCGGCCGCGGTCGGCGCCGCGACGCTGCCGCCGGTGCGCAGCGCGCCGCGCGGGTTGTCGACCATGACCGCGATGATGAAGCGCGGCTTCGACATCGGCGCGATGCCGACGAAATAACCGATGTTGTCGGTGCGCGAGTAGCGGCCGTTGACGATCTTCTCGGCGGTGCCGGTCTTGCCGCCCACGCGGTAGCCCGGCACCTGCGCCTTCGACGCCGTGCCTTCCGGGCCGACCACGGATTCGAGCATGGTGCGCACCTGGGCCGCGGTCTGCGGCGAAATCACTTGCTGGCCGACCGGCTTCTCGTTCACCTTCACGAACGACAGCGGGATGATGTCGCCGTTGCGGGCGAAGATCATGTACGAGCGCGCCATCTGCAGCAGCGACACCGACAAACCGTGGCCGAAGGCCATGTTCGCGTATTCGATCGGGCGCCACGATTTCCACGGACGCACGCGGCCGGCGGTCGGGCCGGGGAAGCCGAAGCGCGGCGCCTGGCCGTAACCGAGCTTGGTGTACATCTCCCACATTTCCTGCGGCGGGATCAGCTGCGAGATCTTGACGACGCCGATGTTCGAGGACTTCTGGATGATGCCGCCCACGGTGCGCACGCCGTAGTTGTGGGTGTCGCGGATGGTTTTACCCGTGACGACCATGCGCCCCGGCGAGGTATCGAACACCGTGTTCGGCGTGATGCGCTTGGTTTCCAGGCCGAGCGCCACGGTCACCGGCTTGATCGTCGAGCCAGGCTCGAAAGTGTCGGTGATGACGCGGTTGCGCAGCTGGGCGCCGGTCAGGTGGCGGCGGTCGTTCGGGTTATAGCTCGGGTAGTTGGCCATGGCCAGCACTTCGCCGGTCTGCACGTCGAGCACCACGGCGCCGCCGGCCTGCGCATTGAACTTCTCGACCGCGTTCTTGACGCTGTTGTAGGCGATGTATTGCAGTTTGCTGTCGACCGACAGCACCAGGTCCTTGCCGTCGTGCGGCTCGCGCGACAGGCCCAGGTCTTCGACGATGCGGCCCAGGCGGTCCTTGATCACGCGGCGGCTGCCGGTGGCGCCGACCAGCGACTTCTGCTGCGCCAGCTCCATGCCTTCCTGGCCCACGTCCTCGACGTTGGTGAAGCCGACCACGTGGGTCATGACTTCGCCTTGCGGGTAGTAGCGCTTGTATTCCTTGCGCGTGTCGATGCCGCCGATCTTCAGCTTCTCGATCTGGGCGACCACGTCCATCTCGACCTGGCGCTTCAGGTAGACAAAGGTGCGGTCGGAGTCGAGCTTCTTGCGCAGGTCGGATTCCGGCATCTCCAGCAGGCGCGCCAGTTCCGCGATCTTTTCCGGCGGCGACTGCAGCACGTCTTCGGGGATCGCCCACACGGCGCGCACCGGCAGCGAGGACGCCAGCACTTCGCCGTTGCGGTCCATGATCTTGCCGCGCGTGGCCGGCAGTTCCAGGGTGCGCTCGTAGCGGCTCTTGCCCTGCTTTTGCAGGAACTGGGTCGACATGCCCTGCAGCCAGAGCGCGCGCGCGCCCAGCGCGGCAAAGGCGGCGAACAGCACGAACAGCATCACGCGCGAGCGCCAGTCGGGCAGGCGCACGGCCAGCACCGGGCTTTTCGAGAAAGCCATGCCTTTCGAGGCGGCCACGCGGCCGGTGGTGAAGGGCTTGTCGCGCTTCATCGCACGCCCTCCGTCAGGTACTGGGTGCGGGCCGGGGTCAGCGGGGTCATGTTCAGTTGCGTGCGCGCGATCTGCTCGATGCGCTCGTTCTTGCCGAGGGTGGACTGGTCGAGCTGGAGCTGCGACCAGTCGATGTCGAGCTGGCGCGACTGCTGCTGCAGGCGTTCGAGCTCGATGAACAGATGGCGCGACTGGTAGCGCGCGTTAACGAGCGTCAGGCCGCAGGCGATCAGGCCGACAGCCAGCACGGCGTTGAGCTTGTTGCTCATCGAGCGCTACCTTTTGCCACACCGGCCACACCGGCCACACCGGCCACACCGGCCACATCGTCCAGGCGCTCGGCCACGCGCAGCACCGCCGAGCGGGCGCGCGGGTTGGCGTCGACCTCGGCGTCGCTCGGCTTGATCTTGGCGATCAGCTTCATCAGCGGCTGCGGCAAATCGACGGCGCGGATCGGCAGGCGGCGGTCGGGCTGGGCGACCTTGGCTTTACTGGCCAGGAACTGCTTGACGATGCGGTCTTCCAGCGAATGGAAGCTGATCACCGACATGCGCGCGCCCGGCGCCAGCAGGTCGTAGGCGGCGCTCAGTCCGGCTTCGAGATCCTCAAGCTCTTTATTGATGAAAATCCGGATAGCCTGAAAGCTGCGGGTGGCCGGGTCCTTGCCTTTTTCACGAGTCTTGACCGCGTTTGCCACGATTGCGGCAAGCTGGCGTGTGCTTGAAATTGGCTCGACTGCCCGGCGAGCAACAATCGCCTTTGCAATCTGAAAAGCAAACCGTTCTTCCCCATAATCGCGTATGACCTTTTCCAAATGTTGTTCGGTGGCGCTGGCAATCCATTCGGCGGCGGAAATGCCGCGCGTGGTGTCCATGCGCATATCGAGCGGGCCGTCGTTGCGGAAGCTGAAGCCGCGGCCGGCGTCGTCGACCTGGGGCGACGAGATGCCGAGGTCGAGCAGGATGCCGTCGACCTGGCTGATGCCGCGTGCGCGCAGGGCCTCGCCCATGGTGGCGAAACTGTCGTGGACGATGCTGAAACGCGGGTCCGTGATCTGTTCGGCGGTGGCGATCGCCATCGGGTCTTTATCGAAAGCGATCAAACGGCCGTTCGCGCCCAGGCGCGACAGCAGCAGGCGGCTGTGGCCGCCGCGCCCAAACGTGCCGTCTATATAGATGCCGTCTGCGCGCTTGCCCTCGTCGAGGTCAAGCGCATCGATTGCTTCGTCAAGCAGTACGGTGCGATGCTGCAGTGCTGGCACCGTATCGGGTGTAATCATCGGTGCCTCAGAAAGAGAAATTGGAAAGGACATCCGGCATGCCGCCGGCAACCGCCTCGGCCTCGTCCGCGGCCAGCTTGGCGGCGTCCCAGATTTCGAAGTGGGTGCCCATGCCGAGCATCATCACTTCCTTTTCCAGCCCGACCGCGCCGCGCAGTTCGGGGGAAATCAGGATGCGGCCGGCGCTGTCGAGCTCGACATCGCAGGCGTTACCAAGGAAAATGCGCTGCCACGCACGGGCCGACATCGGCCAGGCGGCGATTTGCTCGCGGTGGGTTTCCCAGACCGGGCGGGGGAACAGCAGCAGGCAGCCGTGCGGGTGGCGGGTGAGGGTCAGGCGGCCTTCGCACTGGACTGCAAGGGCGTCACGGTGCTTTGCCGGTATTGACATCCGGCCTTTCGCATCGAGATTGATCGCTGACGCGCCTTGAAACACGTAGGTACCTAGTTTGGAGAGTTATCAGTCTAGTTGTTTTGCGCGCCGGGAGACCTGAATTTCTCCCACAAAACTGCACTTTTTCACACCGTTTCCCACTTTAGAGGAAGCGTTGTTGCTGGTCAAGCGAATTCCGTAGGGAAACTTTCGTTTTTTGCCAATGAAACCAAGGACTTAGCGCGCTTCCCTCAAGCGATCTCAAGACAGAATCTTCCGATAAATGAAGCACTTAGCTAAAACAGTGAATGTGCTACCTCATCTAGACAAGCTGTCTTTACGTTTGATCTAGCGCAAAAATTAAGCCGAATCGGCCCCCGCTTTCGACAACAATGGGGGGCGCACGCGACAGTGGCGTTAAATTGCGTGATCGGCGTGCACTGAGTTAGGATTTGTGCATAAAAGGAGCCGTCGCCGTGAGCATCGCCCTTGCCCGTATCCGCCCCGTGTATGACCTGATCGACGTGCAGGACGCGCTCGAGCGCAGCCGCGGGCGCTCGCCCGAACTCGACGCCTTTTATGAGCGCATGCTGGAAACCGGCCCCGAGCGCTTCGTCACCACGCCCTCCTCGCTCGACGTTCTGGACCCGCTGCGCGACGAATGCCCGAATTTCGATGAAGTGCTGGACGACCTGGCGCGCACCCTGCGCCTGGCCCACGCCGGCAACCGCGGCTGCAACCTGATGCCGATCCTGCTGCTGGGCGGGCCGGGCGTGGGCAAGACCCATTTCGCACGGCGCCTGGCGCGCGCCATGGGCACCGAATTCGAGCTGATCGGCATGAACGCGCTGTCGGCCGGCTTCGTCATCACCGGCAGCTCGGCCAGCTGGCGCGGGGCGAAGTGCGGCAAGGTCGCCGAGCGCCTGGTGCGCGGGCAGTTCGCCAATCCGGTGGTGGTGCTGGACGAAGTGGAAAAGGCCAGCGGCTCCTCGCAGTCCGATCCGCTGGCGGCGCTCTACCAGTTGCTGGAGCCGGAAACGGCGCAGGCCTTCCGCGACGAATACATCGACGTCGAGATCGACGCCAGCCAGATCTGCTGGGTGCTGACGGCCAATTCCACCGAAGGGATACCGGCGCCGCTGCTGAACCGGATGGCGGTGTACGAGGTGCCGGCGCCGACGCGCGAGCAGGCGGCAGGCATTGCGCGGCGCATCCTGGCGGCGCTGGTGGTGGAACTGAACCTGTCGGACTTCGACGATGGCCTGGGCGACGCGGTGCTCGACAAACTGGCGCCGGTGGCGCCGCGCGAACTGAGGAAGACCCTGCTCGATTGCCTGGGCTATGCGGTGGCCGACGGGCGCCGCCACCTGACGGCCGCGGACGTGCGCCTGCGGCCGGGGCCGGGGCCGGGCAAGGGGCGGATCGGATTTTGAGCTGGCCACCCGATGCGGCGCATTTCCCGCACGGGCATTAGAATGAGAGCAACCGCCAACCAGAGAGCTTTCATGACCGACTACGCCTTCACGCCGCCCGCCTTACCCTCGCTTGCCATCTTCGGCAGCAGCGAACGCTTCCCGATCCGCCGCGTGTTCTGCGTCGGCCGCAACTACGCCGCCCACGCCCGCGAGATGGGCAGCAATCCGGACCGCGAGCCGCCCTTCTTCTTCACCAAGCCGGCCGATGCGGTGGTGCCGGCCGAAGGCGCGCTGCCCTACCCGCCGGCTACGCAAGACCTGCACCATGAGATCGAACTGGTGGTGGCCCTGCGCAGCGGCGGCGCCGACATTCCAGCCGACGAAGCGCTGGCCAAGGTCTGGGGCTATGGCGTGGGCCTGGACCTGACGCGGCGCGACTTGCAGTCCGCGGCCAAGGAAAACGGCCGCCCCTGGGACATGGCGAAAGGCTTCGATGCCTCGGCGCCCTGCTCGCCGCTGCGCCCGGTGAGCAGTTTCGGCCACCCGTCGGAAGACGCCTGCATCCGCATTTCGGTGAACGGCACGGTGCGCCAGGAAGGCACGCTGGACGAGATGATCTGGCCGATCCCGGACATCATCGCCCACCTGTCGCGCCTGGTGACGCTGGCGCCAGGGGACCTGATCTTCACGGGTACGCCGTCGGGCGTGGGCGCCCTGAAACCGGGCGACCGCGTGCACGGTGAGATCGCCGGCGTGGATGAATTCGACCTGGAAGTCGTCGAGAAATAAACGCAGGTGGACGCCAAAGCCGCCTTGCGCGGCCCGGCCCACCCTACTTCCCGCCACGCAGCGTTGCCAGAAACGCTTCCGGCTGCTCCACGCTCAGCAGCAGCGACGGCCCGACCCGCGCCGGCAGATACACCACCTGGCTGCGGTCGGTCATCACCGCGAACACCACGCCATCACCCGCCCCCTTGAAGCGGCCCGCCGTGTAGCCCGGCATATGGATGCCGTTGCGGCGCGCGCCGAGATGCGCTTCTTGAATAGCGCCATAGCTGCCGACCTTCGCCGCATCCAGCCTGAAGTCCGACAGCGGCCGGTCGTGCTCGTAGAAATGGGCGGCGCGCAGCAGGATCTTGCCGCCCTCGACGCGCAGCGCATTGTCGTGCACCGAATAGGCCAGGGTCACCGTGAACGGCAAGATCAGGATCGCCGACAGCGCCACGTTCTTCATGCACACGGCCAGGCCGTCGCGGCGGATCACCAGCAGCGGCGCGGCGCAGGCCAGCAGGGTGATCGCCGCCATGCTCCAGAATACGCCGTTGCCCACCGGGGCGATTGCAAACTGCATCCTCTCTCCATCCAGTCAATGTTCGGCCCAGGCCTTGGCGTGATCAACCGCCTTGGCCCAGCGCGCCATCAGCTCGGCGCGGCGCTCGATCGGCATGCCCGGCTCGAAGCGGCGCTCGGCGCGCCATAGCGATTCGATCTCTTCGCGCGAGGTCCAGAAGCCTTGCGCCAGTCCGGCCAGGTAGGCCGCGCCGAGCGCCGTCGTTTCCGTGACCGCCGGGCGCACCACCGGCACGCCGAGCAGGTCGGCCTGGAACTGCATCAGCAAATCGTTGCGCGCGGCGCCGCCATCGGCGCGCACCTCGGTGACCGGGCAGGCGGCGTCCTTCTGCATGGCGTCGAGCAGTTCCGCGCTCTGGTAGGCGATCGCCTCCACCGCAGCGCGCGCGATGTGGGCGGCCGTGGTCCCGCGCGTCATGCCGACGATGGTCCCGCGCGCATACGGGTCCCAGTGCGGCGCGCCAAGGCCGACAAAGGCCGGCACCAGCATCACGCCGCCGCTGTCGGTGACCGACATCGCCAGCGGCTCGACCTCCTTCGACTCCTTGATGATGCCGAGGCCGTCGCGCAGCCATTGCACGGTGGCGCCGCCCATGAAGACGCTGCCCTCGAGCAGGTAGTCGGTGCGGCCGTCCACCTTCCAGCCGATCGTCGCCAGCAGGCGATTGCGCGACACCGGCGCCATGTAACCGGCGTGCATCAGCATGAAGCAGCCGGTGCCATAGGTATTCTTGACCATGCCCTTGGCGTAGCAGGCCTGGCCGAAGGTGGCGGCCTGCTGGTCGCCGGCGATGCCGCTGACGGGAATCGCGCGCCCGAACCATTCCTCATTGGTCCGCCCCACTTCGCCGGCGCTGCGCACGACTTCCGGCAGCAGCGCTTCCGGAATGGCGAACAGCGCCAGCAGGGCCGGGTCCCAGCGCATCGTGTGGATGTTGTAGAGCATGGTGCGCGAGGCATTGCTCACATCGGTGACGTGGCGCCCGCAGAGCTTGTAGACGAGCCAGCTGTCGACCGTGCCGAAGCAGAGTTCACCGCGCTCGGCGCGATCGCGCGCGCCGGGCACGTTCTCCAGCAGCCAGGCCAGCTTGGTGGCGGAAAAATAGGCGTCGAGTTCGAGGCCGGTGCTGCGCTGGATCAGGCGGGCGTGGCCTTCGGCGCGCAGGCGGTCGCAGGCGCCGGCGGTGCGGCGGTCTTGCCAGACGATGGCGCGGGCGATCGGCTCGCCCGTGGCGCGGTCCCAGACGACGGTGCTTTCGCGCTGGTTGGCGATGCCGATGGCGGCGACCTGCGCAGCGTCGACGCCGCCGTCGCGCAAGACCTTGCGCGCGCAGGCGAGCTGGCTGGTCCAGATGTCGAGCGCGTCGTGCTCGACCCATCCGGGCTGGGGGAAATGCTGGGGAAATTCCTGCTGGGCGCAGACGAAGACCTGGCCCTGGCGGTCGAACAGGATGGCACGGGAACTGGTGGTTCCCTGGTCGAGCGCCAGGATGTATTGCGGCATCAAACCTCCGCGCAAAATTCAGTGTAAAGCAGGCCGATAGGCCGGATTCTGTTGGCTGGTCTCCTCGAAAGGACTCCCGCCACGACAATCATTCCTCTAGGCGCCGAATTACTCCGGCGCTCAAGCTTCCTACCCGCACGCTCCGCGAGCAACATCAACGCGTGCCTATTTGGAATTGCTCCGAGTGGAGGTTACCGCGTTTCACCGTAACTAAATACGCTCGTCTCTGTGGCCCTATTCCTCGCCTTATACCTTGCGGCTTTCGGCGGACGGCCGTTAACCGTCACCCTGCTCTATGGAGTCCGGACCTTCCTCCCGCCAGCGCCTTGCGGCGCCAGCCAGCGACTGTCTGGCCTGCTTCACGGACATCATTGTAACCGATGGGGGTGCGCTGCACCTAGCGTGTCGGTTCGGCTGGCAGCTTCATGTGCAAAGTAAGGCTTGTCCCCGACTCGTCCAAGTCTTGATACCTGGCGGTCTCAAGAACCAATTGCAACACCGGGGTTAATGGATCGC
>NZ_JAULSI010000054.1 GCF_030711405.1 Massilia brevitalea
TCAATCTTCTTCTTGCAAAACGGGTGGAGTCCATAGATACGGTTGCGCCTCCGACCCGGCGCTACGCACGATTCGACGTATCGCCCTTTGCGGAATGCTGCTGAGCAGTTATAATTCGATCCATCAATTCCCTGATAGCTCAGTCGGTAGAGCGACGGACTGTTAATCCGCAGGTCCCTGGTTCGAGTCCAGGTCGGGGAGCCAGAATATAAAAAAGGCCGCGTCGAAAGATGCGGCCTTTTTCGTTATGGCCGGGCAGGACGCCCGGCTCACCTTTTATTTTCCCGACACCGGTTTCACGCGCGACGCCGCTTCCAGTGCGCGCTCGCGGGCTGTTTCGATATCCCCGGCGGTGGCCAGCGCCACGCCCATGCGCCGCCGCGCAAACGATTCCGGCTTGCCGAACAGGCGGATATCCGCACCTGGCACGCGCAGGGCCTCGGCCACGCCTTCGAAGGCAATCCCTTGTTCGTCGAGCTGGCCGTAGATGACGGCCGAGGCGCCCGGCGCGCGGAGCAGCGTGTCGACCGGCAGGCCCAGCACCGCCTTGGCATGCAGCTCGAACTCGCTCTGCACCTGGGTTGCCATGGTCACCATGCCGGTATCGTGCGGGCGCGGGCTCACTTCCGAGAACCACACCATGTCGCCCTTCACGAACAGCTCGACGCCGAACACGCCCAGGCCGCCCAGGTTGCCCGTGACCTTGGCTGCGATCTCGCGCGAACGCTCCAGGGCCAGCGCGCTCATCGGATGCGGCTGCCAGGATTCGACGTAGTCGCCCTGTACCTGCTTGTGGCCGATCGGTTCGCAAAATGCCGTTTCAACCTGGCCGTCGGCGCCGAGCGAACGCACCGTCAGCAGCGTGATCTCGTAGTCGAAGTCGATGAAGCCTTCGGCGATCACGCGGCCGCTGTCGACCCGGCCGCCGGCGGCCGCGTAGTCCCAGGCAGCGCGCACGTCGCCTGCGCCGTCGAGCTTGGACTGGCCCTTGCCCGACGACGACATCACCGGTTTCACCACGCAGGGGAAGCCGACGGCGGCGCAGGCCGCTTCGAGTTCATCCAGGCTGCTGGCGAAGCGGTAGGGCGAGGTGGCGAGACCGAGTTCCTCGGCGGCGAGGCGGCGGATGCCTTCGCGGTTCATGGTCAGTTGGGCCGCGCGCGCGGTCGGGATGCAGGTGATGGCGCCGGACGCTTCGAGTTCGGCCAGCTTGTCGGTGGCGATCGCCTCGATCTCGGGGATCACAAGGTCGGGCTGCTCCTGCGCGATGAGGGCGGCCAGGGCATCGCCGTCGGTCATGTCGATCACGTGGGCGCGGTGCGCAACCTGGTGACCGGGTGCGTTCGGATAGCGGTCGACGGCGATCACTTCGACGCCGAGGCGCTGCAGCGCGATGATCACTTCCTTGCCGAGTTCGCCGGAGCCGAGCAGCATCACGCGCGTGGCGGAAGGAGAGAGGGGGGTGCCGAGAATGCGGGGAGTAGTCATGGTTTTCGAGTGGATGCTGGCGCCTGCGGCCAGGGTTCCGCGACTATAGCAAAGCGTGAGGCCGCAGGTGCAAATCCGTGCAAGATTGGTTTTTTCGTACGGGACTGGCTAAATTGGAAATGGCCGGCTATAATATTGCCTCAATTCCCTGATAGCTCAGTTGGTAGAGCGACGGACTGTTAATCCGCAGGTCCCTGGTTCGAGTCCAGGTCGGGGAGCCAGAATATGGTAGTAAAGTAAAAGGCCGCGTTCACCGCGGCCTTTTTCGTTTGTGCTCCTCCTGCTTGGGCCTCTCTGCGAAGGGATGCAAAGACTGCTACGATCATCCTTTCCCCCGATTGAAANGGTAGTAAAGTAAAAGGCCGCGTTCACCGCGGCCTTTTTCGTTTGTGCTCCTCCTGCTTGGGCCTCTCTGCGAAGGGATGCAAAGACTGCTACGATCATCCTTTCCCCCGATTGAAAGCCTCAGATGACACGCAGTTTCAAGATCGCCGCAATCGCCGGCGACGGCATCGGCAAGGAAGTCCTGCCGGAAGGCTTGAAGGTCCTGGAAGCGGTCGCGAAACGCTTCGGCATCGCGCTCGAATTCACCGAGTTCGAATGGGCCAGCTGCGATTACTACCTGAAGACCGGCGAGATGATGCCGCCCGACTGGAAAGCGGAGCTCTCCGGCATGGATGCGATCTACTTCGGTGCGGTCGGCTGGCCGGCGACGGTGCCCGACCATATTTCGCTCTGGGGTTCGCTGCTGAAGTTCCGGCGCGAATTCGACCAGTACATCAACCTGCGTCCGGTGCGTTTGTTCGAAGGCGTACCTTGCCCGCTGGCGAACCGCAAGCCGGGCGACATCGACTTCTTCGTGGTGCGCGAGAATACCGAGGGCGAGTACACCAACCTGGGCGGCATCATGTTCCCAGGCACCGAGCGCGAAGTGGTGATCCAGGAATCGGTGTTCTCGCGTCACGGCGCGGACCGCGTGCTGAAGTATGCCTACGAGCTGGCGCAGTCGCGCGCGCGCAAGCAGCTGACGGTGGCGACCAAGTCGAACGGTATCGCGATCAGCATGCCGTGGTGGGACGGGCGCGCCGATGCGGTGGGCGCGGCCTATCCCGAGGTGACGGTCGACAAGCAGCACATCGATATTTTGACCGCGCGTTTCGTGCTGCAGCCGCAGCGCTTCGACGTGGTGGTGGCGTCGAATCTGTTTGGCGACATCTTGTCGGATTTGGGGCCGGCGTGTACCGGCACCATTGGGCTGGCGCCGTCGGGCAATTTGAATCCTGAGCGGACCTTTCCCTCGCTGTTCGAGCCGGTGCATGGTTCGGCGCCGGATATTGCCGGCAAGGGGATCGCGAATCCGATTGCGATGATCTGGTCGGGGGCGATGATGCTGGGCTTCCTCGCCGATGGGCCGGATGCGCCGGCTGGCTTGCGCGCGGCGCACGATGCGATTGTCGGGGCGATCGAGGAAGTGCTGCGTAGCGGGCCGCGGACCGGGGATTTGGGTGGTCAGGCGACGACGATTGAAGTAGGTGATGCAATCGCGCAGCTGGTTTCGTAGGGTGGGCACTTGTGCCCACGCGGTATGGCAGGGTTGAACGTCGAATCGTAACGTGGAACATCGGCGCGTGCATTCATGGGTCACGCGCCGCATTCCATTACGCGATGAGACCGCGTGGGCTCAAGAGCCCACCCTACGAACGGCATCAGGCCGTGGTGGTGCTTGTTTTAAACGTTCCTTCACGCGCCAGCGGCGCTAACCTGTCGAACCACGGCGCCACCCCTTCCAGCTGGTGCGCCAGCTGCAGCAGCTGATCCTCCGCCCCGAACCGCCCCACGAACTGCACCCCCAGCGGCAGCCCGTCGGTAGTCCAGTACAGGGGCACCGACATCGCCGGTGTCCCAGTCAGATTGGCCAGCTGCGTGAACGGCACGAAGCGCAAGCTGTCGCGCGCAATCCGGTTCACCGTCCCCTCCAGCAAGCCAAGCCGCGCCAGCACGCCCAGCACCCCGCTGCGCTCCAGCAGATCGAGCACGAATTGCTCCCCCTTCGGCGGATCGCCCTCGCCATGCCGCAAGGGCGGGCTGGCCAGGGTCGGCGTAAGCAGCATGTCGTAGCGCGCGTGGAAGCGCGCCAGGCCGCGCCCGAATTCGTTCCACTTCGCCAGCTGCGCCGTCAGGCGCGCGCCGGAGACGGCGCCGCCCAGCGCCACCAGCAAGCGGCTCATCAGCTCCACGTCGCGCGCCTTGGCGCCGAGCGCCCGGCCGCGCGCCACCATCGCCGGCACCTGGCCGAAATACAGGTGCAGGTAGCTTTGCGCCAGCGCCTGGCCGTCGATCTCGGGCGCGGCTTCCTCGACCTCGTGCCCGAGTCCGCGCAGCAGCTGCACGGTGCGCCGCACCGCCGCCACCGCTTCCGGGTGCACCGGCGTGCCGATCGGCGACGCGGTGCTGAAACCGATCCGCAACTTGCCCGGATCGCGCCGCATCAGCTCGACGTAGGAACCCGCTGGCGGCGCGATCACGAACGGGTCGCCCGGCTCCGCGCCCTGCAGGATGTCGAGCGCCAGCGCCGAGTCGCGTACGCTGCGCGAGAGCACGCCTTCGCTCGATGCCCCGAACCAGACTTCGCCGATCGCCGGTCCGCTCGAGACCCGACCGCGCGAGGGCCGCAACGCGAACAGGCCGCAGCAGGCGGCCGGGATGCGCAGCGAGCCGCCGCCGTCGTTACCGGCTGCCATGGGCACGATGCCGGCCGCCACGGCTGCCGCCGCGCCGCCGCTCGATCCGCCCGGCGTACGGCCCAGGTCCCACGGATTGCTGCTGCGTCCGTAGAGCTGCGGATCGGTAACCGCCTTCAGTGCGAACTCGGGCAGGTTGGTCTTGCCGAACACGACCAGGCCGGCATCGAGGTAGCGCCGTACCACGGCAGCGTGTTCGCGTGGCACATAGTTGCGCATCGCGCGGCTGCCGAAGCTGGTCGGTACGCCGGCAAAATCCTGTACGCCGTCCTTGATGAGGAAGGGCACGCCGGCCAGCGGTCCGGCGAGCGGGCGCGCCAGCTGGGCGCGTGCCTGCGGCTCGAGCAGGCGGCACACCGCATTGATGCGGCCGTGCACGGCGGCGTTGCGGGCCAGCGCCAGTTGCAGGAGTTCGGCGGGGATCAGTTCACCGCGGGCGATGCCCTGGGCCAGGGCGGTGGCGTCGTGCTGCAGGTAGTCGGCGAAATCCATGGACAGTTCCTCAAGAGGTCTGTCCATTATGCAATGAATTCGTCAAATTATTGGCAATTTGAGTATAGGAAAAAAATTCCCTACTTGCGCTTCTTGGCGTTCGATGTAAAGGTACGGGTGTAGAACTCGGGCGGCTTGCGCGCGACCCATTCGATGAAGGCGCGGATCTCGTCATGGCCGCGTAATGCATCCCAGGTATGGTAGCTGCGCAGCAGCTCGCGCTCGGTGAAGGCGGAGTGGATTTTCCGATGGCAGACCTTATGGATCGGGAATTGTTCCTTGCCCTTGAAGCTCTTCGGCACGAGGTGGTGGCGGTCGATGTTGACCGTGCCCAGTTCGCGGCCGCACAGGGGGCATACCGGCTCTGTCATGCGCTCCTCGTCGATGGCAAAAAACATAGTCAATACAATGTATTGGCGAAAATGCCGTATGCAAGGGTGGACCCCGCAATTGTCGATTTTGATGAGCCGGTTTGGTTTCCTTAGTGTAAAATCAATCCTTCCCGAATATTAACAATACAACGGACTCCTGAAAGCAGACAAGGTCGAACGGATGATCGAAGACGAATCCAGCAACTGTTCCATCCTCCTGATCGACGACGAACCCTTCGCCCAGCAGATCATCGAGCATGGACTGCGCACCTGCGTCAGGCACGTGCTGCGCTACGAGTCGGATGCGCGCCGCGCCGTCGGCCTGGCGGCGGAGCTCGGCTGCACCGTGGTGCTGGTCGACCTGCGCATGCCCGAGATCGACGGCTTCGAATTCACGCGCCAGCTGCGCGCCAATCCGGAAACCGAGCACGTCCCCGTTATCCTGCTGTCCTCCGAAGAAGATCCCGAAATCAAGGCGTGCGCCTTTGCCGCCGGCGCCAACGACTACATGGTCAAGTGGCCGGACCCGCGCGAGCTGGTGGCGCGCGTGCAGTACCACAGCGCCGCCTGCATCGCGCGGCGCGAGCGCGATGCCGCCTTCGTGTCGCTGCGGCGCAGCCAGGAAGAGCTGGCCGCCAGCCAGATGGCCCTGAACCAGGCGCAGAAGATGGAGGCGATCGGCCAGCTCACCGGCGGTGTCGCCCACGACTTCAACAACGTGCTGCAGATCATCGGCGGCAATTTGCAACTGCTGAAACTGGTGGGCGGCCTGAACGATGCCGGCCGCACCCGCGTGGAAATGGCGCTGTCCGGCGTCGAGCGCGGCGCCAAGCTGTCCTCGCACCTGCTGGCGTTCGCGCGGCGCCAGCCGCTGCAGGCGGTGGTGCTCAATCCCGGCCACCTGCTGCGCGAGATGGACGACATGCTGCGCCGCGTGATCGGCCCCGGCGCGCGCATCGTCACCGAGATCGAAGCGGGGCTGGGCAGCATCCTGGCCGACCCCAACCAGCTGAACAATGTGGTGCTGAACCTGGCCATCAATGCGCGCGACGCGATGGACGGCAGCGGGACGTTGACCGTCCGCGCCCTGAATGTGCACAGGGATGGCGAGATACCGTCCGGGGTGCCGCCAGGCGACTACGTGATGATCGAGGTCGCGGACACCGGCAAGGGCATGCCGCCCGAAGTGCTGCAGCGCGCCTTCGAGCCCTTCTTCACCACCAAGCCGGTGGGGCAGGGTACGGGCCTGGGCCTGTCGATGGCCTATGGTTTCGTGAAGCAGTCCGGCGGCGAGATCCTGATGCGCAGCGAAGTCGGCCAGGGCACCAGCGTGCGCATCTACCTGCCGCGCAGCAAGGTCGATGCCGTGGTACCCGAGCCGGCGGCGAACCAGCCGCTATGCGGCGGCTTGGAAACCATTCTGGTGGTGGAGGACGAGGCCGACGTGCGCGATTCCACCTGCGCGATCCTGTCGGCCCTCGGCTACGAGGTGCTGGAAGCGGGCGATGCCGCTGCCGCGGTGGCGCTGATCGAAACCGGGCGCCATATCGACCTGGTGTTCTCCGACGTGATCATGCCGGGGCCGGTGAGCAGCTTGCAGCTGGGCGACGTGCTGCGCCGCCACCTGCCGGACGCGCAGATCCTGTATACATCGGGCTATGCGGAAGGGGTGCTGGCGCATGAAGGGAAGCTGAACGCTTCGGTGCACCTGCTGCAGAAACCGTATCATCCGGATGCGCTCAGTGCGCGCATCCGTCATTTGTTGCGAAAGAAGCCGTCCACGCTCGTGGCTGGCGCAATCGCTGCCGGGGCGCCGGCCGCCGGTACGCCGGCCGCCGGAGCGCCGGCCTCCTGATTCGCTCCGCTCAGGTCGGGCGCACGTAGCGGTAGGAGCCCGGCGGCGGTTCGTTCAGCACCGCCCAGAACACGCCGAGGTCGGCGATCGCACGCACGAATTCCTTGAAGTCGACCGGTTTCACCACGTAGGCGTTCACGCCCAGCTCGTAGCTGCGCACCAGGTCCTGTTCTTCCTTCGACGAGGTCAGCATCACCACCGGCATGCTTTTCAGCGAAGCGGTCTTGCGCACTTCGGCCAGCACTTCCAGGCCGTCGACTTTCGGCAGTTTCAGGTCGAGCAGGGTGATGGCGGGATTGCCTTCTGCGCGCTCGGCGAATTCGCCGCGGCGCATCAGGTAGTCGAGCGCCTCGGCACCATCGCGCACCACCACGACCTCGTTGGCGAGCTGGCTTTTCGCCAGCGCCACCAGGGTCAGTTCGAGGTCGTGCGGATTATCTTCGACCAGCAGGATGGGTTTTAGCATAGTGTATTGTCAATCAATGTAAAGCGAGTTTGCGCGGGATGGCAAACGAGAAGGTGGCGCCCTGGCCCTGGGTCGACTCGGCCCAGGCGCGGCCGCCGTGGCGCTCGACGATGCGGCGCACGTTGGCCAGGCCGATGCCGGTACCCTGGAAGTCTTCCATGCGGTGCAGGCGCTGGAACACGCCGAACAGCTTGTGCACGTAGTCCATGTTGAACCCGGCGCCGTTGTCGGCCACGTGGAACACGGTCTCGACATCGTCCTGCTCGGCCCAGATGCGGATCACCGCCGGGTCGCGCCCGCCGGTGAACTTCACCGCGTTCGACAGCAGGTTCAGCATGGCCAGGTGCAGGAAGGTCGGGTCGGCCACGATGCGCGGCAAGGGTTCCAGCTGCCAGTCGATGTTGCGGCCCTTCAGGTCGGGTCCGAGCTTGTCGATGCAGGACGTCACCAGGTGCGACATGTCGACCTCCACCGGGCGCAGGGCGGCGCGGCCCATCTGCGAGAAGCTCAGCAAATCGTCGACCAGCTTGCCGGCCAGGCGCGCCGACTCCTTGATGTTGGTGAGGAAGCGCTGGCGCATGCTGGCGTCTTCGCTGCCGCTCGACTCGAGCAGCAAATCGGAAAAGCCGACGATGTGGCGCAGCGGGGCGCGCAGGTCGTGCGACACCGAATACGAAAAGGCTTCGAGTTCCTTGTTGGCGCGGCCCAGTTCCTCGGCCAGTTCCGCCATCTGTTCGGCGCGCTCGAGCGCGATGCCGAGCAGGGCGCTGCGGAATTCGCCGGTGAGCTCGACTTCGGCCACGTGCCAGGGCAGGCTGACGCCGTGGATTTCCTCGCGCCAGGCGTCGAAGCTGAGGCGCGGGCTGAGCTGGCTCGGCGCGTCCGGCGTCGGTTCGGTATCCTTGGCGCGCGGATTGCCGGCCCATTCGATGGTATGCACCCGCTCGGGGCGGAACCACAGCAGGTAGTGCTTGTGCACGCGCGAGATCGACATCGCCAGCAGGCCGGCGGCATTGCGTTCCAGGCCGGCGGCGGCGGGGCAGACCACGCCCAGCGCATCGGTCTGGAAGACTTCGGCGCCATGCCCCTGCTGTTCGAGCCAGGCGACGATGGCGTCGATGGCCTCGTCGTCGGGCGTGTCGCCGTAGGTCAGCACGCGCTCGTTGGCCACGATGGCCACTCCACCGGCGCGCGCAAAGCGCAGCAGCTCGGGGAAGACGCCGCGCATGTTGTCGATGATGTCGGCTCCCTTGGTGAGGTTGCCGAGCATTGCCACCATCATGCGCCGCACATCAAGACGAAAGGTGAGGTCCGCAGCGTCTACGCGCGATTCGATGCACAGCGACAGCACCTGGCCCAGCTGTTCGCAGGCGGTGCGCTTTTCGAATTCGAGCGGGGCCGGGCCGGCGTTGTGGCAGGAGATCAGGCCCCAGAGCTGGCCCTTGACGATGAGCGAGACCGACATCGAGGCCAGCGTACCCATGTTGCGCATGTATTGCAGGTGCACCGGCGAGACGCTGCGCAGGACCGCGAACGTCAGGTCGTTCGGTGCGCCGGTAACGGGATTGCGCGCCGGCACCAGCGGCGCCGGCACGTAGTTGGCGTCCTGGATCAGGCGGATGTGCTGCAGCGTGTACAGGTCGCGCGCCTGGGCCGGGATGTCCGAGGCCGGGAAGCGCTGGCCCATGTACGAGACGTAATCGTCTTCCTTCGACTCGGCCATGACGTGGCCGTGGCCGTCCGGGTCGAACTGGTAGACCATCACGCGGCCGTAGCCGGTCACGGTGCGCACGTGGTGGGCGGCGAGCGTGGCCAGCGATTCCACTGAGGCCTTGTCGTTGACGTTCAGCAGGAAGTCGCCGAGCAGCGGATACAGCTCGCGAAAACCGGCCGGCGCATCGCGCTCGACCGCTTCGAATTCGACGATCAGCACGCTGTCCCAGGCATGGGCCAGGACGTCGAGGTGCTGGCCATTCGCGGCGGCGACGGTGCCGAGGTAGAAGGGCCGGTTGCCGAGCTTGCCGCCTTCGAGCGCAGGCGCGAGCCGGGAGGCGGCGGTTTCGCCGATTACCTCAGCGAGCGGGCGTTCGATCGCGGCATCGGCCTCGATGCCGAGCCAGCGGCCGAGGTTGGCGCTGGCCTGCAGCACGGTCAGCTGCGGCGACAGGGTCAGCAGGAAGCCGTGCGGCTGGATGCTGCCGGGCGTGCGAATCGGTTCCTTGTCGCAGCTGGACAGGTCGAGCGGTACGGTTGGTCCTGAAGTCATGTGGGGGCCTGCGATCGATGCGAGCCAGGCACGGCTGGGTTACGGAACCGATATTTTAGCCTGAAAGACATGCAGGAAGGCGAAAGGGGGCGGCACTTTCCCGCGAAATGGGGCAGCGCTGGAATGCTCTGGAACGATCTGCAAAGCAATCGAGCCGAAACGGTATTGACGAGCTGGAAGGACGCGCTGCGCGGCAGGCAGGTTTGCGTGGCCGCGGGACGGAAGTTGGAGTTATTATAAGACGTTTCCGATCCCGCTCCCTGCGCCGCGCCCTGCCACCGTCCATGAACAATAGAATTTCCATTCGGCACGACCTGACCGACGAACAGCGTTTCCAGTACCTGATTTCCGGCATCCGCGACTATGCGATCTACATGCTCGACACCGATGGCCACGTCAGCAGCTGGAACAGCGGCGCGCGCCGCTTCAAGGGTTACGAGGCCTCGCAGATCCTGGGCGAGCATTTCTCGCGTTTCTATACCCCCGAAGACCAGGCCAGCGGCCTGCCGGCGCGCGCCCTGGCGACCGCCCTGGCCGAAGGCAAGTACGAGGCCGAGGGCTGGCGCGTGCGCCAGGACGGCACCCGCTTCTGGGCCAGCGTGATCATCGACCCGATCTACGACGAGCACGGCGCCTTGCTCGGCTACGGCAAGATCACGCGCGACATTACCGAGCAGAAAATGGCGCGCGACGCGCTGCGCGCCAGCGAGGAGCGCTTCCGCCTGCTGGTGCAGGGCGTGTCGGACTACGCCATCTACATGCTCTCGCCCGAGGGCGTGGTCAGCAACTGGAACATGGGCGCCCAGCGCATCAAGGGCTATTCGGAGCAGGAAATCGTCGGCCAGCATTTCTCGCGCTTCTATACCGAGCTTGATCGCGCCAGCGGCCTGCCGGCGCGCGCCCTCGGCACCGCGATGCGCGAAGGCCGCTACGAGGCCGAAGGCTGGCGCCAGCGCAAGGACGGCACCTGTTTCTGGGCCCACGTGATCATCGACGCCATCCACGACGAGTCGGGCGAACTGATCGGCTTTGCCAAGGTCACGCGCGACCTGACGGAGAAAAAGGCGGCGGCCGACGCCCTGGCCGAAGCGAACGCCGCCCTGTTCCAGTCCCAGAAGATGGAATCGATCGGCCAGCTCACCGGCGGCATCGCCCACGACTTCAACAACCTGCTGTCGGTGTTGTCGAGCGGCCTGGAGGTGCTGACGCTGCGTGGCAGCATGTCGGGCGGCATGGCCGGCGGCGTCGCCGACGTCAAGACCCTGGACAGCATGCGCCGCGCCATCGACCGCGGCGCTACCCTCACCCAGCAACTGCTGGCCTTTGCGCGCCAGCAGCCGCTGCAGCCGGAAACGCACAGCGTCAACCGCCTGGTGTCGGGCTTCGAGTCGGTGCTGCGGCGCGCCGTGAGTGCCGCCATCGACTTCGAGGTGTACCTGGAACCGGAAATCCGCGCCGCCGTGATCGACAGCGCGCGCTTCGAGTCGGCCCTGCTGAACATGGTGGTGAATGCGCGCGACGCCATGCCCGACGGCGGACGCATCTGCATCGCGACCGCCAACGTCGAATTGAAAGAGCGCGAAGTAAACGGCCTGGCGCCGGGCAGCTACGTGAAGGTGACGGTGTCCGATACCGGCACCGGCATGTCGCCGGAAACCGCGCAGCGCGCCTTCGAGCCCTTCTACACCACGAAGGAAGTGGGCAAGGGCACCGGGCTCGGGCTGTCGCAGGTGTACGGCTTCATCAAGCAGTCCGGCGGCGAGGTGAAGATCCGCACCGCGCCGGGCGAGGGCACGGCGATCGTCATCTACCTGCCGGCCACGCCGGGCCAGGATGCGCCGGCCCAGCAGGACTGCACCGAGATGGTCCTGATCGTCGAGGACGAGCCGGACTTGATGGATGTGGCCTCGGCGCTGTACATCAGCATGGGCTACGAGGTGCTGACGGCGTCGGGCGCGCAGGAAGCGCTGGCGCTGCTGGCCAGCCGGCGCATCGACATCCTGTTCACCGACGTGATCATGCCGAACGGGATGAACGGGGTTGAACTGGCGACCCATGCGCGTGAGCAGTATCCGGACATGAAAATCATCCTGGCCTCGGGCTATCCGCTGCCGGCGCTCAAGGCCGAGCACAACAACCTGAACGAATTTGCATTTGTGAACAAGCCGTATCGCTTGTCGGATCTGGCGCGGGCGTTAAGGTCGGCGGCGTGAGGGGGCGGGTGGCGTGAAGATGGTGGTTCGAGCCGCACGCGGACCGACCCATCCTACGCGAAGCGTTTCGACATTCAACGGTGGCACCGGGTGGGCACGAGTGCCCACCCGGTACGGCGCTTGATCAGAGCCAAACCTCAAACCCGGCAGCGCCGCAGCACGCCAATCACAAACCAAAAATAATATCGCTGATCCGCTCGTAGATCGGATCGGCCGACGGTCCCTTGTTCGGCCAGTTCAAAATGTCGAAGTGGTCATACCCCCGGTAGGTGCCGATGTAGTTCCAGCTGCCGCGCACGGCCGTGCCGTCGTAGTCGCGCACCGGGTGCCCGGCGGGTGCGCGCATGCTCACCGTGTTCACCACGCCGTCGTTGGCGAACCATTCGCTGTCGATGCGCACCCGGCCCGGCGCGCTTTGCGTGTAGCCGCCCATGCCGTGCTGGGCCGCCGACGGCACGATCCACTCGCCGGAATAGGTTTTGTAATACGGGAACATGTCGATGCGCGGGTACTGGTAATTCGACGACTGGACCGGGGCGATGGCCCGGTCGGTGCCGTTGCAGCACCAGGCGCCGGCTTCGGTGGCCTGGGTGCCGATGGAAAAGTAGTACACGGAGGGCGAGGTGCGCGC
This sequence comes from Massilia brevitalea, assembly GCF_030711405.1. Taxonomy (GTDB): domain Bacteria; phylum Pseudomonadota; class Gammaproteobacteria; order Burkholderiales; family Burkholderiaceae_D; genus Telluria; species Telluria brevitalea. The sequence continues at coordinate 12,524 of NZ_JAULSI010000054.1, forward strand.
CCAGGCATTGAAGCTGCGCGCGCCGTCGGGCGCCAGTTCCCAGCTCCACAGGCCGGCCTGGAACCAGTCGCGCAGCGGCGAGCGCAGCTGGGGCAGGAGGTCGAACACGGCGTCGCGCAGGGTGGTGCCATTGTGCGGCGAGGACAGCGTGGTGACGCTGCGCACCCAGCCGATCTTGCCGCCCCGGTACAGGTCGCCGTCGCCTTCGCCGGGCGCGCCGTGCTCCAGCAGCTCGATCAGCGCGCGGCTGGTGGTGCCGCCCTGGCTGTGGCCGACCAGGTGGATGGGATGGTCGGCGTCCCAGGCCGGGTACAGCGCCAGCGGATAGCCCTCGGGATTACGGGCGTGGTCGGCGGCCCAGCATTTCCCGGGCGGCTTTTGCTCTTGTAGGGGAGGCGTGCGCGCATGCGTGTAGCCATAGTCGACGCAGCCGCCCTTGATTTGCGCGTACAGCTCGGCGGCGCGGTCCCAGTTCGGGCTGATGGCGCCAACGGTGGCGGTGACTACCATGCGCGGACCCTTGTAGACCCGCAGGTGGGAAGCGATGTCGTGGTAGCCGCCCCAGTACAGGTAGCCGATGCCGGGAAATTGTTCGGGCCCGAAGCCAAGGAAGCCGTGCACCAGCACCATCGGATCGTGTTTGGCGGCGCGCGCGGACTGAAGCGGCAGCGAAGCCAGCGTAAACGCAATCAGCGCGGAAATGAGGAGAAGGATAAGGCGCGGCATGGCAAGGTCCAGGAGGTCACTTGCCACATTGTCGGAGCGGGATGCCGGCGCCGGTTTGCGCCAGGTCGTGTGCGCTGGAGATTGACGCCATCCGCGCACCGCAATGGTGCGCAGATGGCTTGACGAAACAAATATCGAGGTGAATCAGTGCGATTCAGCAACCACCGCAGCCGCGGTATCCGAAGTGCTCGCCGGCGCCGCCGGCACCGTGCTGCCCACCGCGCCCGGCGCGTTCGGATCGGCCGGGGCGCCCGTGGAGGCCGACGCCATCATCGTGGCGCGCTCGGCGGCGTCGATGCGTTCGCCGTTCCAGACCACGTAGTCGTCCACCGAGTACAGCTTGCAGGGCTGGCTGCTCTTGGCCGAGCAGGTGGCCAGGGCGCGCGCTTCCGGCGCCTCGCCTTCCTCGGCCCAGGTCCAGGCGCCGCTCGGCGACACGGCAAAGGCGCGCGGCGTCATCTTGGTGAGATAGTCGGCATAGGCGCGGCGGCCATTTTCCGACAGGAAGGGCACGGCCTCGACGTCGTCCAGCGTTGCGTAGTTGGTACGCGCCGGGGTCGGTGGCGGCGGCACGTTGTAGAGCACTTCGGTCGGCATGCCGACGCCCTTCAGGAAGGCGATCGTGTCCTTCAGCCAGATCTTTTCGCCGTCGCGGCTGGCCAGCATGCCGTGGGCGTCGCGCTTGAACGAAGGGAACTCGACCAGGCGGCCCTTGCCGCCGGCTTCCGCATAGGCTTCATGCATGCGGTTCGCCAGGTCCGGTCCGAACAGCGAATCGTTTTCGCCATACATCCACAGGCTCGGGATCTTGTTGTTGGCGCCGTACTCGGCCATGGCCGAGACCAGCGACGAGCGCCAGCCGCAGCCGGCGCTGTCGTCGCGCAGGCCGCCGGCGAAGTTGATCAGGCCGCGTACGCCGGCAAGCTGCTCGGTGCCGAGCGCCATGGTGGCCAGGCCGCCGTAGGACTGGCCGGCGACGACGATGTGGCCGCTGTCGATCCAGGGCTGGGTGCGGGCGTATTCGACTGCCGAGCGGATGTCCTCGGCCTGCAGGTAGCCGTTGGTGGTCATGTCGCAGCCGCGGTCGCGATAGCGCCCGGTCGAGTTGGCGAAGCCCTGGCGCATCGGCACCATCACGGCGTAGCCGCGCTTCACAAAAGCCGCGGCCATGTAATAGAAGCGGTCGCGCGGCTGGGCGTTGGGGCTGCCCGGGTCCTTGCCGTGGTTGATGATCAGGAGCGGGAAGGGGCCCTGGCCGTTCGGCTGGAACACGGTGGTTTCCAGCATGGCGCGGTTGTCGCGGCCGGCAGGCACCTGCACGACGCGTTCGTTCATGCGGTAGTCGAGCTGTAGCTCTTGTTCGATTGCCACGCCCGGCAACATGACGAGGGCGGCGAGGAAGGCGGTGACGGTCTTGCGGACTGCGGCGGTGCGGACTCGGAACATGGGCGACTCTGGAAAAGTGTCTGCCGGTGCGACAGCATTGCTTGAAGGAATAAATTGATTCTAGGCACCGAAAACACTGAGAGCAATATCCGTTTACGCAATTCCAGAGGTAAATTTTTGTGTGTGGTAAAGATGCTTACGTATATCAATGACGAATGTTCAAGATGTTGGAAAAAGTGCAGCGAAAAGCATGAGCAGGTGGGCAAGCTTGCCTCTTGTATAATCGGATAAGCCGGTTTTTCTGCGGCACTTGTTTGTAATCCATCCGCGGTTCAGGAGGACCCAGCACAATGCGTTTCCGGAACCGGCTGTTGATCCTTGTTGTCGCCCTGCTCGTGCCCTCGTTCATCGGCGCGGCGCTGGCGGTCGCCTACGTCTACGTCGAGCAGCAAAAGGACCAGGAGCGCACCATTGCCGAAACCGGCCGCGCGTTTGCCCTGCTGATCGATAACGAGATGCGTACCCAGGAAGGCATCCTGCGCACCCTGGCCGCGTCGCCTGCGCTGGCGGCCGGTGAATTCGACGAGTTCTACCGGCACGCCCGCGCTGCCGCCGATGCCGCGGATGCGGTGGCGGTGCTGTACGGCCTGGACGGCAAGCCGATCCTGAACACGCGCCGCCCGCTGGGCGTGGCGCTGAAGGGACGCGATCCCTCGAACCTGCCGGCGCTGATGGAGCGCTACGGCGCGGCGCGCACGCTGGTGTCGGACGTGTTCTATGCGCCTCCGGTGCAGCGCTATGACTTCATGATGCAGGTGCCGGTGCTGGTCGACGGCAAGCCGCGCTACTTCCTGACGCTCGGCCTGCATGTGGGCATCCTGCAGCAGCTGCTGGAGCGCCAGCAGTTTCCGAAGGCCTGGATTGCCACCGTGTTCGACCGCAACGGCCGCATCGCCGCCCGCTCCAGCGAGCCGAAGCACTACGTCGGCACCCTGCTGCGCGAACGCACGCGCAGGCTGGCGGCCACCACCGACCGCGACCTGGTCTTTCCCAGTCATACCCTGACCGGCGTCCCGGTGCGGGCCCAGGTCACGACGGTGCCGAATTCCGGCTGGAAGGTCCTGATTGCCATCCCGAGCGCCGAGATCCGGCGCGTGCCGATGGAGGCCGCCGCGCTGCTGGCGGGGATGATGGCCGTGCTGCTGGTGCTGGCGGTTGCCGCCGGCCGCTGGTTCGCCAGCCGCGCGGTGGCCCCGATCGAATACCTGGGCCGCTGCGCCGACCGCCTGGCCGACGGCGAGGAAATTCCCTACCACCCGCACGGGCTGGAAGAAATCGACACCGTGGCCTGGCGCATGGTCGAGGCGAGCAAGCAGATCCGCCGCTCGACGCGCGACCTCGAACACCGCGTCAACGAAGCCATCCTCGCCACTGAACAGGCGCAGGGCGCCCTGCTGCGCAGCCAGAAGCTCGAATCGCTGGGGCGCCTGACGGCCGGCATCGCGCACGAATTCAACAACCTGCTGCAAACCCTGACGACGGCGCTGCAGCTGGCCGCGATGCAGGCCAAGGAAGCCAACATGCAGCGCCTGATCGACACCTGCAAGCGCACCGTCACCCGCGCCACCACGCTCACCGGCCAGCTCGGCTCCTTCGGCCGGGTGCAGGAAGGGCGGCTGGTGACGGTGGACACGGCTGCGCAGCTGGAGAGCGCGCTGCAACTGATCCGCGGCGCCGTGGCCGAGAGCATCGTCATCGACACCGCATTCGACAGCCAATTATGGCCGGTGCGGGTCGAGCCGCTGCAATTCGACCTGGCGCTGCTGAACCTGGCGATCAATGCGCGCGATGCCATGGGCGGCAGCGGCCGGCTGCGCATCGCCGTCCAGAATGTCACGCTGGCCGCACCCGACGCGCCCGAAGGCCTGGCGCCGGGCGACTACCTGCGGCTGAGCGTGAGCGACGACGGCGCGGGCATGGCGCCCGAGGTGATGGCGCGCGCCCTCGATCCCTTCTTCACCACTAAGTCGCCCGGACAGGGCACCGGGCTCGGCCTGCCGCAAGCCTATGCCTTCGCCACCCAGGCGCAGGGACTGCTGACCCTGCACAGCACGCCGGGCAAGGGGACCCGGGTGCATATCTACCTGCCGCGTGCGCACGGCGCCGATGCCGTCGCGCCGGGCGCCGGCCAGGCTGGCGCGGGCGCCGGGGTGTCCCGCGGCACAGCGGCGCCGGATGTGGTCGCGCCGCCGCCGCACCAGCCGTTTGAGACGGGCGCGGCAGCGGCGCCCGCGGCTGCCGGCGTGAGCGTGCTGTTCGTCGAGGACGACGTGCTGGTGCGCGAAGCCGTGGTCGAGGCGCTCGCCGCCGCCGGCTTCGCGGTGCGCGTGGCCGTCAGCGGCGACGATGCGCTGGCCCAGCTGGCGGGCGGGCAGGCGGTGGACATCGTGTTTTCCGACATCGTCATGCCGGGCAGCGTCAGCGGCATCGACCTGGCCGCGGCAATCCGCGAACGCTGGCCGGCGCTGCCGGTCGTGCTGGCCACCGGCTACACCGATCGGCGCGTGTCGATTCCCGGCGTCAAGATCCTGGCCAAGCCTTATGACGTCGAGCAATTGATTGGGTTGTTGGGCAGATTGAGCGGACGGCGCTGATTTTTTCGCGCTGCAAGGCGGCGCGCCTTTCCTTTGCGGCTGACTAGAATGGGCGTGGGGCGCTTCCCGGACATTGAACAGGAGAGTGACATGGTCAGGATTGCGGTAATCGTCGGCAGTACCCGCCCGGGGCGCAAGGCGCTCGACGTGGCGCGCTGGGTAATGGGCATGACGCAAGGGCGCCAGGACGCGCACTACGAGCTGGTCGATATCCAGGATTTCAACTTGCCCCTGCTCGACGAGCCGGTGCCGCCCTCGATGGGCCAGTATTCGCAGCCGCACACGCTGGCCTGGGCGGCGAAGATCGCGGAGTTCGACGGTTTCGTCTTCGTCACGCCCGAATACAACCATGCCACCTCGGGCGCGCTGAAGAACGCCATCGACTTCCTGTACAAGGAATGGAACAACAAGGCTGCCGGTTTCGTCGGCTACGGCAGCGCCGGCGGGGCGCGCGCCATCGAGAACCTGCGCCTGGTGATGGGCGAACTGATGGTGGCCGACGTGCGGGCCCAGGTGATGCTGTCGCTGTTTGCCGACTTCGAGAACATGCGCACCTTCAAGCCGGCTGCGCACCACGAAAAATCGGTGCACGCCATGCTGGACCAGGTGGAGGCCTGGAGCGGGGCGCTGGCGGGGCTGCGCAACGCGTCCAGCTAGAAGTACCGAGCCCGGCTGCTACAATCGGCGCCTTTTTCAAGCCACGCCGCCGATGAACCAGCCTTTGCCTTCCCGCCGCGTCACCTGCGGCGCCTGCCTGCGCGCGCAGTCGGCCTGCATCTGCGCCTGGGTGCGGCCCGTGACGTCGTCCGTCGAACTGCTGATCCTGCAGCATCCGCTGGAAGTGGCGAATGCCAAGAACAGCGCGCGCCTGCTGCACCTGAGCCTGGCAGGCAGCGTGCTGGCGGTGGGCGAGGCCTTCTACGCCGGCGAACTCGATGCGCTCCTGCATGGCGGCGGGCGCACGCCGCTGCTGTTGTATCCCGACACGCCGGGCGTCGCTGCGATACGGGCCGATGCCTTGCCGCCGCCGGCGCGCCTGCGCCTGGTCGTGCTCGATGCCACGTGGCGCAAAAGCCGCAAGATGCTGCATCTGAACCCGCCCCTGCAGAGCTTGCCGCGGCTGGCGCTGCGCGATATGCCGGCGTCGAACTACCGTATCCGCAAGGCGCACGCGCCGGACCAATTGTCCACGCTCGAGGCAAGCGCCCATGCGCTGGGCCACCTCGACGGCGACACGGCGCGCTATGCCGCCCTGTTTGCCGCCTTCGACGGTTTTGTCGGGCAACAAGCTGCGTATTTGCCACGCGATCTGCCTCTCAGCTCGTCAAATACGGACAAGGCTTGAATTGACGGGAAGAGCGGCGTACCATACTGTATAAATATACAGTCATTGGGTGCCGCATGGCCAACTTCGAAAGAACCATCGACCGGGAATACAGCGCGGAAGAAATCGTCCTGCCGCCGCGTCCGCTCGCCGCCACGAAAGGGCGCGGTGCGGTATCGAACCTGCAGGGCCGCTACGAGCTGAACGGCCGCGAGCGCTTCGACGACGGCTGGGCCCGCGTGGAAGAGGGCGCTGCGCCGCCGCTCAAGACCGTGGTCACCGACGAGATCGCTAAGTCCATCCTGTCGCGCAATACCTCGCCCGACATTCCCTTCAAGGTCTCGCTGAATCCCTACCGCGGCTGCGAGCACGGCTGCATCTACTGCTTCGCCCGGCCCACGCACAGCTACCTCGGTCTGTCGCCGGGGCTGGACTTCGAAACCCGCATCTTCGCCAAGGTGAACGCGGCCGAGCTGCTGCGCCGCGAGCTGGCGCATCCGGGCTACAAACCCGAGCACATTGCCATCGGCGTGAATACCGACGCCTACCAGCCCTGCGAGCGCGAACGGCGGCTCACGCGCGAGGTACTGGAAGTGCTGCACGAATGCCGGCATCCGGTGGGGCTGGTCACCAAGTCCGCGCTGATCGAGCGCGACATCGATTTGCTGGCGCCAATGGCCGAGCGTTCGCTGGCCTGCGCCGCCATCACCCTCACCACGCTCGACTCCGACATTTCGCGCACCCTGGAGCCACGCGCGGCAGCCCCGGCGCGGCGCCTGCGCGCCATCCGCACGCTCACCGATGCCGGCATTCCTGTCAGCGTAAGCGTGGCCCCGATCATCCCTTTTGTGACGGAGCCGGAAATCGAACGGATCCTGGAAGCGGCGCGCGACGCCGGCGCCGTGAGCGCGCACTACACGGTGCTGCGCCTGCCCTGGGAAGTCAATCCGCTGTTCCAGCAATGGCTGGAGGCCCACTTCCCGGAACGCGCCGGACGCGTGATGAACCGCATCCGCGAAATGCACGGCGGCAAGGATTACGACGCGGACTTTTCCAAGCGCATGCACGGAGAGGGCGTCTGGTCCGACCTGATCCGCCAGCGTTTCACCAAGACCGTCGAGCGCATGGGGCTGGGGGCGCTGCGCGGGCGTTTCGAGCGGCTCGACAGGTCGCAATTCCGGCGTCCGCTGGTAGTGCCGGCGGCGGCGGCCAAGGGCGCTGCAAAGGGTGTTGCAAAGGGAGCTGGACAGCTGGACTTGTTCTGATGAGCGGCCTATATTGGTACAGGCTGGTGCCTGGCAGATGTTCAGCTGATAGTCAGTTGGTGTTCAGCCGATGAGCGGCTGATGGTTGATAAGGGCTGATGCGCCTGGCGAGTTGCGGAACTGCCGGGTTGGGCTGCGTGTCCAATCTGGATTGATACATGATCAATCTGCGAGGAGCGTGACAGTGGCGAACAATATGGCTATCCGTCTGGGCGAACTGGTAGAACGTTTCGGCGGCCAGCTGACAGGCGACCCCGGCATTGAGGTCACGGCCATCGCGCCGCTCGACCGTGCCGGTGCGTCCGAGATCAGCTTCCTGAGCAACAGCAAGCTGCGTGGCCTGGCGGCGCGCAGCCAGGCCGCGGCGCTGATCCTCACGCCAGGCGACGAGCCCGAGGTGGCGGCCAGTTACGAAGGCGCGCGCATCGTCACCGCCAATCCCTATGTCTGGTTTGCGCGCGCGGCGCAATGCTTCGTGGCCCTGCGCACACCTGTACCCGAACCCGGCGTGCACCCGACGGCGTTCGTACACCCCAGCGCCCGGGTCGACGCCAGCGCCCACGTCGGCCCGCATGTCACGGTCGAGGCGGGGGCGGTCATCAAGACAGGCGCCGTCATCGACGCCGGCTGCTATATCGGGCGCGAGGCAATCGTTGGCGAAGACACGCATTTCTTTGCCAACGTTACTTTCCACGCACGCTGCATCATCGGCGCGCGCGGCATCGTCCACTCGGGCGCCGTCATCGGCGGCGACGGCTTCGGCTTTGCGGTGGACGGCGGCAGCTACATCAAGATTCCGCAAACCGGGCGCGTGGTGATCGGCGAAGACGTCGACATCGGCTCGAATACCACGGTCGACCGCGGCGCGCTGGACGACACCGTGATCGAAGACGGGGTCAAGCTCGACAATCTCATCCAGATCGGCCACAACTGCCGTATCGGCGCGCACACGGCCATGGCCGGCTGCGTGGGCGTGGCCGGCAGCGCCAACATCGGCAAGCACTGTACCTTCGGCGGGGCCGCCATGATCAACGGCCACATCGAGATCGCCGACAACGTCCACGTGACCGCCGCCACCATGGTGCCGAACTCGCTCACCGAGCCGGGGCGCTACACCGGCTACTTCCCGGTTGCCAGGAATGCGGAGTGGGAACGTAATGCGGTGCTGGTACGCAATCTGTCGAGCATGCGAGAGAAAGTGCGCGCGCTCGAAAAAGCGGTGAAGGCGCTGGGTGCAGGGCGGCAGAACGAATAAGCAGGCTGCCAGCAGTCGGTAGCACGCCACGTGTCAGGCCGCGGCCAGTTCGATCAGGTGCCGCTCGATCTCGAACACATGCGGATCGTCCTTGCCCAGTTCACGCAGCGCCTTGGCCAGTTCCAGCAGGTATTCGCTATTCGGCCCGCTCGGTCCACGCGATTCGGCGATCTGGCGCGCGATCGCCTGTTCGCTGGCCGGCCCGAGGAAGGCGGCGTTTTCGTGGGTGGCGATGTAGACCAGTCCCTCGGCGCTGCTGCCGTCCTCGAAGCGGATTGTGGTAGCCAGGCGCAGGTAGCCGTTCTTTTCACGGTGGTCGAGGTGGGCGAATTCCTCGGGCGTGACCAGGTAGGCCATGCCGTGGCAGACCGCATCCGCATCGGGCACCAGCGTGACCACGCGTCCGGGCGCGCTTTCCGTGCCGCGGTGATCGTGCGAGCCCTGCCAGAAGCGGCGCGTCCAGCCGCCGATGCTGGCCGGGCGGCGTTCGAGGAAGGGGAAATCGGCCTTGTAGATCAGCGAGCCGTAGCCGAACAGCCAGACGCTGGCGTGGCTGTTGAACCTGTCCATGCGCTGGTTGATGGCGATGGTGTTGTAGGACATCGGTACGAACCTGGTAAAACGACGATCGCCCGATTCTAGCGCAGCTGCGCAATGTGGGCAGGCAGCCCCTCAGTTGCTCCCGGCCTGGCGACGTTTCGACGCCACATACGGAAACAGGAAATCAATGAAGCTTTCCGCCGCCGGCGACAGCGAACGCCCGGCGCGGGTGTAGACATAAAAGCGCCGCGTCAGCACCGGTTCTTCGAGCGGACGCATGCGCAGCTGGTAGAGGCGCGCCAGCGGTTCCGCATACGGCAGGCAGACCGTGATGCCCAGGCCGGCGCTGACCATGGCCAGCGCCGTGGTCATGAAGGTGACTTCGTTTGCCGGTTTCAGCGGCACTTCGCGCAGCACGGCATGCATGTCGGCCAGCAAGCGCTCGGTAAATTGCCCCTGCAGGGCGATGAAGGGGTAGCGCGTCACGTCCTGCCAGGTCACGCGTTCGGCGCTATCGAGCGGATGACCCTGCGGGAAGACCAGGGCGAAGGGCATCTCGAACAGTTCGCGCGTTTCCAGCTGGGGCAGCGGCTCGCGCTCGGGGCCGATGCCGATGTCGGATTCGCCCGAGAGCACGCGCGCGATCACGCTGTCGACCTCGCTATCGGCGAGGCGCACTTCGATGTCGGGCTGCTTCGTCCGGTAGACGGCGATGGCTTCGGGCAGCAGGGTACAGCACATCAGTTGCGGCGCGGTAATGCGGACGATGCCTTTTCGCAGCTGCGTGTGGTCCGCCACGTTCGCCAGCGCACCGTCGAGATCGTCGATCATCTGGCTAAATAGCGGGTACAGCTCGCGGCCGATGTCGGTGAGCGTGATCTTGCGGGTGGAGCGGTCGACAACGCGGGCGTTCAGGGTTTGTTCGAGTTCCTTGATCAAACCGGACAACGCCGATTGCGTGACGTGCATGTACTGCGCCGCCAGCGTAAAGTTGCCTGTCTTGGCCAGCGCCACGAAGGCCCGCATCTGGCGCAGGGTGGGATTCATAAGATAATCCGATAAATGAGCCGGAAAATATTGTTTGTATGATAGTCCGTTTTCATCTTTAATGGCGGCAACTATGCAACGACAAAGGAAATCGCCATGAAACTCGCCACACTCAAGACCGGCGGCCGCGACGGCACGCTAGTGGTCGTCAGCCGCGACCTGGTTACCTGCCAGGCCGTCCCCGAGATTGCCCGCACCCTGCAGGCTGCGCTGGACGACTGGGACCGCGCTGCACCACAATTGCAAGCTGTCTACGAGCAGCTGAACGACGGCACCGCCGACCAGGCCGACTCCTTTATCGAGATGGAATGCCACTCGCCGCTGCCGCGCGCCTACCAGTGGGCCGATGGTTCGGCCTACATCAACCACGTCGAACTGGTGCGCAAGGCGCGCAACGCCGATGTGCCGGCTTCCTTCTACACCGACCCGCTGATGTACCAGGGCGGCGGCGACGCCTTCATCGGCCCCTGCGACCCGATCGCGGCGCTGTCGGAAGACTGGGGCATCGACCTGGAAGCGGAAGTGGCGGTCGTGACCGGCGACGTGACGATGGGCGCCAGCATCGAACAGGCAGCCGCATCGATCCGCCTGGTGATGCTGGTTAACGACGTCTCGCTGCGCAATTTGATTCCAGGCGAGCTGGCCAAGGGCTTCGGTTTCTACCAGTCGAAGCCGGCCAGCGCCTTTTCTCCGGTGGCTGTCACGCCGGACGAGCTGGGCGAGGCCTGGCATGACAGCAAGCTGCACCTGCCGCTGCGCGTCACCCTGAACGATCAATTGTTCGGCAAGCCGAACGCCGGCGAAGACATGACCTTCAGCTTCGCCCAGCTGATCGCCCACGCTGCCAAGACGCGCGAGCTGGGCGCGGGCAGCATCATCGGTTCCGGCACGGTGTCGAACAAGCAGGGCAATTTGCACGGTTCGAGCATCGCGAATGGCGGCGTCGGCTACTGCTGCCTGGCCGAGGTGCGCATGTACGAAACCATCGAACACGGCGCGCCGAAAACGCCGTTCCTGCGCTTTGGCGACAGCGTCCGCATCGAAATGCTGGACGTTACCGGTGCGAGCATCTTCGGCGCCATCGACCACGAAGTCGCGCATTATCACGGGAGGAAGGAATGAAGCTCTACACGTATTTCCGCAGCTCGGCAGCCTACCGGGTGCGGATCGCGCTGAACCTGAAAGGCCTGAGCTACGACGCGGTGCCGGTGCACCTGCTGAAGGACGGCGGCCAGCAGCGCCAGGAGGAATACCGCCAGATCAATCCGAGCGGCCTGGTGCCGGCCTTCCAGGACGACCGCATCACGCTGACCCAGTCGATGGCGATCATCGAATACCTCGATGAACGCTTCCCGGCGGTGCCGCTGATGCCGAGCGACGCCCCGGGCCGCGCCCGCGTGCGCGAGCTGGCGCAGATCATCGCCTGCGACATCCATCCGCTGAACAATCTGCGCGTGCTGCGCCACCTGGTGGGTGAGCTGAAACTGAGCGAGGAAGCCAAGACCGAATGGATCCGGCACTGGATCCGCGAAGGGCTGGCAGGCCTCGAAGCCCACCTGGCGCGCGACCCGGCCGCCGGCCCCTTCAGCCACGGCGCCTCGCCGACCATGGCCGATTGCTTCCTGGTGCCGCAGGTGTTCAATGCCGAGCGCTTCGGCATCGATGTGAAGGATTATCCGAACATCGCGCGCATCCATGCGCACTGCATCGAACTGCCGGCCTTCGACGCCGCGCATCCGTCGAAGCAGCCCGACGCGGAATAACCCGCGTCCCATCCGTAGGGTGGGCAGCTCCACCCTGCACGCCGATCATCCGCACCGATAGCGCTGCCCACGCGGTGATCGCCACAGCGTGAATGGCTGAGCACGCACCGCAGCCGCATCATCGACATGTCACGACCGGTCCGGCTCCGACGGCGTCGAAATCTCGTCCAGCGTCTGCTCAACATCGGACGGCGCCTTGGTCACCACGTCGCCCAGCGACACGATGCCGATGACCTGGCCATTCCCATCGACCACCGGCACGCGCCGGATCTGCACGTCGGCCATCTGCGCCAGCACGTCTTCCACACTCTGCTCGACGGTGCAGGTGCGCACGTCGGTGCTCATCACATCGTTCACGCGGGTGCTGGCCGGGTCCTGGCCGATGGCCACCGAGCGCACGGTGATGTCGCGGTCGGTGACCATGCCGACCAGCTTGCCGTCGTCCACCACCGGGATCGCCCCCACGTTCAGCTCGTCCATCAGCTGGGCCGCGCGCTGCACGCTGTCTTGCGTGGAAATGGTCTGCACATCGCGCGTCATCACCTCTTGAATCGTTTGCATCCTTGCACTCCTTGAAGGTTGGCGGGCCAGGCCGCGGGAAGGACATCCTGCCCTGAATCGCCGCCATGCTGCGCCAGATTGAAGCGCGGAATCGCAGCCGGCCGCTGCGCCTCCTGCTCGCAGGCTGGGCTACAATCCGTTTCCTTTTTCGCGCCCGCCCGATATGAACAAGACGATGACCGAGACCACCATCCCCGCCGCCATCCTCGATGCCCTCGGCCTTGCCGACGCCTCCTGGCGCCCGCACCTGCTGCGCGGGCTGGAAGCGGTGGCGCAGGCCAACCCGGGCTACCTGCCGGCGCTGGCCATCGACGATTACCTGCCGACCAAGGGCCGCCTGTTCGCCGCCTTTGCCCAGCCGCTGGACAAGGTGCGTTATGTGCTGGTAGGGGAGGGGCCGTATCCGCGCGCCGAGAGCGCGACCGGGGTCTGCTTCATGGATGGGGCCGTTGGCGATCTGTGGAGCGCGGGCGGGCTGTCGAAGCCGGTGAACCGGGCGACCTCGCTGCGCAACTTCATGAAGATGCTGCTGGTGGCGGATGGGCAGCTCCAGCCGGAGGCAACCGGTGGCGAAGCGATGGCGCCGGTGGCGGCTGCGGCCATGTCGAACGGGTCGATCGGGACGCTGCCGGAATTGCAGGCGAACCTGACTGCCGAGGGTTTCCTGTTGCTGAATGCGTCGCTGGTATTCAGGTCGCATGTGAAACCAGTGATCGATGCGCGGGCCTGGCTGCCTTTCCTGCAAGTCGTACTGGAGGTGCTGGCGCAACAAGCCGAGCCGCCGACGCTGGTGTTGTGGGGGAAGATCGCCGAGGAGTTGAGGAAGCTGCCGGAGACTGGGCGCTTGCCACAGGCGGTGGCGGAGCATCCTTATAACCTGAGCTTCATTGCCCACGCAGGAATGCAGGCATTGTTCAGTCGGATGCACCTGCTGCGCAGGCGGTGATCCTGGGTGGCGGCGCGAGTGCGACTGGCTGGCGTGGCGTATCACCGCGTGGGCAGCGCATGCATAACGGATGATCTGGTGCTGGTGGTGGAGCTGTCCACCCTAATGTGATGGACTCCACCCTCCTGATAACGGCATCATT
>NZ_JAULSI010000055.1 GCF_030711405.1 Massilia brevitalea
GCACTCTACAGGAAAGAGTGTTGCACTTGGTTTTAGAGACTGCCACGTATGCATAAACAGTCGCCTGTTGCAAACCTCGAAAATCGAGCGTATCTTCAGATATTAAACTTGCAAAACCACCGTTCCAGGCATTCAGCGGGAAGAATCTACAACTTCAGGGTAAATAATGAAGAGACTCTCGGCAGCAATCCTTATGCTTGGCGGATTAAACGTCTTGCCCCATTATGCGTTCGCCCAGCCTGCAGACAGCAAGGCGCAAATCGAGCAAGTCGTTGAAACCTTCCGCACCGCTATCATTAACAAGGACGAGGAAACATTCCTGAAACTGTTCCTGAAAGAGGATACTACCTGGGCTGGTGTCACCACAGATGCAAGCATCGAAAGGCTGTACGCAAACCGGCCCAAACCCGAAATGAAGCGGCCTTTCAAGTTCTTTACCAGTAGCCCGCCTAAATTCATCAGCTCGATTGCCAAGAACAAAGGCAAACTCGCCGAGACCATCTCGAACGTCAGCATCGACAGCGATGGCGAAGTCGGGCAAGTATGGTTCGACTACACCTTCGTCGATGGCAGTTACAAGGAAAACTGGGGAAAGGAAAGCTGGCAAATGGTGCGCACCAATGATGGCTGGAAGATTGCGGCGGTGGTATGGTCGCAGGAACTCAATCCGACACCGCCGCCTGCTAACGTGACGCCATGAATCCATGATGGGCAGAGCGCCTCGCTCCCGAATATGGCGGCGACAAATCTGTCACCGCCGTCACCGAATTAATAAGCGCTCAGCCTCGCCCAGCGGTCCGCATGAAAGCGCGCATCGCCCAGCAATTCCTCGACTACGCGCGCACGCTTCATGAAGAAGCCGATCTCGAACTCGTCGGTCATGCCGATCCCGCCGTGCATCTGCACGCCTTCCTGCACCGCCGTGGTGGCGGTCGTGCCGGCACGTGCCTTGGCCGCCGACACCAGCGCCGCCGCATTCGGCGCACCCGCGTCGAGCGCCTGTTGCGCGCCCAGCACCAGCGCACGCGTGATCTCGATGTCGGTGTAGAGCGTCGACGCCCGGTGCTGCAGCGCCTGGAATTCGCCGATGATCTGGCCGAACTGGCGACGCTCCTTCAGGTAGCCCACGGTGCGCTCGAAGGCTTCCTCGGCAATGCCCAGCAGTTCGGCGGCCAGCGCGGCGCGGCCGATGTCAAACACGCCCTCCAGCAGCGCCGCGCCCTGCCCCGGCTCGCCGATCATCGCCTCGGCATCCACCCGCACGCCGTCGAACACGATGCGCGCCGCGTTGTGCGCATCGACCAGGATGCTGCGCTCGCGCCGCACACCGGCAGCCGCGCCATCGACCAGGAACAGCGTCACGCCCTCCCCGGTACTGGCGGACACGATCAGCCGGTCGGCCACGTGCCCATCGACCACGAACACCTTTTCGCCACGCAGCACGTAGCCGCCGCCATCCTGATCGGCGCGCAAGGCCACCTTCTCTGGACGGTGCTTGGCCGTTTCGTCCACCGCCAGCGCCACCAGCAGCTCGCCGCCGGCAATCGCGGCCAGGCAGCGCTCCTTCTGCGCGGCGCTGCCATGCCGCGCCAGCAGCGACGCACCCAGCACCGCCGTCGAGAAGAACGGCACGGCCGTCAGGTTGCGTCCGATGGCTTCCATGATCGCGCCGGCTTCCACCGCGCCCAATCCCAGCCCGCCGAATTCTTCCGGCACCAGCACGCCGGTAAAGCCCATCTCGGCAAAGCTCGCCCACGTCTCGCGCGCAAAACCTTCGTCGCTGCGCTTGTCGCGTAATGCGCGCAACTGGGAAACCGGCGCGCGTTCTTTCATGAACTGCAGCGCACTCTCGCGCAGCATGTCCTGTTCCTGGTTCAGTACCAATGCCATGTTGTGCTCCGTTGTTATGCGCCCGGCAGGCCGAGGATGCGTTTCGAGATGACGTTCAGCTGCACCTCGCTGGTGCCGCCCTCGATGGAATTGGCCTTGGCGCGCAGCCACTCGCGCGCGACTTCGCCACCCTGGCTGCGTTCGCCCTCCCACTCCAGCGCCGTGCTGCCGCCGGCCGCCATCAAGAGTTCGTAGCGCCGCTTGTTCAGCTCCGCGCCGTAGAACTTCAGCACCGACGAAAAGGCCGGATGCACCTTGCCCTGGCGCGCCAGGTCGCCGCTGCGCTCCAGCAGCAGGCGGAAGGCGACTTCGTCGATCTCGAAGCGGGCGATGTCGGTGCGCAGCACGGGTTCGTCGAGCTTGCCGCCCTCGTCCAGGCCGATCGATTGCGCTGCGAACTGGCCGAGTTTTGGCGGCGCAGCGGCTTCGCCCATGGCGCCGATCATGTCGCGCTCGTGGGTCAGCAGGTACTTGGCAATCGTCCAGCCGCCATTCAGTTCGCCGACCAGGTTGCGCTTCTCTACGCGCACGTCGTCGAAGAAGGTTTCGCAGAACGGCGACTTGCCCGAGATGAGCGTGATCGGCCGCGTCGACACGCCCTTTGTGGCCATGTCGAACAGGACGAAGCTGATGCCGGTGTGCTTGCTCGCAGTCGGGTCGGTGCGCACCAGGCAAAAGATCCAGTCGGCCTTGTCGGCGTACGAGGTCCAGACCTTCTGGCCATTCACCACGAAATGATCGCCGCGGTCTTCGGCACGCGTTTGCAGCGAGGCCAGGTCGGAGCCGGCGTTCGGTTCCGAGTAGCCCTGGCACCAGCGGATCTCGCCGCGCGCGATGGGCGGCAGGTGTTCGCGCTTCTGTTCCTCGCTGCCGTACTTCAGCAGCGCCGGTCCCAGCATCCAGATGCCGAAGCTTTGCAGCGGCACGCGGCAGCCGAGCGAGGCCATCTCCTGGCGCAGCACCTTGGCCTGCTCGCGTGTCAGGCCGCCGCCGCCGTATTCGACCGGCCATTCCGGCACGGTCCAGCCCTTTTCCGCCATGCGGTCGAGCCAGGTGCGTTGGGCCTCGGACTTGAAGGCCATGTTGCGGCCGCCCCAGGTGATCTCGTCGTCGTCGGCCATCGGCACACGCATCTCGGGTGGGCAGTAGGCTTCGAGCCAGGCTCGCACTTCCTGGCGGAAGGCTAAGAGTTCATCCATACCGGTCTCCTTAAATGGTCACGCCGCCGTCGACCACGATGTTCTGGCCGGTGACGAAACTGCCTGCGCGCGAGGCCAGGTAGATGGCGGTGCCGGCGATTTCGTCGGGGTCGCCGATGCGGCGCAGCGGTGCGCGCTCGTTGACTTCCTTCAGGCGCGCCGGGTCTTCCCATAGGGCGCGGGCGAAGTCGGTCTTGATCAGGCCGGGAGCGATGCAGTTCACGCGCACGTTGTGCGGGCCGAATTCGACGGCCAGGTTGCGCGCCAGTTGCATGTCGGCGGCTTTCGACACGTTGTAGGCGCCGATGACGGGCGAGCCGCGCAGGCCGCCGATCGACGAGACGATGATGATGGCGCCGTCCTTGCGTTCGACCATCTGCGGCGCGACCATGTTGATCAGCCAGTGGTTGGCGAGGACGTTGTTCTCGAGGATCTTGCGGAACTGGTCGTCGGCGATGCCGGCCATCGGGCCATAGTAGGGGTTCGAAGCGGCGTTGCAGACCAGGATGTCGATCTGGCCGAAAGCCTTGTTGGTCTCGTCGACCAGGCGCTGCAGGTCTTCCTTCGACGAGATGTTGGTGGGGATGGCGATGGCGCGGCCTTCGCCGTAGGCCGCGGTGATCCCGGACACGACTTCAGCGCAGGCGGCTTCCTTGCGCGACGAAACGACTACCTTGGCTCCCTGCTCCGCCATCCGCACCGCAATCGCACGGCCGATGCCGCGCGAGGAACCAGTGATGATGGCGACTTTACCGCTCAGGTCGAACAATGACATGGGGTCTCCTCCATTGTGTTTAGCACGGCGATGCGTGCTCGTGTAGGGTGGGCGCCCTGTGCCCACGCGTGACGTTCGCATCGTGTTGGCTCGTGGGAGAGGCCAACACTGTGCACGGTTCACGCGTGGGCACGGGGCGCCCACCCTACGTTATCGCGCTCTGCCAGGCTGCGCAATACCCATCTTGCGAAAAAATCTAGACGGCTCCCTCGGACGCAAGGATTACTCGATACCGAATCCACTAAAAAATCAGGCCTCGACCAGCAGTCCCTCGAACAGGGGCCGCACGAACAGCTCCAGCGCATTCTCGCCATTCACGTCCTGCACCCAGCGGTCCAGCAGCACCGCTGCATTCACCATTCCGCTCACCAGCGCCCCGGCAATCGCCTGGTCGAGCGGCCGGATCGACCCGTCCTGCATGCCGTCCACCAGCAAACTCACGAAGCGTTGGTCCAGCTGCGCGGTGGCGGTGAGCTTGGCTTCGCGGATGTCGTCGGGCAGTTCGCTCCAGGCCGAGGTGCGCAGCAAGGGGCCGTGCTCCGAAAAGTGATAACGCACCAGCGCGCGCGACACGGCGCACAGCTTGTCCCAGCCCGAGCCGCCGCTGGCCATGGCCACGCGCTGCATCTCGCGGATCACGGTGAACTTGCGCTCGAAGCAGGCGGCGATAAGTTCTTCCTTGTTCGGGTTGTGGTGGTAGAAGGCGCCCTTGGTCACGTTCAGGCGCGCCGAAATGCGCTCGACCGAGGCGCCGCGGTAACCCTGCTCGTTGATCAAGGCGGTGGCCGCGCGCAGGAAGGCATCCTGGGCGCTGTCGCCGGCGGTCGGCGGCGCGGTCAGGGCCGTGTCAAGCGCGCCGAACCGCCATACCGATTTTCCGGAACGGATACCCCCGATGAGGATGTCGCCCATGCGCTCGGCCGCGATGTCGTAATCCTCGGGGTCGTAGCGGCCGCTCCACGACATGGTCCACAGCGTGAGCGTCAGCAGCAGGTGGGTGCGTGCGTTCAGCGACAGGCGGCGCGCCGGCTTGATGGGGCCGAGCAGCAGCAGGCGCCGGCAACTGCGGAACATCTCGATGTAGGCCGCGAACACGACTTCGCTGTGCGGGCTGCCCAGCACGTGGACGTCGCGGAAGGTCATCATTTCGCTGGCGCCGCCGGTGGCGGTTTCGGCCAACCGCGCCAGGAACAGGCGCACGAAGCTGCGCACCCGCCCTTCCGGCGCCGGCTCTTGCGCCGCCTGGGCGATGATGCCGCTCACCGTTTCGATCGAGCGCAGCAGGCAGGCGACGACCAGGTCTTCCTTCTTCTTGTAGTAGTAGGTGATGCTGTTGGTGCTCAGGCCGACGGCTGCCGCCACATCCGACAGCGTGGCGCCCTTCATGCCGCGTGCATTGAACAGCCGCGCCGCCTCGTGCAGGATGGCCTCGCGCTTTTGCACGTAGCGCTGCGTCATGCGGCTGGCGTTGACGGGTTCTTCCATGGCGGCACCGGGACAGTTGAGCAGCACGCATTATAGCGTGGCGAAAAACACAATTGCCCGCCCCCGGCGCAACATCGAGTATCCAGACCCATTTTTCTAAAATCCAGACCGCGACCTGCAACACGCCTCGCTTGCCGTGCTATGATTTTCTCAATCACATACCATAACCCCTAAAAGGCACTCACCCATGATCAGCTTCGCAGGAAAGACCGCGATTGTCACCGGCGCCGGCGGCGGCCTTGGCCGTTGCTATGCACTCGAACTCGCCCGCCGCGGCGCACGCGTCGTCGTCAACGACCTGGGCGGCGCAGCCGATGGACGCGGCACGGGCTCCGCCGCCGACGCCGTGGTCGAGGAGATCCGCGCCATGGGCGGCGAAGCCATCGCCAACCGCGCCAGCGTCACCGACCGCGAGGCGGTGGCCGCCATGGTCCGGCAGGCGCTGGACGCGTTCGGCCGCATCGACATCCTGGTGAATAACGCCGGCATCCTGCGCGACAAGAGCTTCCTCAAGATGGAACTCGACGATGCCCAGGCCGTCCTGGACGTGCACCTGATGGGCGCCTTCAACTGCACCAAGGCGGTGTGGGCGATCATGGCCGAGCAGGGTTTTGGCCGCATCGTGATGACGACCTCGCCGTCCGGCCTGTACGGCAACTTCGGCCAGGCCAACTATGGCGCCGCCAAGATGGGACTGGTGGGCCTGATGAATACGCTGAAGATCGAAGGCGCCAAGCGCGACATCCGCATCAACGCCATCTCGCCGGTGGCGGCCACGCGCATGACCGAAGGCCTGCTGCCGCAGGAGCAGTTCGACAAGCTCGGCCCCGAGCACATCGTGCCGGGCGTGGTCTACCTGGCCAGCGACGACGCACCAAGCGGCGTGATCCTGCAGGCCGCCGGCGGCAACTTCAGCGTGGCCACCATCGTCGAAAGCCCGTGGGTCGAACTCGGCCCGGGGGCCAGCGCCGACGACGTGGCCGCGCAATGGGAACGCATCAGCGACCTCTCCAGCGCCCAGCCGCGACATCAAAGCAAGTAATATATGCGTACGCACGCGGCGCCTGCGCTCGATACACCAGCCGGCGCCGACCAGCAAGCAGCCGATCAGGCGGCCTACGACCGGCAAGTTGCCCGCGACCTGCCGCGCAACTACGCCGCCAACCTGGTCCACGGCTTCCTCGGCGTCACCGGCTTCCGGCTGGTGACGGCGCCGACCTTCGTCCCCGCCTACATCTACCTGCTCTCGCAGTCGAACCTGACGGTGGGCCTGGCCCTGGCCGGCCAGTCGCTGGGCATGGCGCTGTCGTCGATCTGGAGCGCCACGCTGATCGAACACCGGCGCCGCGTGATGCCGGTGGTGTTCGGCGTCGGCTGGCTGATGCGTGCGCAGGTACTGGGCCTGGCGCTGTCGGGCTTCCTGCTCGACGGCGATGCGGCGCTGGTGGCCGTGTGCGTGTTCCTGGCGCTATTCGGCTTCTTCTGGGGCATGCAGGCGGTCAGCTTCAACTTCGTGATGGCCAAGGTGATCCCGGCCAACCGGCGCGGCCAGCTGGCGGGCATGCGCAATTTTCTTGGCGGCCTGTCGGCCTCGGTAGTGGCTTATTTCGGCGGCAAGCACCTGGTCGAAGCGAACGCCTTCGGCAATGGCTACGCCTCGACCTTCATGGTCGCCTTCATCCTCACCAGCGTCGGCATCTCGGCGCTGAGCTTCCTGCGCGAGCCGGAATCGCTGGCGGTGCGCGCGGCGTCGAGCCTGATGCAGCGCTTGCGCGACATCCCCGCCATCCTGCGCCGCGACCGCCAGTTCACGCGCTTCTTCATCGCCCGTGCCCTGGCCGCACTCGGCATGACGGCGGCGCCCTTCTACGCCATCCACGCCGGCAAGTTCGTCGACCTGTCCGGCGCCACGCTCGGCTATCTGTCGCTGTCGTTCCTGCTGGCGCAGACCGTCAGCAACCTGGGCTGGGGCCGGATCGCCGACAAGCGCGGCTACCGGCTGGTGTTCCTGCTCAGCGTCGGCCTGTGGCTGGTATCGACCCTGGCGCTGATGGTGTCGACCAGCCTGCCGCTGTTCATCCTGGCGTTCTGCGGCCTGGGCGCGGGCCTGGGCGGCTACCAGATCGCCTCGCAGAACTTCGTGCTGGAGTTCGGCTCACAGCATGAGCTGCCGATGCTGATTGCCGTATCGGACACGGCGTCTCACTCCATGATGGCGCTCGGGCCGCTGCTGGGCGGCATACTTGCCCATCGCTTCGGCTTCACGCTGGTGTTCTGGATTGCGATTGCCGTGAAAGCCGTCTCGCTCGTCGCCATGCTGCGCATGCGCGAACCCCGTGCCGCGGCGGGCGACGCCGCGGGCATGTCGTCGGACCCTGGCTGATTTCAACGCACGAGATGCCAGGGCTTGGCTAGCCGGCTGAGCGCATAAAGCTCGCTTCCTTCGTTGTACAGCGGACTAGGCATGAGGTAGACCAGTACCTCGTGGCCCAGCATCCCGCCCGGCGCCACCTGGTTCAACGCAAACACCGAAACGGTGGGACTGGCATTGAAGTCCCATGCGAACGCTCGGCCGCTGGACTCGAAGCGCACCACATCGCCGCCGATGACGTTGATGTCGTGGGTCTCGGGCGTAATGGTGACGGTGTGGGTAGCGGCGTCGACCGGCACGGATGTGCCGACCAGATCCTGGCGCGGCGTGATCGGCGCGCAGGCACTCACAAGCGCGGCGAGGGCCGCGGCTGCCAGATAGTTCATTGTGCACTCCTCCCTGCCGGCGCACGAAAACGTTCACCGGCAAAGGCGTTGGAGCGCGAAATTCAATAAGGGTTCCATACCGTCCAGCGGATCGTGGGACGCCCGCTGGACAGCGATTCAACAGCCCGGCAACTCAGCGCGAGACGCCGCGCTCCTTGAGGCTGGCGATCTTCTCTTCAGACATGCCCAGCAAGTCCGCCAGCACGTCGTTCGTGCCCTCGCCCAGGCGCGGCGGCGCGCTGCGGATCGGCAGGCGTTCGCCATTGAAGCGGTAGGGCGAAGCCAGCACCGCCACCTCGCCTACTTCCTCGTGCGACATGTACTGCACCAGGCCACCGTCAGTCGCGCGCTGCGAAGTCAGCGCCTCGTGCAGGCCCGCCACCTCGCCGCAGGGAATGCCGACCCGGCTCATTGCATCGAGCAGGTCGCGGCGCCCGCGCTTGGCCAGTTCGCTGCGGATCATCGACATCAGCTCGTCGCGGTGCTGGGTGCGCGTGAGGTTGGTCTTGAAACGCTCGTCGCTGGCAATGTCGGCGCGGTCGATCACATCCGTGCAGAAGCGCAGGAACTGGCTGTTGTTCCCCACCGCGATCACCAGCGGGCCATCGGCCGCTTCGTACACACCGTAGGGCATGATCGATGGATGGCCGTTGCCGAAGCGTGGCGGGTCGTTGCCGCGCAAGAGCGCTTCCAGGCCGTAGTAGGCGGTGATCATCAGGCCGCAGTCGAACAGGGCCATGCCCACGTGGCGTCCTTGTCCACTTTTCTCGCGCTCGTACAGCGCGGCCAGCACGCCCTGGGCCGCATACATCCCGGTCATCATGTCGACCGCTGCCACACCGAATTTAAGCGGCGGCTGGGTCGGTTCACCGTTCAGCGCCATCAGGCCTGACTCGCCCTGGATCACCAGGTCATAGCCGGGACGCGTGGCTTCCGGTCCGGTGCGGTCGTAGCCGGTGATCGAGCAGTAGACCAGGCCCGGCTGTTCTTTACTCAGTTCATCGTAGCCCAGGCCCATGCGTTCGACGTCGCCGAACTTGAAGTTCTGAATCACGATATCGCTCTTGCGTACCAGCTCGCGCGCGATTTCCTGGCCTTCCGGCGTCTTCAAGTCGAGGCAGACGGAACGCTTGTTGCGGTTCACGCTGTTGAAGTAGGCGGTCTCGGTGGAGCCGACGCGCATGCCCCAGTCGCGCGTGTCGTCGCCGCGCTCGGGATGCTCGACCTTGATCACTTCGGCGCCCAGGTCGCCAAGCACCATCGCGCACCAGGGGCCGGCCAGCACGCGCGACAGGTCCAGCACGCGCACGCCTGCCAGTGGCAGATTGGATTTGGTAGTCAACTTCGTCTCCTGTTTCTGTGCATGGCGGCGCCCTGGATGCTGGCGCCGGTCACGCTATTCTTGATGCTGCTTCAGGCGCAGCGCCACGTAATCCGGCGCGCGCTTGCCGAAGAAGGCGGCAATGCCTTCCTGCGCTTCGTCGTCGCCCTGTGACTCGACCATCAGCTGCGCTTCCAGGTCCAGCTGTTCGTGCAGGCTGTTCGAACCCGCCTGGGCACACAGCGTCTTGATGCGTGCGTTGGCATTCGCTGGGCCATCGGCCACGCGCGCCGCCAGCGCAATCGCTTCCGCCAGCGCTGCGCCACGTTCGGTCAGCCGGTTCACGGCGCCCAATGCATGCAGCCGCTCGGCCGTCAGCCGCTCGCCCAGCAGGCACAATTCGGTCATCAACTGGCGCGACAGGAACTGCGCTAGGTGCGCCGTCGCACCGCCATCCGGGCTCAGGCCGACCTTCACATAGGCCATCGCAAAGAAGGCATCGCGCGCCGACACCAGCATGTCGCACGCCAGCGCCAGCGACAGGCCGGCGCCGGCGGCACCGCCCTCCACCGCCGCAATCACCGGTTTCGGGCAATTGCGGATGGCGCGGATGGTTTCGTGCAGGCGCTCGATCTTCACGCGCCGCTCGGCGGGCGCCAGTTCGCGCCGCGTCGCCAGGGCACGCAGGTCGCCGCCGGCGCAGAAGAACTCGCCGTCGCCGACCAGCACGACCGCGCCGATGGCGGGGTCGGCTGCGGCGTCCAGCAAGGCCGCCTGCAGCGCATCGTACAGCTCCGGACGGATCGCATTCCTCGCCGCCGGATTGCTGTTGACGAGGACGCGCACGGCGCCCTCGGTCCGCACGATCAGTGCGTCGCTCATGCCGTAGCCAATTCCCGACCCAGGGCGATGTAGCGCTCCAGGTGATGGTCTTCATCGCCCAGCTGGTGGTCGATCATGACCAGGCGCTTGGCGAAGTGGGCCATCGGCAGTTCCCAGGTCATGCCGATACCGCCGTGCAGCTGGATGCATTCTTCCGCTACCAGGGTGCCGATGCGGCCGATGCTCATCTTCGCAGCCGACAGCGCACGCTCGCGGGTGATGCGGTCCGCGTCCAGGGCGGCGGCGGCGTTGATGACGGTGGAACGGGCCTGCTCGATTTCCAGCAGCAGGTCGGCCATGCGGTGCTGCAGGGCCTGGAAGGAACCGATCGGCACGCCGAACTGCTTGCGGGTGCGCAGGTAGTCGAGGGTCGCTTCCTTGGCCGCCTCCATCGCGCCAACCGCTTCCGCGCACAGCGCCAGGATGCCGCGGCCGACCGCGCGCTCCAGCGCCGCATAGCCAGCGCCTTCTGCGCCCAGCAGGGCTGCTTCGCTCAGTTGCACGTTGGCGAAAGTGACGTCGCCAACACGTCCGCCATCCATGGTCGGCGTGCCGCGCACCGAGACGCCCGACGCATCCTTCGGCACCAGGAACAGCGAGATGCCCTGCTCCGCATCCACGTCGCCCGAGGTACGGGCAGACACGACGAAGACGTTCGCCCCCTCGGCCGCCTGCACCACGGCCTTCACGCCGTCCAGCACCCAGGCCTCGCCTTCGCGGCGGGCCGTGGTCTGCACGCGCGCCAGTTCGTAGTGGGTGTTCGGCTCGTCGTGGGCAAAGGCCGCGATGACGTCGCCCGAAGCGATCTCGCCCAGCGCCGCCTTTTGCTCGTCGTTGCCGGCAAAGGAAATCGCTTCGGCCGCCAGCACGGCGCTGCCCAGCACGGGTTCCAGCACCAGGCCACGGCCCAGCGCCTCGAAGACCACGGCGATGTCGAAGCCGCCGCCGCCGAAGCCGCCGTCTTCCTCGCGCAGCAGCGCGCCCAATACGCCCAGTTCCGCGAACTGCTGCCAGAACTCGGTCGAGAAACCCTGCTCGGACGCGGCGGTGCGGTTGCGCGCCTCGATGCCGTACTGTTCTGCGATAAATCGATTAAGGCTATCGGCGAGCATGCGCCGTTCTTCAGTGTGTTCGAAGTTCATGTCTGTCTCCCTCTTACAGGCCGAGGATCATCTTGGAGATGATGTTTTTCTGGATCTCGTTGGAGCCGCCGAAGATCGACAGCTTGCGATTGTTGAAGTACTGCGCCGTGGCTGCTGCCGCGAAGTCAGGGCCGAATGGCTTGGCCGCGAAATCGGCATCGAGCATGTCCTGGGTGAACGGACGCGCATACACGCCCATCGCGCGGCGCGTCAGCGACAGGATCTCCTGGCGGATCTCGGTGCCGCGGATCTTCAGCATCGAGCTCTCCGCACCCGGCACGCCGCCGCCGGCCACCGCCGCGATCACGCGCATGTTCGTGGTCTTCATGTTTTCCAGGTCGATCTCCACGCGCGCCAGGCGGCTTGCGAAGGTCGGGTCTTCAAGCAGCGGCTTGCCGTTGCGGGTCTGCTCGGCCGCGATGCGCTTCAGGCGCGCCAGGGCGGCCACCGAGAAGCCGACGCCGGCGATGTTGGTGCGCTCGTAGGTCAGCAGGTACTTGGCGCAGGTCCAGCCGCGGTTTTCTTCGCCCACCAGGTTCTCGGCCGGTACGCGCACGTCGGTGAAGAAGACTTCGTTCACTTCATGTTCGCCGTCGAGCGTGATGATCGGACGCACGTCGACGCCAGGCGAATTCATATCGACCAGCAGGAAGCTGATGCCTTCCTGTTTCTTGGCTTCGCGATTCGTGCGCACCAGGCAGAAGATCATGTTGGCGTGCTGGCCGAGCGTGGTCCAGGTCTTCTGGCCGTTCACGATGTAGTGGTCGCCCTCGGCATCGGTGCCACGCACGGCAGTGGTCTTCACCGCTGCCAGGTCGGAGCCGGCGCCGGGTTCCGAATAACCCTGGCACCACCAGTCGGCGCCGCTCAGGATACGCGGCAGCCAGTACTGTTTCTGCGCTTCGTTGCCGTACTTGATGAGCACCGGGCCCAGCATGTTGACGCCGAAGGGCACGATGCGCGGCGAGTTCGCCAGCGCGCATTCGTTCTCGAAGATGAACTTCTCGATAGCCGTCCAGCCCGGGCCGCCGTACTGCTCCGGCCAGTGATTCGCCAGCCAGCCCCGTTCGTTGAGGATGGCATGCCACTCTTCCATGTCGGCCTTGCTCAGGTGCTTGCCATTGGCGACTTTATCCGACAGACGCTTCGGCAGCTTCTCGGCCAGGAAGGCGCGTACTTCGGCGCGGAATGCTTCTTCTTGGGGGGTAAAATTCAGGTCCATGCTGATCCTCAGTAAACTCGCTCAGAAAATCTCGAACAGGCCAGCCGCGCCCATGCCGCCGGCGATGCACATCGTGACCACGGCGTACTTCACGCCACGGCGCTTGCCTTCCAACAGGACGTGGCCGGCCAGGCGCGCGCCGGTCATGCCGAACGGGTGGCCGATCGAGATGGCGCCGCCGTTCACGTTCAGGCGCTCGTCCGGGATGCCGAGACGTTGCTGGCAGTAGATGGCTTGCGATGCGAATGCTTCGTTCAGTTCCCACAGGCCGATGTCGTCGACCGTCAAGCCGAAGCGGCTGAGGAGTTTCGGCACCGCGAACACCGGGCCGATGCCCATTTCGTCGGGCTCGCAGCCGGCCACGGCCAGGCCGCGGAAGGCGCCGAGTGGCTGCAGGCCGAGGCGCTCGGCCTCTTTCGCTTCCATCATCACGCAGGCCGAGGCGCCATCCGACAACTGCGAGGCATTACCGGCGGTGACGAATTTGCCCTCGCCCATGACCGGCGCCAGCTTGGCCAGGCCTTCGTAGGTGGTGCCGCGGCGGTTGCAGGTATCCTGGTCGACGGTGACTTCGCGCTGCGAGACCGTGCCGGTTTCCTTGTCGGTGACCGACATCGTCGTGGTGCAGGCGACGATCTCGTCCTTGTAACGGCCGGCCAGCTGGGCTTCCTCGGTCTTGCGCTGCGATTCAAACGAGAAGCGGTCCTGCGCTTCGCGGCTGATGCCGTAGCGCGCGGCGACGATGTCGGCAGTGTCGATCATCGGCAGATACAGTTCCGGCTTGTTCTCGAGGATCCACGGGTCCATGCCCGAGTCGCCCTTTTCGCGGGTGCGGATCTGCGAGATGCTTTCCACGCCGCCGGCAATCACGGCTGGTGCGCCGTCGACCACGATGCGGCCGGCGCCGATGGCAATCGCCTGCAGGCCCGAGGCGCAGAAGCGGTTCACGGTGGTGCCGGCGATGCTGATCGGCAGGCCGGCGCGGATCACGGTCTGGCGCGCGACGTTGCGGCCGGTGGTGCCCTCCGGGTAGCCGCAGCCGAGGATCGCGTCCTCGATCAGGGCCGGGTCGATGCCGGCGCGGTCGACGGCGGCGCGCACGGCAAAGGCGGCCAGCTGCGGGCCGGAGGTGATGTTGAATTCGCCGCGGTGCGCCTTGGTCAGCGGGGTGCGGGCGGTTGAAACGATGACTGCTTCGCGCATGGCGAGTCTCCTGGGTTGTTCTATTTACTTGATCTGCTTATTTAATCTGATTCAGGCTGGCGAAATCGGCGCCCTTCTCGACCAGCTCCACCAGCAGCGGCGACGGCTGCCAGAAGATCGGGTCTTCCTTCGCGAATTCACGGATGTCGGCGAGGATCTTCGGCAGGCCGACGCTGTCGGCATACTTCATCGGGCCGCCGCGGTAGCGCGGGAAGCCGTAGCCGTGGACGAAGGTCACGTCCACATCCAGCGGACGCAGGGCGATCCCCTGGTGCACGACGTTCGCGCCTTCATTGATCATCGCGGCCAGGTAGCGGCGCACGATTTCTTCATCGGTGAAGCTGCGCGGGGTGACGCCGGCGCGTTCGCGTTCGGCATCGATGATGGCGTCGACTTCCGGGTCCGGCGTGCCGATGCGGGCGCCTTCCGGATACAGGTAGTAGCCGCGGCCGGTCTTCTGGCCGAACCAGCCGCGCTCGGCGATGCGGTCGGCGATCTGCACGTAGCGCGCTTCCGGGTTGCGGGTAGCGGCGCGGCGCTTGCGCGTGGCCCAGCCGATGTCGCCGCCGGCCAGGTCGGACACCTGGAAGGGGCCCATCGGGTAGCCGAAGTCGCGCAGGGCCTTGTCGATCTGCCAGGGCGAGGCGCCGTCTTCCATCATGTACTGCGCGGCCTGGCCGTACACGGCGAGGACACGGTTGCCGATGAAGCCGTCGCAGACGCCGGCACGCACCGGGGTCTTCTTCAGCTTTTTCGCCAGCTCGAACGCGGTGGCGACGACGTCGTTCGCCACCTTGGCCGGCACCACGATCTCGAGCAGCTTCATGATGTTTGCCGGCGAGAAGAAGTGCAGGCCGATCACGTCCTGAGGACGCGAGACGCTGTCGGCGATCTCGTTGATGTCGAGGTAAGAGGTGTTCGTGGCCAGCACGGCGCCCTGTTTGCATACACGGTCGAGTTCAGCGAAGACGGCCTTTTTCACGCCCATTTCTTCGAATACGGCTTCGATGACCAGGTCGACGTTGGCCAGCGCATCGTAGGCGGTGCTGCCGGACCAGCGCGCCATGACGGCGGTCTTGCCTTCCTCGGTCATGCGGCCCTTCTTGACCATGCCGTCGTAGACTTTTTCAACGTTCTTGCGGCCGCGCGCCAGGGCCTCGTCGTCGCGTTCGATCATGGTCACCGGCAGGCCGGCGTCCAGTGCGGCAACGGCGATGCCGGCGCCCATGGTGCCGCCGCCGACGATGCCGACGCTGGCGATTGCGCGCGGTTTTGCGTCGCGGGTTTCAGGCGACTTCGCCGTTTCGCGCTCGGCGAAGAAGGCGTGCACCAGGCCGGCGCGCTGCGGGCTGTCCAGGCATTCGATGAAGAGCTTGCGCTCCAGCGCCAGGCCGTCGTCGAACGGCAGGTCGATGGCGCCTTGCACGGCGTCGACAATCTTCAATGGCGAGAACAGGCCGCGCGATTTTTTTGCGGTGTCAGTACGTGCCGCTTCGACCACGGCGCTTTGCGCTGCGCGGTCAGCCAGGGCCTCGGCGTCGCGGGTGCGGCGTACCGGGGCGCCGGCATCCAGCAGTTCCTGGGCATAGGTAAGGCCGACAGCAACAGGATCATCGCCTTCGACGATGCGGTCGACCAGGCCGAGCCTCTCTGCTTCTTTCGCGCTGGCGTGGCGGCCGGTGAGCATCAGGTCAAGCGCAGCTTGCGCGCCGATCAGGCGCGGAGTACGCTGGGTCCCGCCGGCGCCCGGCAGCAGGCCGAGGGCGACTTCCGGCAGGCCGAATTTGGCGGTCGGCAGGGCCACGCGGTAGTGCGCGGACAGGGCCACTTCCAGGCCGCCACCGAGGGCGACGCCGTTGATGGCGGCGATCACCGGCTTGGTCGAGGCTTCGATGCGGTTGCAGACATCGGGCAGGGCCGGCGCCATCGGCGGCTTGCCGAATTCGCGGATGTCGGCGCCGCCGATGAAGTTGCGGCCCGCGCCGACGATCAGCACGGCCTTCACCGCAGGATCGGCGTCGGCAGCTTCGATGGCCTCCAGCAGGCCGCGGCGAACATCCACGCCGAGGGCGTTGACGGGCGGGTTGTCGATGCTGACCAGAAGGATGTCGCCATGCTGCTCGCGGGTGACCTGAGCTGCGACCTGAGCGTTTGCGCCGGAATTCATGTGTCCTGTCTCCTATTTTGTAGTTGGTTCGCTGTGCGAAATTGTGTTTTGCATCTTGCAGCGAATTCAACGATAACCCATTTTCGACGCGGATGTAAACGTCCGTGCACCGGCGATTTCGCGATCAAAAAATCATTTTCCGGCCGATTTACCCACCTGTCATAGGAACGTCAATATTCCACGTTTCGCACTGCGAACGACCATTTCACAAAACTGTTGACACCCCGGTTTTTGATATGTGATCATCATTTCCAGACTCAGCCAAAGATGCTGGGCAACGGAGACAATGAGATGGAAGAAATCCAGTCATACACTGAGGAAGAGAATGCCAAGGACCGTCAATTCGTGACCGCCCTGGCGCGCGGGCTAGAGATCCTGCGCTGCTTCCGTCCTGGCGAGGCTTACCTCAGCAATAGCGAGATGGCCAAGCGCACGGCCATGCCCAAGCCCACCATCTCTCGCCTCACCTACACGCTGACCAAGCTCGGCTACCTGAATTACTCGCCCGAACAGGGCCGCTACCAGCTCGGCGCACCCGTGCTGGCGCTCGGCTACACCCTGCTGGCCAATCTCGACGTGCGCAAACTCGCCCGCCCCGGCATGCAGGAACTGGCCGAATACGCCCAGTGCTCGGTGGCGATCGGCATCCGCGACCGGCTGCACATGGTGTACGTGGAGGCTTGCCGCGGCAGCGCCGCCGTGACCCTGCGCCGAGACGCCGGTTCGCGCATCCCGCTGGCGACCACCGCGATGGGCAAGGCCTATCTGTGCGGCCTGCCCCAGGCCGACCGCGACTTCCTGATGGACCACATCCGCCTGCACGCGGAAAACAACTGGCCGAAGATCAAGGCCGATATCGAACAAGGCTTCAAGGACTTCCAGGACCGCGGCTTCGTGCTGTCCTCGGGCTACTGGGACGCCAACATCAGCGCCGTCGGCGTGCCGCTGGTCGACCCCGACACGGCGAAATCGATGGCTTTCAACTGCGGCGGCCCGGCCTTCCTGCTGCCGCGGGAGAAGCTGATCGAGGACCTCGGCCCGCGCCTGGTGCAACTGGTACGGAATGTAGAAATGAGCATGGGCCGCAACATCGGCTGATGACGCGGTTTAGCTAAAAAGCGCAATGACCGGTACGCCGGCTGTTGCAGATAACCCCGGTCCTGGCAACGGGATCCGATTCACGGCAACAATCTGAATAGGTGGAGACAATGAGCAAGGCAAAAACAATCGCCCTCGCAGTATTCGCGGCACTGAGCGCAGGCTCGGCCAGCGCCGAAGAATTCCTGGTCGGCGTACAGATTCCGCTGACCGGCCCACTGGCCCGCGTCGGCATGGGCACGCAGGAAGGCATCCGCGTCGCCGCGGAAGTCTTCAACAAGACCAACGGCAAGCACACCATCAAGCTGGTCACCGTTGACGACGAATCGGCGCCGGCCAAGGCAGTGGCAGCTGTCGAGAAGCTGGCCAGCCAGGGCGTGGTTGCCGTGACCGGCGGCTACGGCTCGAACAACATCTCGCCTGCGTCGGACGCGGCGAACAAGCTGGGCCTGGCCTACATCACCTCGGGCGGCGTCGACGACGGCCTGGTGAAAGCCGGCCGCAAGAACTTCTTCCGCATTAATAACACCGAGGGCTACCAGAAAGCCCTGGTCGGTTTGATCTCGGACCTGGGCGTGAAGTCGGTCTCGATCATCTACTCGACCAAGGATGCGACCCACGGCCTGGCCGCCGACGTCGAGAAGACCCTGGGCGCGAAAGGCATCAAGGTCGGCATGCACGCTTTTGATCCAGCCATCACCGACTTCAAGCCGATCCTGAACAAGGTCAAGCTGCGCGACAAATCGGAATTCATCGCCATGGTCGGCTATGAAAACGAATACGTCGGCATCCTGCGCGCCGCGCGTGTGCTCAAGCCAAACGTCAAGGCGATCGCCGGCGTGTGGTCGCTGGCCACCCCGAAAATGGCGGCCGACTTCCCGGACCTGATGCCGAACGTGTACGGCACCGCCGTCCTGCCCTTCCCTGTCACCTTCACCTCGCCGGACGGCAAGGCATTCGGCGACGCATATAAAAAGCTGCTGAACAAGGAGCCTGACTACCTGGGCCAGTTCGGCTACGTGCAATCGATGCTGCTGTTCGAAGCGATCGCACGCGCCGCCGACGCCGGCACCATCAAGAAGGGCGGCGTAATCGAAGAAATGCGCAAGACCGACAAGCAGACCCTGATCGGCCGCGTGCAGTTCGACGCCAACGGCGACAACAAGAACTTCACCCAGCGCATGGGCCAGCACCAGGGCAAGAAGGTCGAACTGGTGTGGCCGAAGGAGTCGGCAACCGCCAAGCCTGTGTTCCCTGGCGTGCCTTGGTAATACGCTTCTCGCAGGCGCCTCTTATATATAGAGCGCGCCTGCAGCCTGTGGTTTGAAGTACGCGGGCAGGACTCCCTGCCCGAATGAATTCGATGGGAATGCAGAAATGACGGACTTGATCTTACAAGCCGTGTATTCCGGGCTGTTACAGGGCGGGTCGTACGCCCTGATCGCACTTGGCCTGGCGCTGGTCTTCGGCGCCATGAAAGTGATCAACCTGGCACACGGCGAACTGGTACTGCTGGCGGCGTACATCGCCTACACGGTCGAATCGAAACTTGGCTGGAATCCGATCATGGCGATTCCGGCAGCGGTGATCATCGTGACGATCACCTCGGCACTACTCTATATGGTGGTCGGCAAGATCAAGACCAACCGCGAAATCAATTCGCTCACCCTGACCTATGGCGTCGGCGTGATCCTGACCAACCTGGTGCTGATGATCTGGAGCGCCGACGTGCGCGCCACCAGCTCGAGCTGGATGCAGGAAGCCTTCGTGGTCGGCGAGCTGTACTCGATGCGTTCCGAAGTGCTGTTCTTCGGCGTCAGTATTGTCCTGATCATTGCCCTCTGGTGGTGGCTGTCGCGCTCATGGTATGGCCGCGCCGTGCGCGCCGTCTCGAGCAACCGCGACGCAGCAAAACTCATGGGCATCAACCCGGGCAAGACCGAACTGGTCTCGTTCATCGTGGCCGGCATCCTGGCCGCCTTTGCCGGCGTCGCCCTGTTCTCGTACGGCGTCATCACCCCTGCCTACGGCGGCGTGCTGACCGTGAAAGCCTTCATCATCACCGTGCTGGCCGGTATCGGCTCGATCCCGGGTGTGCTGATCGGCGCAGTCCTGCTGGGCATTGCCGAGTCGCTGACCGTCACGCTCGCCAGCTCGGCGCTGCAAGAGTTGGCCGGCATGGGTCTGTTCCTGCTGGTGTTGTTCGTCATGCCGAACGGTCTGTTTGGTGCTGCCCGGAGGCGCGGATGAAAATTAACAAGTTACTCATTGCCGTCCTGCTGGCGGTGTATATCCTGGTCCCGGTACTGCTGGGCGGCGACGCCTATGTGATGTCGCTGGTGATCGCTTCGCTCGTCATCGGCG
This sequence comes from Massilia brevitalea, assembly GCF_030711405.1. Classification (GTDB taxonomy): domain Bacteria; phylum Pseudomonadota; class Gammaproteobacteria; order Burkholderiales; family Burkholderiaceae_D; genus Telluria; species Telluria brevitalea. The sequence continues at coordinate 19,506 of NZ_JAULSI010000055.1, forward strand.
GTATCGCCCTGTCCTGGGCCCTGCTCGGTAACCTGGGCGGCATGGTGAGCTTCGGCCACGCAGCCTTCTTCGGCGTGGGCGCCTATACCTCGGCGGTGCTGAGCATGCAGCATGGCCTGCCGATCTTCCTCGGCCTGCTGATGGGCGGTGTCGGCGCCGTGATCTCGGCGGTGCTGATGCTGCCGGTGCTGCGCCTGCGCGGCCCCTATTTTGCGCTCGCCATCCTGGCCTATGCCCACATCTTCCGCATCTTCGCAACGGAGTGGGAATCGGTAACCGGCGGCTCGGCTGGCATCGCCAGCATTCCGCAGCTGCCAACCGTGTTCGGGATTGACTTCTCGACCAAGATCGGCAACTACCTGGTCATTCTCACCATCGTGCTGGTGTTCGCCTGGATCTACGACCGCATCCGCCGCAGCCCGCACGGCCTGGCCTTGCGCGCCATGCACGACAGCGAAGACGCGACCCGCGTGGTGGGCGTGAACAACACCCTGCTGAAAGCGCTGATGCTGCTGGTGTCGGCCTTCATGTGCGGCGTGGTGGGCGCCTTCAACGCTCACTACATCAACTTCCTCGAGCCGGATTACGCCTTCAGCGCGCTGTGGGTGACGATCCCGATCGTGGCGGCCATCTTCGGCGGCTACCGCACCATCACCGGCCCGTTGATCGGCGCCGTGGTGGTCTACCTGGTCGACCAGCTGTTCGTGAAGAACATCATGCCGACCGGCCACCAGCTGGTGCTCGGCCTGGTCCTGGTGGTGATGATCATCGCCAGCCCGGATGGCCTGCTTGGCCTGTTCCGCAAGTTCATGAGGAAAAAAGATGCTGCAGCTTGAAAACGTCACCGTCCGCTTCGGCGGCCTCACGGCGGTCAATGACGTGACCCTGTCGGTGGGCACCGGCGACGTCGTCGGCCTGGTCGGCGCCAACGGCGCCGGCAAGACCACCCTGTTCAACGCGATCTCGGGCCTGGTGCGCCCGACCACCGGCCGCATCGTCTTCAACGGCACCGACGTGCTCAAGGCGCCGATGTACCAGCGTGCCCGCATGGGCATCGGCCGCACCTTCCAGATTCCGCAGCCGATGCACGAGCTGACGGTGCGCCAGAACCTGGAAGTGTCGCAGCGCTTCGGCACCGGCAAGATCGACCAGAAACGCATCGACGAGATCCTGGCCTTTACCAACCTGAGCGCCAAGGCGGAACGCGACGCCTCCACCGGCCTGGCGCTGACGGAACTGAAGGCGCTGGAAGTGGCCAAGGCGCTGTCGACCAATCCGAAGCTGCTGCTGCTGGACGAAGTGCTGGCCGGCCTGGAAACCAACGGCAAGCGCGCCTTCATGAACATGCTGAAGGACCTGCACCGCGAGTTCTCGGTGGGGATCGTCATCATCGAGCACGACATCGAGACCATCAGCAACCTGTGCGAACGCGTGGCGGTGCTGAACTTCGGCGGGCTGATCGCACAAGGCACGCCGGCCCAGGTGTTCAGCGATCCGGCTGTGATCAAGAGTTATACGGGAGGCTGAGATGCTGGAAGTTCAAAACGTACGCGCCGGCTACGGCGCCATCAACGTGCTGTGGGACCTGTCGCTCAGCATCGCCCCGGGCAAGCTGACCACCATCATCGGCCAGAACGGCGCCGGCAAGACCACCCTGCTGCGCGCCATCATGGGCCTGATCCCGGTGTCGCAGGGTTCGATCACCCTGGACGGCAAGCCGCTGAACGGCACCCCGACCTGGGACATGAACCTGGTCTCGATGGCCATGATCCCGGAAGGCCGCATGGTCTTCCGCGACATGACGGTCGAGGAAAACCTGATGATGGGGGCGTTCGCGCCCCAGCACCGGGCGGGCGCCAATGCCAACCTGGAGAAATCGTTTGCCATGTTCCCGCGCCTGCGCGAGCGGCGCAAGCAGCTGGCCGGGTCCTTGTCCGGCGGCGAAGCGCAGATGCTGGCGATGGCGCGCGGCCTGATGAGCGATCCGAAGGTCCTGATCATCGACGAACCCTCGCTCGGCCTGGCGCCGGTGATGGTCAATGAACTGTTCGAGATCCTGGGACGCCTGAAGCAGGATGGCCGCACCATCATCCTGGTGGAGCAGAACACCCACCGCGCGGTGGGCGTGGCCGACCACGTGTACCTGATGCAGAGCGGTAAAGTGGTGCTGTCGCAGGCCGCGTCCGAGGTCAGTTTGGACCACCTGCACGATTTGTATTTCGCGCGTTGATCGGAGTTTTTAGTATGGATTTGATCGAACAATACGGTCCGCGCGAGTCGATGGAATATGACGTGGTCGTCGTCGGCGGCGGGCCTGCGGGCCTGTCGGCGGCGATCCGCCTGAAGCAGCTCGCAAGCGAGAAAGGCCAGGAAGTCTCGGTCTGCGTGCTGGAAAAAGGCGGCGAGATCGGCGCCCACATCCTGTCGGGCGCCGTGATGGACCCGATCGCGCTGAACGAACTCTTCCCGAACTGGAAAGAGCTGGGCGCGCCGCTGAACACGCCGGTGACTGAGGACCAGGTGCTGTTCCTGACCGAGACCAAGTCGTATCGCACGCCTGGTTTCATGGTGCCGAAGATGCTGACCAATCACGGCAACTACGTGATTTCGCTGGCCAACGTCACGCGCTGGCTGGGCCAGCAGGCCGAAGCGCTGGGCGTCGAGATCTTCCCCGGCTTCCCTGCCGCCGAGATCCTCTACAACGAGGATGGTTCGGTGAAGGGTGTCGCTACCGGGAACATGGGCGTCAAGCGCGACGGCGAGCCGGGGCCGGACTTCCAGCTCGGGATGGAGCTGCATGCGAAGTACACCTTCTTCGCCGAAGGCTCGCGCGGCCACCTGGGCAAGCAGCTGATGGCCAAGTATGAGCTGAACAAGGACGCCGATCCGCAGACCTACGGCATCGGCATCAAGGAACTGTGGGAGATCGACCCGGCGAAACACAAGCCGGGCCTGGTGATCCACACGGCCGGCTGGCCGCTCGACAGCGACACCTATGGCGGCTCCTTCCTGTATCACCTGGAGAACAACCAGGTGGCGGTGGGCTTCGTGGTGGGGCTGGCTTACCAGAACCCTTACCTGTCGCCGTACGAGGAATTCCAGCGCTACAAAACGCATCCGGCGATCCGCCACTTCTTCGAGGGCGGCAAGCGCATCTCATATGGCGCGCGTGCGATCACGGCGGGCGGGCTGCAGTCGCTGCCGAAAACCGTGTTCCCGGGCGGCTGCCTGATCGGCTGCGATGCCGGCTTCCTGAACACCAGCCGCATCAAGGGCAGCCATGGCGCGATCAAGACCGGCATGCTGGCGGCGGAATCGGCATTCGCGGCACTGGGCTCGGGCCGCCAGCACGATGAATTGAGCAGCTACCCGGCCGCGTTCAAGCAATCGTGGCTGCACGAAGAGCTGTACGTGGCACGCAACTTCAAGCCGTGGATGAGCAAGAGCCTGTACCTGGGCACCGTCATGACCGGCATCGACCAGATGATCTTCAAGGGCAAGGCACCCTGGACCCTGCGCCACAAGCACGCGGACCACGAGTGCTTGCGCCCGGCTTCGGAGTTCACGCCGATCGTGTACCCGAAGCCGGACGGGAAGCTCACCTTCGACAAGCTGTCGTCGGTGTTCATCTCGAACACGAACCACGCCGAAGACCAGCCGGTGCACCTGACGCTGAAAAACCCGGCCGTGCCGGTGCAGATCAACCTGGCCAAGTACGCCGGGCCGGAGGGGCGCTACTGCCCTGCCGGCGTGTACGAATACGTGAAGAGCGACGCGGGCGAGGACCGCCTGCAGATCAATGCCCAGAACTGCGTGCACTGCAAGACCTGCGACATCAAGGACCCGACCCAGAACATCGTCTGGGTGACGCCGGAAGGCGGCGGCGGCCCGAACTACCCGAACATGTAAACCATTTTTGAAAAAGAGACCATCATGACCAAAACGGCTTTCCACTGGGACGACCCCCTGCTGCTCGACCAGCAACTGACCGACGACGAGCGCATGGTGCGCGACGCGGCCGCAGCCTACTGCCAGGACAAGCTGCAGCCGCGCATCCTCGAGGCCTTCCGCCACGAGACCATGGACACCTCGATCTTCCGCGAGATGGGCGAACTCGGTCTCCTCGGCCCGACCATCCCGGAACAGTACGGCGGCCCTGGCCTGAACTACGTCGCCTACGGCCTGATCGCGCGCGAAGTCGAGCGCGTGGATTCGGGTTACCGCTCGATGATGAGCGTGCAGTCCTCGCTCGTCATGGTGCCGATCTATGAGTTCGGTAATGAGGCGACCAAGCAGAAGTATCTGCCGAAGCTGGCGACCGGCGAATGGATTGGCTGCTTCGGTTTGACCGAGCCGAATCACGGTTCGGACCCTGGCTCGATGGTGACCCGTGCGCGTAAAGTGGACGGCGGCTATGCGCTCACCGGCTCGAAGATGTGGATCACGAATTCGCCGGTGGCCGATGTGTTCGTGGTCTGGGCCAAGGACGACGAAGGCGCGATCCGCGGCTTCGTGTTGGAAAAAGGCATGGAAGGTTTGTCGGCACCTGCTATCCACGGCAAGTTCGGCCTGCGTTCGTCGGTGACCGGCGAGATCGTGATGGACAACGTGTTCTGCCCGGAAGAAAACGCCTTCCCGGACGTGCGTGGTTTGAAAGGTCCGTTCACCTGCCTGAACTCGGCGCGCTATGGCATCGCCTGGGGTGCACTTGGTGCGGCGGAAGCCTGCTGGCATACCGCGCGCCAGTACACCATGGACCGCAATCAGTTCGGTAAACCCCTGGCGGCGAACCAGCTGGTGCAGAAGAAGCTGGCCGACATGCAGACCGAGATCACGCTCGGCCTGCAAGGCTGCCTGCGCCTGGGCCGTATGAAAGACGAAGGCACGGCCGCGGTCGAGATCACCTCGATCATGAAGCGCAATTCCTGCGGCAAGTCGCTGGACATTGCCCGTACTGCGCGCGACATGCTGGGCGGGAATGGTATTTCGGACGAGTTCGGGATTATCCGCCACATGGTGAATCTGGAAGTGGTGAATACCTACGAAGGTACGCACGATATCCACGCGCTGATTCTCGGCCGTGCGCAGACGGGTATCGCTGCTTTCTAAAACTGCGCCCTCAAAAAAACGCCGGCCGCGATGTGCTTCGCTGCCGGCGTTTTTTATGTTGAGGGGCTTTGTTGAATAAATCGGGCGCGGGCCGAGCTGACGCATTTTCTAGTCAGTCTTACAATACTGGGACCGTGATCGGAGTGCCTAGCCGAGTGAAGCGATTTAGGACAGCTGCTCGCACCTGTAACTCGGCCACTTGACGGTCAAAGTCGCGTGCCATCACGCGCTCACTCAGCAGCTTGAAGCACCGCATCTTGGTCTCGACAAGACTTCGTCGATTGTAGCCGCTCCATTTCTTCCAGATCGCCCGGCCCAGCTTGCGCGTCGCGTACAGGATGTCGTTACGGGCATCGGCACCGCAGCGATTTGCTTTCCAGGGCTTAGCGTTCTTGCGGGTCGGGATGACGGCGTGAGCAGTGCGCAAGGCGATGGCCTCGTGGCAGTCTTTGGTGTCGTAGGCGCCATCGCCACTGACGCTGGCAATCTTCTCGTCGGCGGGAATTTGTTCAAGCAGGGCTGGCAGGACGGGTGTGTTGCCAATGCTGTTGTCGGTCACTTCCATCGCCCGAATTTCGAGCGTGGATGCGTCGATCCCAAGATGCACCTTGCGCCACTGGCGCCGATACTCGGCGCCATGCTTCTTCGTCTTCCATTCGCCTTCGCCCAGCATCTTGGTGCCCGTACTATCCACCAGCAGGTGCAAACCCGTCGTGGTCGGCACGGCGCCAATGGCTACCTGCAGCGTCTTTTGCCGCCGACTGACCGTGCTGTAGTCTGGAACCGGCCAATCGAGCCCGGCCAAGNGTGCCCGTACTATCCACCAGCAGGTGCAAACCCGTCGTGGTCGGCACGGCGCCAATGGCTACCTGCAGCGTCTTTTGCCGCCGACTGACCGTGCTGTAGTCTGGAACCGGCCAATCGAGCCCGGCCAAGCGCAGCAGGCTTTGCGTCATCCCCATGGCCTGACGTAGCGGCAGGTTGAACAGGCACTTCATGCTCAGGCAGAATTGGATCGCCTGATCGCTGAACGCCTGGTTCCGACCGCGCTTGCCGTTCGGCCGGCCGTGCCAGCGCATGTCCGGATCAAGCCAGATGAGCAGCGAGCCGCGAGCCTTGAGCGCTTCGTTGTACGGTTTCCAATTGGTGGTACGGTACTTCTGAGGAGCTGGTTTCATGCGGTCAGGCTACCAGACCTTGCCGTACCACGCTGACGGGGCCGCATTTGTGCAAC
>NZ_JAULSI010000056.1 GCF_030711405.1 Massilia brevitalea
CACTCTACAGGAAAGAGTGTTGCACTTGGTTTTAGAGACTGCCTTACATAGATATTTCAAATGATAAATATCATTAGGGAAAAAATGCCTAGTGATAAGCTTTTCTCCTTGTCTACAGAACCTCTACAGACGACGAAGCGTAGTTATCAGCGCCAGATTCAACGATTGGTCTGCGCCAAAATTTTCCGCCCTTAAAAAACATTATGCCGATATTTCACTTTGGGAAACCACTGTGCAGTCAATTACCGAATGCACGGTGGAAACGTATTCCGACCCTGAAACAGCGTCAGCTGATCTGGTCGCTCTGCATTGGAATCAGCATGGGCTTATGTATTGCATTCATCTGGCGGACCTACTATGGAAAAAGCTTGCCCCTCGGCTCTCCCTCATGGGAGGAAATTGCTTTATCGGTGATAATCCTGAGCATTGGGCATGAGGCAATCCATCTGCTCGGGTTTCCCTACTGTGGCCTAAATGCCAAAACAATCATTGGTATCTGGCCACAAGTCGGTTCGCCTTACGTTCAGTACTTGTTGCCAATGAGCCGAAACAGGTTTATTACCGTCGCGCTGCTTCCGTTTTTTGTCTTGTCGCTCCTGCCATTTACATTCGCATACGGCAATGTAGCCTCGGTAGACCAGCTAAGCTGGATCTCAGTTTTAAATTGCGTTGGCGCCGGGTCCGACACATTTATAGCAAGCAGAGTGCTTTTCATCGTTCCATCAAAGGCAAGCGTTATCGAAAACGCAGACGCGCTTTATTGGTGGGAATAGCACATTCATCCGATAGGTACTTGGCTATCGCCATATCATTCGTTGTCGATGGCAAGCTAGGAAAGTGATGAAAAATGGCCCGGCGATCGCTCGTCCGGGCCATTTTTTCAATCCATAGCGTTTTGTCCGCTAGACCGGCCAACAATCAAGACATATGCTGCCCGCCATTGATCGCGATATTCGCGCCGGTGACAAAGGCGGCTTCGTCCGACGACAGGTAAGCCACCAGGCCGGCCACTTCTTCCGGTTTGCCCAGGCGGCCCATCGGGATCTGCGGCACGATCTTGGTTTCCAGCACGTCGCTCGGGATGTCCATGACCATCTTGGTGCCGATGTAACCTGGCGAGATGGTGTTCACGGTCACGCCCTTGCGCGCCACTTCCAGGGCCAGTGCCTTGGAGAAGCCGTGCATGCCGGCTTTCGCGGCCGAGTAGTTGGTCTGGCCGAAGGCGCCCTTCTGGCCGTTCACCGACGAAATGTTGATGATGCGGCCCCAGCCACGCTCGACCATGCCGTCGCAGACCGGCTTGGTCATGTTGAACACGGAATCCAGGTTGGTCTTCATGACCATGTCCCAGTTCACCTTGTCCATCTTCTTGAAGGTCATGTCGCGTGTGATGCCGGCGTTGTTGACCAGCACGTCGACCGAGCCGACTTCCTGCTCGATCAGCTTCACGCAGGCGGCGGCCGACTCGTAGTCGGCCACGTCGCAGGCATAGGCCTTGAAGTTGTAGCCCTGCTCGCGCATGCCGGCCAGCCAGCTGTCCGCCTTGGTGCTGCCCGGCGAGTGCGTGGTGACGACCGTGTATCCCAGTGCGGCCAGCTTGATGCAGATTGCTTCGCCCAGGCCGCCCATGCCGCCGGTTACTAATGCCACTCTAGCCATTTGTCTTCTCCTAGTTTTTGTCCGTCGCTTTTTAGAACTTCCTGTTGCTGCTCTTTGCGATCAGTTGTACTCAGTCACGCTCGACCGCCAGCGCCACACCCATCCCCCCACCAATGCACAGGCTGGCCAGGCCACGCTTGGCGTCGCGGCGCGCCATTTCGTGGAGCAAGGTCACCAGCACGCGCGCACCCGAGGCACCGATCGGGTGACCCAGGGCGATGGCGCCGCCGTTGACGTTGATCTTCGACGTGTCCCAGCCCATTTCCTTGTTGACGGCAATCGCCTGCGCGGCAAAGGCCTCGTTAATTTCCATCAGGTCCACGTCTTCGTGGGTCCAGCCGGCCTTTTGCAGGCACAGGCGCGAGGCCGACACCGGGCCCATGCCCATGATGCTCGGGTCGAGGCCGGCCGACGAATAAGCCTTGATGCGCGCCAGCGGGGTCAAGCCGAGTTCGCGCGCCTTCGAAGCGCTCATCATGATGACGGCGGCGGCGCCGTCGTTGATGCCGGAAGCGTTGCCGGCCGTGACTGTACCTTCTTTGTTGAAAGCGGGGCGCAAGCTCGACAGTGCCTCGAGCGTGCTGCCGTGTTTCGGGTATTCGTCGGTGTCGAACACGACGGCGCCCTTCTTCGACGGGATCTCCACCGGGATGATCTCGTCCTTGAAGCGGCCTTCCTTCACGGCGGCCTCGGCTTTCAGCTGCGACTGCAGCGCGAATTCGTCCTGCTCGGCGCGCGAAATGTCGTACTTGCGGGCGACGTTCTCGGCCGTCACGCCCATGTGGTACTGGTTATAGACGTCCCACAGGCCGTCGACGATCATGGTGTCGACCAGCTTGGTGTCGCCCATGCGGAAGCCGTCGCGCGAGTTCGGCAGCACGTGCGGCGAAGCGCTCATGTTTTCCTGGCCGCCAGCAATGATGATCTGGGCGTCGCCGCAGCGGATCGCCTGGGTGGCGAGATGGGTGGCCTTCAGGCCGCTGCCGCAGACCTTGTTGATGGTGTAGGCGGGCACCATGTCGGGCAGGCCGCCTTTCAGCGCGGCCTGGCGCGCCGGGTTCTGGCCGACGCCGGCGGTGAGCACTTGCCCCATGATGACTTCGCTGACGCTGGCCGGATCGATACCGGTTTTCGCCAGCAGCTGGCGGATCACGTGGGCGCCGAGCTCGGCGGCGGGAATCTTGGCGAGCGAGCCGCCGAATTTGCCGACCGGTGTACGGCCTGCTGCTACGATGACGACGTCTTCCATGCTTGTCTCCGGTATCTGGCTGGGCCAGGGTTGATGGGCGGCGATGCGGCCAGTGGGCTTAGTAATGGACCCTTGGCGAACGCAGCCAATGGCGAACACAACTGCAAAAGGCGGGCCGCGCCTTGGCGTTGCCGCGGGTTGGACCCGGCGCAAGCTCCGCATGTTAAGGATCGAGGCCGCGTTTTCGTTTGATCTAAATCAATCTTATCAGCTTATCCATGGAAAACAACCTGTATTGCCAGAGGGGTGGCAGACGGTATTTTTCCCGTTACGCTGAGCAAAATTCTGAACAGGCCAACATCTCGAATTGCCTATAGGAATGATGGCGAAATGCTGTCCTTTTCAGCAAATTTCACAGTAGAATGCACGGGCTATAGCCAACCAGAATTGTTTATGTCGAAAAGCCCGTCCAGCCTGCCCATCGAAATCAAGATCTCGACGGTTGTCGCTATCTCGGCGATCCTGCATTCGTCCGATCCGATTGCGATCGACGCGGCCCTGAAGCAGATGACCGGCGGGGTATCGGACTTTTTCGAAGATGAATTCGCCGTCATCGACGTTGGCGCGATTGCCGGCGAGACTGCCTACATCGACTGGCGCGCGCTGGTCGATTTGCTCAAGAAATACCGCCTGAACGCGGTCGCCGTACGCGGCGCCACGCCCGAGATGGCCGAGGCCGTCAAGGCGCTGGGCCTGGCCCTCGACGACGGCGCCGGCGCCGACCGGGCCCGCGAAGACGTGGCGGCGGCCACCGCAGCCACGGCCGTGAGCTTTGCGCCGGTCCCGGCGCCGGCGCCGATTCCCGCACCAACGCCTGCTCCGGCACCTGCCCCGGCCGCGCCGATCCCGGCCATGATCGTCGACACCCCGGTGCGCGCCGGCCAGCGCGTGTATGCGCGCGGCTGCGACCTGATCATTACCGCGGTGGTGAACAATGGCGCCGAGATCATTGCCGACGGCAGCATCCACGTGTACGCACCAATGCACGGGCGCGCCCTGGCCGGCGCCTCGGGCAATGCCAGCTCGCGCATCTTTGGCCTGTCGCTGCAGCCCGAGCTGGTGTCGATCGCCGGCGTGTACCGCACTTTCGACGAAGGTTTCCCGGCCGAGCTGGCACGCCAGCCGGCCCAAATCCGCCTGGTTGGCGACCGGATCGATATATCATCGCTGACCCCGGCGCCGGCCCGCGTGTAAGCAGCACTGACCAGTTACTGTAAAGGACATTTTTGTGGCACGAATTATTGTTGTGACGTCCGGCAAGGGCGGTGTGGGCAAGACCACTTCGAGCGCCAGCTTTTCGACTGGCCTGGCCCTGCGCGGCCACAAGACCGCGGTGCTGGACTTCGACGTCGGCCTGCGCAACCTCGACCTGATCATGGGCTGCGAGCGACGCGTGGTGTACGACCTGGTCAATGTAATCAATGGCGAAGCGACGCTGAACCAGGCCCTGATCAAGGACAAGCACTGCGATAACCTGTACATCCTGCCGGCCTCGCAGACGCGCGACAAGGACGCCCTGACCGAAGAAGGCGTCGAGCGCGTGCTCAACGAGCTGGTCAAGATGGACTTCGAATACATCATCTGCGATTCGCCGGCCGGCATCGAGCACGGCGCGCTGATGGCCCTGACCTTCGCCGACGAAGCGCTGATCGTGACCAACCCGGAAGTGTCGTCGGTGCGCGACTCCGACCGCATCCTCGGCATCCTGCAGGCCAAGTCGCGCCGCGCCCAGAGCGGCGGCGAGCCGGTCAAGGAACACCTCTTGATCACCCGCTACTCGCCGCGCCGCGTCGAGAACGACGAAATGCTGTCCTTCCAGGACGTGCAGGAAATCCTGCGCATCCCGCTGATCGGCATCATCCCGGAATCGGAATCGGTGCTGCACGCCTCGAACCAGGGCAACCCGGCGATCCACTTCAAGGGCACCGACGTGGCCGAAGCCTACGAGGACGTGGTGGCGCGCTTCCTGGGCGAAGAGCGTCCGCTGCGCTTCACGACCTACGAAAAGCCGGGCCTGCTGCAACGCATCTTTGGGACCAAGTGACATGGCATTGCTCTCATTCCTGTTCCCCGAAAAGAAGAAGAGCGCGAACGCGGCCAAGGAACGGCTGCAAATCATCATCGCCCGCGAGCGCACCAACCGCACCGGCCCGGACTTCCTGCCGGCCCTGCACCGCGAGCTGATCGAAGTCATCTCGAAGTACACCAAGGTGAATGCCGACGACATCAAGATTTCGCTCGACCGCCAGGGCAACCTGGAAGTGCTCGACGTGAACGTGGTGCTGCCGGACGCCTGATCCCTTCCCATCCAGCCCGTCCGCCAGCCGGATGGGCTGGCTTTACCCTTTCTCTTCAGGCATCCGCCTGCCCTGTTGCTGCCCGCGCCTGCTCCCTCATTGCTGCGCCATGCCAAGAACGCACAGGCGCATCCACTTCGCCTCTTCGTTACCAATAGTCGCAATCGGTGTACATACAATCTGGCAGTTTCTGTTTTTTCTGAAATTTACATATTTCACATATTTCGCTTTTTCGGGCTTTGCCAAATGTGTTTGATGCGTTCGGCTGCTTGGCAGATTGTTGAGCGATTTACAAAGGAACTGTGAAATCGGCGCCTTTTTTCGCGATAATGTTGTGTTTCTGCCGCATGATGTGGTTTTTAAGCAAGCTCTTAAAACTGTCGAAATTGAGCGTTTACCGAGTGAAGCACGAGTGAAACCTCACCTACTTTCCTGCTCAACAATACCTTTCGGCAAAAATTTGGATGTTAACGAGTAGCATTATTTTGTCAAAGTCTGCTATAGTCGGTTTAACGTTGTAGGATTGCTCCTACAGGTTAATTTGACAACAGTGTGCCGCCATGAAAATAGCTGTCCTTGACAATGATCGTAGCCAAGCCGACCTGATTTGCCAGGTGCTCAGCTCTGCCGGACACAGCTGCCAGTCTTTCGACGGCGGCAGGGAAATGCTGAGCCAGATACGCAAGGACAGCACCGATTTGCTGATCATGGATTGGCCGGCCGGCGACGGCGAAGCGGCCGATATCCTGCGCCGCGCCAAGGAAAAGATGGTGCCCGATGCGCCGGCGATGTTCCTGGTCGGCAGCGGCGCCGAGGACGACATCGTGGCCGGCATGGACGCCGGCGCCGACGACTATGTGGTGAAACCGCTGCGCCGAGGCGAACTGGTGGCACGCGTCTCCGCCCTGCTGCGCCGCGCCTACCCGGCCCAGACCGGCACCGAACAGTTGCAGTTCGGCCCTTACGTGTTCGAAACCCGCCCGGGTCGCCTGCTGAAGGACGGCAACGTCATCGACGTCACCCAGAAAGAGTTTTACCTGGCCCTGCTGTTCTTCCGGAACATCGGCCGGCCGCTGTCGCGTGCCTATATCCATGAATCGGTGTGGGTGCGCGAAACCGCCGTGCCCTCGCGCACCATGGATACCCACGTGTCGCGCGTGCGCAATAAACTGGCGCTGCGTCCGGAAAATGGCTTCCGGCTGGTGCCGGTATATAGCTACGGCTATCGCCTCGAAAAGCTCGGCGCGTAAGCCGGCCTTGACCGTACGGTGGGCACGCCGTGCCCACGCGGAAGCTGGCGTCACGTTGGCGCTATTGGTCGACGCGACGGCGAAAACCCGGAAACGTGTCCAAATGATCATTCGCACACGCTGGCTGGTGGCGCCGGACACGATGAAAACGTTGCTAATGTTGCGCGTCGTTCCGCGTGGGCACGGAGTGCCCACCATACGGGAAACGCTGCCAATGATCGTCGACCACGATACCGTGAAGCGTTTGCAATGATTGTCGGCCACCTGATTGAACCATTGCCAACAATCTTGGGGGCCCATGAAACCCTGCGCCCATAAGGGTATAATCTCCCCATCCCCTCCCACCGTCTTGTCCTGAAATGCAACTGCTCGCCGTTGGCCTGAATCACACGACTGCACCGGTCGCGCTGCGCGAACAGCTTGCGCTCGGCCCGGAGCAGCTCGGCCGCGCGGTGCAGTCGGCGCGCGAATGGTTCGGCCGCTTCGGCCAGCTCGAGCACCGTGGCAGCGACGAGGCCGCGATCCTCTCCACCTGCAACCGCACCGAGCTGTATGCCGCCAGCGGCGTGCCCGATCCGCTCGACGCCTCGGCCCAGTTCCTGGCCCACTACCACGCGCTGAACTTCGCCGAGCTGCGCCCCCATCTCTACATGCTGCCGCAAGGCGAAGCCGTGCGCCACGCCTTCCGCGTCGCGTCCGGCCTCGATTCGATGGTGCTGGGCGAGCCGCAGATCCTGGGCCAGATGAAGGACGCGGTGCGCACCGCAGAAGAAGCCGGCGGCCTGGGCACCTACCTGCACCAGCTGTTCCAGCGCAGCTTCGCGGTGGCGAAGGAAGTACGCACGACCACGGAAATCGGCGCCCACAGCGTGTCGATGGCCGCCGCCTGCGTGCGCCTGTCGCAGCGCATTTTCGATCGCATCTCTGACCAGCACGTGCTGTTCATCGGCGCCGGCGAGATGATCGAGCTGTGCGCGGCCCACTTCGCGGCGCAAAATCCAAAGTCGATCACCATCGCGAACCGCACCATGGAGCGCGGCGAATCGCTGGCCACGCGCCTGAACGGTCGCGCGATCCGCCTGGCCGATCTGCCCGAGCAGCTGCCCCGCTTCGACATCGTGGTGTCCTGCACCGCTTCCACCCTGCCACTGCTGGGCCTGGGCCTGGTCGAACGCGCGATCAAGGCGCGCCGCCACCGCCCGATGTTCATGGCCGACCTGGCCGTCCCGCGCGATATCGAGCCCGAAGTCGCGCGCCTCGACGACGTGTTCCTGTACACCGTCGACGACCTGGCGCAGGTGGTGCAGACCGGGATGGAAAGCCGCCAGGCTGCCGTGGCCCAGGCCGAAGCCATCATCGATCATCGTGTCGAATCCTTCATGCACTGGATCGGCGACCGCGCCATGGTGCCGGTGATCCAGGACCTGCACGAGTCCAGCGAAGCCCTGCGCCTGGCCGAACTCGAACGCGCGCGCAAGCTGCTGGCGCGCGGCGAAGACGTCGACGCCGTGCTGGAGGCGCTGTCGAAAGGCCTGACCGCCAAGTTCCTGCACGGCCCGCAACAGGCCCTGCACCGTGCCCAGGGCGACGAACGCGCGCGCCTGGCCAGCCTCTTGCCCCAGCTGTTCCGCGGCCGCCGTTAGCGGCCCCTCCCTGCTGTGCGCCGCCCGCCGCGGCGCTTCACCCGCGCACCCCTGCGCCCTGTTCCGAACTTTCCAATCTAGCCCATGAAACCATCGATGCTGGCCAAGCTCGACCAACTGGCGAACCGCCTGGTCGAACTCGACGAACTCCTGATGTCCGAAGGCGCCACTGCCAACATGGACAGCTACCGCAAGATGACGCGCGAGCGCGCCGAACTGGCGCCGCTGGTCGACGTCTATCAACAGTATGTCGATGCCAACGGCGACATCGCCGCGGCCCAGGAGATGCTGGCCGATCCCGACATGAAGGACTTCGCGCAAGAAGAGATCGAGGCGGCCAAGACGCGCCTGGCCGCGCTCGACTTCGAGCTGCAGACGATGCTGCTGCCGAAGGACGAGAACGACGAGCGCAACATCTTCCTCGAGATCCGCGCCGGCACCGGCGGCGACGAGTCGGCCCTGTTCGCGGGCGATTTGCTGCGCATGTACACGCGCTTCGCCGAGCGCAACCGCTGGCAGGTGGAGATGGTGTCGGAGTCGGCATCCGATCTCGGCGGCTACCGCGAAGTGATCGTGCGCGTGGTCGGGAATGGCGCCTACTCGAAGCTGAAGTTCGAGTCGGGCGGCCACCGCGTGCAGCGCGTGCCGGCCACCGAGACGCAGGGCCGCATCCACACCTCGGCCTGCACCGTGGCCGTGATGCCGGAAGCCGACGAAGTCGAGGACGTGAACATCAACCCGGCCGACCTGCGCATCGACACCTACCGCGCGTCCGGCGCGGGCGGGCAGCACATCAACAAGACCGATTCGGCGGTGCGCCTCACCCACCTGCCGACCGGGATCGTGGTCGAGTGCCAGGACGATCGCAGCCAGCACAAGAACAAGGCGCAGGCGATGAAGGTGCTGGCCGCGCGCATCAAGGATGTGCAGCTGCGCGAGCAGCAATCGAAAGAGGCGGCCACCCGCAAGAGCCTGATCGGTTCGGGCGACCGCAGCGAACGCATCCGCACCTACAACTTCCCGCAGGGCCGCCTGACCGACCACCGCATCAACCTGACGCTGTATAAACTCGACTTCATCATGGATGGCGACCTGGCGGAACTGACGAATGCGCTGGCGGCCGAGCACCAGGCAGAGCTGCTGGCGGCGCTGGGCGACTGAGCCGAAAAAATTAAGTTCGTACTAAGTTGCCAATGTGAAAATACAGCCCTGCGGTCCTGGCCTTCGTGCGAGAATCGCCCCTGTTTCCTGACCATCGAGAGCCGAACCGCATGCCCGCTTCCCGTACCGTCCTCCTGATCGTTGCCGCGGTCAGCTTCGCGCTGATCGGCGCCGCACTGTATTTGCAGCACGTCCACGACATGCTGCCCTGCCCGCTGTGCGTGATCCAGCGCTACCTGTTCCTGGCGGTCGGCATCGCGAGCCTGATCGGCGCGTTTGCCGGCAAGATCAAGGCGGGGGCCGGCGTGGCCCTGCTGGCGGCGCTCGGCGGCCTGGGCGTGGTCGGCAAGCACCTGTACGTGCTGGCCAATCCCGGCTTCTCCTGCGGCATCGACCCGATGGAGACCATGCTGAACAAGATCCCCACCGCGACCCTGCTGCCCTGGCTGTTCCAGGCCGACGGCCTGTGCGAGAACGCCACCGATGGGCTGTTCGGCCTGTCGATCCCGCAGTGGTCGGCAGTCTGGTTCGTGCTGCTGACCGTCGCCCTGGTCTGGGTACTGGTGCGGCGCGCACGATGATTGCCGCCGGCGCCAGCATCGGGTCCCTGCAAGTGGGCCTGCCCCTCGATCCGCTGGAAAACCGCATCCTGCTGTGCCACGCGCTGGGCATCACGCGTGTGGGCCTGATTACGCAGTCCGAGCGCCGGCTCACCGAGGAAGAAGCGGTGCGTTTGTCGGCACTGGTCGGGCGCCGTATCGGCGGCGAGCCGATCGCCTACATCGTCGGCCAGCGCGAGTTCTTCGGACTGCCTTTCCGCGTCACGCCGGCGGTGCTGATTCCGCGTCCGGACACCGAACTGATCGTCGAACTGGCGCTCGAACGCCTGCCGGCGCAGGCACGCATGCTCGACATGGGCACCGGCAGCGGCGCGATCGCAGTCGCGGTGGCCCACACGCGGCCGGATGCGCAGGTGACGGCGCTCGACGTCAGCGACGATGCGCTGGCGGTGGCGCGCTCGAATGCCGAGACGAATGGGGCGCGGGTGCGCTTCCTGCGCAGCGACTGGTTTGCGGCGCTGGAGGGTGAGGCGTTCGAGCTGGTGGTGTCGAACCCGCCCTATATCGCCTCAGGCGACGAGCACCTGGTGCAGGGCGACCTGCGCTTCGAGCCGGTGGATGCGCTGACCGACCATGAGGATGGCTTGTCGGATTTGCGGACGATTGTTGCGGGTGCGGCTGCGCACCTGGCGCCGGGTGGCTGGCTGCTGCTGGAACATGGCTACGACCAGGCGGCGGCAGTGCGGGCCCTGTTGGCCGAAGCAGGCTACCTGGAAGCGCAGAGCTGGCGCGACCTGGCGGGCATCGAGCGCGTCAGCGGCGGACGGCGCGGCTGAGCACCTGGTGAGACAGCGTGGACACAGGTGTCCACCCTACGAACCCCTGCATTTGTAGGGTGGGCACTTGTGCCCACGCGGTACAACAGCGGCAACCCGCCAGGTGTCCGGAGTTTCGTAGGGTGGACTCCCGAGTCCACGCTGTAGTACAGCAGCACACCGCAACGCCTCCCGAAGGCATCCCACCGCGCGCCTCCCTCTCCCATGCGTTGCTACAATGCTCACACTCCCACCACGCCCTTCCCATGCGCCGCCTATTCGCCCTCCTCGTCCTGTTCACCGCGCTTTTCCACAGCGTGGCGCGCGGTGCGCCGGAAGATGCCAGGGCGCTGTTCGAGCGCGACTGGGAATGGCAGCTGCAGCACGCTCCCGAATACGCCACCACGCTCGGTGACGCCCGCTTCAACGCGCGCCTGTCCGACACCACCCTGGCTGCCGGCAAGGCCGCCCTCGAGCACGCCCGCAGCGCCCTGGGCGAAGCGCGCGCCATCGACCGCGGCAGCCTGAACCCGCAGGAACGCCTCTCGCTCGACCTTTTCATCGCCGACAAGGAGCGCCAGCTCGCCCTGTTCGCCTTCCACCCCTTCGACCCGCAGCCGATCACGGCCTGGGATGGCCTGCACGTGCGCCTGCCGCGCCTGGTGGCCCAGATGCCCTTCGCCACCGAGGAAGACTACCGCAACTACATCGCCCGCCTGGAAGCGCTGCCGGCCCATGTCGACGGCCTGGTCGAGCATCTGCGCGAAGGCATGCGTACCGGCTGGACCGCGCCGAAGGCCAGCATGCGCGCCGTGCCCGGCCTGCTGCGCAGCATGCGCGATGGCTTGATGGACGGCGCCTTGTCAGCGCCGTTCAAGCGCATCCCCGCCACCATCGCCCCCGAGGTCCGGGAACAGCTGCTCGCGCTTGGGAGTGCCGCCCTGAAGAACAGCGCCGCTCCCGCCCTGCGCAAGCTGGAAGACTTCGTCGGCAACGACTACCTGCCGGCCACGCGCGAATCGCTGGCCGCCAGCAGCCTGCCGGGTGGCCCCGGCTACTATGCCTTCCTGGTGCGCCAGGCGAGCGGCACCGAGCTGACCCCGGCCGAGGTCCACGCGCTGGGCCTGAAGGAAGTCGCGCGCATCCGCATCGCCATGCTCGACGCCGTCCAGCGCACCGGGTTCAAGGGCACGCTGCCCCAGTTCCTGGCCTTTGCGCGCAGCGACAGGCGCTTGTTCCCGGCCAGTGCCGACAGCCTGCTGGCGCGCTACCGCCGCACCATCGCCCGCGCCGAGGCGCGCCTGCCGGCGCTGTTCGGCGCACTCCCGCAGGAAAGCATCGGCGTCAAGCCGCTGGGCCAGGGGGGCGCCGCCGGCCAGGTGGCGGCCTACTACGAGGCCGGCACGCCGAACCGCAGCGCCGCGCTGGTGGTGAACACGGCGCGCCTGGACAGCCAGCCGCTGTGGGAAGTCGAGACGCTGGCCCTGCACGAAGCCCTGCCCGGCCACCACCTGCAGGTGGCGCGCGCCCAGGCATTGGGCGGCTTGCCGGCGTTTCGGCGCCACCGCTGGGACCAGGCCTTTGGCGAAGGCTGGGCCACCTATGCCGAGGGCCTGGGCCCGGAACTCGGCTTCTTCAAGGATCCCTTCTCCTGGTTCGGCTACCTGAACGACGACATGTTCCGCGCCGCGCGCCTGGTGGTCGACACCGGCCTCCACGCCCAGGGCTGGACGCGCCAGCAAGCCATCGACTACCTGAACGCGAACACGGCGAACGCCGCCGCCGACAACGCCGTCGAGGTCGACCGCTACATCGCCCAGCCGGCCCAGGCCCTGGCCTACAAGATCGGCCAGCTGCGCTTCAAGGCGCTGCGCGAGAAGGCGCAAACGGCGCTCGGGCCGCGCTTCGACCTGCGCCGCTTCCACGATGCGCTGCTGGGCCAGGGTTCGCTGCCGCTGCCGCTGCTGGAACGCGAGATGGGACAATGGCTGGCCGCCCAGCTGGCGCCGCCCGCGCCGGCAGCCGGTCCGGGTCCGATCCTCCTGGCGCCGCCGTCCACGCCGGCGCCGGCCGCCGCGCCTCCCGGACCCGGTCCCTTCCCATTGACGCCGCCAGCCAGGGCTGCCGATAAACCTGGCGACAAGCCTGCCGAAAAACCGGCGCCCGCCCCGAAGTCCCCAGCGCCACCTTCGCCCGCGCCTTCGCCCACACCTGCCCCCGCGCCTGTGGACAAGACTGTGAGCAAGACTGTGGGCAAGGGGTAGACAAGCCTGTGAACAGCCTGTAGACAGGCTGTTCACAGGCTGTAGATACGCTGTATACAAGCTGTGTACAAATAATCGAGCAAGCGTTCGGAAATGCAGCCTCCGCCGACGCGCAGTCCGATTTTCGGTTACTCTCTGCACCAATTGATTAGGCAGTATAAGAAAGGAAACACTGTGTCGAACCAACTGACCCGCCGCCTGGCCCTGCTCGATGACGACGCGCACCGCGGCCTGCTCGGCCAGGGCCTGCGCGGCATCGAACGCGAAACCCTGCGCATCGATCCCCAGGGCCAGCTCGCGCGCACGCCTCACCCGGTCCAGCTCGGCTCGGCGTTGACCCATCCGCAGATCACGACCGATTATGCCGAGGCGCTGCTCGAGTTCATCACCCCGGCCGAGCACGACATCGGCCTGGCCCTGCACCGCCTCGACGCCATCCACCGCTTCGCCTATTCGAAACTGGGCGACGAAATGCTGTGGAGCGAGTCGATGCCGGGCGAGCTGCCCTCCGAAGAAAACATCGAGATCGGCTGGTACGGCAAGTCGAACATTGGCATGCTCAAGCACGTGTACCGCCGCGGCCTGGCCCTGCGCTACGGCAAGGCCATGCAATGCATCGCCGGCATCCACTACAACTACTCGCTGCCCGAGGCGTTGTGGGAACTGCTGCGGACGCATGAAGGCGTCGAGGAAGAACGCCGCAACGCCCTGCGCGACTTCCAGTCCGAAAGCTACATCGCCACCATCCGCAACTTCCGCCGCTACAGCTGGCTGCTGATGTACCTGTTCGGCGCCTCGCCAACGCTGACCAAGAGCTTCCTGCGTGGGCGCGAGCACGGCCTCGAGGAACTGTCGCCGGACACCCTGTACCTGCCGTATGCCACCAGCCTGCGCATGAGCGACCTGGGCTACCAGAACGATGCCCAGTCCGGCCTGCGCCCGCACGAGAACAGCCTGGAAAGCTATGTCACCAGCCTGATGGACGCGGTGAACCGCCCGTATGCGCCTTATGAGGCAATCGGTACCAAGAAGGACGGCGAGTGGGTGCAGCTGTCGACCAACGTGCTGCAGATCGAGAACGAGTACTACTCGACCATCCGTCCGAAGCGCGTGATCCGTACCGGCGAGCGTCCGGTGCAGGCGCTGTGCAACCGCGGCGTGCAGTACATCGAGGTGCGCTGTCTCGACGTCGACCCGTTCGAGCCGGTGGGCGTGAGCCTGGAGACCGGCCGCTTCCTCGACGCCTTCCTGCTGTTCTGCGCCCTCGAAGAAAGCCCGCTGATCAGCGCCGCCGAAGGCCAGGTCCACGCGCGCAACTTCGCACGCACCGTGAAGGAAGGCCGCCAGCCTGGCCTGACGCTCACCCGCGACGGCGAGGAAGTATCCCTGCTGGCCTGGGCCGACGAACTGGTCGAGCGCATCCGCCCGCTGGCGCGCCTGCTCGACGCCGAGCACAACGAGCCGGGCGTGCACGAAGCCTCGCTCGAACGGCAAAAGGCCAAGATCGCCGATCCGTCAAAAACGCCGTCGGCGCGCGTGCTGGAAGAAGTGCGCGCCCTCGGTTCGGCGGCCGCTTTTGGTTTGCGCCAGAGCCAGCTGCACGCGGCCTGGTTCCGCGAAAGCCCGTTGATGCCGGCCGAGGAAGCCGTCTTCCTCGAGCAGGCCGCCGCCTCGCTGGCCGAGCAGGCCATCATCGAGCAGAGCGACACGGGCAGCTTCGACGACTTCGTGGCGGCGTACAACAGCAGTACACTGTGCGGTAACCATAGCTGACGCTTGCCGATACCGGAGATGCCTTGCTCACTTTTTACAACGAACACCATGCACAGCACCGCGGACGCGATGGCATGGCGCTTCGTCGTGACGCGCCCGAGCGGGCCGATATGGTGCTGGCGGCACTGCAGCGGCGTGGACTAGGCGAGATCGTCACGCCGCACCGGGTGCCGCTGGTGTCGCTGGAGCGGGTGCACAGCCCGCGCTACCTGCACTTCCTGCGCAGCGCCTGGAGCGAGTGGACCGGCCTCGACCCAGCAAATGCGGGCAAGGACGCCCTGCCCTCCAGCTGGCCGATCCGCACCATGCGCAGCGACATCGAGCCGGACAGCTTTGCCGGCCGCCTCGGCCTGTACTCGATGGACAGCGCCACGCCCCTGATGAACGGCACCTGGAACGCGGTGAAGACCGGCGCCGACTGCGCCATCAACGCCGCGCACGCGCTGCGCCTGGGCGAACGCGGCAGCTTTGCCCTGACCCGTCCGCCGGGCCACCATGCAGGCTTCGATTTCTTCGGCGGGGGCTGCTACCTGAACAACGCCGCCCTGGCGGCCCAGCACCTGCTCGACGATGGCTTGAAACGCGTCGCCATCCTCGACCTCGACTACCACCACGGCAACGGCACCCAGGGCATCTTCTACAACCGCGGCGAGGTGCTGTGCGTGTCGCTCCATGCCGACCCGGGCAGCGACTACCCCTACTTCGTCGGCCATGCCGACGAGATCGGCGACGGCGACGGCCATGGCCACAACCTGAATCTGCCGCTGGCGCGCGGCACGGATGCGCAGGAGTGGATGGCGGCGCTGGAAACAGCCTGCATCAGGCTCGGCATGTTCGCACCCGAAGCCCTGGTCGTTGCACTCGGGGTGAATACCGCCGCTGCCGAAGCGGGCGGCGGCTTCGGCCTGCAAGGGGCCGACTTCCTGCGCATCGGCGAGCGCATCGCCTGGCTCGGCCTGCCGACCGTCTTCGTGCTGGAGGGCGGCCAGGCGGGCGATGTCGGCATCAACACGGTCAACGTGCTCGAAGGCTTCGAGACGGCCGCCTGAATGTTTACTTTTGAATCGGAACACACATGATCGAATGGCAGTGGTGCAGCTTCGCCGACCTGACTAACGCGCAGCTGTACGAAGTGCTGGCCCAGCGCCAGCAGGTATTCGTGCTGGAACAGACTTGCCTGTATCCGGACATCGACGGCTACGACCTCGACGCCCACCACCTGCTCGGCTGGCGCGACATCGGCGGCCGGCGTGTGCTGGTGGCGTATTTGCGCTGCCTGGCGCCAGGCGCGAAGTTCGATGACATGTCACTTGGCCGCATCCTGACCACCAACGACGTGCGCGGCTCGGGCATCGGCCGCGAGCTGGTGGCGCACGGCATCCAGTATGCCGAGCAATTGCACCCGGGCCACCGCATCCGCATCGGGGCCCAGCAGCGCCTGGAGAAGTTTTACCAGGACTTCGGCTTCGAGACCATCTCCGAACCGTACGACGAAGATGGCATCCTGCACATCGACATGCTGCGCTGAGCGCTGATTATTTCAGCAGGCCGGACTTTTGCGGGTCCGGCATGCGCAGCGCGACGATAAAGGCCACCGCGCACATCGCGCTCACGTACCAGTAGAAGTTCGACTCCATCCCGGCCTGCTTGAACCACAGCGCCACGTACTCGGCCGAGCCGCCGAAGATGGCGTTCGCCACCGCATACGACAACCCGACGCCGAGCGCGCGCACTTCGACCGGGAACATCTCGGCCTTGATCAGGCCGCCGATCGAGGTGTACAGGCTGACGATGGTCAGCGCGCAGACGATCAGCATGCCGGCCATCAGCGGGCTGTCGACGCTGCGCAGCGCCATCATGATCGGCACCGTGGCAAGCGCGGCCAGGGCGCCGAACCAGATCATCGAGGTCTTGCGGCCGATGCGGTCGGACAGCGCGCCGAACACCGGCTGCAGGCACATGTAGATGACGAGCACCCCGGTCATCACGCCGCTGGCGGTCTTGGCGTCCATGCCTGCCGTATTCACCAGGTATTTCTGCATGTAGGTGGTGAACGTGTAGAAGATCAGCGAGCCGCCGGCAGTAAAGCCGAGCACGGTGATGAAGGCCTTGCGGTGGTCGCGCAGCAGGGTAGCGACGCTGCCGGCTTCCTTGCGCTTGCGCTCGGAGGCATTGGTCGTCTCGGTCAGCGAGCGCCGCAGGTAGAGCGAGACCAGGGCCGCGCAGGCGCCCAGCACGAAGGGAATGCGCCAACCCCAGGCGCGCAGTTCGGCGTCGCTCAAGAGCTGCTGCAGCACCACCAGCACCAGCAGGGCCAGCAACTGGCCGCCGATCAGGGTCACGTACTGGAAGGAAGCGAAGAAGCCGCGCTTGCCTGGCTGGGCCACCTCGCTCATGTAGGTGGCGCTGGTGCCGTATTCGCCGCCCACCGACAGGCCCTGGAACAGGCGCGCCAGCAGCAGCAGGACCGGCGCTGCCGTGCCGATCTGGGCATAGGTCGGCAGCACCGCGATCATCAGCGAGCCGCCGCACATCATCAGCACCGAGATCATCATCGCGTTCTTGCGGCCATAGCGGTCGGCGATGCGGCCGAACATCCAGCCGCCCACCGGACGCATCAGGAAACCGGCGGCAAAGATGCCGGCCGTGTTCAGCAACTGGGTGGTCGGGTTACCGGAGGGGAAAAAGGCGGCCGAAAAATACAGCGCGCAAAACGAGTAGATGTAGAAGTCGAACCATTCGACCAGGTTGCCCGACGAAGCGCCGACGATGGCGTAGATGCGTTGACGCGGGGTGAGTTCTTCGATTTCGTGAGAAGTGATGTGTTGCGACATGCGGCTGTGCTCCTGTTGTTCGACATACGCGGGTTTCGTCAGGCGAAACCGCGTTCATATCGTACACAAGGCAGGAGTGCGCACGGCACGGTGTAGGACGGGATGCCGTGCCCGCAGCCTGCAACCGCGCTAGCGTGATCGCCGCCTGCGCAGGCCGGTCCAGGCCCCACCCAGCACCAGCCCTGCCAGCAGCAGCGCCGCTGGCTGCGGCTCGGGCACCGGATTGAGCAGCACTGCGCGGCAATCGCCGAACTCGGTGCAGGCCGTGGCCGCAATCTGCCCGGCGTCGTTGATGCCATAGGCGTCGAGGATGGACCACACGCCCGGCCGCTCGACGATCAGGTTCAGGTCAAACATGGCGCCGTCGCGGTAGAGGAAGGCACTGGAGAAATCGATGCCGGGGATATCGTCGGCATAGGTCGAGAAGCCGACCACCCAGCCGGCCTCGTTCAGGCCGCGCGCTTCGGTAAAGGCGCCGCCCAGGGAGCCGATGTCCTGCAACACGCCACCGCTGTACAGGAAGGCATGCGGCGTTTCCTCGTCAATGTAGCTGGTGCCGGCGACCTGCCCGCTGTCGTTGATGCCGGCGGCCCAGCTCGACGGACCGCCGAGGGTGCCGAGGCTGCGCATGACGCCATCACGGTAGAGAAATGCCTGGAAAGCGGTGAAGTCCGCCAGGAAGGAAGAACCAACCACGGCGCCGGCCTGGTTGATGCCGGTGGCGCGCGCGGAATTTGCGCCGAGGTTGCCGATGTCGCGCATCAGCCCTGCGCTGTAGAGAAAGGCGTGGTTCTCGCCGGCCTCGTCGACCCAGGTGCCGGCTACCTGCCCGGCCCGGTTTACGCCCGCGCCGCTGCCGGCCACGCCAAGCTGGCCGATGTCGCCAATCGTGCCGGTGGCGCCGTCGAAGAGGAAAGCGTGGGTGCTGCCGTCGAGGCGGTCGGCGCCGCCGGTGATGAAGCCATTGTCGCTGATACCGAAAGCGGCAGCGCCGGCCCCGCCCAGGGTGCCGAGGTCAGTGATGGCGCCGCCGTCCCACAGGAAGGCGCGCCCACCGGCCTGGCCCACGATGCGGCCTGCACTGTCGATCGCGCCAGGGCTGGAGTTTTCCGGCCCGAACACCAGCGTGTAGGCCGGCTGGGCCAAGGCGGCGGGCATGCAGGCGCAAGCGCAGATGAGCAGCAGCAGCTGCCGGCAGTGATGGAGCATCGTTTCCTCGTGGGTCGGGAGGGGCCGTGCATGCATGGCCCGGGCAGACCCGAGGATGGAGGAAAGCGATGCTATGTCATCTGCGCCAGCTCAGAAGTGCGCGCAGGGGCGTGGCTTACTCGACCTTCAGCAGCTCGACGTCGAACACCAGGCCGGTATTCGGCGGAATCGGGCCGCGGCCGTTCTTGCCGTAGGCGAGATTTGCCGGAATGTGCAGGGTGCGCTTGCCGCCGACCTTCATGCCGGGAATGCCCTGGGTCCAGCCGGCGATCACCGAATCGACGCCCAGCGTGAAGGTGAAGGTGCTGGTTTCGAACTGGTTGCCCTTGTTGTCGGCTGCCGTGGTGCTGTACAGCCAGCCGGTGTACTTGACGGTCAGCTTCTTGCCGTTCGCCGCTTCGGCGCCGGTGCCGGCCACGGTGTCGATGGTCTTCAGGGCGGTGGGGGCGCTGACGACGTCCTTGTTGTCATCGCTGCCGCCGCCACCGCAGGCGGTCAAGCTGAGTACGGCTGCGCAGGCCGCAGCCATCAGTGGAAATTTGAAACGCATGGGTTTTCTCCCCGGTAAGGTGTGCAGATGTTTAAATCAGGAAACGCTGCACCTTACCCGAGGGCGGACGCGCCGGGTGTCCGCTTTTTGTATTTCTTTTGTATCAGATCTCGACCTGGGTCCCGAGCTCGATGACCCGGTTGGCCGGAATCTGGTAATAGTCGGCCGCGGCGCGGGCATTGCGCGACATCGCCACGTATAGATGCTCACGCCACGGCGCCATGCCGCCGCCCGGCGCCGAGATCACGGTCTGGCGCGCGATGAAGTAGGAGGTTTCCATGTTCTCGAACACCAGGCCGAGCGTGCCGCAATGCGCCATGATGGCCGGGATGTCCGGTTCGTCCTTGAAGCCGTAATACACGTTCAGCTGGTAGCAGTTGTGGCCCAGCTCGACGATCTGCACCTGTTCCGCCAGCGGCACGAAGGGTTCCTCGCGGATGTGCACGGTCAGGAACACCACGCGCTCATGCAGCACCTTGTTGTGCGACAGATTGTGCAGCAGCGCATGCGGCACGCCGTCGCTCTCGCCGCGCAGGAAGATGGCCGTGCCCGGCACCCGGGTCGGCGGTGCCACGAACAGCGAATCGAGGAAGGCGTCGAGCGGAATCGCGTGGCGCTCCAGGTTCTCGAACACCAGTTCGCGCCCGCGCTTCCAGGTCAGCATGGCGGTCAGCAGCACCGCGCCCAGCAGCAGCGGGAACCAGCCGCCGTGCAGCAATTTGAGGGTACTGGCCGAGAACAGGGCGATGTCCATCAGCATGAAGAAGCCGGTCGCGCCCAGGCAGACCCACAGCGGCAGGTGCCAGCGGTAGCGGGTGACGAAGAAGGTCAGCAAGGTCGTGGCCAGCATGGTCGCGGTGACGGCGATGCCGTAGGCGCCGGCCAGGCGGTCCGAGGAACCGAAGCCGATCACGGCGATCAGCACGACGACCAGTTGCAGCCAGTTCACCGCCGGAATATAGATCTGGCCGATCTCGCTCTCGGACGTGTGCAGGATGCGCATGCGCGGCAGCAGGCCCAGCATGATGGCCTGCTTGGTCATCGAATAGGTGCCGGAAATCGTGGCCTGCGAGGCGATCACCGCCGCCATGGTCGACAGGATCACCAATGGATACACGCTCCAGGTGCCGAGCTGGTGGAAGAAGGGGTTTTCCACGGCAGTCGGATCGGTGATCAGGAGGCCGCCCTGCCCCAGGTAATTCAGGGCCAGCGCCGGGAACACGATCAGGAACCAGGCCACGCGGATCGGCTTCTTGCCGAAGTGGCCCATGTCGGCGTACAGGGCTTCGGCGCCGGTGAGGGCCAGCACCACCGCGCCCAGGGCGACAAAGGCGATGAACTGGTTTTCCATGACGAAGCGCGCCGCGTGCAGCGGGCTCAAGGCTTCCAGGATCACCGGCGCCTTGGCGATGTTGATGACGCCCATGATCGCCAGGGCGGCGAACCAGACGATCATCACCGGGCCGAACCAGCGGCCGATGCCGGCGGTGCCATGGCGCTGCAAACTATAAAGGCCAACCAGCACCACCACCGCCATCGGCACCACGTAGTGCGACAGCGCCGGCGTTGCCACTTCCAGGCCCTCGATGGCGCCGAGCACGGAAATCGCCGGGGTGATCACGCTGTCGCCATAGAACATGGTGGCGCCGAAGACGCCGATCACCATCAGCACGTAATGCCAGCGCGAAGTGCGCGTGACGGAGTTCAGGGCCAGGGCCATCAGCGCCATGATCCCGCCCTCGCCGCGGTTGTCGGCGCGCAGCACCAGGGTGACGTATTTCAGCGAAACGATCAGCGTCAGCCCCCAGAAGATCAGGGAAATGATGCCAAGCAGGTTGGGGGTATTCAGCGCGAGGCCGTGGGTGGGATCGAAGATGGTCTTGAGGGTGTACAGCGGGCTGGTACCGATATCGCCATAGACGATGCCAATGGCCGCCAGCGTCGTTGCCGCCAGGCTGCTTTTGTTATTTTGCGACGTCAAGATTGCACCATATTGTTGTTCTGGTGCGGCGCACCATAAAATAACGACAAGAAAATTGCAAGCAGAATCAAGCGGTCCACTGTCCCGGTGTCGAGAGTGTTGCAAGTTTGCCTGAAGAGGCTGGGGTTGGTCGCGCGTTAGCCTCGCATCCCGGCCTCCATCTGGCCAAAATGGGCGGCCTCCGGCAAGGCTCACGGACTTCGCCGATAATGCTGGACTGGCAACCCTCCTCCCCTATTCCATGCGTACCGGCGTCCTTTCTGCTGCCCTGGCCTTCCTGTGCTGGGGCCTGTTCCCTTTGTATTTCCACGCCGTGCGCGAGGTGCCGTCGATGCAGATCCTGGCGCACCGCATGCTGTGGTCGCTCGCCTTCTTGCTGATCGTGCTCGCCCTGCGCCGGCAATGGGCCTGGCTCAACCAGGTGCGCCAGCCGCGCGTTTTCGGGAGTTTCGTTGCCTCGGCCTTTTTGCTGAGCGCGAACTGGCTACTGTACATCTGGGCCGTAAACAATGGCCATGTGATCGAAGCCAGCCTCGGCTACTTCATCAATCCGCTGGTGAACATCATGTTCGGCTACCTGATCCTGAAGGAACGCCTGCGCCGCGTGCAATGGGTCGCGATCGGGATTGCCGCCCTGGGCGTGGCCTGGCTGACCTGGCAATCCGGCTCGGTACCCTGGATTGCCCTGTGCCTGGCGGCCTCGTTCGGCGGCTACGGCTTGCTGCGCAAGACGGCCGCGCTCGGCGCATTGGAGGGCCTGTCGTTCGAGACCATGGTGCTGTTCCCGATCGCCGCCATCTACGTCGGCTGGCTGACGCTGCACGGCGAGAACGCCTTCCTGAATACGCCATCGGACACCACGCGCTGGCTCTTGATTGCTTCCGGGCCGATCACGGCAGTGCCGCTGCTGCTGTTCGCCAGCGGCGCGCGCCAGATTCCGCTGTCCATCCTCGGCCTGCTGCAATACCTGGCGCCGACCATCCAGTTCCTGCTGGGCGTGCTGCTGTTCAAGGAAGCGTTTACGGCCGACCGCCTGGTGGGCTTTGCCCTGATCTGGGCGGCGCTGGGGCTGTTTGCCGGCGAAGGGCTGCTGCAGCGTGGCAGAACCGCGGCGCAGCCTGTGCCTGGCTCGGCTGCGGCGGCGAAAGAATCGCGATAAAGGCTGTCTGTCAGACCGCTTCTATCGTATCCTGTGCACCTTGATTTCATAACAGTTACTAAAGATGGCAAATTACGTCTACACCATGAACCGCGTGGGCAAAATCGTCCCGCCGAAACGCCAGATCCTGAAGGACATTTCGCTGTCGTTCTTCCCGGGCGCGAAGATCGGCGTGCTGGGCCTGAACGGCTCCGGCAAGTCGACCCTGCTGAAGATCATGGCCGGCATCGACACCGACATCCAGGGCGAAGCACGCCCGATGCCGGGCCTGAACATCGGCTACCTGCCGCAGGAACCGCAGCTCGATCCGGAAAAAACCGTGCGCCAGGAAGTCGAATCCGGCCTGGGCGAAGCCTTCGAGGCGCAAGCCAAGCTGGAAGCCGTGTACGCCGCCTATGCCGAGGAAGACGCCGATTTCGACGCCCTCGCCAAAGAGCAGGAGCGCCTGGAAGCGATCATTTCGTCGTCGGATGGCGGCAACCTGAACCTGCAACTGGAAATGGCCGCCGACGCGCTGCGCCTGCCGCCATGGGACGCCAAGATTTCCGTGCTGTCGGGTGGCGAAAAGCGCCGCGTGGCGCTGTGCAAGCTGCTGCTCTCCAAACCCGACATGCTGCTGCTCGACGAACCGACCAACCACCTGGACGCCGAATCGGTCGAGTGGCTGGAACAATTCCTGCTGCGCTTCCCGGGCACCGTGGTCGGCATTACCCACGATCGCTACTTCCTCGACAACGCCGCCGAATGGATCCTGGAACTCGACCGCGGTTCGGGCATCCCATGGAAGGGTAACTACTCGTCCTGGCTGGACCAGAAGCAGGCACGCCTGAAGCAGGAAGAATCGACCGAATCGGCACGCCAGAAGGCGCTGGCGAAGGAACTCGAATGGTCGCGCCAGAATCCAAAGGCACGCCAGGCCAAGTCGAAGGCCCGCCTGGCCCGCTTCAACGAACTGAGCGAATACGAATACCAGAAGCGCAACGAGACCCAGGAGATCTTCATTCCTGTGGCCGAGCGCCTGGGCAACGAAGTCATCGAGTTCAAGAACGTCTCGAAGGCCTTCGGCGACCGACTGCTGCTCGACAATGTCTCGTTCACCATTCCGCCGGGCGCAATCGTCGGTATCATCGGCCCGAACGGCGCCGGTAAGTCGACCCTGTTCAAGATGATCGCCGGCCGCGAACAGCCGGACAGCGGCGAAGTTGCCATCGGCAAGACCGCGCGCATCTCGCTGGTCGACCAGCACCGCGACGACCTGGCCAACAACAAGACCGTGTTCGAAGACGTCACCGCCGGCGCCGACATGCTCAGCGTCGGTCGCTTCGAGATGCCGTCGCGCGCCTACCTCGGCCGCTTCAACTTCAAGGGCTCGGACCAGCAGAAAGTGGTCGGCAATCTGTCCGGTGGCGAACGCGGCCGCCTGCACCTGGCCAAGACCCTGCTGCAAGGCGGTAACGTCCTGCTGCTGGATGAACCGTCGAACGACCTGGACGTGGAAACCCTGCGCGCGCTGGAAGACGCCCTGCTGGAATTCGCCGGCAGCGTGATGGTCATTTCCCACGATCGCTGGTTCCTGGACCGTATCGCCACCCACATCCTGGCCTTCGAAGGCAATTCCCAGGTTACCTTCTTCGACGGTAACTACCAGGAATACGAAGCCGACAAGAAGAAGCGCCTGGGTGAAGAAGGCGCCAAGCCGAAGCGGATTCGCTACAAGCCGCTGACGACCTGATTTTTTATCAGGGAATCAAGAACCCAGCCGCCGCGAGGCCGCTGGGTTTTTTCTTGTCCGGCGCGTGTTTCTTTTACACGCGGAAATGAATCGCGGTCGAAAAAAATCCGTGTGTAGAATCGTCCATTGATGAGGATTCTGGCCCCGCGCCATTTTGCGCCGATCGACCTGGCGACCACCTGCGATCGGCATGCTTATTGGCCCCCTATCCATGACAGACTACCGCGACAACCGGGTCCCCGGCGGGACCTTCTTCTTCACGGTTCGCCTGCTGGACCGTGGCAGTTCCCTGCTGACCGATCATATCGCGGCCTTTGGCGACGCCATCCGCCAGGCACGCGTGCGCAAACCCTTCCATGTCGATGCCTGGGTGGTCTTGCCGGATCACGCGCATGCCATGTGGACGCTGCCGCCGGGGGACCATGACTGTTCCAGCCGCTGGCGCGCAGTCAAGATTGCGTTTTCCAAAGCCTTGCGCAAGTCGCTGGTGACCAACTCGCCCGATGGCGCCATCTGGGAACGGCAATACCAGCAATTCCGGGTGCAGGACGAAGTCCAGTATGCGGCGCTGATCGATTACATGCACACCAATCCGATGCGCCATGGCCTGTGCGAAAGCGTTTCCGACTGGCCGTGGTCGTCCCTGCACCGCTTCATGTCGTCCGGCTTTGCGGCACCGAATCCGGCTGTGCTGCCGCCGTGGACGCGCAGTTTCGTGCATTCCCCTGCCCCCCATCAGTTTGGAATGCCGGGTTAGAGCAGGATCAGACCCGCGAGCCTTCACGACTAGCAGCCTGAACCGTATCTATGGACTCCACCCGTTTTGCAAGAAGAAGATTGA
>NZ_JAULSI010000057.1 GCF_030711405.1 Massilia brevitalea
CACTCAAAAGAAAAATGCCGTTCAGTCTTAACTGAACGGCATTACAGCCTTCGGGCTGCCTTTTTTCATGCAACTACCTGGTTTACTAATATCAATACTTGTAACTGCGACATGCCAAGTCGCTCAATGTCAGGAAATTCACGCCGTTCGCAGGTAGAAAAAATTGGTATGTGTTCCGCCAAGTTGGCCGCAATCACATGGCATTGCAATTTCGCTTTAAAAAGCGTTACTTAGTCAGTAGCGAGTAGACAATCATCCATCAAAGGCTAACGTGGCATCGAAGAAACCAACCACTAAGGCTCCATCTGCCAAGGCTCCAAAAGCTACGCATGTCTACTCCAAGGTAGCCGAGCCTTACGCAAAGACTCTGCACAGGCTTTGGAACAAAGGACTCATCATCGACAATAGGAGCGAGGCAGAAATGGCCTTGAAGACTATTGGCTACTTCCGGCTGTTGATCTACATGCGTCACTTCCAAAGCAATACAGCGCCTAGGAACTTTCGTCCGAAAACCAAATTCAGCTCTATCGTCGCACTGTACAATTTTGATCGTGAAATTCGTCTGCTGACTTTGAATGCGATAGAAAAACTTGAAGTCGCCTTGCGCACAGCGATAAGCAATCCGCTTGCAGAACTTCATACACCACATTGGTATCTAGACCCGCTACACTTCGATGACCACATCAAGTTCCATGGAGTGATGAGTAAAATCATTAAGGACGCAGGGGCCAAGAAGGGACTTGCATTAACGCATTATTTCGATAAGTACCATGCGCCTGTATTACCTCCTATCTGGCTCGTTTGTGAAAAGCTGACCTTTGGTGCTTTATCTCATTTCTTTGCGGCGTTGCGAATCGACCGACGCAAGGTCGTTGGGCGGTATATCTGGACATACCCTGAAAAACTGCTGGTTTCCTGGTTTCATGCCTTGAATCAGGTACGCAACATTTGCGCACATCAAGATCGAGTGTGGAATAACCCCATCTCAGCGTTTCCTCCTGAAACACATAAGGCTTACAGTGGCGATTTCGCTGCTTCTACCAGTTTTTATAGCCGTGCGGTCGTGATACAACTCTTGATGAAGGAGTTAGGCATGAACAACTGGTGGCGTGATAGCTTGCGTACTTTGCTGCAGTCGTGCACGCATGTCGATCCAAAGCTGCACTTGGGATTTCCTAACGGTTGGGACAGTAGACCAGTGTGGGCCTGATAGACACGCGCAACTTGACAAGTCGTGACAATCTATTTACCATTGTGAATGACAACGCTGGGAACGCCTCTCTTTGAAGCGAAACATCCTTAGCTAAAAGGCGCGAAAGCGCCTTTTTCATTTTTTACGGAAAATTTAGCAAGTCCATCAAGGTCTTTCAGGTGGAGCAAACAAGAGGCAGCCTTCGGCTGCCTTTTTTCGTTTTCGGTCGCCGGATTTTCGCCTTCATCGCGCGCCCATGCCGTTCGTCGCATCGGTAAAGACAGGCGCCAAAGGCTGGGTTAGAGTTTCTGCACTCTCCCTCTCTTGATAGGTGCCCGTCATGCCGAAGCTGTCCGCCGTTTGCGTCGCCGTCCTCGTCCTGCTGGGCGCCCCCGCCGTTCATGCGCAGGAGGCCCCAGGCGCCGCCCAGGTCGCGCAATCCGCGCAGTCCACGGCCGCGCGCCTCGACGCCCTGTTCTCCGCCAGCTACAAGCCCACCGAGCCGGGCGCCACGGTCATCGTGGTCAAGGACGGCAAGACGCTGCTGCGCAAGGCCTACGGCATCGCCGACACGGTCGGCATGACGCCGCTGGAGCCAGGCATGGTGTTGCGCCTGGGTTCGATCACCAAGCAGTTCACGGCGACGGCGATCCTGATGCTGGTGGATGAAGGCAAGCTGGCGCTCTCGGACGACATCACGCGCTTCTTCCCCGATTACCCGACGCGCGGCAAGAAGATCACGGTCGAGCACCTGCTCACCCATACCTCGGGCATCGCCAGCTACACCAGCCGCCAGGAGTACGGCCTGACCATGGGAAGCGACATGACGGTGGCGCAGATGATCGACTCCTTCAAGAACGCGCCGCTCGACTTCGAGCCCGGCACGGCCTACCGCTACAACAACTCAGGCTACTTCCTGCTCGGCGCCATCATCGAAAAGGTGTCAGGACAGCCTTACGCCAAATTCCTGGAGCAGCGTATCTTCGTGCCGTTGGGGATGAAGGACACGGCGTACGAGGGCTTCGAGCGCAGCGCCACGGCGCATGCGGCCGGCCACTCGCCGGGAGCGAAAGGCTTCGAGCACAGCGCGGCGCTCAGCATGACCCAGCCGTATGCGGCCGGCGCGCTGGTGTCCAGCGTCGACGACCTGGCGCGCTGGGACGCCGCCGTCAGCCAGGGCAGGCTGTTGAAACCGGCCAGCTGGCAGCGCGCGTTTACGCCCTACACGCTGGCCGACGGCAAGTCGACCGGCTATGGCTATGGCTGGCAAGTGGGCACGCTGCAGGGTGCGCCACAGGTCTCGCACGGCGGCGCCATCAACGGTTTTTCCACCTACGCGCTGCGCCTGCCCGAACAAAAGGTGTTCGTCGCGGTACTGGGCAATGCCGACGGCGGCCTGGCGAATCCCGGCGTGGTGGCCAGCAAGGCGGCGGCCATCGCCATCGGCAAGCCCTTCCGCGAGTTCAGGGAGGTGACGCTGGACGCGGCCACGCTCGACCGCTACGTCGGCGTCTATGAAGTGGAGAAGGGCGTCACGCGCACCTTCAAGCGCGAGGGCGGGGTGCTGGTCATGCAGCGTAGCGGCCGGCCGCCGATGCGCATGAAAGCCTTTTCGCAGAATGGCTTCTACCTGCCGGACGGGTACGACTATTTCGAATTCGCCGTGGACGGCAAGGGCAAGGCCAGCGGCGTGAGCCAGTACTTCGACGGCAAGGAGATGAAGCAGCCGCGCATCGGCGACGTGCCGGCCGAACGCAGCGCCATCAAGATTGCCAACGCCGCCTACGACAAGCGCGTCGGCCGCTACCAGCTGGCGCCGGGCTTCATCCTGGAGCTGAGCCGCGACGGCGACCGTTACTTTGCCCAGGCCACCGGGCAGGGCAAGCTCGAGATCTTTGCCCAGGACGAGAACGTGTTCTTCGCGCGCGCCGTCGAGGCCGAGGTGCGCTTCGACGGCGGCGACAGCAGCTACCTGGTGCTGCACCAGAACGGCCAGCAGATCAGGGCGCCGCGCTTGTAATCACTTGGCAGCGAGCCTCGCCGCCACCTGCTCGCGGAAGTACCCGCTCTGCACGTAGCGGTACAGATTGGCGCCGGGGCAGACGGTTTTATCGGAGTGGTCGCGGTGGCTGGCGATGTTCTCGACCGGTACCTGGTATTTCGCTGCCAGGCTCGCCATCAGCGCCACCACGGCGTCGAGCTGCTGCTGGTTCGGCTCGACCTCTTCGAAGTTGCCGACCACTTCGATCAAGGCATGGCCCTTGGGGTCGTATTCGGTGTTGGTGTCGCCGGCAAAGGCGATGTCGCGCGCGGCATAGGTATGGCCTTCGAGGTCGATCACGTAGTGGTAGGGGATGTCGAGCCAGCCCTTGGTGTTGCGCGACCAGGTTTGCAGATTGCGCAGGTACTGGTGCACGTCGGTGCCGGGCTTGAAGGTCTCGCCCTGGTGGTGCAGGGTGATGTGAGTGATGGTGTGCCGGCGCGCGCGGCTGGCGTCGGCCGGGGTGCCGCCCCATTGCGCCACCGGGACAATCTGTGGCGTGGCAGTGGCGGGCGGCTTCACGGCGCAGCTGGCGCAGGCCAGGGCGACGGCGAGCAGGGCAAGAATGCGTTTGGCGTGCAGGCGAAGGGTCATGGATGGGCTCGCTGTGGAAAACACGCCATCTTTCCACAGGCGGGCTGCCTTGTGCAATGACGGTGCAAGCGTGCTCGCAGCAGGCGATGCTTTCCTGTTAAGCTAGGCGCGACATCCCTACTTTTCCCACTCATGAGAACCATCGCCCAGATCCTCAAAGACAGCAAGACGATCGCCGTCGTCGGCCTGTCGAACAAGCCCGAGCGCGCCAGTTTCGGCGTTGCCGAATACCTGCAGCAGCAGGGCTACCGCATCGTTCCCGTGAACCCGGCCTACGAGGGCCAGGACATCCTCGGCGAGCGCGTGTACGCCGATCTGCAGGCCGCCGCCGACGCGCTGGCGCCGAGCGGCACCCGCATCGACATCGTCGACTGCTTCCGCAAATCCGAGGACATTCCGCCGCTGGCGCGCGACGCGATCGCCATCCGCGCCGGCTGCCTGTGGATGCAGCTCGAGATCGAGAACCAGGCCGCCGCCGACCTCGCGCGCGCCGCCGGGCTCGACGTGGTGATGAACCACTGCCTGAAAATCGAACACCGCGCGCTCAACGCTTGAACCTCATCTCATTCCACGCCATGCTGAAATCTTCCCTCATGCTTCTCGGCCTTGCCGCCGCCTCCCTGTCCGCCATGGCCCAAACCCCGGCAGCGCCGGCCCGCGCCGGCGGCCCGGCCGCATCCGCTGCCACGGCGGCCGCGCCGGCATCCTGCCCGGCCCTGCTGCACCAGAACTTCAAGCGCCTGCAGGACGAAGCGCCGCAGGACCTGTGCCAGTACGCCGGCAAGGTGGTGCTGGTGGTGAACACCGCCAGCTACTGCGGCTACACCAAGCAGTACGAAGGGCTGGAAAAGCTGAACGCCAAATACGGCCCGCGCGGGCTGGTGGTGCTGGGCTTCCCGTCGAACGACTTCAAGCAGGAATCCGCGAACGCCAAGGAAATCGCCGACCTCTGCTACAACACCTATGGCGTCAAGTTCCCGATGTTCTCGACGACCGTGGTGTCGGGGCCGAACGCGAATCCGCTGCATGCCAGCCTGGCCAGGCAGACCGGCAAGGAACCGAAGTGGAACTTCACCAAGTATTTGATCGGGCGCGACGGCAAGGTGATCGAGCATTTCCCGAGCAAGGTGGCGCCGGAGGATGCTGCGCTGGTGAGCAAGATCGAAGCGGCGCTTTGATGATCGCATCGGCGCGCTCGTGATCGGAGCCGGCTGCTCGTAGGGTGGGCACTCCGTGCCCACGCGGTACGCACTGGTCCGCCAGTCCGCTGCCGCAAGGTGTCGCTCGAAACGCATGCGACGGACAATGCCGTGTCCAGGC
This sequence comes from Massilia brevitalea, assembly GCF_030711405.1. Taxonomy (GTDB): domain Bacteria; phylum Pseudomonadota; class Gammaproteobacteria; order Burkholderiales; family Burkholderiaceae_D; genus Telluria; species Telluria brevitalea. Next base: position 5,148 of record NZ_JAULSI010000057.1, read on the forward strand.
TTGATGTTCACGAGCGAGTCGTCACGGCCAGCGGTGCAATCACGAGCACGTAACCGCGTGGGCACGGAGTGCCCACCGTACGGTCTCGGCCGCAGGCCATAGCTGCAGGCCGCAGGCCACAAGCACAGGCCGCAGACCACAAGCACAGGCGGCAGGCCTCAACAATGTCGGTTTTGATCTGCATCAACGATTTTGTTGCGACGCATCAATAGACTTACCTCATCGCACAACGACACACGATGAGGTAAGAAAAATGAAGAAGCTGAGTATCAAACTGCTGGTAGCCGTCCTGGGCCTGGCAAGCAGCGCCGCGATGGCGCAGGCATCTCCCTGGCTGGTGCGCGCACGTGCGGTGCACATCGATACCGCCAACAAATCCGACCCGGTAGGCGGTGTCGGCGCCGCGAACCTGATTCGCATCGAGAGCAAGACCATCCCCGAACTCGACGTCAGCTACTTCCTGACCCCGAACATCGCGGCCGAACTGATCCTCACCTACCCGCAGAAGCACGACGTCACCCTGGACGGCGCGAAAATCGGCAGCTTCAAGCACCTGCCGCCGACGCTGACGCTGCAATACCACTTCGCCCCCGAACAGACCTTCAACCCCTACGTGGGCGCGGGCCTGAACTACACGCGCATCTCGCAGGTGCGTCTGCTGAACGGCGCCGGCGACCTGGAAAACGATAGCTGGGGCGGCGCGCTGCAGGCCGGCTTCGACGTCAAGCTCGACCGCAACTGGTCGCTGAACGTCGATGTGAAAAAGGTGCAGATCCGCAGCGACGTGTATGTCGGCGGCGCGCGTGCCAGCAAGGTGAAGGTCGATCCGGTGCTGTTTGGTATTGGCGTCGGCTACCGCTTCTAAGCGTCAGGCAGCGCTGCGCGGTGCATCCAGCACCGCCAGCATCGGGCCGCGCAGGGCATTGCAGACCATGATGCCTTCGGCCTCTTCCAGCATCGCGCGCGTGACGATGCCTTCGACGGCCTGCCAGGCCGGCGCCTGCAGGATCACGGCGCGCGTCACCCCCGGCAGCAAGCCGCAGGCCAGCGGCGGCGTGATCCACTGCCCGGCTATGCGCACGAACACATTGCTGCGTCCTCCTTCGGTCAACTCCCCGCGCTCGTTGAAGAACAGGGCGTCGAAGGCGCCTTGCGCTTCGGCCGCGCGCCAGGCGGCGTCGTAGCGCGCCCGTACCGAGGTCTTGTGGCGCAGGAAGACGTCGCTTGAATCCACCGCCGTATCGGCCAGGATCACGCGTACCGGCTCGTGCAGCGGCGCCAGCGGGGCCGACGTGATAGTGAGCTTGCCGTCGGCGCCGCTGGCCAGGCGCAGGCGGAACACGCCTTCCTGCGGCAGGGCCAGGCAGGTATCCAGCACCTGGGCCCGTGCGGCGTCGCGGTCGAAGGCGCGGCCGAAATACGCGCAGGAGCCGGCGATGCGCGCCAGGTGTTCGTCCAGGTGGCGCGGGCCATCGGTCCATGACGCCTTGATGGTCTCGAAGATCTCGACGTCGTTCGTCAAGCCAGTGAGGAAGCGTGCCTTCAGCCGGCACTCGGCAAATTCGCCCTGCGGATCGCTGTCGTGGACGATGCCGGCGCCCACGCCCAGTTCGCCGCGTCGCAGGCCGTTGCCCGGACCCAAGGCCAGGGTGCGGATCGGTACCGACAGGCAGAAGTCGCCGAATGCACGGTCTTCTGAAGAAGGATCGAACCAGCCGATGGCGCCGGTGTACACGCCGCGCGGGTCCGGCTCCAGTTCGTCGATGATCTCCATGGTGCGGCGCTTCGGCGCGCCGGTGATCGAGCCGCAGGGGTAGAGGGCGGCGAACATTTCGGCGAGTGTCGCGTCCGGGCGCAGCCGGGCCTGCACCGTGGACGTCATCTGCAGCACGGCGCCGAAGCGCGTCACTTCGAACAGCCTGGGCACGGCCACGGTTCCCGTTTGCGCCACGCGTCCGAGGTCGTTGCGCAGCAAGTCGACGATCATCAGGTTCTCGGCGCGGTTCTTGGTGTCGAGCGCCAGTTCCGCCGCGCGCTGCGCATCGGTGTCAGGATCGCCGCTGGCCGGCGCCGTGCCCTTCATCGGCCGCGCCAGCAGGGTGCCGGCTGTGTGGCGCACGAAGAGTTCGGGCGAGAAGGAAAGCAGGGCGCCGCCGTCCGGCAAGCCAATCAGGGCGCCGTACGGCACCGGCTGGCGCGCGCGCAGGCGCCCGTACAGCGCGAAGACCGAGCCGAAGGCGTCGAAGCGCAAACGGTAGGTGTAGTTCACCTGGTAGGTGTCGCCGGCGGCGATGTAGGCGCGGATGCGATTGATGGCGTCCACGAACTGCGCCTCGTCGACATTCGCTTCGATGGCGCCGATGCCGGCCGGGGCGGTATCGACGGCACGGGTGGCGATCCAGCTGGCGGCCTGCGGCGCCGTCATGCGCTCGCAGCGCTCGAACAGCAGCACTTGCGCCAGCGGCGTATCCAGGGGCTTGGCCGGGACGCCGAGCAGGTGGGCGCCAAGTTCGTAGCTGAATACCGGCACGGCGTACTGGCCGCGCGCCAGCGCCGCTTCCAGCTGTGTCAGCAACGCGCCAAAGCCGGCAGCGTCATGGCAGGCGAGGGTGCCCATGTGGCCCGTGTACAGGCGCGACTGGGCATGCGCCTGCCCGTCCGGGCTCGCATCGTCGAGCAGGGCAAAGACTGCGGTGGAATGCATAAGGAAGTGATGAATGCGTCAGGCTGCCAGCAGAAGCGACAATTGTACGCCGCTGTCATCCGACGGGTGCTGGCGGAAGCCGCTCTTGGCATAGCGGTGCCAGCGCCCGGTGACGTAGCTCACCAGCAGGCTGGCGCGCGCGGCGACATCAGGCTCGCTGCCGTGGCCCTGCGTCACCGCCAGCCGCAAAGCCCCCTTGCAGGCCAGTTCGATGCGGTCGTAGAAGGCGTTCATGCGCAGCTGCAGGCGCTCGTCCTCGTTCACCAGGGCGTCGCCGATCAGCACGCGCGTCATGCCGGGATTGTTCGCGGCGAACGACAGCAGCATCTGCAGGATCGCATGGGCCTGGTCGATGCCGCGCTCTTCGTTCTCGACGATCTGGTTGATGACGCCGAACACGCTGGTCTCGATGAAGTCGATCAGTCCCTCGAACATCTGGGCTTTGCTGGCGAAGTGGCGGTACAGCGCCGCTTCCGATACGGACAGGCGCGCCGCCAGGGCGGCGGTGGTGATCTTCTCGCCCTTCGGATGCTCGAGCATCGCGGCCAGGGCCTGGAGGATTTGCAGCTTGCGCTGGCCCGGCTTGATACTTGCCATTGGTTCCCAGGGTAGAGGTGGATGAATCAGCGCGGCCGGCGTGGCTGGCGCAGTTGGTCCAGGCGCTTCGGCAGCTGGCGCACGGATTTTACTTTGACATCGACGTAGGTGGGGCAAATCAGCCGCCGCGGCATGGCATTTGCCAGCGTGCTGCGTTCGATGCGGCGCAGGTAGCCGGTGACCCATACCGTGCGCAGGCCGAGCTGTTTGGCGCTCTTCAGGTTGGCCAGCGTGTCCTCGACCAGCACGCAGTCGCGCGCGGCCACGCCGTGGCGCCGTAACACCCGCTGCAGCATCAGCTTCGAGGGCTTGGGGCGCAGCTGGCGGTGCACGTGCATCTGCTCGATGGCGATGTGGCGCGCGAAGTGGCGGCCCAGGTTCAGGTGGCGCATCACCTGGGTCGAATAATCGAGCGGCGCATTCGTGAGCAGGATCTTGCGGCCCGGCAGGCGCTGCAGCAGGCGCCCGAGGCCGGTCTCGGCGCGCATCATCGCGCGCAGATCGCCAATGTCGTGGGTCTCGCGCAGGAAGTCGGCGGCGCGCACGTCGTGGTGGCGCATCATGCCGAGCAGGGTGGCGCCGTAGCGCTTCCAGTAGCCGAGGCGGGCGGCATCGATCTGGGCCTGCGTGACCTCGTTGGCGCCACCATTGCTCAGCACGCGCGCGATGTACAGGTTCATGTTGGCGCTGATCGCCGGGAAGATGGCGTGAGAAGCATCATGCAGGGTGTTGTCAAGATCAAACAGCCAGACGAGCGAAGAAGGCTTAATATTTGGCAAGATTTTTAACAAGGAGAAAAAGAATGCAAGGTCCGATTATAGTGGTGTTCCGCAGCCTGTTCCTGAGCGTGCTCTTGCTGGCCAGCCAGGCGATGGCCGCCGAGCGCGGTGCGCTGTTCAAGGTGAGCGACAAGGAACACACGCTTTACCTGTACGGCACCATCCACGCCGGCAAACCGGCTTACTACCCGCTCGAGCCGCGCATCCGCGACGCCGTGGCGGCCGCGCCCACGCTGGCGCTGGAAGTCGATGCGACGCGCGACCCGCAGGCGGTGGCGGCCGCCTTCATGCAGCACGGCCTGTTCACAGCCGGCAGCCCCGGTTACGCCGGCCTGGCGCCGGAGCGGCGCACCCGCATCGAGACCGCACTCAAGGCGCAAGGCATCGACCCGGCCGCGGTGGCGCAGCTGAAACCCTGGATGCTGACCACACTGCTGGCGATTGCCGACCTGGCCAAGCTCGGCGTCGACCCCACACTCGGCGTGGACGCCCACCTCGCCGGCCAGGTGCGCGGCAGGACCCCGATCCTGGAGCTGGAAACGGTGCAGTTCCAGGCGGCGCTGCTGGACCGCCTGCCGATCGACATGCAATGGAAGATGCTGGAAGAAACGCTGGAGCACATGGCCTCGGGCCAGCAGCTGCGCGAGGCGCGCGAGCTGTTCGATGCCTACGAGCGTGCCGACCAGGCAGGGCTGGACCGCATCGCCAAACGCATCGAGACCGACGACAGCCTGGTGGCCAAGTTTACGCGCGAGGTGGTCCTGGATGAGCGCAACGGGCCGATGGCCGAGAAGCTGGCCGCGATGATCAAGCGCGAGAACAATGCGGTGGCGGCGGTGGGCCTGCTGCATTTGCTGGGCAAGCGTGGTGTGCCGGAGCTGCTGCGCGAACGCGGAATGAAGGTGGAGCGGGTGTACTGAGAAACTGCGGGAAGGGTGCTGCCGGGGAGGTGGTGCCCTTGACGTGGATTGAACACGTGGCCTCTCCCTTACCAAGGGAGTGCTCTACCACTGAGCTACAAGGGCGGGTAGAAGTAATGCAGACGTACTGGCAGTGCAGTCACGGCGGGCAAGGCCCGCCTTGACGAAACGGCCGGGAATGAATTCCGCGGAGCCGAATCTCTTAGTGCGACCGGATCATAGTGCNGGGTAGAAGTAATGCAGACGTACTGGCAGTGCAGTCACGGCGGGCAAGGCCCGCCTTGACGAAACGGCCGGGAATGAATTCCGCGGAGCCGAATCTCTTAGTGCGACCGGATCATAGTGCCAAACGCCTGTTCGGTCAAGACTTCCAGCAACAAAGAGTGCTCGATGCGGCCATCGATGATGTGCACGGTATTGACGCCCGACTTGGCAGCGTCCAGTGCCGACGAGATCTTTGGCAGCATGCCGCCGGAAATCGTACCGTCCGCGAACATCTCGTCGATCTCGCGCGCCGACAGGTCGGTCACCAGGTTGCCCGACTTGTCCTGCACGCCGGCGATGTTGGTCATCATGATCAGCTTTTCGGCTTTCAGGATTTCCGCTATCTTGCCGGCGACGACGTCGGCGTTGATGTTGTAGGCCTGGCCGTCCTGGCCAAAACCGATCGGCGAAATGATCGGGATGAAGGCGTCGTCCTGCAGCGCTTTCACGACCGCCGGGTTGATGGCTTCGATCTCGCCGACGAAACCGATGTCGAGGAATTCGCCCGGTTTTTCCTTGTCCGGCATGGCCATGCGCCGTGCGCGGATCAGGCCGCCGTCCTTGCCGGTCAGGCCGACTGCCTGGCCGCCGTAGTGGTTGATCAGCATGACGATGTCCTGCTGCACTTCGCCGCCCAGCACCCACTCGACCACTTCCATGGTTTCTTCGTCGGTGATGCGCATGCCTTGCACGAAGGTGCCCTGCTTGCCGATTTTCTTCAGCGCGTTATCGATCTGTGGACCGCCGCCGTGCACCACGACCGGGTTCATGCCCACCAGTTTCAGCAGGATGACGTCGCGTGCGAAGCCATGCTTCAGGCGCTCGTCGGTCATGGCGTTGCCACCGTATTTGATGACGATGGTCTTGCCGTGGAAATTACGGATGTAAGGAAGGGCCTCGGCCAGGATCTGTGCCTTGATCTGCGGCGAGACCGCAGTCAGGTCACTCGATTGGTCCGCGGTCTTCAGGCTGGTCAACTGAGCGTTCATGGAGAGTCCGGAATAAAAGTGGCGGAGATTTTACAGGCAACATGCCCACCCCTGCAGGCATTATATGGCGATCTTGTTGTATTTTATTGTCTGACCCACCGAGGATGGCCGCCGATGAATGCTTGGACGATATTACACATGACACAGGAACCCTGTCGCGAGGCAGCGCGATGAGCCTCTGCAGCCGCTGCGGCGCCGCCTTCGGCTGCGCCATGGCCGATGGCGGCGACGGCCCATGCTGGTGCACGCAATTGTCGCCGGTGGTGCCGGTGCCGAATGTGGCTGGCACGGATGTGCCCGGCGCAGGAACAGGCGCTGGCGTGGAAACGGCATGCTGGTGCCCGGCCTGCTTGAAGGCGCACATCGACGAACGCTCGCGCAGCTGCACCGATTGATGGGGTTGTAGGGTGGGCACAAGTGCCCACCCTACAAAACCGCGATGCGAGCAAAGTTGAAATGTCCGTTTTATCGGTATCCAGCAGAGTTGAAATGTCCGGTCACCGGTGCCAGCAAAGTAGAAATGTCCGCCCCGCCGCCCCTCACCTTTGGGTCGTAAAGAACCGCAACATCTCCCTGCTCGCATCCGGCCCCTTGCCATCGGTATAGCTGCCATGCGCGCTGCCGCCCGACCAGGCGTGCCCTGCGCCGTGGATCACCCAGTGCTCGGCATGTACCTTGCCGTCCGCACGCTTGTGCGTGGTGCGGGTGAACGCGTGCCCATCCGGCACATGCCCGGGTTCGACGGCCATCGCATCGGTGGCGTCGCGTGCATGCGCCATCAGCTGGTCGCCGTTCGCCGGGTGCACGGTCTTGTCCTGGTCGCCATGGAAGACGATGATCGGGATCGGCTTGCCGGCCTGGTGGCGGCGCTGGAAGTCGCCCTTCATGGCCGCCAGCGCCGACGGCAGATCGTGCGCCGAGGCGAAGGGCAGCCCCGAGTGCACGCCCACCGCCGCATACAGCTCGGGATACAGCGTGCCCATGATGGTGGCCATCGCGCCGCCAGCCGACAGCCCGGCCACGTACACCTGGCTTGCATCGACCGCATACTCCTCCATCACCTGGCGCGTGATGCCGGCGATGATCGAGGGTTCGCCCTGGCCGCGCTGCTGGTCGATGTTGTTGAACCAGTTCCAGCAGCGCGAAGGATTCGCCTGGCGCGACTGCGACGGATACACCACCAGGCAGCCGGTTTCCTCGGCCAGCACGTTCATGCGCGTGCCGCGGGCGAAGTCGTCGGGGTCCTGGGTGCAGCCGTGCAGCATCACCACCAGCGGCGCCGGCGCACCGGTATAGGTGCTCGGCACGTAGAGCTTGTAGCTGCGGCTGCCGGCCGCATTCGTGTGGCTGCCTTCGCTGAAGCTGCCGGGCAGGGCGGGGGCCGCTTCGTTGGCGGCGGCGCCCGCACCCATGCCCGTCCCCAGGCCCCGGCTCAGTTCGGCGAGCATGTCGTGCATGTTGGTCTTGCCCGCGCCCGGCAGTCCGGCGCCGGGCTGCAGCTGCGACAGGTTGCGCATCTGCTGCTGGGCGGCCTGGGTCATGGCCGAGGCGTTTTTCAATGCGTCCTCGATGACCTTGCCCGTATCGACAGGCTGGTGTCGCATCATCTTGCGGCTCGCTGCGCGCATTTGCGCGAATAGGCGGTTATTCAGTTTCATGTGGCTTCCTTTCGTGCGCCTAGCGGATACGCTCCGCCAGTGCGGCTTTCAATGTGTTGCTTGCGTGGAGTGCCCCAAGTACCGAAATCGATTCGATGGTGGCCAGCGCCAGTTCCACCGGGACGTCATTGGCGATGCTGGCCATGCCGAGCACCTGGATCTGCAGGCGGATGCCTGCGGCCTGCGCCGCTTCCAGGTCGGCGCGCGAATAGTGGTGCATGCCCAGCACCAGGCTGCGCCGCGCCACCGTTTGCCGCACTACGTCTGCATGGGTAGCGAGCTGGTTCCGGATCGCAGTGCGGATCAGGTCGGTGCGATTGCTGTAGAAGCCCTCGCTGACCAGCAGATCGATCTGGCCCAGGTCGATCATCCCCAGGTTGATCGTGATCTTTTCCGACTCCGCGATCTTCGGCTTCGGCTCGTTTTTCAGCTCGTTTTTCAACTCATTGTTGCTGACAATGTCGCTGCGCATCCTGACACCTGCCTTTCACCACTTGTATCGAATACCATCTGTTTACCATCCATCTGGATGGTTATTGGATGGGAAGTCTACGCCGATCGACCCGAAGGTCAAGCACAATCCGATTGAATCGGGTAATCTCTTCGGCCATGAGTCCAGAATTACAACCCGGCCTGCGCTTCGAATGGCGCTATACGGTCCCGCCGCGCGCCACCGTGCCCGCGCTCTATCACGACACCGCCTTTTGCCGCGACATGCCCGACGTACTGGCCACCGGCTACCTGGTCGGCATGATGGAGCTCGCCTGCGTGAACGGCATGCTGCCCTACCTCGACTGGCCGAACGAGCAGAGCCTGGGCACCATGGTGAACTTCCGGCACCTGGCGCCGACGCCGCCCGGCATGACGCTCACCATCCGCGGCGAAGTCCTCGAGGTCGAGGGCCAGCGCGTGCGCTTCAAGGTCGAGGCCTGGGACGATGTCGAACGCATCTGCGAAGGTACGCACGAACGCTGTGTGATCGATCCGCAACGCTTCAATGCCCGCGTGGCACGCAAGATCGCGGGAGCGTCCGCATGAGCAGCGTGTTACCTCCCGAGCTGCAGACACCGGTGCCGTCGCCCTGCATCAGCCTGTGCCAGATGGACAAGCAGACCGGCCTGTGCCAGGGCTGCATGCGCACCATCGACGAGATCATCGCCTGGAGCAAGGCCGACGACGACTACAAGCGCGCCGTGTGGAAGGAAATCCGCCGCCGCGAATCCGAGCTGGACTTCGGCTAAATGATCGCGCGCCTGCCTGACTGCATGCAGGTCTTCGAGCGCGGCTGGCTGTCGGCCAACAATGTTTTGTTCACTGGCGAAGAAACCGCGCTGGTCGACAGCGGCTACGTCACACACGCGCCGCAAACGCTGGCGCTGGTGCGCCATGCGTTGCAAGGGCGTCCGCTGGACCGCCTGATCAATACCCACCTGCATTCGGACCACTGCGGCGGCAATGCGGCGCTGCAGGCGGCGTATGGCTGCCATACGGCGATTCCGGCCGCGGAAAGCGCCAAGGTCGCTGCCTGGGACGAGGACGCGCTGAGTTTCCGCGCGACCGGCCAGCAGTGTGCGCGCTTCGGTTTCGACGCGGTGCTGGCGCCGGGCGATGAACTGGAACTTGGCGGCCTGCGCTGGCAGGCGCTGGGCGCGCCGGGGCACGATCCGCATGCGCTGCTGCTGTTTTGCGCGGAGGAGGGCGTGTTGATCGCGGGGGATGCGCTGTGGGAGAACGGCTTCGGCGTGATTTTTCCCGAACTGGCGGGGGAGCCGGGCTTCGAGGAAACGCGGGCGACGCTGGAATTGATCGGCACGCTCGATGCGCGCGTGGTGGTGCCGGGGCATGGGCGGGTGTTCGGCGACGTGCCCGGCGCGCTGGCGCGGGCGTACTCGCGGCTCGATTATTTGGCGGCCGACCCGCGCCGAAATGCGGAAAATGCGGTGAAGGTGCTGGTGAAGTTCCTGCTGCTGGAGCGGCAGAGGATATTGGTGGCGGAGCTGCCTGCGCTGCTGGCGTCGATACCCGTCGTGGCGAATGCGATGACGCTGCTCGGGCGCGCCGGCGGAGAGCACGATGCGTTTCACGCCCTCGCTACCTGGGCTGTAAACGCTCTGGTCCGCGCCGACGCCGCCCGCATCGATGGCCCCTGGCTCCTCGACACCTGACAGGCAAAGCCACAATTTAGAACCATCGATCTAGCACGACCGTGCTTTTATCACACTATAATCGACCAGCTGGTCCGATCAACTTAGCCGAGAGCTGCCCATGTCGCTGCCTACCGTACTGCAAAACCTGTCCCTTCCCGTCATCGCCTCGCCGATGTTCATTGCCAGCGGTCCGGCCCTGGTCGCCGCCCAGTGCAAGGCCGGCATCGTCGGTTCCTTCCCGGCGCTGAACGCGCGCCCGGCCGAACTGCTCGACACCTGGCTGACCGACCTGCAGCGCGAGCTGGCCGAGTACAAGGCCGCCAACCCAAGCGCCATCGTCGGCCCGATCGCCGTGAACCAGATCGTGCACGCCTCGAACGCGCGCCTCGAACACGACGTCGAAGTCTGCGTCAAGCACCAGGTGCCGATCATCATTTCCTCGCTGCGCGCGCCGCCGAAGGAGATGCTGGACGCCGTGCACAGCTACGGCGGCATCGTGCTGCACGACGTGGTCTCGATCCGCCACGCGCACAAGGCGCTGGAAGCGGGCGTCGATGGCCTGATTTTGGTGGCGGCCGGCGCCGGTGGCCATGCCGGCGCGCTGTCGCCGTTCGCGCTGGTCGGCGAAGTGCGCAAGTTCTTCAATGGCCCGATCGCGCTGTCCGGCTCGATCGCCACCGGCGACGCCATCCTCGCGGCCCAGGCCATGGGCGCCGACTTCGCCTACATCGGCTCGCGCTGGCTGGCGACCCAGGAATCGAACGTCAGCGACGACTACCGCGACGCGATCGTGGAATCGAGCGCGGCCGATGTGGTGTACACCAACCTGTTCACCGGCGTGCACGGCAACTACCTGAAGAAATCGATCGTGAATGCCGGCCTCGATCCGGACGCGCTGCCGGAATCGGACAAGAGCAAGATGAGCTTTGGCGACGGCAGCTCGAAGGCCAAGGCCTGGCGCGACATCTGGGGCGCAGGCCAGGGCGTGGGCCTGATGGACGACGTGCCGACCACCGCCGAGATGGTCGAGCGCCTGAAGCGCGAATACGAGGCGGCGCGGGCGCGCCTTAGCCTGCGTTAAGAGGCTGCAAGCGGGATTTTTTGCGTTGGCGGCGCAAACGTAGGGTGGGCACCCCGTGCCCACGCGGATGACAGCATCATGTTGGCGTCGTTAAGGCCGCGTGGCATGCATTTCGATACCGTGTGCCCGGACATACAGCAACATTCAAACGGAGCCAACACAGCATCGCCATCCGCGTGGGCACAGCGTGCCCACCGTACGGTCACAGCCGCCGTATGATCAAACGGTGGGCTTCGCATCCGGCACCGGAAACGCCGGTTCCGGTTCCACGCTCAAATCGGCCACGTTGATCGACCACAGCCCCGGCAAATTGCGCCAGTAGCCATACACGTCCATGCCGAAGCCGACCACGAATTCGTTCGGCAGCGTGAGGCCGACGATGTCGGCCTGGATCGGTTTCGCGCGGCTGATGTTCTTGTCCGCGAAGACGGCGACGATGACTTCGGCCGCGCCCATGTCGAGCAGGCGCTGCTTCACGTGGGCCAGGGTCTCGCCTTCGTCGAGGATGTCGTCGACCACGACGATGGTCTTGCCCGCCACGTCCTGGCGCGGAATCACCTTCCACACCACCTGGCCGCCGCGGTCGTCGTCGCCGTAGCGGCTGACGTGGATGTAGTCGAATTCGAGCGGGAAGTCGAGCTGCGGCAGCAGGGTGCCGGTGAAGACGACGGCGCCGCCCATCACGCCCAGCACCAGCGGGAAACTGGTTTCTTCTTCCTTGCCGAAGCGCGCATTGAGCACGTCGGCCACTTGCCGCACGGCGTCCTGGACGGCTTCGGGACTGACAATCTGGCGCGCATTGGCAAGCAGGGCGCGGGCACGGGCGTGGTGGTAGTCTTGCATGGTCATTCCGGTGATTGATTTACCAAGTGATTACCGGGTAATTATGCGGCAATCGGGGCTGTGATGCAGTTCGGTTGGCAGGGCAATCAGGACGCGCTGTTGCCCTGGCTCCTGCTTTCAATCTCGCGCTGCAGTTTTTTGGTCAGCTTCGCAAACACGAGCTCGTAGGCACGGCGCAGCAGCTGGGCCGCTTCCTCGTCGCCCAGGCTGGCGCTGGCGTCCACCTGCACCCATTTGGCACGCGCCAGGTAGGGCGCCGGGATGATGCCGGAGCGGTCGGTGAGTTCGAGAAAGCGCTCGTCCTCGGCCTTGAAGCTGATCGCCTGTGCCGGTGCACTGTTGGCCGTGACGGCGAACATTTTTTCTCCTACCGAAAACACGAGGTCATCGCCCCATTTGATGTCTTCGGTCGTTCCCGGAAAGCTGCGGCAAAGTCGTTTGGCGGCTTCGAAATCCATGGTCTCGTCTCCCTGTGGCTGCATCGCGTGCGCAGCCTGTTGTCGGTTTGTCCGCCAAGTTTAACGCGCCACGGAACAGGTGGAACAGTTTTGATGTTTCAGCGCAAGATTCGCCTGCGCCATTGTCCTGGTTTGCGGCGTATCATACGTGGCTTGAATAATATCCAGGCAAGCCATGTCCACCAATGACTTCACGGCCCAGCGCGACGCACGCCTGGCCCAGCTACGCGCCGCCATGGCGCGCCACGGTATCGACGCCTGCATCGTGCCGTCGAGCGATCCCCACCTGTCCGAATACCTGCCGCGCCGCTGGCAGGGCCGCGAATGGCTGTCCAGCTTTACCGGCTCGGTCGGCACCTTCATCGCCACCGCGGACTTCGCCGGCGTCTGGACCGATGGCCGCTACTACACGCAGGCCGAGACCGAACTGGCCGGCAGCGAGATCAGGCTGATGAAGATCCCGTCAGGCGCCAGCCTGCTGCACATCGACTGGCTGGCTGCCAACCTGCAGCCGGGCCAGACGGTGGCGGTGGATGCGCGCGTGCTCGGCCTGGCCGTGGCGCGTTTGCTCGGCGACGCCCTGAAGGCGCGCGGTATCACCCTGCGCACCGACATCGACCTGCTCGACGAGATCTGGAGTGACCGCCCTGGCCTGCCTGCGGATGCGCTGTACGAACACGCCGCCCCGCACGCAACGCAGTCGCGCGCCGACAAGCTGGCCGCCACCCGCGCCGAGATGGAGAGACTGGGCGCCGAGCGCCACTTCCTCTCGACCCTGGACGACATCGGCTACCTGTTCAATTTGCGCGGCTCGGATGTCAGTTTCAACCCGGTGTTCGTGGCGCACGCGCTGGTCGAACGCGATGGCGCGACCCTGTTCGTGGCCGACGGCAAGGCATCCGATGCCTTGCGCGCGCGCCTGCTGGAAGACGGCGTGCGCCTGGCGGCATACGACGAAGCCGCTGCCGCCCTGGCCGCGCTGCCGGAAAACAGCAGCCTGCTGGTCGACCCGCGCCGCATCACCGCCGGCATGCGCGCCGCCGTGCCGGCATCGGTGCGCGTGGTCGAAGCCATCAACCCGACCACCTTTGCCAAGTCGCGCAAGAGCGAGCTTGAGGCCGCCCACGTGCGCGCCACCATGGAGCAGGACGGCGCCGCGCTGTGCGAATTCTTCTCCTGGCTGGAAGCCACCCTGGCCGATGCCAACCGCACGCCAGTCACCGAACTGACGATCGACGAGCAGATCACGGCCGCGCGTGCGCGCCGTCCGCATTTCGTCAGCCCGAGCTTCGGCACGATTGCCGGCTTCAACGCCAACGGCGCCACCATGCACTACCGCGCCACGCCGGCTGCGCATGCCGTGATCGAAGGCGACGGCCTGCTCTTGATCGACTCGGGCGGCCAGTACCTGGGCGGCACCACCGACATCACGCGCGTGGTCCCGGTCGGCCAGATCACGGCTGACCACAAGCGCGACTTTACCCTGGTGCTGAAAGGGATGATGGCGCTGTCGATGGTCCACTTCCCGCGCGGCACCCGCGGCCCGATGCTGGACGCGATCGCACGCGCGCCGATCTGGTCCGCCGGCGTGGATTACGGCCACGGCACCGGCCACGGCGTCGGCTACTTCATGAACGTGCACGAAGGCCCGCAGGTGATTTCGCCGTCGGCCCCGCCGGACCCGCACACCGCCATCGAGCCGGGCATGATCACCTCGAACGAGCCAGGCATCTACAAGCCGGGCCGCTGGGGCATCCGCATCGAGAACCTGGTGCTGGCCGTGGCGGCGGCGAATGGCGAGTTCGGCGAGTTCCTGCGCTTCGAAACGCTGACCCTGTGCCCGATCGACACTCGCTGCGTGGACCTGGCCTTGCTGCAGCCGCACGAGGTAGAGTGGCTGAACGCCTACCACGCCGAAGTGCGCGAACGCCTGCTGCCGCACGTCGACGGCGCCGCGCGCGCGTGGCTGGAACTGCGTACGGAGGCGATCTGATGGCCTCCGCCCGCTCTACCCGCGCCAGCGCCGCCGTCGACCGCCTGAAGCGCCGCACCGGCCACACCGGCTATTCGATGGCCCGCACCGCGGACGGCTCCTTCTTCCTGTCGGAGACGCCCGGTGCGCCGCCATTGTGCGCGCCGCTGGAACTGGACGATTTTGTCGCCTTCGTGAACGGCCTCGGACCGCAGGAGGTCAGGCGCGTCAGCAAGAACGACATCGCCTTCGAAAAGCAGCTGGTCAAGAAAAAAACCTGAAGTCCCGCGCTGCGCCGCAGCCTTGCGAAAGACCGTGATGTCCACGTCCGAACTGCTGGCCACCTACTGGTCGCCTTCCGAGATCGCCACGAATGGCGTGATCCTGCTGCACCTGGCCGGCGCGCTGCTGCTGGGCCTGATGGTCGGCTACGAGCGTTCGTACCACGGCCGCGCGGCCGGCATGCGCACCTACGGCCTGGTGTGCATGGCCTCGGCGGCGCTGACCATCGTCAGCGGCTACCCCGAGTTCTGGTACGGCGGCGGCAGCGGGGCCATCGCGCCGGTCGACCCGACCCGCGTGATGCAGGGCGTGGTCACCGGCATCGGCTTCCTCGGCGCCGGCGTCATCATGCGCGAAGGCTTCAATATCAGCGGCCTGACCACCGCCGCCTCGATCTGGAGTTCCTCGGTGATCGGCATCCTGGTCGGCGTCGGGTTTTACTTGTCGGCGATGGGCCTGGCCTTTTTCTCGGCCATGATCATGATCTACCTGAACCGGGTGGAAGCGCTGCTGCCTTCGCGCCGCGCAGTAGCCGTGATGCTGCGCTTTCGCCAGGACTTCCTGCCAAAGGAAGAGGCACTGCGCACGGCGGCGCTCGAGCGCGGCTACCAGATTGCCGGCAGCTCGCTCACGATTTCCGCCAGCGGCGGGCACCAGGAATGGCGCTTCGTGGCGCTGGCCCTGTCGCGCCACAACCGCGCGACACTTACCGAACTGGCGGCCGAACTGGCCGCTTTCGAAGGCGTGGAGGGCTTCCAGCTCTCGCACGCCCGCAATTGAAAGCAAAATAAAAACGCATGGGATACCCTGACATGACCCCTCAAGACGTACTCGATTTCTGGTTCCTGCCGCGCACTGACGCCGCCTACGGCAAGGCGCGTCCGGAATGGTTCCGCAAGGATGCCGCCTTCGATAACGAAGTCCGCGAACGCTTCGGCGCCCTGGTCGCCCAAGCGGTGGCAGGCGGCCTGCGCGAGTGGGACATCGAGCACGGCGCCGAAGGCACGCTGGCGCGCATCCTGGTGCTCGACCAGTTCACCCGCAACGCCCACCGCGACACGCCGGCTTCCTTTGCCGGCGATGCGCTGGCGCTGGCCGCCGCCCGGCAGCTGGTCGACAGCGGCGCCGACCGCAAGCTGGACCCGCAGGCGCGCGCCTTCCTCTACATGCCCTTCGAGCACGCCGAGGACGCGCGCATGCAGCAGTGCGCGGTCGATCTGTTCACTCAGTTGGCCAGCGAGCACGAAGGCTTTGCCGAGATGCTCGATTACGCGCACCGCCACCGCGGCGTGATTGCGCGCTTCGGCCGCTTCCCGCATCGTAACCCCATCCTCGGCCGCGCTTCCACGCCCGACGAACTGCAGTACCTGGGCCAGCCCGGCGCCGGTTTCTGATGCCGGTAACGCTGAACATCGTCGGCGCCGGCCACGTTGGCCGCACGCTGGGCCGCCTGTTCGCCGCGCATGGCGCTTTTGACGTGCAGGATGTGCTGACCCGCTCGCAGGCCAGCGCCGATGACGCCGTCGTCTTCATCGGCGCCGGCAGGGCAGTGGCTGATCTTGCCGACCTGCGCCTGGCCACGGCCTGGATGCTGGCCGTCGGCGACGACCAGATTGCACCTACCTGCGTGGCGCTGGCGGGGGCCGGCCTGCTGGAGAACGCCGTGGTCTTCCACTGCAGCGGCGCCAAGTCCTCCAGTGAGCTACAGGCCGCCATCGATGCCGGCGCACTGGCCGCCAGCGTGCACCCGGTGCGCAGCTTTGCCGACCCCGAGGGCGTGGCGGCGGCGTTTGCCGGCACCTGGTGCGGCGTCGAGGGCGATGCCGGGGCGCTGGCCCTGCTCACGCCCGCCTTCGAAGCCATCGGCGCGCGCCTGGTCGCAATCGACGCCGCTGCCAAGACCGTTTACCACGCTGCTTCCGTGTTCGCCTCGAACTACCTGGTGACGGTGCTCGACGCCGCCCTGCGTGCCTACGTGGCGGCCGGCGTGCCGGAACCGGTGGCGCGCGAACTGGCGCAGCCGCTGGCGAGCGAAAGCCTGGCCAACGTGTTCAGGCTCGGCCCGGCCGTGGCCCTGAGCGGCCCGGTGGCGCGCGGCGACCTGGCCACCGTGGCGCGCCAACAGGCGGCGGTATCCGGCTGGGACGTGCCGACCGGACGCCTGTACGGCGCCCTGGTCGAGGCCACGACCGCACTGGCCGAGCGCAAGTGGCGCGGCCAACCCTGAATCAACAACAAGGAAGAACGCATGTATTGGAGTGCCTGGGCCACGCTGGCCGCGTTGGGAGTGTATTTCTGGACCGGCGTGGTGGCCGGCGCGGCGCGCGTGCGCTACAAGGTGCCGGCGCCCTCGATGGAGGGGCCGGAGGCCTTCCAGAGCCGCCAGCGCGTGCAAATGAATACACTCGAGCAGTTGCCGCTGGTGCTGGCGCCGATGTGGCTGTGTGCCTGGTACCTGGGCGATCCCTGGGCTGCGGCCGGGGGCCTGCTGTGGTGCTGTGCGCGCGTGGTGTATGCGCTTGGTTACTACCGCGATCCGGCCAGGCGCGAACTCGGCTTCATCCTTGGCATGGTCGCCTGCGGCGCCCTGGTTGCCGGAGCAACTGTTGGTTTATTGATGCAGTAGGGCAAGTTTATTGCTCCATTGGATCGACAAAGCATGCAAACGACAATAAGCTTGCTGCCGGTTCCGTCAATACGGTGACTGGTGCGCGTCGCGCCCGGGCCGGCTTCGACGCAGGAGGCAGCATGTTGTTTTTGAAAAGTACCGCAACGACCAGGGCACCGGGCATCTACGAAGTCGACATCGCCGCCAAGCCGCCGGGCAAGACCTATGGCGTCTTCCTGGCCACCGATCCCGAACATCCACCGCACTCGGTGCTGGCCGCCTTGAGCGAGCTCGGCTTCAAGGGCACTTATCAGAAGCGCTATACTCACCGCGACAGCGGCCACGTGCTCGACCTGCACTTCGAAAAAGATGGCACCGACATCTTCAAGGGCTGGAAGGCCGAGGAGTGCAGCGCCAACCTGGCCGCTCTGGATACCTTGTTCGGTAATGTCGGCATCGCCTTCACGCCGCGTGTCATGACCATGGCTGAGGCCTACGCCTGAGCTTGCGTTTGGTGGGTTCGAGAACCCACCCTACGTACGATCAGCTATGTAGGGTGGGTTCTTTAAACCCACCGACAATCCGCGGCACGATGGGATAAAGTGCTGCATGGATCTATTCGACTCACCTGATACGTTCACGAGCATTCCCATTGAAGACGGCACGCTGGCGCTGATGGCGCGCCTGCCGCTGCCGTATTCCACCGACGCGATATTGTCTCGCCTGCTGGCCGAAACGCCCTGGCGCCAGGACAGCATCGTCCTGTTCGGCAAGCGCCACCTGCAGCCGCGCCTGACTGCCTGGTATGGCGACGCCAGCTATACCTATTCCGGCCTGCGCCTCGATCCGCTCCCATGGACGCCTTTGCTGGCCGAGATCCGTGCAGCCGTCGAAACGGACTGTGGCGTGCGCTTCAACAGCGTGCTGCTGAACTATTACCGCGATGAACGCGACAGCATGGGCATGCACAGCGACGACGAAGCGGAACTGGGGCCGGAACCGGCCATTGCTTCGCTCAGCTATGGCGCCACGCGCAGCTTCGTTTTGCGGCATAAACGCAACAAACGCACAGTCAAGCTCGACTTGCACGATGGCAGCTTGTTATTGATGAGTGGAACCTTGCAGAGTAACTGGCTTCACGGCATCAATAAATCGAAGCGCTCCATAGGAGAACGCCTGAATCTAACCTTCAGGTACGTCGTCTAATTTGACGGCTTCATGCGCCATTCTGCTGCCAAAAATAACTGAACCTTTGGTCAGTTATGTTACATTTGATTACAGTTCTTACGGGATTCACACTGCCTTATCCTTTTGACCAGTGCTATCTTGGACTCATCGCGATTCAAGATGAATGGCGAACCAGACTAATACGTGAAAAGGATTCGCAATGAAAAAGCTGATTTTTGCATTGATCGCAGGCGCTGCCACCATCACTGCCGCCCAGGCCCAGACCACCATCACCCCACGTCCGTATGTCGGCGTTGGCGTGTCGGGTGCTGACCGTGAATACTATGTGCCAGGCGCCACCATCAACGACACCGATGGCTACCGCTTCTCGGGCAAGATCTTTGGCGGCGCCGAGCTGACCGAGAACTTCGGCGTCGAAGCCGGCTACACCGACTTCCGCAAGGCCGGCGCCAACTACGCAATCAACGGCGCGAATACCCGCACCGAAACCGATGGCTACAATGCCTACATCGCCGGCAAGGCCACCAAGGCACTGAACGACAAGTTCTCGGTTTATGGCAAGCTGGGCGTGACCCACACCAAGGCTGAAATGGAATCGGCTACCGCCGGCCTGAACCGCAAGGTCAGCGACAACGGCGCCTACGGTGCGCTGGGCATGCAGTACAACGTGAACCAGCAGGTTGCGCTGATCGCCGAATACGAACGCTTCGGCAAGAAGCAGGACTTCGGTCCGAAGCCGGACGTCGTGACCATCGGCGCGAAGTACACCTTCTAAAGCGATAGCTTTGGATTGCTTGTTCCGAGAGTGTGTGAAAGGGCCCTGCGGGGCCCTTTTCTATTGGGCAGCAACCGGAGCCGTGAGATGGGCGCGGCCGGCGTGGGCGCCTGTGCCCATGCAGATCCGTAGGGTAGGCGCGGCCGGCGTAGGCACTCCGTGCCCACGCGGAAGCCAGCATGGTGTTGACCACGTAAGGATGTACGGCTTGCTACCAGACCCGTAGGGTGGGCACTCCGTGCCCACGCGGAAGCCAGCATGGTGTTAGCCCCGTTAGGATGCGCGGGTTTGCTACAAGATAGTGTGTCTTAGGGCATGCCAATCAGCTCGGAACGAAGCCAACACCTCGCCGGCATTCGCGTGGGCACGGGGGTGCCCACCCTAATGTGATGGACTCCACCCTCCTGATAACGG
>NZ_JAULSI010000058.1 GCF_030711405.1 Massilia brevitalea
TCTGCGGGGTTTTTTGCTTTGGGCGTCTGGTTTGCTTGCATGGGCATTTGCACACGGTGCCACTGGTCGGCCGGTGCAGTGGTGGGTTCGAGAACCCACCCTACGTGAACACTTGGTACATCAATTTGTTCCGTTTTGGAGCAACCCGGCCGGGTCTTGCCCCGGCTGAGCCATGGCACAGCCTTTGCTGTTTGTCTAAGAGTTGCTCAAGACGGGACACTCCATGACACTTCGCGCATCCATCCGGCACGCTTTCGCTCCTCGTCATTCCACCGAACGCGTCTGCTGCTTCCTTGCGGCGGCCGTGCTTGCTCCCTGCGCTGCGGCCGAGCCGGAAAAGCCGGAGAAACCCGAGAGCGTGATGCCAGTCGTCGAGATCGTCGGCTTTGCGCCGCTGCCGGGCCTGGGTATTGAGCGCGACCTGCTGCCGTATCCGGTACAGATCGCTACCGAAAAGACGATCCGCAAGGCAGGCGGAGAAAATTTGTCCGAGTACATGGCGCGCAACCTTACCGGCGTCAACGTCAACGAAACATCGGGCAGCCCCTTCCAGAACGACCTGACCTTCCGCGGTTTCCGCGCCTCCCCAGTGCTCGGCAGTTCACAAGGTATTTCGGTCTACATGGACGGTGTGCGCGTGAACGAAGCCTTCGGCGACGTCATTAACTGGGACATGCTGCCCGAGTCCGCAATCGGCAGCCTGCTGCTGGTTCCTGGAGCCAACCCTTTATATGGCCTGAACACCCTGGGCGGCGCGCTGTCCTTTACCACCAAGTCCGGCCTCACCCATCCTGGGGGCGAATTCGAATTTTCGCTTACCGACGAAGGCCGGCGCCGCGCCGATGTCGCCTACGGCTGGCTGGGCGCCGGAGGCTGGCACAGCTTTATCGGCGGCACCTGGTTCGACGACGACGGCTGGCGCGACCATTCCTCCGGCCACCTCGGCAACGTGCTGGTGAAGGTCGGCCGTTCGCTTGGGGCAACCGACTGGTCCGCCAGCCTGTTGGGCGGACGCAGCCGCTTGCTCGGCAACGGCCTGCTGCCCGACTCCCTGTACGAAGCCGACCGGCATGCCGTCTATACCTACCCCGACACCACCCGCAACCGCCTGGTGCAGGGCACGCTCAATCTCACCCATCGCTTCAGCCAGGACAGCGAACTGAGCGCCACGGCCTATGCGCGCAACAGCCGCCGCGACACCGTCAACGGCGACGTCAGCGAGGAATACGACGATTACGTGGAAGACTGCGCCGAGGGCTTCGATGCCAGCGGTGCGCCGCTCGAACCGGACGAGTGCGGCTTTACCCTGGCCGAAGGCGCCGCCTTGCATCCCGGCGTGCTGAATACCACCAGCACGCGCCAGGAAAGCCGCGGCATCAGCGCTGCCTTCAGCACCCGGCGCGGCGCCTACCGGCTCGATGCCGGCTTCAGCTTCGACCACAGCGAAGCCGAGTACGCCCAGTTCGAACAGGAAGCCTTTGTCACCGACACCCGCGAAGTCATCGGCGACCCCGACGAAGAGCGCGAGCCCTCGTCGTCGGTGGTCGGCAGCGCGCGGGCGCTCGGTGTCTATGTCGCCGGTAGCTGGGCAGCGAGTGCCGGCACCCAACTGACCGCGAGCGCACGCTTCAATCGCGCACGCGTGAGCAATACCCTGACCAACGAACGCGGTATCCAGCCACGGGAAAGCTTTACCTACACCCGCCTGAATCCCTCGCTCGGCATCACCCATCAGCTGGGTAATGGTGCGATGGTGTTTGCAAATGTGGCCCAAGGCAACCGCGTGCCCACCGTTATTGAGCTCGGCTGCGCCGATCCGGAAAATCCCTGCCGCCTGCCGGTGGGCCTGCAGGCCGATCCTTACCTGAAGCAAGTGGTTGCGCGCACGATCGAGGCCGGTGTCCGCGGCCGCCTGTCTGGCGGCAATTACTCGGTGTCCTTGCACCGCACCGTCAACCGCGACGACATCCTCTTCCTCAGCTCGCCTTCGCGCCAGGGCTACTTCGCCAATTTCGAACGCACCCGCCACCAGGGCCTGGACGCCACCGTTGCCCGGCAGTTCGGACCTTTCAATTTGCACTTCGCCTACAGCTACCTGGAAGCGGTGTATGACGCCGACGGCGAACTGTTCACCGGGGCGCGCAACGTCGAGGTGGAACGCGGCATGCGCCTGGCCGGCCTGCCGCGCCACAGCGGCAAGCTGTCGCTCGACTGGGACGCCAGTCCGCAATTGCGTTTTGGCGCCGACCTGCAGGCGTCAAGCAGCCTGCTCAGCCAGGGCAACGAAGATGGCCTCATCGAGGATCCGGAAGAGGACGAAGAACCCGAGCGCGCCGACTGGCGCGCGCGCGGCTATGCTCTGGTGAACCTGCGCGCCAGCTATCGGCCGGCGCCGAACTGGGAACTCTTCGCCCGCATCAGCAACGTCTTCGACCGCCGCTACGAAACCTTCGGCGCCGTGGCCCCCGACCTGTTCCCGAACGGCCAGGCATTGCGTCCACATGAAGGCGAGGTCGAACCCGGGCACACGCGCTTCGTGGCGCCCGGTGCGCCGCGTACCTTCGTTGTCGGCGTGCGCTATACCTTCTGAAACACGCCAGGCCAGCCGGTGCGATGCAAGCGGCTGGCCGCGTCGAAACGCGCAGTCAAAACACATATTCAAAACGCGTATTCAGAACATCTATTCAGAACGCCTATTCAGAATGTATATTCGGCGCTGACGCCCGCCATCCACTGGCGTCCGGTCGCAGCTTCGTAATAGCGGCGGTTGGTATCGCCCACGATCACCGAGCCGACATAGCTGCGGTCGAACAGATTGTTCACCCGCAGGAATTGCCTGAAGCGCCAGCGGTCGATTGATTGCCGTGCCTGGATGCGCGCATTCACCACCGCATACCCCGGCGCGGCCCGCTCCAGGTTCGTGTCTTCCGCATAGATCTTGCTCGATGCAATGGTTTCCAGTGCTGCGCTGAGACGCCCGTTTGGCTCCGCCCAGGCCAGCTCTGCATAGCCGTTCGCCCGCGGCACGCCCGGCAAGCGCCTGCCCGCGCTGACGCTGCCGAACCCGGTTTCATAGGTCGCGCGCAACAGCGTCACCGAAGCGCGCGTGCTGAAGCCGGCGCCCAGCGACGACTCCAGCGACAGCTCGGCGCCGCGGCGCAAGGTCGAGCTGGCATTGCGGTAACTGGTGCGTCCGCCGCCGGCTGTGTCGACCACCATCTCGTCCTCGGTGCGCGCCTGGAACAGGGCGGCATTGATGCGCGTGTCCTCGCCCACTTGCGCCTTGGCGCCCAGCTCCAGGTGCTTGCTGCGCGCCGGCGCCAGGTTGAAATTGAAACCGCCGCCACTCGAATAGAACAGTTCGTTCAGGGTCGGCGTCTCGAAGCCGCGCGCCGCGCTGGCGTATACGTTCAGCCCGTCCGACACCTTGTACAGCGCTCCCAGCACCGGCGTGACGCGGCTGTAGTCGGCGGACCCGCTGTCGTTGCCGTTGGCCAGGAAACGGTCGTCCACGTCCACTTTCAGGCTGCTGCGGCGCAGGCCGGCGGTCAGCACCCAGGGCCCGCCCGCCCACTCGGTCTGCACGTAGGGGTCGAGGTTCGACAGCTTGTCCTTTTCGTTGCGCCGCAGCGCACCCTTTACTCCGAACTGGGCGCCGACAAAGTTTTCGTAACCCTGGCGGTCGTCGACTGAACGGCCGTATTCGATGCCGGCCGTGGTGCTGAGCTTGCCGCCGGCCAGCTGGCGCACCGTCATCCACTGCAGTTCGAGACCATGGAAATCACGGTCGAAATCGATCACGCCGCCGGAATGGGTAGGCGGCGCCTGGAAGCCGCGCGAAAAGGCCTGGTACTGGATCACTTGCCGCTTGCCCACATAGGCCATGACACGCAGCCGATCCGCGCCGAAGCGCTGCTCGAAGGCGGCGCCGCCTTGCTGGTGGTCGATGCTTTTGCGCGTGTCGTAGCGCTCGGCCAGGGTCCGGTTCGGCACCTGGGTATCGGTGGGGTCGATTTCGCCGGCGCGTGGGTCGCGCTGGAAAGCGTTCCAGGTTACGCCCAGCGGGTCCTGGGTATCGTCCTGGGTCAGGCTGCTGGCGGTAATCGTCAGGCGGCTGGTCGCGGTCGGGCGGGTGGTCAGCTTGGCAAAGCCCTGGTCGCGTCGCGCCGCGCTGTGCTCACGGTAGCCATCGGTACCGAAGCGCGAGGCATCGACCACATAGCCGATCCCGCCCGCCTCGCCCTGCGCATTCACGTCGACCTTGTAGGCGCCGTCGCTGCCGCTGGACACCGTGGTTTCGACGGTCGGCCGGCCCTGGCCATCGCGCGTGAACAGCTGCACCACGCCGCCCGAGTGATTACCGTACAGGGCGGAAAACGGCCCGCGCAGCACCTCGATGCGTTCGGCCATGTCGAGGTTGAAGGTGGCGGCCTGGCCCTGGCCATCGGGCATCGAGGCCGGAATCCCGTCGGCGATCAGGCGCACTCCGCGCACCCCGAAGGCCGAGCGGGCGCCGAAGCCGCGCGAGGAAATCTGCAAGTCCTGCGCATAGTTCTGGCGGTTCAGCACCACCAGCCCCGGCACCGCCACCAGCGCCTCGGATGCGTTCACGCGCAGCTGGGCATTGCCGATGCGCGCGGCGTCGACCACGTCGATGGCGGCCGGAAAGTCGTAACTGTCGTGTTCGATACGGCTGCCGGTGACCACTACCACGGGCACAGGCGCGGCCTCGGGTGCAGGTGCGGACGAGGGCGCGGCGGCCAGCGCCGGCATGCCCATGCTGCCGGCAAACAGGGTGCTGCCCGCACACAGCAGGGCAAGCGGCGTGCGCCGCAGGGGAAGCTGGACCATGCGTGTCTCCATCTTGTTTGCAGTTGACAAAGCAATATCTCTGCCAGACCGCGCCGAGACGAATGGCACGGCCCTTGCATAGCCTGGACTCTGCACACGCCACGTGCTGCCCGCCCGGGACTTGCCCGCGCAAACGGCGCAGCACCTGTTCCAGATTAGGACAGCCGGCGCGTCAGTGTTTCAGATCTGGACGGCGCACACCGATCCAGCCGGGGACCCAATACAAATCAGAAAGAGGACGACATGAATCTCGCGGACATCAGCAAACTCGGCGTTGCCAATCCCTTCAAGCAGCGTTACGACAACTACATCGGCGGCAAATTCGTGGCGCCGGTCAAGGGCGAGTATTTTCCCAACCTGACGCCGATCACCGGCCAGCCCTTCTGCGAAGTCGCACGCTCCACTGCCGAGGACATTGAACTCGCACTCGACGCCGCCCACGCCGCGAAAGATGCCTGGGGCAAGACTTCACAAGCCGAGCGCGCCGGCATCCTGAACCGCATCGCCGACCGCATGGAGCAGAACCTGGCCACCCTGGCCACGGCCGAGACCATCGACAACGGCAAGCCGATCCGCGAATCCACTGCCGCCGACATCCCGCTGGCGATCGACCATTTCCGTTATTTCGCCGGCTGCATTCGTGCCCAGGAAGGTTCGGTGGCGCAGATCGACCACGAAACCTATGCCTACCATTTCCACGAGCCGCTGGGCGTGGTCGGCCAGATCATTCCCTGGAATTTTCCGATCCTGATGGCGGTCTGGAAGCTGGCGCCGGCACTGGCTGCCGGCAATTGCGTAGTGCTCAAGCCGGCCGAGCAGACTCCGGCCTCGATCATGGTGCTGGTGGAACTGATTGCCGACCTGCTGCCGCCGGGCGTGCTGAACGTGGTGAACGGCTTCGGGCTGGAAGCGGGCAAGCCGCTGGCCTCGAACAAGCGCATCGCCAAGATCGCCTTTACCGGCGAAACCACGACCGGGCGCCTGATCATGGGCTATGCCGCGCAAAACCTGATTCCGGTCACGCTCGAACTGGGCGGCAAGTCGCCGAATATCTTCTTCGAAGACGTGATGGATGCCGACGACGACTTCTTCGACAAATGCCTGGAAGGCTTTGCCATGTTCGCGCTGAACCAGGGGGAAGTCTGCACCTGCCCTTCGCGCGTGCTGATCCAGGAATCGATCTACGAACAATTCATCGACCGCGCCCTGGCGCGCGTGGCCGCCATCAAGCAGGGCAATCCGCTGGAAGCGACGACCATGCTCGGCGCCCAGGCCTCGCAGGAGCAGCTGGAAAAGATCCTGTCCTACCTCGACATCGGCAAGCAGGAAGGCGCCGAAGTGCTGGCCGGCGGCGAACGCAACGCCCTGGACGGCGACATGAAGGAAGGCTATTTCGTGAAGCCGACCGTGTTCAAGGGCCATAACAAGATGCGCATCTTCCAGGAAGAGATCTTCGGGCCTGTGGTGGCGGTGACCACCTTCCGCGACGAAGCCGACGCGCTGGCGATTGCCAACGACACCCTGTACGGCCTGGGCGCCGGGCTATGGACGCGCGACGGCAGCCGCGCCTTCCGTGTCGGGCGCGCGATCCAGGCCGGGCGCGTGTGGACCAATTGCTACCACCTGTACCCGGCGCACGCGGCCTTCGGCGGCTACAAGCAGTCGGGCATTGGCCGCGAAAACCACAAGATGATGCTCGACCATTACCAGCAGACCAAGAACCTGCTGGTGAGTTATAGCCCGAAAGCCTTGGGCTTCTTCTGACGGAGAGGGCGGCCATGGACAGCGCGGACGAAGTGAACAGCGGCATGAGCAACGTCATGAACAGCGGCGTGGAGGGTGGCACGGACCGCAGCAGCTCGGACGGTGGCCTGGACAACGGCCTGCACAGCGCTGGGCCAGGGGGCGGCGCCGAGCCCGCGCGCGTGGTCGCCACTGCCGCCGCGCTGGGCCTGATCAAGCAATTGCGCCAGCGCCATGGCCCGCTGATGTTCTTCCAGTCCGGCGGTTGCTGCGACGGCAGCGCGCCGATGTGCTACCCGGTCGGCGACTTCAGCATCAGCGACACCGATGTGTGCCTGGGCGAACTCGATGGCGCAGCCTTCTACATGGGCGCCGAACAGTTCGCCTATTGGGAACACACCCAGCTGATCATCGACGTGGTCGCCGGCAACGGCGGCATGTTCTCGCTCGATAACGGCACCGGACAGCGCTTCCTCACGCGCTCGCGCCTGTTCAACGATGCCGAACTGCAGCAGCTGCCCGCGCCCGTCACCGGGCCGGGCGCCTGACGACACATACCAACAAGGACACCATGAAAACGAAAGCAGCCATTGCCTGGAAAGCAGGGGAACCGCTCTCCATTGCCGAAGTCGATCTCGAAGGCCCGCGCGCCGGCGAAGTCCTGGTCGAAATCAAGGCCACCGGCATTTGCCATACCGATTACTACACCCTGTCCGGCGCCGACCCGGAAGGCATCTTCCCGGCCATCCTCGGCCACGAAGGCGCCGGCATCGTGCTCGAAACCGGCCCCGGCGTCACCTCGGTCAAGCGCGACGACCACGTGATTCCCCTGTACACGCCGGAATGCCGGCAGTGCAAGTTCTGCCTCTCGCGCAAGACCAATTTGTGCCAGGCGATCCGCGCGACCCAGGGCCGCGGCCTGATGCCCGATGCGACCTCGCGCTTTTCCATCGACGGCCAGCAATTGTTCCACTACATGGGCACCTCGACCTTCTCCAACTACATCGTGGTGCCGGAGATCGCGCTGGCGAAGATCCGCGAGGACGCGCCTTTCGACAAAGCCTGCTACATCGGCTGCGGTGTCACCACCGGCGTCGGCGCCGTGGTGTTCTCGGCCAAGGTGCAGGCCGGCGCCAACGTGGTCGTATTCGGCCTGGGCGGCATCGGCCTGAACGTGATCCAGGGCGCGCGCATGGTTGGCGCCGACAAGATCATCGGCATCGACCTCAATCCTGGCCGGGCCGAGATCGCGTGCAAGTTCGGCATGACCCACTTCGTCAATCCGAGCGAAGTGCCGAACATCGTCGACCACATCGTGCAGCTGACCGACGGCGGCGCCGATTTTTCTTTCGAATGCATCGGCAACACCACGGTCATGCGCCAGGCGCTGGAGTGCACCCATAAAGGCTGGGGCCAGTCCTTCATCATCGGCGTCGCCGCGGCCGGGCAGGAAATTTCCACACGCCCGTTCCAGCTGGTCACCGGGCGTGAATGGAAGGGCTCGGCCTTTGGCGGTGCACGCGGACGCACCGACGTGCCGAAGATCGTCGACTGGTACATGGACGGCAAGATCAACATCGACGACCTGATTACCCACACCTTGCCGCTCGAACGCATCAACGAGGGCTTCGAGCTGATGAAGAGCGGGCAGTCGATCCGCTCGGTGGTGCTGTATTGAACACGCTGGACCAATCAACCATGGAGACGCCATCATGAACGACGCAGACCCGAATAGCGCAGTCAAGATCCATCCCGCCGTCGACAACGGCATTCCGCAGGCAACTCCGGGTTTTGCCGGCGGCACCCTGAGCTGCCTGTGCAGCACGAATCCCGTTACCGTCGAGATCGGCAGCCAGGTGGCGCACAACCACGTGTGCGGCTGCACCAAGTGCTGGAAGCCGAACGCTTCGCTGTTCGCGCAGATTGCCGTGGTCGGGCGCGACCAGGTGAAAGTGACGGCCAACGAAGACAAGCTGCAGGTGGTCGACACCAGCGCCACCATCCAGCCCCATGCCTGCCGCGACTGCGGCGTGCACATGTACGGGCGCATCGAGAATAACGGCCATGCCTTCTATGGACTCGACTTCGTGCACACCGAGCTGTCGAAGGAAAAGGGCTGGTCGCCGCCGGGATTCGCCGCCTTCGTGTCCTCGATCATCGAGTCCGGCGCGCGGCCGGAAAACATGGGCGCCGTGCGTGCGCGCCTGAACGAGATCGGCCTGCCGCCCTACGACGCCCTGTCGCCGGCGCTGATGGATGCGATCTCGACCCATATCGCCAAGCAGCGCGGCGTGCTGCAGGACGCGTAGGAAAAAACAAGCAAGAAGTCGGAACGCACGCCTGCGCACCTGCGCGGGCGTGCCGACTTACCGGTCATCGGAGACACACGAATGAAGCGATTGTTCCTGCTGCTGTTGCCAGCGGCTTTGGCCACCCCCCTGGCGCCATCGCTGGCTGCGCCCCCGGCGGCGCAAGCCAATGACTATCCCACCAGTGGCCGCGTGGAGTATGTGCTCGAGTGCATGCAAAAGCACGACGGCAAGTACGAGTACCTCTACAAATGCTCCTGCGTCATTGATTACATCGCCAGGCAGATGTCCTACGACGACTACGTGACGATGTCGACTGCCTTGCGCAACCAGACCATGGCCGGCGAGCGCGGCGCGATGTTCCGCGATCCTGTTCCGGTGAAACAGATGGCCAGCAAGTACAAGGCGCTCCAGGCCAGCGCCGACAAGGCCTGCTACGTGCAGGCGCGTTGATGCAAGCGCATTGCTACAGGTGGATTGCTACAGTTGGATTGCTACATGAGCGTGGTGCTGCGCCACGGATGGCACAGCGGCGGCAGCGACTGTCACGAATCTGAACAGGGACCGTTGTGGCAGCAGGCGGATCGAGGCGCAATGACCCGTCCGCGGTTGGCACGTTCTGTGCTGTGGAGAAGATGGGGCATCCCACCAGGTCGAGATTTGCAAGGCCAGCGGAAGCGGCCGCCGATAAAAATCACAGGAGACTTACCATGTCATTCCCAACAAGACTCATCCGCTGGTTGCCGTGCCTGGCGCTGCTTGCCGGTCCGGCGCTGGCTGCCAATTCCGATGTGGAGCAATTGACCAAGGACCCGAAGAACTGGGCAATGCAATCTGGTAATTTTGCGAACCACCGGTACAGCGAACTCAAGCAAATCAACAGCAAGAACGCCAAGGACCTGCAGGTGGCCTGGACCTTCTCCACCGGGGTCCTGCGCGGCCACGAAGGCGGGCCGCTGGTGATCGGCGACACCATGTACATCCACAGCCCCTTCCCGAACAAGGTGTTCGCGATCGCGCTGGAAGACCAGGCCATCCGCTGGAAGTACGAGCCGAAGCAGGACCCGACCGTGATCCCGGTGATGTGCTGCGACACCGTCAACCGTGGCGTGGCCTATGCCAACGGCAAGATCTTCCTGCAGCAGGCCGACACCACCCTGGTGGCGCTGGACGCCAAGACCGGCGCCGAGCTGTGGAAAGTGAAGGTCGGCGATCCGAAGATCGGCGAAACCACGACGAATACCCCGCACGTGTTCAAGGACAAGATCATCACCGGCATCAGCGGCGGCGAATTCGGCGTGCGCGGGCGCATCACGGCGCACGACATCAATACCGGCAAGGTCGTGTGGAAAGCCTATAGCACCGGGCCCGACAACGAGCTGCTGGTCGACCCCGCCAAGACCATGACCTGGACGGACGGCAAGATGGCGCCGATCGGCCCGGACTCCTCGCTGAAAAGCTGGCAGGGCGACCAGTGGAAGCTGGGCGGCGGCACCACCTGGGGCTGGTACAGCTACGACCCGGCCCTGAACTTGGTCTACTACGGCACCGGCAACCCGAGCACCTGGAACCCGCGCCAGCGCCCCGGCGACAATAAATGGTCGATGACCATCTTCGCGCGCGACCTCGACACCGGGCAGGCCAAGTGGGTCTACCAGATGACGCCGCACGACGAGTGGGACTACGACGGCGTCAACGAAATGATCCTGGCCGACATGAAGGTCAAGGGCCAGGCCCGCAAGGCCCTGGTGCACTTCGACCGCAACGGCTTTGCCTACACGCTCGACCGCGTGAGCGGCGAACTGCTGGTGGCGGAAAAATTCGATCCGGTGGTCAACTGGGCGACCCACATCGACATGAAGAGCGGCCGGCCGCAGGTGGTGGCCAAGTACAGCACCGACAAGAACGGCCCCGACTTCAATTCGAAGGGTATCTGCCCGTCGGCGCTCGGCACCAAGGACCAGCAGCCGGCCACCTACTCGCGCAAGACCGGGTTGTTCTACGTGCCGACGAACCACGTGTGCATGGACTACGAGCCCTTCCAGATCGAGTACACGGCCGGCCAGCCGTATGTCGGCTCGACGCTGTCGATGTATGCGGCGCCGGGCAGCCACGGCGGCCTGGGCAACTTCATCGCCTTTGATGCCAGCACCGGCAAGATCGTCTGGTCGAAGCCGGAGAAATTCTCGGTCTGGAGCGGCGCGCTGTCCACCGCCGGCGACGTGGTGTTCTACGGCACCCTCGAAGGGCACATCAAGGCGGTCGACCACAACGGCAAGGAGCTGTGGAAGTTCAAGACCCCCTCGGGCATCATCGGCAACGTCCATACCTGGGAATACAAGGGCAAGCAGTACATCGGGGTGTTGTCGGGCATCGGCGGCTGGGCCGGGATCGGCCTCGCGGCCGGGCTGACCAAGGGCACCGAAGGCCTGGGTGCGGTGGGCGGCTACAAGGACCTGGCCAAGTACACCGAGCTGGGCGGCGTGCTGACGGTGTTCGCACTGCCGGACCGCTGAGTCCTCGCCACGCCGTGCCGCGCGGCGGCTTCATCGCTGCCGCGTACTTCGATGAACACCGGACACGGGGGCCGGCGCAGGATGCCGTCCGCCGTGCCCATGCATTGCCAGGAAACGAGATGAAGACATTCATGAAGCGGGCGTCCCTTGCCTCCCTCCGTACTGCCCGGTGTACCGCCCTGTGTGCCGCCCTGTGCTGGTCCGTGGGCCTGTTTGCCGCGGCGCTCCCCCGCAGCGCGCTGGCCGGCGATACCCCGCCGTACAAAGTTGCCGAGGGCAACAAGGTCGACGCACAGACCCTGAGCGGCTGGAAGACCTGGCGCGCCATGGCTTGCGAACGCTGCCATGGCGCTGCCCAGGAAGGCATGGTCGGCCCCTCGCTGGTGGACAGCCTGAAGGTCTTGAGCAAGGACCAGTTCAAGACCGCGGTCCTGAAGGGCCGCATCGAAAAAGGCATGCCGAACTTCGACGGCAGCAAGATGGTGACCGAGAACATCGACAGCCTCTACGCCTACCTGAAAGGGCGTTCCGACGGCGCCATCGAACCGGGCCGGCTGCAGGAGATCGGCAAATGAGGAACCGGCGCTTCCTTGGCTCACGGTTTGCCACACGGGATGCTACACGGGCTGCTGTGCGGCTTGCCATGCGGACCGGCCTGGTGGCCGGCCTGCTGGGGTGCCTGGCTGCGCCGGCTGCCGCGCAGTCCGGCGGGCAGGCCGTGGCCGAGGCGCCCGGCGCGGACAAGGTCTTGCGGGTCTGCCAGGACCCGAACAATCTGCCGCTGTCGAACCGGGCCGGAGAGGGCTTCGAGAACAAGATCGCGGCCCTGTTCGCCCAGCAGCTGGGCTGGAAGCTCGAACATACCTGGTATCCGCAGCGCATGGGGTTCATTCGCAATACCCTGCGCGCCAAGGAAGAGCATTCCGAGCGCTTCAAGTGCGACCTCGTCACCGGCGTCGCCAGGGGTTTCGAACTGGCCGCCAACACCCATTCCTACTACCGCTCCAGCTATGCCATGGCCTACGTAAAGGGCCATGGCCTGGACAAGGTGCGGACCCTTGACGACCTGCTGGCGCTCGACGCCTCGCAACGCAAGAAATTGCGCTTCGGCGTGTTTGCCGGCTCCCCGGTCACCGAGTGGCTGCTGCAGAACGGTTTGATGGAACAGGTGAACTGGTACCAGAGCCAGACCGGCGATGCCGAGCAATACCCCGGTGAGATCATCGAGAAAGACCTGGCCAGCGGCAAGATCGACGTCGCCTTTGCCTGGGGGCCGATTGCCGGCTACTTCGCCAAACGAACGCGCAGCGCGTCCATCGTCGCCATCCCGCTGCAGTCGCAGCCGGGCATGAAATTCGATTTCGAGATTGCCATGGGCGTGCGCCATGCCGACAAGGATTTCCG
Source organism: Massilia brevitalea (assembly GCF_030711405.1). Lineage (GTDB taxonomy): Bacteria > Pseudomonadota > Gammaproteobacteria > Burkholderiales > Burkholderiaceae_D > Telluria > Telluria brevitalea. The sequence continues at coordinate 12,824 of NZ_JAULSI010000058.1, forward strand.
CCAGCTGATCGACCGGCTGATCGACACCAACCAGGGCAAGATCCAGGCGATCCTCGAACAATACGGCGTGCCCTTGTCGGCGCTCCCGCCGCCGCAGCCTTCCCCACCTTGAGGACGCCATGATCCGCATCCAGCAACAGCGCAGCGGACGCGCAGGCCCGCGGCATGGCGTGCGTGCCCGGTCCATGCTTTTCGCGCGGAGCATGCTTTACGTACTAGGTGCGCTGGGTACATTGGGTCCGCCAGGCACGGGCCTGGCGCGGGCCCAGCCGGTATCGCCGGCCGAGACCCTGCTGTTCGAGACCGATCACCTGGCGCGCACCACGGTGCCGGCGGCGCTGGTCTATGACTTTCGCAAGGTCAGCAACATCGAACCGGGCTTCACCGACATGGTCGAGCTCGACCTGACCCGGGAAAACGGACGCATGCATGCGCGCCTGCGCTTTCTTTCCGGAGAGCGCAGGCGCGAGCTGCCCGACATCGACGATGCCCACGGCAATCCGGTGCTGCTCGGCTTCCTCGAGCACGACATCGCCGAGATGAAGCGCCTGACCGGTGGCTCCACCACCTACTTCCGCAAGCGCATCCGCATGGCGCTGGCGAATGCAGGGCAGTTGGGCAAGCAGACGATCAACTTCCAGGGCAAGTCTTACGAGGGGCAGGTGGTGCGCATCCAGCCCTACCTGGACGACCCGCTGCATGCGCGCTTCGAAGCCTACGTATACAAGACCTATACCTTCATCCTGAGCGAGGGCGTACCGGGCGGGGTGTATCAGCTGTCGACCTCGCTGGGGACGAGCGGCGGCGGACGGACAATCAATGCGGTAGCCGGTGTGCAATCAAGCGCGCTGGCGGATGGCAGGGTGGCCAAGCGCCCGGCTGCGGATACTGGCCGCGCTCCATCCGGCACGGCCAGTCCAGGCACGGCCAGCCCAGGCACGGCCAATCCAGCTGCGACCAGTCAAAGCACGACCGGTCAAGGGACGGCCAATCCAGGCGCGGCCAGCCCAGGCGCGGCCGGCTCCACCGCACAAGTGCCCGGCGCCGGGGGCGGCAGCATTCCCTCGATTGAAGAAACACTTACCTTGGTCAAGGTTGCCGATCCGAAGCGCTGAGCCTGGCACGATTACAGGCCCGGCCCGTCATCACCGGAGAATGCCATGGCGCGCTTGAAAGTTCTCGCATTCGATTACGCCATCGCCGGTGGCCCGGGCGCTCCAGCGGTGCCATGCGCGCTTGCGCAGCAGGGCGGCATGCTGCTCCAGGCCCTGCTGGCCGACCTGGGCGCCGTGCCCGGGGTCGAACTGCAGACCATGCCGGCTGCCGGCGAAACCGCCTGGCCGGCCGTCCCATCCTTCGGCGACAGGGCCTTGGGCGACAGGGCCTTCGGTGGCAGTGCCTTCGGCGAGCGTTTTGCCGACTGCGTGCAGGCCGCCGACGCCGTCTGGCCGCTGGCGCTCGAAACCGAAGGCTTGCTGGAGGGGCTGTCGCGCGATGTGCTGCGCGGCAAGCGCGTTTTGCTGGGCAGCGCGCCCGGCGCCGTGCGCGTCGCGGCCAGCAAGCGCGACATGGCGCGTGCGCTGCTCGACGCCGGCGTGCCGGCCGTCCCCACCTACAGTCCGCATGCGAACCTGCCGGAAGGTCAGGGCGCCTGGGTGGTCAAGCCGGACAATGGCGCCGGCTGCCTCGACACCCGCTTGTTCAGCGACCGCGCCGCGGCCCTGGCCCATGTGCGCGCCAACGCCGGGCAGGACTATGTGCTGCAACCTTTCGTTCCCGGCGAACTGGGCAGCCTGTCCCTGCTCTGCTGCGACGGCAAGGCCTGGGTCCTGGCGTGCAACCGCGAGCGCGTGGCCGTGCGCAACAACCGCTTCCACTTCCTGGGCAGTACCGTCAACGGCCTGCTGGACGCCGACGGTGCGCTGGCCGGCCTGGCGCAACAGGTTGCGGCGGCCCTGCCCACGCTGTGGGGCTATGTCGGGGTGGATTTCATCCGTAGCGCACAGGGAACCGTGGTGCTCGATGTGAATCCGCGCCTGACGGCCGCCTATGCCGGCCTGCATGCCTCGATCGGCTGCAACCCGGCAGGCCTGGTTATCGCCTTGCTGAAGGACCCGGCCGCACTGCAGGCTGCGCCGCTTCCGGTCACGCGGCGCCGCGCGGTGTCCGTCGACGTCGACAGCTTCGGCCAGGCCTGAGTGCTGCCTGAAGAGGCACGGCGCTGGCCGCTGCCGTATCGGGTGGCAGCACGGACCAGCGAACGCTTATCTGCCCACTTATTCGCCTATTTATTTGCTCATCCATTGCTCACTTACTTGATGACGACGCCCCAGGGCAGCTTGCCGACCGGGATATCGCGCAGCTTGCTGCGGCTGGCGGTGTCGATCACCGACACATTGTTGCTGCGGCCGTTGGCCACGTAGAGTTTCTTGCCGTCGGGCGTGAGCGCCATGTTCCAGGGCCGCTGGCCGACCGGGATCGTGGTCACGACCTGGTTGCTGGCGGTGTCGATGACCGAGACGTTGGCGTCGCCGCCATTCGACACATAGACCTGGCCGCCGCCCGGGTGCACGGCAATCCCGTTTGCGCGCAAGCCGGCCTTGATGCGGGCAACGATGGCGTAGGTCCTGGCATCGATGACGAAGACCTCGTTGGCGTTTTCGGTGGCGACATAGGCACGGCTGCTGTCGGGCAGGAAACCGATGCCGCGCGGCCGGGCGCCCACCGCCACCTGGGCCACCTGCTTGCGGCTGGTGAAATCGATGATGTCGACCGCGTCGCCTTCCTCGGCGCTGACGAACAGCAGGCGCCCGTTCGGGCTGAATACCGCGTGTTCGGGATTCTTGCCGTGCACCTGGATCGCGAACGCCAGCTTGCGGGTGCGGGTGTCGGTGACCGCGATCTCGTTCTTGCCCTCGATGGCCGCGACCACCCAGCGCCCGTCAGGCGAGATCGAGACGCCTTCGGGCGATTCGCCCAGGGCCACCGCAGGGCCGGGCTTGCGCGCATTCAGGTCGAGCACCTGCAGGCTGTTGTTCGGCTGGTCGCTCACGTACAGCCAGCGGCCGTCGGCGCCGACGGCCAGCCCACGCGGCTTGATCCCGGCCGGCATCTCGCCGACGACCTGGTCGCTGGCGGTGTCGATCACGGAAATGGTGCCGCTGCCCTCGTTCGACACGTAGGCGAAGGGCGCCGCCAGGACCGGTGAGCCGAGCGTTGCGGCGAGGGTGGCCAGGCATGCCAGGGCGCCTGGCAGGATACGGCGAAGCGATGACATGGTTATGTGGTCTCCATGGACAGGTTGAAGGAGAAACGCCACGGCGCGCACCTGCGCCGGCTCAGTGGAACAGCGCCTTGTCGGGATGCTGGATGTTCAGGCGCTGCAGCTTGCGGTACAGGGTGTTGCGGCTGATGTTGAGTTCGCGCGCCACGCCGCTCATGTTCCAGCCGTGCCGTTCCAGCGCCTGCAGCAGCACCTCGCGTTCGGCGCTTTCGAGCGCCGTCAGGGCCAGCTCGGCGCCGCTGCCGGAAGCAGGGCAAGCGCCGGAAGCCGGGCCGGAAGCCGGACTGGAAACTGAACCCAGGGGAAGCGCAGGCGCGGCGTCGTCGAGGTCGAGCCGGTATTCCGGCGGCAGGTCGCGCAGGCCGAGGCTGTCCGATTCGCGCAGCGCGATCATGCTGCGCAGCAGGTGGCGCAGCTGGCGCACGTTGCCGGGCCAGCGCAGCCGCTCCAGCGCCGCCAGCAGGGGTTCGTCGAGTTCCACCACGCTGCCTTCGTCGCTTTCCTGGCCGGCCAGGTAGGCGATCAGGGCGCGGCGGTCGGCGCGCTCGCGCAGTGGCGGCAGGCGCAGCGTCACACCTTGCAGCCGGTAATACAGGTCTTCGCGGAACTCCCCGGCGGCGATTTTCTTCGCCAGGTCGCAGTGGGTGGCGCTGACCAGGCGGATATCGAGCTTGACCGGCGCCTCGCCGCCGAGCGGCACCACCTCGCGCTCCTCGAGTACGCGCAGGAGCCGCGCCTGCAGGGTGAAGGGCATGTCGCCGATCTCGTCGAGGAAGAGGGTGCCGCCATTTGCCTGCAGCAGCTTGCAGCGCTGGCCATCCTTGCTGGCGCCGGTAAACGCGCCGGAACGGTAGCCGAACAGTTCGCTCTCGATCAGCGACTCCGGGATCGAGGCGCAATTGATGGCCACGAAAGGCCGGGACGCGCGTGGCCCGGACAGGTGCATGGCGCGCGCGAACACTTCCTTGCCGGTGCCGGTTTCGCCGAGCAGCACGGTAGCGACATTGCGCTCGGCAATGCGGCGCGCGGTGGCGACATGGGCGGCCATCACCGGGTCGCCGAACTGCACGGTGTCGAGCGCGGTCGGGACCTGCTGGCCGGGGCCATGGCCCGGCAGGCTGCGCGGCGCACGCCGCAGGCCGTTCGAGGCGACCGGCTGGTAGACCACGGCGAAGAAGCGCGCGCTGTTGCGCACTTCGAAGATCGGCACCGGGTGGAAGGCGCGCCGCACGCTGCTGTCGACCAGGCCGGGAAAGGTGACATTGAAGAGTTCGCCGATGTCGCGGCCGGCGATCTCGTCCGGGCCGGAAAAGCCGAGCTGGAACAGGGCGCCGCGGCTGGCAGCCAATACCTTTCCTTCGATACTCAGGGCGATCGCGCCTTCGTGCAGGGTGCCGACGAATTCGGGCCGGTTATGGAAGCGCAGGATGTAGTCGTGGCGGAACTGGTGCAGGAAAACGCGGTTCTCGATCATCTGCACCGACATGCAGACCAGGGCCAGGGTGTGCTGCTGGGCCAGGCGTGATTCGCCGGACGCATCGAGCACGCCCACCAGTTCGCCCTCGTGGTCGAAGATCGGGGCGGCGGCGCAGCTGAGACCGATGTTGCGTGACAGGTAATGCTCGTCGCGGTGCACGGTGATCGGGCGCCGCTCGACCAGGCAGGTACCCATGCCGTTGGTGCCCTGCACGCGCTCGCTCCAGACGGCGCCCTGGGCCAGGCCGGTTTTCGAGGCAGCATGGGTGAAGGCCGGGTCGCCGAAATAGTTGAGCAGCACGCCTTCGCGGTCGGTCAGCATGATGGCGTAGCCGGAGCCGGCCAGCTGCTGGTAGAGGTTGGCCATTTCGACCTTGGCGACTGCCTGCACATCGGCCAGGCGCGCCTGGCGCTCCTGCAGTTCGATGGCGGCGACGACTTCGGGCTCGGCGCAGGTGCCTGGGTCGAGCTGGTAATCGTTCAGGCAACGGATCCAGGACCGGGTGATCCGGTTGGCTGTGCCCATATGGTCGGTACCGATCCGGTCCTGGACGACCGAACGGACGCGCTTGACGTGTTCAACGGCAAACCTCGACATGTTGTCTCCTGGGGTCCGTAACTGGCGTCTTGGGCCGTTACTTTATTGGACTGTTCTCGACCATCTCAACACAACCGATACCGCTACAGAATACACCGGGTAAACACGAATTGTCCCGTCATTTTATGCCTGCGCGGTAGGCATGCTCACCTGTCTCGCACAAGCCAGACCGGCGTCAGGAACAGGCCGATGAGCGGGAACATCGGCGGGTATCGACGGTCATGCGCAAAAAGCCAGCGGTGCAAACTAGCAGGATTGAGAGGGAAGGCCCAACGGCTCCGCTCGCCGCCAGGCGGGCGCCTGCGGCCCGTGCTGGGGCTTGCCCCCGATCTGCGGCACAATACGGGGGAGTGTTGCCAATCGAATAAATGGGAGCCGCATGAATGAACAGGTAGCAAGGCGCGTCGTGCTGGTACGCGCCATCGAAACGGCCGACGCCGGCCATGCCGTGCTGAGCGAGGACGACCGCAAGTACGCGAGCCGCAGCGCGCGCGAGCTGGCGGCCTGGCAGGCATCCGACAGCAAGAGCGCAGTGACGCAAGACCATTTCTTGCAGCAGCGCTCGGAGCAGATCCTGAAGCGGCTGGCCGAGCGTACGCCGGCCTTTGCCGCTTTCCAGAAGCGCGCCCTCGGCCTGCCCGGTTTCTGGGCAGCCTTGCCGCTGCTGGCCCTGTTCGCCGGCGCGCTGCTGGACCGGATCGCCGATCCGCACCGCGTCGACCTGCTGTCGGCGCCGCTCCTGTTCATCGTCGGCTGGAACCTGCTGGTGTATGTGGCGCTGCTGGTGTGGGCGCTGGTTCCCGGCGGCAAGACCGGTTTGGCCGGCCAGGGCCTGCTGCGGCGCCTGGGCGTGGGCAAGCTGGCGGCGCCGCGCAAGCTGCCGGCTGCCCTGGCCACGGGCCTGGGCAATTTCATGGCCGAGTGGGCCCAGCTGAGCGAACCGCTGACGCGGCTGCGCCTGTCGCGCACGGTGCACCTGTCGGCGGCCGCGTTCGCGCTTGGCGCCGTTGTCTCGCTGTACGCACGCGGCCTGCTCACCCAGTATGCTGCCGGCTGGGAAAGTACCTTCCTCGACGCCACCCAGGTCCATACTCTGCTGTCCTGGCTGTTCACGCCAGCCCTGGCCGTGTTCCCCTTCCTGCAAGGGTTCACGCTGGCCGAAATCGAGACGCTGCGGTTTGGCGTACAAGCGGGTGTGGAGGCCGGCGCCGGCGCGGCCACGGGCGCCGCGCCGGGCCTGGCGGCGCTGCCTGGCGCCCTGTCCGGCACGGTCGATGCCGCCGTTGCGAGCACTGCCGGCGCCGGCGAGCGCTGGGTACACCTGTACGGCGCCACCATCCTGCTGTTGGTGATCGTGCCGCGCATCGTGCTGGCCAGCATTGCCGCCCTGCGCGCACGGCGCCTGGCGCGGCGCTTCCCACTCGACCTTGAACACCCGTACTTCCGCAAGCTGGCCGACAGCATCGGCGCCGGCACGCCGGCTGTCCTGCGCGTGCTGCCCTACAGCTTCACGCTCGACGAAGCGCGCGACCGCGGTTTGTGGGCCGTGGCCGCGATGGCGCTGGGCGCCCAGGCGCGCGTCCTGCTGCGCCCCACCGTGCCGTATGGCGAGGAGCCGAAGGAGGCATTGCAGGTGGGGCTGCAGGATGCTCGCTTCGATGAAGCTGGTGTTACCGTGACCGCCGCATTGTTCAATCTGGCCGCCACGCCGGAAAAGGAAAACCACGGCGCCTTCCTCGATTACCTCGCACGCAACAGCAAGCGCGGCGTGGCCGTGCTGCTCGACGAGTCGGGCATGCTCGAACGCGCAGGCGGCCAGGGCGGCGCCGAGGCGCGCATCGCCGAACGCATTGCCCTGTGGCGCCAGTTTTGCAGCTTCCACGGCACCGCCGCTACGGTAGTAAATCTCCTGCAACCCGAGCGCCACCGGATTGAACTGGGTGCCGGCCTTGCCCTGCCGGAGCTGCGATGAACGAGGCGCCAGTCAAGATCCAGTTCGCGCTGGTATCGCACACGAATAACGGCAAGACCACGCTGGCCCGCACCATGACCGGCGTGGACGTGGGCGAGGTGCGCGACGCCGCCCACGTGACCACCTTTGCGGAAGCCCACCCCTTGCTGACCAGCCCCGCCGGCGACACCCTGCTGCTGTGGGACACCCCCGGCTTTGGCGATTCGGTGCGCCTGCTCAAGCGCCTGGCCATGGCGGGTAACCCGATCGGATGGTTCTTGCGTGAAGTGTTCGACCGCTACCGCGACCGGCCGTTCTGGCTGAGTCAACAGGCTTTGCGCGCGGCCAAGGATGAGGCGGATATCGTGCTTTACCTCGTCAATTCCGCGGAACCTCCGGGTGACGCCGGCTATCTACCAGCAGAGATGAACATCCTCGAATGGTTGGGCAAGCCGGTGGTCGTGCTGCTCAATGGAATGGGTCCACCCCGCCCGGGCGCACAGGAAAGCGTGGAAGGGCAGCAGTGGAAGCAGCACCTGGCACGCTTCCCCGTGGTACGCGAAGTGCTGGCGCTGGACGCGTTTGCACGTTGCTGGGTGCACGAGCATGTGTTCTACGAAGCGGTGGCGCCGCTGGTCGAGCCAGGCAAGCAGTCTGGCTACGTCCGCCTGCGCGCCGCATGGGAGGCCGGCAATCGCCAGCGCTACGCCAGCGCCCTGCGCATGACGGCCGAGCAGGTTGCGAGCGCCGTGCGCGACAGCCAGACCGTGCCCGAGGAAGGGCGCGGCGTGGTGCGCAGCGCGCTCAAGGCCGTCGGCCTGGGCAAAGACGAGCAACGGCGCCAGGAAGCGGCCATGGCGGCCCTGGTCGAACGCCTGAATGGGGAGATCAACAAGACGACGATGCGCATGCTGGTGCTGCACAAGGTCGATCCGGGCGAGGCGGAAGCGGTCAATGCGCGCGTGCGCGAAAACTTCGCGGTGCGCGCGCCGATCGACAAGGCCCAGGCTGGGCTGCTGGGCGCCGTGGTGTCGGGCGCGGCCACCGGGCTGTCCGCCGACCTGATGGCGGGCGGACTCACGCTGGGCGGAGGCGCGCTGCTGGGGGCGCTTGTCGGCGGATTGACGGCCGCTGGCGCCGCCTGGGGCTTCAACCAGCGCGCCGACCGCAACGAGGCGGCGGTGCAGTTTGCCGACGCTTTCCTGCAGACGCTGCTGGTGGGTGCGGTGCTGCGCTACCTGGCCGTGGCCCACTTCGGCCGCGGACGCGGCAATTATGTAGCCAGCGAGGCGCCGGCCTTCTGGCAGGCGGAAGTCGAGGAAGCCGTGAAGACGCATGGGGGCGATTTGCCTGCCCTGTGGCGTGCCGTGCGTGCCGCCCCGAGTATCGAGGCGGCGCTGGAGCCTGTGAATCCGGTGGTAACGCGGGTGACCGATGCCACCCTGGCCAGGCTGTATCCCGGCGTTAAGCTCGGCGAGTCGCCGGCCGGGCCCGACGCCACTGCCGACGGCGGCGTCGGCAGTGGCGTCGACATTGGCGTCGTCAACGGAACTGGTACTGCGCGCTGACGCCCAGTACCCAGTTACGGCCGGGCGCCGGTTCGTAGAAACGGCGATTGCTGTCGCCAACGATCACGGAACCCACGTAATCGCGGTCGAACAGGTTGTTCAGGCGTGCAAACTGCTTGAAGCGCCATTCGCCCACTTCCTGGCGCGCCTGTACGCGTGCGTTGACGATGCCGTAGCCGGGCGCCGGCGTGGCGGCATTGGCATCGTCCGGGTTCACCTTGCCGGTGGCGAGGGATTCCAGCGCGGCGTTCAGTTTGCCGTCGGCGGCTGTCCAGCCGAGTTCGCCGTACAGGCTGGCGCGCGGCACGCCGGGCAAGCGGTTGCCGGCCGGGATATTCCCGAAGCCGTCTTCGTACACGGCGCGCAGTGCGCTGGCGGCAACGCGCGCATTCAGGCCTGGGCCGAAGCGCGTATCGAACGAGAGCTCCATGCCGCGGCGCAGGGTTTCGCCGGCATTCCGGTAACTGGTGCGCCCGCCGCTCGAAGCGTCGACGGTCAGTTCGCCGTCGGTACGCACCTGGAACAGGGTCAGGTCGAGACGGGTGTCGGCGCCCAGCATGGTCTTCAGGCCGGCCTCGAGGTTGGTGCTGCGGCTCGGGCGCAGCTTGAAGTTGAAGCCGTTGCCGCTGCCTGAATAGAACAGCTCGTTCAGGGTAGGCGTTTCAAAGCCGCGCGCGGCGCTGGCGTACACGTTCAGGTTTGGCGTCAGTTTATAGAGAGCGCCAAGCACGGGCGCGGTGCCGCTGTAGTCGACGCCGCCGCTGTCATTGCCGTTGCCGAGGAAATCGTCGGTCACATCCACATCCAGCGAGGTGCGGCGCAGCCCGGCAGTCAGCACCCACTGGCCGCCTTCCCATTCGGTCTGCACATACGGGTCGAGGCTGGACAGGTCGTTCTGCTCGTCGCGGCGCAGGCGTCCACGCACGCCGAACTGCTCGCCCACGTAGTTTTCGTAGCCCTGGCGCGAATCCTTCGAGCCGGCGTATTCCAGGCCCAGCGTGGTGCGCAAGGTGCCGCCGGCCAAGCCGCGCACGTCGCGCCAGTTGAGGTCGACGCCATGGAAGTCGCGGTCGAAATCGACCACGCCGCCGGAATGGGTGGCCGGCGCCTGGAAGGCGCGCGAGAAGGACTGGTACTGGATGACTTGGCGATTGCCGCCGTAGACGGTCAGCTGCAGGCGGTTGGCGCCAAAGTTCTGCTGCCACTGCAGGCCGGCCTGCTGGTGATCGATGCTCTTGCGCGTGTCGTAACGGTCGGCAAAGGTACGCTGCGGCGACTGGGTGTCGCTGGTGTCGATTTCGCCGGCGCGCGGATCGCGCTGGAAGGTCGCCCAGGTAATACCGAGCGGATCTTGCGTATCGCGCTGGTGCAGCGAATTGGCAATGACCGTCAATTTGCCGTCGCGGGAAATAGGCACGGTCAGCTTGGCATACCCTTGCTCGCGCTTGGCGGCGCTGTGGGCGCGGTAGCCGTCGGTCTCGAAACGCGAGGCGTCGAGCACGTAGCCGATGCCGCTAGCCTGGCCTGCGGCATTCAGGTCGAACTTGCGCATGCCGTCGCTGCCCGCGACAGCGCTGAATTCAATTTCCGGTGGACCCTTGGCATCGCGCGTAAAGAGCTGCACCACACCGCCAGAATGGTTACCGTACAGCGCAGAGAAGGGGCCGCGCAATACTTCGATGCGTTCCGCCATGTCGAGGTTGAAGGTAGCAGCCTGACCCTGGCCATCCGGCATGGTCGCCGGAATGCCGTCGGTAATCAGGCGTACCCCGCGTACGCCAAAGGCCGAGCGGGCGCCGAAGCCGCGCGAGGAGATCTGCAAGTCCTGCGCATAGTTCTGGCGGTTCTGCACCACGACGCCGGGAATCGCAACGAGCGCCTCGGACAAATTGACCCGGGGCTGGTTGTCGCGGATGCGTCCGGCATCGACCACGTCGATCGCAGCAGGCAGGTCGAAGCTGGCCTGCTCTGCGCGGCTGCCGGTCACGACCACGACCTGGGTCGGCGTTTGCGGCTGAGACGGAACCTGGGCAAAGGCGGACGCAGTGAGAGAAGCCAGCAGTGCCGGAACGAGTTTGAGACGGGCAGGGCAAGTGAGCATTGCAGATTTGGCATGTTGATGAGCTGACAATCATAGTATGTCTTGCTGAAGGGCGTCGCCGCGATTGCCGCACTGCCGCAAAAAGGCGCTTGTCAGCCGTGGCGGGCTTTGTTATAGTTCGGTCCCTCGCAGAAACGACAACGAAATCAAATAGTTGAAGATGACGCAGGAAGCCGCGGAAAACGCGGCGTAGCAA